>CABOGK010000001.1 GCA_902399855.1 Erysipelotrichaceae bacterium
GAACTCAACCATATTCCGCGTATCACGGCGGATGATCAGGTATTGACAGTAGGGGATACGCTGAACGTATTCAACAATGTCAGTGCCATGGATGATGAAGACGGAGAACTTACAGGTTCAGTCAAGGTCATCGATAATACGGTACCAACCGATGAAAATGGAAATACAACAGAAGTTGGATCCTATACGATTACTTATCAGGTAACGGATTCTCAGGGAGCATCTAGTACGAAGACCATTACAGTGACGGTAAATCCGAAAATGGAAGAACTGAACCGGATTCCAACGATTGAAGCCGAAGATAAAACTTTGACAGTAGGGGATAGTCTTGAAGTGATGAGAGATGTTACGGCAACGGATGCAGAGGATGGAGATGTAACAGGTAATATCCAGATTTTGGAAAACAAAGTACCAATGGATGAAAGCGGAAAGACGACCCAGGCGGGAACGTATACGATTACCTACCTGGTAACGGATTCCAAAGGAGCCTCCAGCACCAAGACGATTACGGTGACGGTAAAGGAAAATACAAATAATCAATCTTCGCAGCCGGAAAAAGACAACAATAATCCATCAAACGGCAAAGGAAATACATCCACACAGGAAAAAAATACAAATAAAGAATCAGGCAAAGAAGCAAAAGGCTCCAAAGGAACGAAGACATCTACAGGAACTTATGCAGCCGTATTCAGCGGTATTGCGAGCGTATCTTTAGCTCTATTATGTGGGTTAATGATTATTCAAAAAAGACAGAAGCGATGATAGAAAGAGTCAGTGAGAAACTGACTTTTTTCTTTTGTGACTTGTTGAGATATAGAGTCAAAAAGCATATAATAGAACTATACATAGTAATCATATAGGGGATTAGCAGATATCATATTTTTTTAACCGTTGATGTAAGCGCTTACTTAAAGTGCTGCATATAAAGAAAGGTAGGACTGTTCTATGAATGCACATTCATTGGAGAAGAAGCTGAACAGGATGTTGTATAAATTGTATCCTGGTCAGTTTTCAGTTCAGGTTACGGAAGATTCCATTGTGGTAAAGGGGTTTAGTGAAGATTGGAATCAGATCGTGGATGTTTGTCAAAGGTGTGTTACGAAAAATTCACCGTATCATGTGGTCAATGATATAAAGTTTTTAAATCATGAACCGAAGCAAATGATTGTTCCGCACAAAACGAGTCAACAATATGATCAGAAACATTATGATGTTGTGATTATCGGTGCGGGTATTTCGGGTGCCAGTATCGCAAGAGAGTTGGCTCGCTTTGATTTGTCTATTTTATTGTTGGACAAAGAGAACGATGTTGCGATGCATGCTTCCAGTAAGAATGATGGTGAAGTTCATCCTGGTGTTGACTTGCCAAAAGGAAGCTTGAAACAGAAATACGTGGTAAGAGGCAACCGTATGTATGACAGGATTTGTAAAGAATTGGATGTTCCCTTTTATCGCAGAGGACAATATGTTGGTTTTACACAGGCCTGGTTAAGACCGGTCGTAGAGGCTTTTGCACTTCAAAGGAGAGTGGAATGTGGTGTGGATGATACTAGAGTCATCAGTGCCAAAGAGGCATTTAAACGAGAGCCAAATCTTTCCAAAGACATTCAGTTTGTTCTCTACAATCCGAGTGCCGGGTGTGTCTCTCCATATGGATTAACGATTGCATATGCGGAAAACGCCGTGATGAATGGTGCTGAAATCGCATTGAATACAGCTGTTCTGGGTATGGAGGTTCAGAAGGGAAAAATCGTATCCATTCAAACGAACCAAGGGACGATCTATCCTAAGATCGTTATAAATTGCGCCGGAGTTTTTGCCGAAGATATTGCGCGTATGGCAAAGGATCGTTTCTATTCGATTCATCCACGGCGAGGAACGGATTTGATTCTGGATAAAAAGGCAAACTTTCTGACAAAATCGATCGTATCTACGAAAACGTTGGGACAACAAGCCAATCAACATACGAAAGGTGGTGGCATTATGCGAACGGTCGAAGACACGATCTTAGTGGGACCGAACGCACAGGAAACATACGAAAAAGAAGATTTTTCAACCTATCCCAAAGATATTGATGCCATTATTGCACGCCAGTCTAGAACGTGTCCGAAACTCGCAAAAAAAGATGTGATTGCGTATTACACCGGCATTCGTGCGGCCACATTTGAAGAAGATTACATTTTGGAATGGGGACATCATACAAAGAATCTTTATCATGTGGCAGGTATTCAATCACCGGGTCTTACTACGGCACCGGCCGTTGCCGTGGATGTTAGTCATGCCGTGGTAGAACGATTACGTATCTATCAGGAAGTAAAAGAGAATAAAGCGTTTGATCCGATTCGGAAAGGAATCCCTATGCTTAGAACCATGTCACTGCAGGAACGCAATGATCTGGTCGGGAAAAATCCGGATTATGGTATTATGGTCTGTCGCTGTGAAGAAATCAGTAAAGGGGAAATTTTGGATGCTTTGCGATCGCCTTTAAAGGTTCACACTCTGGATGCCGTAAAAAGAAGATGCAGACCGGGTATGGGGCGTTGTCAGGGTGGCTTTTGCGCTCCCCTTGTCGCAAAAATGATCAGTGATGAATATCAGATTCCTTTGGAAGAAGTGATAAAATCGACTGATGGCTCGAATCTGGTTTATAAGAGTAAAAAAGGAGGCGCATCCCATTGAAACACGTACATACTATTGTGATTGGTGGAGGGCCGGCAGGGCTTGCCGCTGCAATCAGTGCTCATAAACAAGGTGTCAGTGTCCTTTTGATTGAAAGAGAATCTAAGTTGGGAGGTATCTTAAAACAATGTATTCATGATGGGTTTGGTCTGGATCGTTTTAAGGAACGTTTAACAGGTCCGGAATATGCGAAGCGATTCATCGATGAATTGGACGCCTTATCCATTGATGTTCTTTTATCGACAACCGTGCTTCATATTGCCAAAGAAAAGGAAGGTTATTGTCTGGATGTGGTCAATGCCGATGGTGTTGCGCGCTATAGCTGCAAAAGTCTTGTACTTTCTACCGGCTGCCGTGAAAGAACAAGTCGTCAGGTCTTCATTCACGGACAGCGGCCATCGGGGGTTTATACAGCCGGCAGCGCACAATATTTTATGAATATTCTAGGTATGTTGCCAACCAGGCGATGTGTAATTTTAGGAAGTGGTGATATCGGACTGATCATGGCAAGGCGGTTGAGTCTGGAAGGTGCCCAGGTATTGGGAGTCTATGAAGCAAAGCCGACTCCCAGCGGTTTGACAAGAAACTTGCTTCAATGTCTGGAAGATTACAATATTCCATTGCATCTTTCCCACACCGTGACAAAAGTGTACGGAGATTCCAGATTGGAAGGTGTTGAAATTTCAAAGGTGGATGAAAACATGCATCCGATTCCGGGAACGTCTTTTCGCGTCGATTGCGATGCCTTGATTCTTTCTGTTGGCTTGATTCCGGAAAATGAATTGGCAGAATCGTTATCGATTTCTTTGGATCCAAAAACCAAAGGCCCTTTTGTAGATCAATACTTCATGACAGAAAAAGAAGGTTGTTTTATCTGTGGGAATGCACTGCATGTCAATGATCTGGTGGATCATGTTTCGTATTGTGCGGAAAAAGCCGGTACTTATGCAGCACAGTATGAAAATAAAAAACATTATGATCAGCCGATTCAGGTAGAGGGGAATTTTGGATACTTCATTCCGCAAAGGATTCGTTATCCTTTGCAAGAGGATCCGATTGCTTGTTATTTTAGAGTGAATCGGGAAATGAAAAAGGCAAAGTTTTCTTTGATTGTGAATGATCAGATAGTCTATACCAAGGTATTCCATCATGTGAAACCACCGGAAATGGAATTTTTAGAGTTGAAACAAGATCTTTTTAAAGGGGCTAAAAAGATTTCTGTAAAAATGGAGGAGTTACTATGAAAGAGATGATTTGCATTGTATGTCCCAATGGATGTCACTTAAAAATTGATTCATCCAAAGAAGAAATTAAAGTGACGGGTAATTTGTGCCCCAGGGGAGAAGCGTTTGCCAGGGCGGAGATGACTTGTCCTATGCGAACCATTTCATCCACTGTAAAAACCACATCTTCCGTACAGCCGGTTGTCAGTGTTAAAGTCAGTCAGGAGATTCCTAAATCCAAAATTTTCGATGTGATGGACCAGATTCAGAGTGTTGTGCTGGATCATGACCTGGATGTCGGACAACCGGTCATTCAAAATGTCTGTGATCTGGGTGTGGATGTTATTTTGACTACATCATTCAGGAATGGATAAGACTATGGCAGATCCTACGATATTGACCTTTGATTTAGGTACGCAAAGCATGCGAGCCATGGTTGTCAATCGACAGGGGGAAATCTTATATTATGCGCAATATAAATATCCAAAGCCTTATGTCAGTATCCAGCCGGGATACGCTGATGTCGATCCGATGATGTATTACAGGACCATGCGGATTTTAATGGATCAGCTCTATAAACAAGATACACATTGTCTTCAGGAATGTGCAGGAGTGACTTTAGCCTGTATCCGGGATACGATCATTCTTTTAGATGAAAATAAAAAGCCGATTCGTGATGCCATCTTATGGCTGGATCATCGGCTGGCCGATGATACTTCACGTATTCCGGGATGGGTATTAAAGGCAAGCTCTGTGGTTCACATGCGCAAGATTTTGGAGCAGCAATACTGTGCCTCTCATATTAACTGGCTCATTGAAAACGAAAAGGACAGCTATGCACGATGTACCAAAGTTGTCTTCCTGCCCAGCTTTCTACATTATCTACTGACCGGTAATTTGGTTGATACGCCAAGTAATATGATCGGACATCTTCCATTTGATTATAAACGACAGACGTGGCAGAAGGATAGAGATATCAAGCGTTATATGTGCGATATCCCAAGAGAAAAGCTGGTCGATTTGGTCACAGAAAGTGTTTTGGGTACGATTACCGAGCAGGCAAGCTTAGAAACAGGAATTCCCGAGGGATTGCCATTGGTGGCAACCGGAAGTGATAAGGGGTGTGAAACGTTAGGTGTTTCAGCTATTCATCCTTATCAGGCTTCTCTTTCGTTTGGAACAACGGCTACCATTCAATTCACTCTCAATAAATATGTCACACCGGAAAAGTTTTTGCCTTCCTATCCATCTGTACTGGATGGTTACTACAATCCGGAAATTGAAATCTTTAGAGGGTATTGGCTGATCTCGTGGTTTAAAAAAGAGTTTGCGGCCAAGGAGGTGCAGCTGGCCCAGGAAATGGGAATTGCACCGGAAGACTTATTAAATGAACAATTAAAAAATATACCCTGTGGCAGTGAAGGATTGATCCTCCAACCTTTTTGGACACCTGGTGTAATCAATCCCGATGCCAAGGGAAGTATGATTGGTTTTCATGATGCACATACAAGAATTCACTTGTATCGTGCCATTATTGAAGGAATTGGCTATGCGCTTTATGATGGTATGATCCATATGCAGGAGCGAACCGGAGTACCGATTGAAGAAGTCTTTGTATCCGGCGGTGGATCACAATCGGATGAAATCTGTCAAATCACAGCGGATATTTTCGGTGTGAAGGTCATTCGCATTCAGACACATGAAGCGACCGGAATAGGGGCCAGTATTGCCGGCTTTACCAAGCTAGGGTTTTTTCAAAGCTACCAGGAAGCAATTTCTTCTATGGTTCATATCAAGGACAGCTTTACTCCCGACATGGAAAATCATCGTATTTATCACGATTTGTATACCCAAATTTATCGAAAGATTTATCCATCCTTGGTGCCGTTATATCGTAAATTATCAAATTTGGTAAAAAGAAGGGAAAGATAGACATGAAACCATATAAAGATTTTGAACCGAACTGGGTAAAAGAGGCAGCGCCGAAGCGCTCTTATCGATCCATTTTTCGCTGGGGTGATCCAGAATTTGTGAAATATCCAAAAGAATCGTTGTATAAGACGATGAAAGATATTTTTAAGATGACTGATGCGGATTTCCGCCAATATGCCCTGAATCTGGGAGAAGACGAAGTCAAAGATTTGCCAAAGAGTCAGTTGGATCCTGCATTGATCGAGGAACTGATTAAAATTTGCGGCAAAGACCATGTGAGCATTGATGATTACGATCGTTTAAGCGTGGCCTATGGAAAAACGGCATACGATACGTTAAGACTTCGTGAAAAACAGGTAGACAGTTTGCCGGATGTCGTTGTATATCCATCCACTTCCAGAGAAGTAGAAGCTGTTGTGGATTTTTCCGTACGCCATAAGATTCCACTTTATGTCTATGGCGGAGGAAGTAGTGTAACTATGGGTGTAGAACCGACCAAAGGCGGTATTTCTTTGGATATGCGAAGAAACTTTCAACATGTCATTGAATTTAATGAAGTGGACCAGACCATCACGGTGCAATCTGGTATGAGTGGACCTAGGCTGGAAAGCTTGTTGAATGATGCCGTAAAACAATTTGGAGCCAAGCGTGCCTATACGTGCGGCCATTTCCCACAGTCGTTTGAATACAGCAGTGTCGGCGGATGGGTCGTGACCCGTGGTGCCGGACAAAACAGTACGTATTATGGCTGTATTACCGATCTCGTAATGGGACAAAAGTATGCTACCCCGATCGGTGTGATTCATACTTCCACCTATCCACAGGAAGCTACGGGTCCAAATCTGAATCAGATCATGATGGGTAGCGAAGGCGCCTTTGGTGTATTGACCGAAGTGACTTTAAAAATATTCCGCTATATGCCGGAAAACAGAAAGCGATTCTCCTATATGTTCAAAGATTGGAATACAGCCATGAATGCGGCCCGAGAGATGATGCAGTGTGAAGCCGGGAAGTCGAGCGTATTCCGCTTATCAGATGCGGAAGAGACATCTTTGATGTTGAAACTTTATAATGTCGATGATACACCTCTGCAAAACTTACTGGAGATGAAAGGCTTCAAAGAGAATGAACGCTGTCTGTTTTTAGGCTTTACAGATGGTGAAAAAGGATACAGTGCCAATGTTGCGCATAAGATTAAAGAGATTTCCAAGAAATTTGGCGGTCTAAGTCTAACCGGATATGTCACAAAGAACTGGGAGAAGGGACGATTTAATGATCCGTATTTGCGTGATACGATGATGGACTTTGGCATCATTACAGATACTTTGGAATGTACGGTGAAATGGAGTAATATGGCACAGGTTCATCGTGATGTCCGTGAAGTCTGTCATAAATTACCGAATACGGTAGTCACAACCCATATGTCACATTGTTATCCACAGGGAGCAAATTTGTATTTCATCTTTATTACGCGCATGAGCGATAAAGAAGAATTTAGACGATATCATTCCAGCATCTTAGATGCGATCTTAAATGCCGGAGCGACCATGAGTCATCATCATGGAATCGGCAAGATGTTCGGCCCATGGCTTCAAAGTCAGATTGGGGATAAAGAATATGGTATTATCAAGGCTTTAAAACAATATTTTGATCCGGAGAATCTGATGAATCCAGGTGGTACGTTAGGCTTGGATATTGACGAATCAAAGCGTCATTTCAAGCAGGAATAAAGCAGAGAGCGTTTGAGTTGCACATAGCTAACTCTTAAGTTAGAATGTACTTACTTAGGAGGTAAAAACTATGTCATTAATAGGAAAAAATGTTTCAGAGTTTCGTGTAGAAGCGTATCAGAATGAGCGCTTCATCACGGTTACGGATAAAGATCTTTTAGGCCACTGGTCGGTGGTTGTCTTCTATCCTGCTGATTTTACGTTTGTGTGTCCAACGGAGTTGGAAGATCTGCAGAATACGTATGAAGAATTCAAAAAAGAAGGATGTGAAGTGTATTCGGTTTCTTGTGATACACACTTTGTTCATAAGGCATGGCATGATGCCAGTGACCGAATTTCTAAAGTCGAATATCCGATGTTAGGAGATCCAACAGGAAAACTGGCCAGAGATTTTGGTGTCATGATTGAAGAAGAAGGATTAGCTTTGCGCGGAAGTTTTGTGATCGATCCAGAAGGTGTGATCAAGGCGTATGAGATCCATGATAATGGAATCGGACGAAGCGCTAAAGAACTGCTTCGTAAAGTACAGGCTGCCAAATTTGCGGCTGAACATGGAGAAGTGTGTCCGGCCAACTGGAAACCGGGAGCCGATACATTAAAGCCGGGTATCGATCTGGTTGGAAAACTCTAAAAGACAAAACAGTTTTGAAACGTATAAAGCAGATGTGATGGTCAAAGAGGTCAGCATCTGCTTTTTTTTGTACAAAAGACAGATGTGAAAGCGAATTTCTGTTCATCTTTCGGGTTGTATGGTAGTATGAGAATAAATACATAGTATGTTAGTAGGATATGTATAACAAGAGGTGATGTGATCGAACCAGAGTTTAGATTGGCAGATATTCTTTCTATAGTATTTAAATAGAAGAAACTGCAGCATATGAAAGTGTTTTAGCAGAAAAACTGTTTTTTAAGGAGGAAAATCATGGTTAGAAAACAACAGTCAATGGATGGAAACCAGGCAGCGGCTTATGTTTCCTATGCTTATACAGAAGTGGCTGCCATTTATCCGATTACACCTTCCACACCGATGGCCGAACACACGGATGCCTGGTCAGCCAAAGGCCAGAAGAACATCTTCGGTCAGGAAGTGCAGCTGGTGGAAATGCAGTCAGAAGCCGGTGCAGCCGGTGCCCTGCACGGATCATTGAGCGCCGGGGCTCTTTCAACTACGTATACTGCCTCACAAGGTTTATTGTTGATGATCCCCAATATTTATAAAATTGCCGGTGAACAGCTTCCGGCGGTCTTTGATGTCGCATCTCGTGCGGTGGCAAGTCATGCCTTATCGATTTTCGGAGATCATTCTGATATTTATGCGTGTCGCCAGACCGGAGCTGCCATGCTTGCGGCATCCAACGTACAGGAAGTGATGGATCTTACACCGGTTGCCCATTTGGCAGCTTTAAAAGGAAGTCTGCCATTTATTAATTTCTTTGATGGTTTTCGAACATCTCACGAAATCCAGAAGATCGAAGTATGGGATTATGAAGATCTAAAAGAGATGATGGATATGGAGGCGTTAGAGACTTTCCGTCAGAAAGCTTTAAATCCGAATCATCCGGAGTCAAGAGGTTCTTCACAAACACCGGATATCTTCTTCCAAAACCGTGAAGCCAGCAATCCGTATTATGAAAAGATGCCGGAGATCGTGCAGGGATATATGGATCGAATCAATGAAAAGATTGGTACAAATTATAAATTATTCAACTACTATGGTGCCAAGGATGCGACATCCGTCATCGTGGCTATGGGATCGGTTTGCGATACGATTGAAGAAACAGTGGATTATTTGAATCAAAAAGGTGAGAAAGTCGGTCTTGTCAAGGTGCGATTATATCGCCCGTTTGATGCCAAATCCATGGTCAATGAGTTGCCAAAAACCGTTGAATACATTAACGTATTAAGCCGTACCAAAGAACCGGGATCTTTGGGAGAACCATTGTATTTGGATGTATTGGCAGCCGTGCAGAACACACCGTTTGAACACATTCAAATTCACTCCGGACGTTATGGATTAGGATCCAAAGATACGACACCGGCTGACATTGTCAGTGTGTTCCATAATACGAATAAACCGGTATTTACCGTTGGTATTATCGATGATGTGACACATCTCTCTTTGGACAGAGGGGAAGCAATTAACGTACTTCCTGAAGGAACCATCAGCTGTAAATTCTGGGGACTTGGATCCGACGGAACGGTTGGTGCCAACAAGAACTCTATTAAGATCATTGGGGATAACACAGAGCTGTTTGCACAGGCCTATTTTGAATATGATTCGAAAAAGTCAGGTGGCGTCACGGTATCGCATCTTCGCTTTGGAAAACATCCGATCAAAGCACCGTATATGGTCACAAAGGCCAACTTTGTCGCTTGTCATAATCCTTCCTATATCAATAAATTTGATATTGTTCAGGATTTGGTGGATGGCGGTAGCTTCTTGTTAAACTGTCCATGGAATGAAAAAGATCTCGAAGAGCGTTTACCGGGTCAGGTTAAAGCCTATATTGCCAACCATGATATTCATTTCTATACGATCAATGGAACACGTATCGGTCATGAGATTGGCTTAGGTGGACGCATCAATACGATCTTACAGGCTGCCTTCTTTACGATTACCGGTATCATTCCGGAAGAGAAAGCCATTTCTTTGATGAAAGAAGCCGCTAAAAAAGCATACTCTAAAAAAGGGGATGCGATTGTACAGATGAACTATGCCGGTATTGATGCCGGAGCAAAACAGTTTGTCGAAGTGAAGGTACCGGAGCATTGGAAAGATGCGGAATATGAAGAGTTTAAGACTTATGAGCTAAAAGGTACAAGAGATGCCAAAACGGTAGATTATGTCGAAAAGATCCAAAAGGTAGTCAATGCGCAGAAGGGAAATCTCTTGCCGGTTTCCACCTTTTTAGAATATGCCGATGGTTCGGCTCCGGCAGGAACTTCACAGTTCGAAAAACGTGGAATTGCGGTCAATATGCCGATTTGGCAGCCAGATAAATGTATTCAGTGTAACCGCTGTGCCTTTGTCTGTCCACATGGGGTCATTCGCCCGTTTGCCCTTACAAAAGAAGAGGCCGAAAGAGGACCGAAAGGCATGGAAGTTGTTGACTTAAATGGTGTACCGGAAATGAAATTCATGATTGCCGTATCGGCATTGGATTGTACCGGCTGCAGCTCTTGTGCCAATGTCTGTCCGGGCAAGAACGGTGAAAAAGCGCTTGTAATGGAAAGTATGTCGAAAAATGAAGGTCGCCAGGCTTTCTTTGATTATGCCAGAGAGCTACCGATCAAAGAAAATGTGTTGGAGAAAGTAAAGGAATCTACACTTCGCGGAAGTCAGTTCAAACAACCATTGTTGGAGTTCTCCGGTGCCTGTGCCGGTTGTGGAGAAACGCCGTATGCGAAACTTATCACCCAGTTATTTGGAGATCGTATGTATATTGCCAATGCGACCGGCTGTTCATCCATTTGGGGACATTCGGCACCATCAACGCCATATACTAAAAATGCCAAAGGACAGGGGCCGGCATGGTCAAACTCGTTATTTGAAGATAATGCGGAATTTGGTTATGGTATGTATCTGGCACAATCGGCAACACGTAAACGCTTAGCTTCTAAAGTACAAAGTGTTCTTTCGACACAGAGTGATGCGGATGTTCAGGCAGCCGGTAAAGCGTATTTAGAAACATTCCATGATGGAGCGGCGAATGGAAAAGCTACGATCAATTTGATCTCTGCACTAGAAAAACTGAAAGATAAAAATGAGGATGTGCAGGAAATATTACGCGGCAAAGATTCTTTATCCAAAAAATCACAATGGATCTTTGGCGGTGACGGATGGGCTTATGATATCGGCTTTGGTGGATTGGATCATGTGATAGCCTCCGGAGAAGATGTCAATATCTTTGTCTTTGATACCGAAGTGTATTCCAATACCGGTGGGCAGTCTTCCAAAGCAACCAATATTGGGGCAACGGCTAAGTTTGCAGCTGCCGGAAAAAACGTAAACAAAAAAGACCTGGCAGCAATCGCCATGAGTTATGGAAATGTATATGTTGCTCAAATTTCGATGGGTGCTGACTTTAACCAGACATTAAAGGCCATTCGGGAAGCTGAAAGCTATCCGGGACCATCTTTGATCATTGCGTATGCGCCATGTATTGAGCATGGAATCAAAAATGGAATGGGCAAATCACAGACGGAAGAAAAGCTGGCGGTCGAATGTGGTTACTGGATCAACTTCCGTTATAATCCATCGGTGCAGGGCAAAAAGCTGGTGATTGACAGTAAAGAGCCGGATATGGATAAGTTCCATGATTTCTTAATGGGAGAAGTTCGTTATGCTTCTTTGAAAAAATCAAATCCGGAACATGCCGAAAAACTGTTTGAAGAAAACAAGCGTTATGCGCTACACCAGTATCGCCGTATGAAAAAACTGGTAGAAGTCTACGACGAAACGGAAGCCTAGTCGCTTATGACTGTATTCTCACTGTATGGTGAGGATACAGTTTTTTTTCTGTGTAAAAGGAATAAAAGTCAATTTTTTAATATCTTCTTAATGTCTTTTGTATTATTACATATTTAGTAATACTAAATAGGTGGTTTCATGAATTCGAAATATGAAAGACAGTTAAAAAAAGGTGTTTTAGAAATTCTGGTCTTAAAGCTTTTAGATCAACAAACGATGTATGGCTACCAGATTATTCAGACACTCAAAGATTACAGCAATTCGATGTTTCTTTTAAAGGAAGGAACGCTCTATCCTATTTTGTATCGTTTGGAAGATGAAGGCTGTCTGACAAGTTTTTGGAATCATTCCGATTCAAAAGATGTGCCAAAAAAGTTTTATAAGATCACAGAAAAAGGAAAACAGACATTAAAAGAACTCATCGATTTATGGACAGTTTTTTCTTTGGAAGTATCAAAGATATTGGAGGATTCAAAGGATGAATAAAGAACAATATGTTAGACAAGTTACACGTCATTTAAACGCTTCACGTTTGGAAAAGAAACGCATCCAACAAGATTTACTATCGGATATTGATGTCGCAATTGAAGCCGGTGAATCTTGGGACGAGGTTTTAAAACGTTGGGGTCCTGCCCAAGAAATGGCCCAAGAGCTCAGTGAAAATATGGACCTGCCTTCCAAAAAGAGTGATAAAGGTTTGATTATCGGTATTCTTTCCGGTGTTGTCGGTGTGATCGTGATCGGTGTGGTATTGACTCATTTGTTGGCGCCGCAACAAATATCGTTAAAGGATTCTCAACATTTTGATGAAGAGGTTGTCTATCAACAGGCACAAAGAGTCATTGAAAGTATGAATAACGCAGATTTTGATGCGATCTATGATTTATCGAATGCAAAGATGCAGGAAGCATTGTCTACGGCTGAATTAAAAGAAAACTGGGAATCGTTACATGCCGGTTCTTTTCAGGAGATATCTCGCTACTATAGTGCAGAGATTGATTCCAAGCTGCAGGGGGATTATGCCGTTTGTGAAGTGTTAGTGACTTATTCAAATCAACCTGTCACCTTTACGATCAGCTTTGATACTGATATGAAGCTGGGTGGTTTCTACATGAAGTGATGAAAGAAGGAAAAGGTATGACTAAAAACTGGGGACAGTGGTTTCCTTTAGGATTCTTGGTAATCAGTTTCTTATTATTTATCGCTTCGGTTTTATGCTATGCAAATGAAACCGTGCAGTTTTATTTTATTGGTGTCGATGCAGCAAGGAATCAGGGAAATGTATGGCAGTGCGGATGGCCCTTGATCTTGTTTACCATCTTCTATTTATGTTGTTGGCGCTATCATCCCCAATATAAATCAGGAGATCCTGTTCGATTCTTTCGTTATGAATGGGCGATAATGGTCACAGAACATAATGCGTCTATCATCAATCGTGCCTTAAAGCGTTGTATCGATTCCATCAATGGCCTCGTGCAGTTTTGTGGTGTGTATTATTACTTGCAGCTTTATCTACAAAAACCATTGCCGACTGGATGGATCCTGCCGGCTGCCATTATTTTTATCCTTGTGATCATGGGCATATTTTGTCATCAAATGGTAAAGGCAAAACACGAAATATAATTAGGAGGATTTTAGGTATGTTCTATTTTATCGTTGGTGGTATCCTTTTGGTTTTAGGCTGCCTTTGTTTCTTAAAAAAAGCCGACTTCTTATTTTTACGCTATCGATCCATAGAAGATTTTGAAAAAGAATATGATGTAAGCAATGCCCGACAAATTACTGGCCTTAGCATGCTGATATTGGGATTTTCTTTTGTATTAGCTGGTTTGTATCCATCTACACTGCCTCTTTTGGCGATGGGTGCCTTGATCGCAGTTCTTGTCCAAAAGATCGGATTGGATCGTTATGCCAGTTATCAGGGCTTTCTAAAAACATCAACTTCAACGAAGAAAGCGGCAAAACCACTGTTGAAAGGTTCAACGATTCTTACAATTGTTGTTCTGATATGCAGTGCTTTTGTGATGTTTATGGGCAGTATTGATGTTGAAATGAACGAGAAGGATATTCATCTGTCTGCCACATTGACACCCTCTAAAACGATAGAATATAAAAATATCAAATCGGTTGCGCAAAAAGAGGATTTCTCATTTGGAAATCGGTCATTTGGTGTCGGCAATTCAAAAATTTCCTCAGGAGAATTTCGAAACGATACGTTGGGAAATTATGACCTATATGCCTATACAAACAATACCAATGTGATCATTATTAATACAAAAGATGGCTATGTGGTTTTTAATCAGGAAGATACAAAAAAGACGAATGCGATGTTTGATAAACTGAAGGAAAAATTGGAAGAAAGTCAGTCTTAAATGATTTTTATTCCGATTTGGACAGAAAACCAACAGAGTTTTCCAGTTCTATTTTCTTTGAAAGTTGGCGTGTTATACTACAAGTGAACAAAGGGATGATAACTTAGAAATAGGATCTAAGTTACATAGAAAATCCATTGGTCCTTATGGTAAAGAAAAATAGTAAAACAAAGAAGACATCCTGAGAAAAAGGGTGAAGAGAAAAAAGGACAATGGAAAGGAAAAAGAACTTCAAGAGATACCAAAGAAAAAGAAAAAATAGAAGGTGATGGATCTCATTGGAGTTCTTTTCTTATATTTCTTATATATAGTGAAGATAGAATGCTTTTCATACAGCGTTCTTTTTATTTTATGGTATAATTTTGCGCATGGAGGAATCTGAAATGCAAGCAGAAAGTCCAATTGGTATTTTTGATTCAGGTTTAGGCGGTATCAGTGTACTACATACAATACACCAGATGATGCCGGGTGAAGATTTGATCTATATAGGAGATTCAAAATACAATCCTTATGGGATAAAGACAAAGGAAGAGATTACCGAACGCTGCCTAAAAATTTGTGATGCATTTATGGAATTAGGATGCAAGGCTATCGTGATTGCCTGTAATACCGCAACCAGTGCATGTGTGCCTTTGTTGCGAGAGAAGTATCCAATCGATATCATTGGTATGGAGCCTGCCTTAAAGGTTGCCTGTTCTTTAGGTGAAAAACAACGGATCGCAGTTTGGGCAACTTCATTTACCTTAAAAGAAGAAAAATTTGCCAATTTGATGCATCGCTTTGATCAAGAGCATCAGATTGATCGTATCCCTTGTCCCGATCTGGTAGAACTGGTAGAAAAAGATCAATTAGGTGATACAAAAAAAGTAAAGGATACATTAAACTTCTATATCCAAAAGGATCAGGGTGAATCTTTAGACAGTATTGTTCTAGGGTGCACACACTTCATCTTCTATAAAAAAACGTTGCGTCAATTATTGCCTGATTCGGTTCAAATCGTGGACGGCAATGAAGGAACTGCAGCGCACTTAAAGGATCTGCTGGGACAAAAGCAGCTTTTATCGAATAAAAAAACGGGGAAAGTAGAAATCAAAAATACATTGGAAGAGAAAGTAGAATATTCAAAGAAACTATTTCAAAGATTGGAGGAATGTAAATGAAAAGCGCGTGGCTGCAGTACGATGAAAATGAAAAACAAAATGTTTTTTCTTTTAACGAGCAGTATATGAAGATGATTTCTAAGGCAAAAACCGAACGATTGTTTATTTCCGAGGCCATTGCCTTAGCCAAGGCAAAGGGCTATCAGGATATTCAGGATGTCATTGAAAACCAGAAAGAGCTAAAGCCGGGTGACAAAGTATATGTGAATATGATGAATAAGTCTATGGCTTTAATGAATATCGGAACCGATCCATTGGAAAAGGGATTGAACATCTTAGGAGCTCATGTGGACTCACCTAGACTGGATGTAAAGCCAAATCCATTATATGAAGATGGAGGGTTGGCTTTATTAGATCTTCATTACTATGGAGGCATTAAAAAGTATCAGTGGGTAACCGTACCTTTGGCATTGATGGGTGTAGTCTGTTTAAAAGATGGAACGACCAAAGAAATTTCCATCGGAACCAAAGAAAACGATCCGGTATTCGTAGTCAGCGATCTATTGATCCATTTAAGCCAGGAGCGTATGAAAGAAAATGCATCCAATGTGATTCCGGGAGAAAACTTGAATGTGACATTTGGCAACATTCCGGTAGCAGATGAAGAGAAAGAGGCTATTAAGAAAAATTGTCTGGCGATCTTAAAAAATCAATATGGCATTGAGGAAGAAGACTTTTTCAGCGCTGAGTTGGAATTTGTGCCGGCCGATCCGGCTAGAAGCTGTGGCCTGGATTCCAGTATGGTGATCGGTTATGGACAGGATGATCGTGTTTGTGCCTATACTTCCCTTATGGCACAATTAGATTGTGAAAGCGTCAAACGAACCAGTGTGACCTTATTGGTGGATAAAGAAGAAGTGGGATCGCAGGGAGCAACCGGTATGCATTCTCAATTCTTTGAAAACTTTGTTCGTGAGATCTTATATGCGATGGGATACAAAGATGAAAGAACACTCAAACGCACCTTACAGAATTCTACGATGTTGTCAAGTGATGTAGCCGCCGCACACGATCCAAACTATCCGGAAGCCAGTTCACCAAACAATCAGGCATATTTAGGCTGTGGTGTTGCGTTGTTGAAGTATGTAGGAGCGCGAGGAAAAAGCGGCAGCAACGATGCCAATGCGGAATACATGGCGCATTTAAGAAACATCATGGATCAAAATCATGTAAAGATCCAATATGTCGAATTAGGAAAAGTGGATTTAGGCGGTGGTGGAACGATTGCCTATATCTTAGCTAATTATGGTATGCAGGTCGTAGATTTCGGTGTACCAGTATTAAATATGCATTCACCTTTTGAAGTCAGCTCCAAAGCAGACGTCTATGAAGCCTATAAAGGCTATAAAGCATTTTTACAAAACATGAACTAGAATAAAGATGGAGGGACAGTTTTATGGCAATGTGGGATACGACATATTGTGAATTATGCGAAAAGATCATCACTGATGGTAAAAGAGTTGAGAATCGTACAGGAATTGATACGATCAAGGTGCCCAGTGCACACTTTCAACTGGATGTAGGAAAAGAGTTTCCCATTTTGACCACAAAGCAGTTGTTCATTCGTCAGGCTGTCTTGGAAATGTTGTGGATCTATCAGGCACAGTCGAACGATGTTCGCTGGCTGCAGGAAAGAAATGTGCATATCTGGGATTTATGGGAGATCAACGAGAATGGGGACTGGTGTGATGAAAAGACCGGTGCCGTGTTAAAGCATTTTGATCCATCCCAAGCCCATACCATTGGAACAGCCTACGGTTATATCGTTAAGAAAATGGGCTTGATGGATAAGTTATTATATTCTTTGAAAAACGATGTGAATGATCGTCGCCGCGTGATGTCTTTATGGCAGGATGAATACTTAGATACAGCGGTATTGCCAAGTTGTGTCTGGTCCAGTGAATGGGATATTACCGATGGCGTACTGAATGCCTGGGTGCATCAAAGAAGTTGTGATGTACCACTGGGACTTCCTTTTAATGTGACACAATATGCGGTTTTATTGTGCATGCTGGCGCAGGTATGCGGCTTAAAGCCGGGAACGATCGACTGGTCCATCAAAGATGCGCATATTTATGTCAATCAGATTGATGGAATCAAGGAACAGATCGAGCGTTATGAAACCAAAGGCAGCTTACCAGCACCTACGCTCTGGTTAAATCCGGAAATCGATGATTTCTATGCCTTTGATGCATCAAAGGATATCAAGGATATTCGTTTAGAAAACTATGAGCATATGGGAAAGATTCGTTTCCCATTGGCACAATAGGAGAAGAATATGAAATTAACTGAAATCGCAGCCATTGGCAAAAATCGAGAGTTGGGAAAAGACAATCAACTGATTTGGCATTTTCCCCAGGATCTAAAGTTTTTCAAAGAACAGACAAAAGGGCATACTATCGTGATGGGGCGAAAGACTTTTGAATCTTTACCGGGCATGTTACCAAAAAGACATCATATCGTGATTTCGAAGTCCGGTGCTAAATTTCCGGAAGAAGTGGAAGTGTTTTCTTCCATCGATGCATTTGTGGATGCCTATCAAACAAAAGAGGAAGAAATCTTTGTGATTGGTGGGGCCACGATCTATAAACAAATGTTAAGCCTGTGTCATCGCTTGATTTTGACGGAAATCAATCAAAGCTATGATGCTGATGTGTTCTTTCCTGAATTTGATAAAACGCTGTATCATAAACAGATCTTAAATGACATCATGGAAAATGGCGTACATTATCAACATGTTGAATATCGTTTAAAGTCGGAAACTACCCGGGACTAAGTGCCTGGAAGGATCCGACTTTTCTTTTTGTTCAAAAAACCTATCAATAAAATAAAAAATATGGGCATAGTATTTGAAATCGCTTACAAAAGTGTCATAATAGAAATAGTAAATAAGGAGGAAATTATGCTTTTTACAACAACTTCAGAGCATGAACAGCTTCGTAAAGCTGTTCGAGAATTTGCGGAAACGGAAATTAAGCCCATAGCTTTCAGCTTAGATCAAAATAATGAATTTCCGGAAGAGCAGATTCGAAAATTTGGTGAAATGGGATTTATGGGATTGCCATATCCGACAGAATATGGCGGAGGCGGAAAAGACGTCTTGAGCTATGCGATCGCAGTTGAGGAATTATCTCGAGTGGATGGCGGAACCGGCGTTATTTTATCCGCGCATGTATCCTTAGGAACGTTCCCGATCGCTCATTTTGGAAATGAGGAACAAAAGAAGAAATATTTGGTACCGTTGGCAAAAGGAGAAAAGCTGGCTGCCTTTGGATTGACCGAACCCAATGCCGGTAGTGATGCTTCCGGAACAGAGACTACGGCCGAATGGAATGGGGATGGCTATATTTTAAATGGAAATAAGATCTTTATTACCAATGCGCCGAAAGCCGATGTCTATGTTGTCTTTGCGGTAACCGATAAAGATAAAGGAACGCATGGTATCAGTGCCTTTATTGTGGAAAAAGGATGGGATGGTTTTACCTTTGGGGATCATTATGACAAATTAGGTATCCGTTCCTCTTCTACAGCTGAGCTTCGATTTAATAATGTTTTTGTACCGAAAGAAAATTTACTGGGAAAAGAAGGCGAAGGCTTCAAGATTGCCATGATGACATTAGATGGTGGTCGTATCGGTATTGCGGCCCAGGCATTAGGAATTGCCCAGGGAGCTTATGAAGCCGCTGTTGAATATGCCAAGGAACGTGTACAGTTTGGACGTCCTATCGCCAGTCAACAAGCCATTTCCTTTAAAATCGCCGATATGGCAACCAAGATTCGCTGTGCCAGATTCTTAGTGTATAGTGCTGCCGAATTAAAAGAAGCGCATGAGCCTTATGGAAAAGAAAGTGCTATGGCAAAAATGTATGCTTCCGATATTGCCTTAGAAGTTGTGAATGATGCCGTGCAGATTTTTGGCGGTACCGGATATCTGAAAGGTATGGATGTAGAACGTATGTATCGTGATGCCAAGATCACTACGATCTATGAGGGTACGAATGAAATTCAGCGCATCGTTATCGCATCCCATATCTTGCCGCGAAAAAAAGATAAGAAAAAAGCACGTGCAGCCCTAAAAGCCAATGTAGGCATTACCGGCGTAAGAAAGAATCAGATTTTTGAAGGAACACCACAGGAACAAGTCGATCAGCTGGTAGCGGCTTTAAAGAAAGATGGATATGATTTTACACAAGGTATAGCGATCGATACACCAATCGTTGATGCCGAACGTGTTGTCAGTGCCGGTAAAGGTATCGGACCTAAAGAAAATATGAAATTGATTGAAGACCTTGCGAAAAATGCAGGAGCTGCCATCGGCTCCAGCCGTCCGGTTGCCGAAAGTCTTCGCTATCTGCCATTAGAACGATATGTAGGTATGTCCGGTCAAAAATTCCACGGCAACCTTTATATCGCCTGTGGTATTTCCGGGGCTTCTCAGCATTTAAAGGGTATTGTGGATGCGACAACGATCGTTGCGATCAATACGGATCCAAAAGCGCACATCTTTAAGAATGCCGATTATGGCATCGTAGGTGATGTAGAAGTCATCTTGCCACTGTTATCCAAAGCTCTGGATACCGGAGAAAAGAAACCGGCTCCACCTATGGTTAAAATGAGACGTCCGTTCTTTAAGAAGAGCGCACCGGAATACAAGCGCTACGTATGTTTGGGCTGTGGTCATGAATATGATCAGGCTTATGGAGATCCGGAAGGTGGTATTGATCCGGGTACACCATTCAACAAGCTTCCGGAAGATTGGATTTGTCCAAAATGCGGCGAAGGAAAAGAAAGCTATATCGAAGAGGAGTAGGAGTCATATATGTATAATGTAAGAAAAATTGTAGATGATTTATATTGGGTTGGAGGAAGTGACCATCGTTTGGAATTGTTTGAAAACATTCATCCGATTCCGGATGGCGTATCCTATAACGCCTATGTCTTATTAGATGAAAAAACAGTTTTATTTGATACTGTGGACTGGTCGATTTGCCGTCAGTTTTTGGAAAATTTGGAGCATGTATTAAACGGTAGAGATTTGGATTATGTGATCATTAACCATATGGAACCAGATCATGCTGCCAGCATGGAAGAAGTTTTGTTACGCTATCCAAATGCCAAAGTTATTTCTACTGAAAAATCCATTATGATGATGTATCAGTTTGGTTTTAATGTAGAAGGAAGAACCGAAACGGTAGCCGAAGGGGACAGCCGCTGCTTTGGAAAGCATACAATTGCCTTTGTCGATGCCCAAATGGTGCATTGGCCGGAAGCCATGGTTAGTTATGATACCAGCAATGGTGTTCTATTTTCAGCTGATGCCTTTGGAAGTTTTAAAGCTTTAGATGGAAAGTTGTTTGCCGATGAAGTTAATTTTGATCGTGACTGGATCGATGAAGCAAGACGCTATCTCACTAACATTGTTGGGAAATATGGACCGGAAGTCATGCATCTGTTAAAGAAGGCGGGAACTTTAGATATCAAAGTGATTTGCCCATTACACGGACCGGTATGGAGAAAACCGGAAGATATTCAGTATATTTTAGGAAAATATATCAAATGGGCTACATACGAACCAGAGGAAAAAGGTGTTTTGATTGTCTATGCCTCCATGTATGGAAATACAGAATCGGCAGCACAGGTGCTTGCAACAAAGCTTGTGGAAAAAGGAATGACCAATGTTCGAGTTTATGATGTTTCAAAAACACACGTTTCTTATTTGGTTTCCGAAGCCTTTAAGTATTCACACATTGTGTTTGCCAGTGTAACGTATAACTTACAGATTTATCCTGTCATGAAAGAATTCCTGGAACACTTGGCTATGTTGAATCTACAGAATCGCATTTGCGGTATTATCGAAAATGGTTCATGGGCACCTCAATCCGGTTCATTGATTCGTGAGTTCCTAGATGATGAAATGAAGCAGATGAGCATTATCAATAGCGAATTAAGTATTATCAGCTCATTACAAGAAAAAGATCAAAGGGATATGGATTTATTTGTCGATAGTCTTTTAGATACGATGAACGAAGAGTAAAGAAAACCTGTCAGAACAGTAATCCATACGGAAAAGAGGTTGTGTACGGATGCAATCTCTTTTCTTTTTAAGAAAAACACATCCGTTTACCATGGAAAAAGGAGAGGAAAATGGGATTATTTAGTTTATTTGGAGGGAATTCACAAGGCACTGTGCTTGATCGTGAAAAAAGTGATGAAAATAAAAAACGCATGCGAGAAATTTTTGATGCGAAAGTAGAAAATGATTCACAATATCATATTGTTTATGCGTACTCAGAAGATATCCGGGGTGCCAATTTTGCGGTCTTACGCACCGTTTCCTATCAATACCGAAGCTTTATTCTCGGGTATAGAGACAGTGATTTGAGTCTAGTCTTACTGGAAATCAGTCCTGATTTACAACAGAGTGGAGACGCGCTTTGTTATCGAGCACAAGATATGAAGAAAACAAATTTCAATAAAATGGTCAATTCCTATTATCTGCAATATGGCAGTGCTTTTAAAAAAGAGTTCTTTCATATTTTTGTCCCTAAGACCATTGATGATATTTTGAATCTGGATTGGTATGACGAAGAAATGTTTCCCTATATCGATCAAAGAGAAGAGCATAGTGGATGGACTGCCTTTTGGAATCAATTTTGTCAATGAATGAGTAAATGATATGAACATGCTGCCAAATTATATCTTGGCATTTATCCTTTTTGTCTTTTTGATCTATAGTGGTATCCACATACAAAAGACTAAGATACAAAACACATTTCTTTATGGACTAGCCATTCTGATTACTCTGTTGTTATTGGGCATGTCACTGTATGGGATTTTCCATTCTATGCCTTTGGGACAGGTCCAATCGATTCTGGAGGATCATTTTTCATAAAAAGAAAATTTAAAATCAGTCAATCAAAACGGAAGAAACCCCAATGTTTAGCTGTCAAACCAAGGTATTTACTTTCACAATAGGTTGACTGTTTTCTGTTATTGAAGATTAATGATCCAATGGTTGCCATGTGATCACGGTAATTCGGACATCTTATTCACGACATAAAAAAAGGTCCTTTCTACAAAGGACTTTCAGACAAATGGTGGACCCCTGGGGATTCGAACCCCAGACCCACTGATTAAGAGTCAGTTGCTCTGCCAGCTGAGCTAGGGGTCCCTGTTAAAGCTTATTTATGATAGCACACTTGATGTAGATATTCAAGGAAAAAATGTGCGTTCGAGGGGTGCTTTATTCTTTTACAAACCAGAAAGTATGATAGAATCAAATGGAAAACCATTCAAAAAAAGAGGTGATTTTTCATGGACGTATCCGCTAAAGAACTTTTCAAGGCAGTGGGACATAACCTTCTACAAAATAAATGGCTGTTTCTGTCACAAGGGGCGCTTTTGCAACTGGTGCTGTTGCTGTTGGGGACGGCACTGGTGCAGTTTGGTTTTCGCTTGATTCTCGTTATCAGCGGACAGCCAAATCTATCACTCGATACATTCAAAGCGATTCTGTTCGATCCTTTGGGTCTGGCAGGTGTTTTGATTTTTGTGACTATCGTTGCTTTTCTTCTTTTTTTTGAATATGCGATTTTAACATTTTTAGTGGCTGGCAGTTATCAAAATCAGAAGCTCACCTGGAAAAATATATGCATTCTTACCGCAAAGAGAATCCGGAAATTAAATTGGAAACAAATTCCCTTTTTCCTACTTTATTTTCTTTCGATGGTACCGGCTGCCAATCTAGATATGGGCTCTTTTTTAACGGATCGTCTCTATATCCCTCATTTTATCACCGGGGAATTGATGAAAACGACAACGGGTCTTTGGGGTATGATGATTCTTTGGCTGGTATTGATCTATGTCAATTTTCGCCTTTTATTCACACTGCCTTTAACGATGGTGAATGAACAGTCTATCGTGGCGAATATACGAAAAAGTTGGGCAATGACCAAAAAAGGCAAACATACGTTCGTGTTTTCCTGGCTGGCTTTGGAATCTATACTCGCCATTCTTACAATCTGTATGCTTTTATTTTTCTTATTCCTAGGAGGGGTGCTGGATACTTCTGGACAAAGTATCGTGGTAGAAACAGTTTTATTTACAATTTTTAAAACATTGATGTTTTATCAAACTTTTTTGACAAAGTTGATCATCCTTTCCAGCATTTTGTATGTATTAAAAAAAGAGAATGAAATACAAGTGGTTTGCCAAATGCCGGAAGGACATAGAAAGAATACTTTGGGTATCGTACTGATTTTGACCATGTTTACCTTGTTTCTGGGCGTGTATAATAGTGTTCGCCTATATACCGCCAGCTTAAATCCCCATCAGCTGGTTATTGCTCATCGGGGATTCAATGCCGTGGAAAACTCAATACAAGGCTTACAAAATGCGGCAAAGGTTCATGCGGATTATGTTGAATTGGATGTACAGATGACAAAAGATGGAAAATTCGTTGTTGTACATGATTATGATTTAAAACGGTTGGCTAACATTCAGCAACGAGTCAAAGAACGAGATTTTCAAGAGGTCAAAGGGCTGCCGATCAGTCAGGGAAATCAAAAAGCGGTCATTCCATCCCTAAACGAGTTTGTACAAAAAGCGCAGGAGCTGGATATGGCACTTTTAATTGAATTAAAACCGGATGGTCAAGACCCGCAATTCTTTGTGCAAAAGTTTCTTGAAGAATGGGACAGTTGGTCCAATACGTCTGCCTATAAAGTGATGTCTCTAGATAAAGATGTCATGCAGTGTTTAAAACAAGAGCGACCTTCCATTTGCTCCGGCTATGTCATTCCGATTCAGTTTGGATATTTTGAGGGATTTCATATGGACTTTTATGTCATCGAAGATTTCTCTTACAATGAGACTTTGGTACAGGAAGCACATGAAGATCAGGCAGAATTATTTGTATGGACAATCAATGAAGAGAGCCAAATGGAGCGGTATGCGCAAAGTGATGCGGATGGCATCATCACAGATTACCCGGATCAAATGCAAAATGTGAAGAAAAATATCCAAAAATACGATACGTACCTAGATCGAGTGCTTCGATTGATCACGGATACAAAATAGGAGGAAGATATGGAAAAAGAAAAAGTATTTCAAATGTCATTTCGAAAGATCTATGATTGTCTTGTCGCAAAAGCAGAAAGAAAGAATCGAACACAATCGGAAGTGAATCAAATCCTTCAATGGGTGACCGGCTATGATGAACGAACGCTGCAAGAACACTTGTCTTCCCAGACGACGTATCGTCAGTTTTTAGAACAAGCGCCTCATATGAATCCGAATCGAAATAAAGTCAAAGGGGTCATTTGTAAAGTTCGAATTGAAGAAATCGACGATCCGATGATGAAAGACATCCGTATCATCGATAAGATGGTGGATGAATTGGCAAAAGGGAAATCTCTGGAAGTGATTTTAAGAAAGTAGTGTGAAAATATGACCATAGAAAAGCCCAAAACATTTCAAGAATATATAGAAAGGCAAGATGAAACGAAAAAAGAGTATTTATACCAAATGGAGGCTCTTTTAAAAGAAGTACTGCCGGATGCCAAGGAAAAGATTTCCTGGGGTATGCCTACATTTTATATGGAGAAAAACATCATTCATTTTGCAGCTTTTAAAACACATATAGGAATATATCCGGGTGCCAAAGCCATTGACGTTTTCAAAGAGGACCTTCAAGAATATTCTACATCCAAAGGAGCAATTCGTATTCCTTACCAAGATCCATTACCAAAAAAATTGATCCAAATGATTGCACTTTGGTGTTATACAAATAGGAAAAAAGAGAAGTAATCGTCTTAAAAATGCGATTTTCTCTTTACAAATACGCTAGTACTTGTTATTATGTGTAAGCGGAAATGGAAAGCTAGAAGTACCTCTTCTCACCTGATGTATGAAATACATAGGTTCACAGCCAGTTCATAAAATGGATTTGTTGTTGTGTATAGAATGGGTACGTTTATGTGCCCATTTTTTTATGAAAAGGTAGGTGTCGAATATCAATAACAGAAAAGTTGCCCCAAATAACGTAAACGATGATTTGTTTAACGAAAAGATCCCATTCAGAGAAGTTCTGGTCATCAATGCCAATGGAGATCAGTTGGGTGTCATGTCAAAAAGAGAAGCATTGGACATCGCATACAGTCAGAATCTTGATTTATTGTGTGTAGCCCCAAAGGCAAGACCAGCCGTATGTAAAATTTTAGATTATGGACGTTATCATTTTGAACAACAGAAAAAGGCAAAAGAAGCTAAACGTAAACAGCACGTTGTGGAAATCAAGGCTTTGCGTCTGTCGCCAATTATTGATACCCATGATTTTGAAACGAAATTAAAACATGCACAAAAATGGATCGGGGCGGGAATGAAAGTCAAGATTGATATGCGATTCCGCGGTCGACTGATTACTCGTCAGGAAGTGGGAAAGGAAATTATGAATGATTTCCTCGATAAGATGAGTGATATAGCTGTCGTAGAAAAGAAACCTTCTTTGGAAGGAAATACGATGTCAACGGTGCTTGCACCTAAGAAAAAATAAGGAGGAATTGAGAATGCCTAAAATGAAGAGCCACAGAGGTTTGGCAAAACGAGTTAAGAAAACAGGTTCAGGGAAATTGAAGAGAAGCCATGCATATACTTCTCACCGTTTCCATGGAAAAACTAAGAAGCAGCGTCGTCACTTGGCAAAATCAGGTGTTGTACATGCTACAGACTACAAACGTATCAAGGAAATGTTAGTGAAATAGGGAGGAATAAAGTATGGCAAGAGTTAAAGGCGGAACCGTATCACGTGCTAGAAGAAAAAGAGTTTTAAAGCTGGCTAAAGGATACTTTGGTTCAAAACACACATTATATAAGACTGCAAATGAGCAGGTTATGCATTCATTCAAATATGCATACAATGACCGTCGTAAATTGAAGGGCAATATGCGTAAGCTGTGGATCACTCGTATCAATGCAGCTGCACGTATGAATGATTTGTCTTACTCTCGTTTGATGCATGGGTTGAAATTGGCAAATATTCAGATCAATCGTAAGATGTTATCTGAAATGGCTATCCATGACGCACAGGGTTTTGCTAAACTGTGCGATGAAGCCAAAGCAGCTTTACAGTAAAAAAACGTTTATGGAATGTACGATTATCATACATTCCTTTTTTTATTGTTTAAAATCTGTGATAGGATATGGCACAATTAAATTGAATAAATATCAAATTTGGTCATTTTACTTTCTATTTGACTAATATTGGTATATAGTCAAATATAGAAGAGGTCTAAGCTTACAATAAGACTCTTCCATTATTTTGAAAGTATACGTGTTGATGTTTAAACAGAAAAAGAAAGAGGGTAGTATGAAAAAAAGAAAAATCAGTAAATTTTTATTGGCAACAAGCTTAAGTATTGGTAGCTTTTCCAGCCTTCCTTTTACGGCTCCTACGGTTTATGCAAAAGAAGAATCCTCATCCTCCAATGGAGTATTTTTAGTAGACTTTGATAGTGAAACAGAAGGCATGGAGCTTCCGGATGAGGATGATTTTTGGGCTATTTACGATGCCTTAGCAGGTCAATTTCCAACGGGAACTGTTCACGCCGGTGATGAATTTGATGGAGAAGTGGATCTTTCTCATTTGGATAATCCTGTTCCCCTGCCAACACCTATTCGTACCACATATGTACCAAAGGATGGATTAGGTGTTTGGACATTTACAGGATGGGACATTGATTCTTTTGACCCGAATGACGGTAGTGGCGGTGCAGTTGGTTTGTGGGCATACCGTCCTTATAGTGAAATGCAAAAAGTGAATGTGACCTATGAGTTCGAGGCGGCAGATGGTACGAGTTTACCATCGGAAGTATTAGCTTATCTACCTGCTGCAGAAAGCCATGATGTGAATACGGAAGTTACAGCTACACAACCAGCATCCGTTTCCGTTGACATCAATGGGAAAAAATGGGTGTTTAAAGGTTATAAAGAAGGAAATACCCAAGTAGCAGCTCAGGATATTGTATTCCACGGTGTTTGGGAACAAGAATCTACAACCTATAAAGCAAGTTATCGTTTTGAATCCGGAACCGACTCCATGGAACTGCCGGAAGAAGTCAAAGCACTGCTTCCAAGCGATGACAACGCATATGAAAACGAAGCCAAAGTAACGTCCAAGGCACCAAGCCAGACTTCCGTAGAAGTACAGGATGGAACCTGGAACTTTGTATCGTATGATGAAGCTGAGAAAACAGTGAACCGCGACAATGTGGAATTTGTGGGAACCTGGACCTATACGCCAAAAGAATATCATGTGGTTTATCATTTTGGTTCGGGTAGTGATGACTATGATCTTCCACAAGAAGTTATGGATTTATTACCGGTAGATACACAGGGATATTCTAATCACGAGGTAGTATCGACTATTTTACCAGCTCAACAAAAGGTTACTGTTGAAAATGGAGAATGGGTCTTCAAGGGTTACGATGCTGATACAAAGACCGTTCAAAATGCTAATGTATCTTTTATTGGTACATGGGTGTTTGAAGCGAATAGATATCCGGTTTCCTATCGATTTGTGTCTTTGACTTCAGGATTAGATTTACCGGAAGAAGTGAATATCCTTCTGCCTTTCGATGAGAAAGATTATGAAGATCAGACGACTGTGCATGTAAAAGATTTACTGCAAGGACAGGTAAAAGTTGCGAATGGTACCTGGCTATTTGAAGGGTTTGATGCACAGGAAAAGGTAGTGAATCATGCTGGTGTGGAATTTGTTGGAACATGGAAATTTGTTGCAGAGAACGAAGAGAATCCAGTGTATTACCACGGTCACTATCAGTTTGTTTCAACAGATAGCCAGTATAACCTGCCGGATGTGATTTTATCTATGTTACCAAATGACCGCTCTGATTACCGAGATGGAGAAACTGTTCACGCTATCTTGCCGATGGGGCAGAAAGTTGTACTTGCCAATGGAACTTGGACTTTCTTGGGTTATGATGCTAGCGAAAAAGTCGTTCATGGACAGGATGTAACATTTGTAGGACGCTGGGAATATACACCGGCACCGACCGAGAAAACTCCTGGTAAAGAAAAAGGGCAGCCAACGAACAAAACATCTGCATCAACAAAAACAAAGCGTGTTAACACAGCTGTAGGAAGTATGATGTCATTATGGACTTCATTTGGCAGCCTCTCTGCCATGTTGGCTGTACTTTTGAAACGCAAGAAGAAATAACATCCTTGTCATTTTATCAATTATAATCGTATTTAAAATACCCTCCCATCTGATTCTGTTAGTTAGGGAGGGTATATTGTTTTAGGGGCATTCTCTTTTGAGAAGCTGTATTTTACTGTACGGTGACTTTGTGAAATATAGAAAAGATAAAAAGTCTTGACATCCGCATTGTGTTAGTTTAAACTAACTATAGAGTTAGCAATAACTAACAGGAGGTACGTTTTTATGAAATATGTATATGCTTCCCGGACAGGGAATGTACAAAGCATTGTATCAGAGTTGGGTTTAGATGCTTTATGTATTCAATCGGGTGATGAAGTGATGGAAGAGCCATTTATCTTATTTACGTATACCGATGGATATGGCGATATTCCTATGGAAGTTGAGTCTTTTTTAATGGCCAATGGGCAAAATCTGAAAGGTGTTATTGTTTCTGGGGACACGAGTTATGGAGAGGCATATTGTCAAGCAGGTGATAAAATTGCGGATGAATATGGCGTGGAATGTCTGTACAAAGTAGAAAATGCCGGTGAAGCAGCGGATATCGAAGCTATGCAAGCGATTTTATCCAATGTGTAAAACAGAACAGTATCAATTTGAAGAATTGTTAGCCTATCATTGTGCACCTACGCTCAAAGGGTACAAAATAGCGAATATGTTTCATGTGTCTAGAACATTGTTTCCTTGTGCTGAGGAGATAATTCTAGAATATAACGAAAAGTTTAGACAAAAAGGTTTGACTTTTCGTATCCTGCAGGCAGAACGACCACGCATCACATTTTATTTATACTCGATCGACAGTTTTATAAAAATCCTGAAACAAGAAAAAATCCGAGTGTTTTTAGAACGTCTTGGGTATCCTACACACTCACCCACTGCCTGCCTGGATTTTTTGGAAAAAAGAATGGAAGAAGCGACGTATCCGCATGAAATCGGTATCTTTTTGGGATATCCGTTAGAAGACGTGCTAGGTTTTATTCAGAATAAACCATGTTGTTGTATGGGAGCCTGGAAGGTCTATGATCAAAATAGTGTTTCCCGTTGCAAGGAATTATTTTCACTCTTTGAATATGTTCGTAATCAATTTATTCGAGGTGTAGAAAATGGATGTCGCATTGAACAATTGATGGAAACACAGGCTTAGCTGCTTTGATTCAATCGTTTGGCTTGACTTTCATAGAAAGTTAGAGTAATCTAACGTCATCAGTTAGAGGTTTATAACTGATAACTGCCGCGTTTCGAGATGACTCTCGAAAAGACTATAAAAAGACTGCTATTCATTCTGATTCTAGATATAAACTCATTCGACTCTTTTATAGAATAAGTAGTCTATGGTCAAATGGTGTTTTTCGGGATATTTTCCAGATATCTTGAAAGGATACAACGGCAAACAGTCGTTGTAAAGAAGTCTGAAATTAAGAATTTATTAGCACTCTTGATCGTATCTTTCTATGCAGCGCGCATAGGAGCTCTGATTTAAGAATTTCCTCAATATACCTATACCTTACCTTATTTAATTTCTAAGTACGATCAAGGATAGAAAAGCCCTCAGGGGCTTTTTGTGCGAAAGGAGAATATAGAAATGCAGGAATTGGGACAATCGTTAGAAGACTACTTGGAAGCTATTTTGATTTTAGAAAAGCAGTTGGATACTGTGCATAATATTGATATTGCGAGTTATCTGGGTTTCTCAAAATCCAGCGTTTCTCACGCATTAAAGATCTTACAGGCAGACAAGCTGATTCAGATCCATCCGGATAAATCAGTTAAGCTGACAAGGGAAGGACAAAAAACGGCCCAACATACGTACCAGCGGCATGAATTCTTTACCAAAATGCTTCAACAGATCGGAGTGAATAAGTTTACGGCTGAAGAAGATGCCTGTCGCTTGGAGCATGTCATCAGCGATGAGACGTTTCAGGCAATCAAGAAGTATTATGAGCTTCATGAATAATTGAAGAAAGGATATGTGTTTTGACATGTATTCTTTTTTTATGCACAATTCGCATAATTTTTCAAGTTAAATGCTTCTAATTAGACTTGACTTATTTCTGGGGTAAGTGTAAACTAACTTTGTGGTTAGATAATGCTAATTAGAAAGCGTTAACTTAGGAGGGATGCTATGCCATTAACATTTGCACAAATGAGCAAAGAATATGTCATTGTGAAAATTACAGGGCAGGATAAAATTCGAACCCATTTGCGAAACCTGGGAATCATGGAGAATGAAACAGTCTCTGTCGTTCAAAGCATTCGTGGTAACTTAATCGTGGAGATCAAAGGTGTTCGAATCGCATTGGATAAGTCTCTGGCCAATCGAATCATGGTATAGAATTCAGGAAAGGATGAGAGAATGAAGACACTCAAAGATTGCAAACCTTCAGAAACGGTTTTTGTTAAAAAGATCACAGGTACAGGTGCCGTGAAACGTCGCATTATGGATATGGGAATTACCAAAGGGGTAGAGATCCATGTACGCAAGGTAGCGCCATTAGGCGATCCGATCGAATTGAATATTCGGGGCTATGAATTATCGGTACGTAAACAAGATGCCCAGATGATCGAGGTAGAATAGGAAGGGTTTTGTATGGAAATAAAAATTGCTTTAGCAGGGAATCCGAACAGTGGGAAAACAACGTTATTTAATAATTTGACGGGTTCAAGACAACGGGTAGGAAACTGGCCTGGTGTCACGGTAGAAAAAAAAGAAGGAACATTAAAAGGACATAACGAGGTTACGATCCAGGATTTACCGGGTATCTATTCTCTTTCACCGTATTCGTTAGAAGAGGTCGTATCACGAAATTATCTGGTGAAGGAAAAACCGGATGCCATTTTGAATATCGTTGACGGTACGAATATCGAGCGTAACTTATATTTGACGACACAATTGTTGGAATTGGGTATTCCGATGGTTGTGGCTGTTAATATGATGGATCTGGTAGAACGAAACGGGGATAAGATCGACATTTCCAAGCTTTCACAGGAGCTGGATTGTCCGGTTATTGAAATCAGTGCCTTAAAAGGAAAGGGAACTAAAGAGGCAGCCTTAAAGGCTGTAGAGGTTGCCAAAAGTCATCGTGTCGCAAAGATTTCGCAATCTTATACGAAAGATATTGAAACGGTCTTAAAGAAAATTGAGGATGTCATCGAAAATCAGGTGAATCGTACCATGCTTCGCTGGTATGCGGTCAAGGTCTTTGAGCGTGATGAAAGAATCGATGAGTTTATTCAGCTTGATACGGCACAAAAAAGTCAGATTGAACCATGGATCCAATCTGTAGAAGAAAAGATGGATGATGATTCTGAAAGTATTATTACTTCACAGCGCTATGACTTTATTACGAAAATTGTTTCCCATGCGGTAAAAAAGAAAGGCTCTAAACATGAATTATCGATTTCAGATAAGATCGATAGAATCGTGACAAACCGTATTTTGGCCTTACCGATTTTTGTTCTCATTATGTATTGTGTCTATACGATTGCGATGGGAGGTACTTCTATTTCGATTGGTACCATGGGTACAGAGTGGGCCAATGATGTGCTGTTTGGCGAAATCGTTCCGAATTTCTTTGAGGGCATTTTGACAAGTCTGCATGTCAATGATGTGCTGTATGGCTTGATTATGGATGGAATTGTAGGAGGTGTGGGTGCCGTATTAGGTTTTGTACCACAGATACTTGTCTTGTTCTTCTTGTTGTCGATCATGGAAGATGTAGGCTATATGTCTCGTGTTGCGTTTATTATGGATCGTATCTTCCGTCGTTTTGGATTATCCGGAAAAAGCTTTATTCCGATGCTTGTCGCAACCGGATGTGGGGTTCCGGGTATCATGGCCAGTCGTACGATCGAACAAGATCGTGATCGTAAGATGACGATCATGACAACAGGATTTATCCCCTGCGGCGCTAAAATGCCGATCATCGGTTTATTTGCCGGTGCCGTCTTTGGCGGAAGCTCTCTTGTCGCAACCAGTGCTTTTGTGATTGGAATCGCAGCTGTTGTCATCAGCGGAATCATGCTTAAAAAGTTTAAGGCTTTTGCCGGTGAACCCGCTCCGTTTGTCATGGAGCTGCCGGCATATCATTTGCCAAGTGTCGGCAATGTGCTTCGTGCTACCTGGGAAAGAGGATGGAGCTTTATCAAACGTGCCGGAACGATTATCTTGTTGAGTTCTATCGTTCTTTGGTTCCTGCAGGGATTTGGCTTTACCGATGGTCAGTTTGGAATGGTTGACGATAATAACACCAGTCTTCTGGCTAGTTTAGGAAGTGCGATTGCATGGATCTTTGCTCCTCTTGGCTGGGTTGGCGATATGGCCTGGAAAGCAACAGTGGCCACATTTACCGGCTTGATTGCCAAAGAAGAAGTGGTCAACACATTTGGTGTACTGTATAACTTCTCTGAGGTTTCTGAGGAAGGAAATGAGATTTGGACATTGATTGCCCGTGATTTTACACCGATTGCCGCTTACAGCTTTATGATCTTTAACTTACTTTGTGCTCCTTGTTTTGCAGCTATGGGAGCCATTCGTCGAGAAATGAACAATAAGACATGGACCGTGGCCTCTATTGGTTATATGTGCGTGTTTGCTTATGTTTCTTCTTTGATCGTATATCAGCTGGGCGGATTGTTGCTTGGAGAAGTCAGTTTTGGTTTCTGGACGATCATTGCCCTTGCATTATTGATCTTAATCTTATATCTTTTATTTAGACCAGGCTATAAGCCTAAATCAGAAGCTTTGAACATTAACCAAATTCAAGCTGTAAAATAGATTGGAAGGAGGAAACGATATGGGAAATCTGATTGTCATCGGCATACTTTCTATTATCGTTTTTCTGGTCGTACGCTCGATGTGGGAGCAACGAAAGAACCCTAAACAGTGTACTGGGGACTGCTCGTCATGTGGCTCGACAGGCTGCCATCATGACTGGGAAGCCATTCGTAAAGAAATTAAACTAAAGGAGCAGATGAAGTGATCTGCTCTTGTTTTTTAAGGAGAATCATGGTAAAAACAATTTTAAAGATAGAAGGTATGATGTGTGGTATGTGCGAAAGCCATATCAACGCGGCCATCCGTAAGCATTTTGATGTAAAAAAGGTAAAGTCTTCGCATAAAAAAGGACAAACTGTGATCGTATCGTATGAAAAGATCGATACGAGAGCTTTGAAAAAAGTAATCGATGAAACGGGATATACCTTAAAAAGTGTGGAACAAAGCGAAGATGAATGATCTGCTGTGGATTCCGGAATCTGATTTGACGAAACTTACTAAAAAAGTGTAATATAGATATGATTTATGATTCGGAGTGATGAACATGGCAGATCAAAACAAGAAAGAAAAAAGTGCATTGGAACAGCTGAAAGCACTGCAGGAAAACGAGACGATTTCTTCTTTGCAGATCAAGGAACCGGATTTAAAGGGATTTGATGCCTCCAGTGTGTTTGAAATTGATACAACGCAAAAGGAAGAACCGAAGCACAAGATCTTTGGGAAACGTTCACAAAGACATGCCCAGGTGAAAGTAAAAGCTTCTGTGTTTGATAATGAAGATGTGGAAGTCCAAGATATTTTTGTGGCAGAAGGTTTGAAGCCACAGCCATTAAAACGTTCACAGAAAAAACAGGAGCCGCAGGAAGTTAAGCCGGAAGAGACAAAACCAATCGTAGAAGAAGTAAAGGTGGAACCGATCCCTGTTGAAGACGAAGTGTTGGAACAGGAAGAAGAGCTGGTTAGCGAAGAAGCACAGGTTGATGAAGAACAGCCGGAAGAAGTGGCTGAAGTCGTAGAAGAAGAGGTCGAGGAACCAAAAGAAGTGGAAATGGAAGAGGAATCCGAAGTAGATGACTCGGAAATTGAAACATCTTTGGAAGATGAAAATCAATACGATGAAGATGATCTGTATGTGGAGAAAAAGAGATTTCTTCTCTCTCACTATGATAAAGAGGAAGCATATCTGGAAGAACAGTCAAAAGAAGGCTTCCACTATGTACGTAATGTAGGAAAGAAATATTTCTTTGTCAAAGAAGAGCCTAGAGACTATTACTATTCTATCTGTTATTTTGTAGTAGAACCTTCGGCTCATGAATGGCGTAAATGGGAAGCGGATGGATGGAAGCTGGTTTCTCGTGTGCCGGCTAAAAAGAAAAAAGATGCCGGATGGTTTGTTTTTAGAAATGAACTTCAGGGCGATGATCTGAAAAAAGAAATTCCAAATGAAGCCGAAAAGTTCAAATTCTTTAAAAAACATGCCAATTCTTGTCGTTCTACCATGTTTTTATTCTTCATCTGTATGGCGATTTGTGCCTGTGCGGCCTATCTGCAGTATTTGTTTAATGGATTTATTGCGGTCATTGCGGCCTGTGCCGTCTTATTCTTGATTTCCTTTATCTTCTTTTGTATGTATGGAAGAATGCTTGCATCTTCTAAGAAAAAGGTTCGTTTGTTGAAGGCAAGACTTCGTGTTCGCGAAAGAGAAGAAACATTCAAAAATGAAGGACTGATTCCAGATGATCAGACCGAAGATGATCTGGATTCACAATGGGAAGATTTAGATGAGGAAGGCGATGAAGTAGAAGAAGAGGATTCCTTTGAAATCGAAGAGGAAGAACCGGAAAAGAAACGGCGATTCGGCAAACGAAAAAATAAATAACATAAAAAAGGGAATGAAGCTACACCGCATCATTTCCTTTTTTCATGCGTTTCTGAATATAAGAGATTCTTTTATACATGCCAGGATGATCATACTCTATTAACTCAATCAATGGATGAGGGTTGATATCAATCAGTTCATCCGAAGAGATCTTTTTAAAGGTTTGAATCAAGGCTTGTCCATAGCCGTGATCAACGGCATTAAAATCAGCTTCCTGTTCTTCCTTACAGGAGACATAGTTTCTAAACAAGTTCCATAGAAACAAGAAGGGCTTACAAAATGTAAGAAAGATACTGAGTGTCAAATAGTAGTTGGTATAAGATAAATGAAACTCTGTATTGATCATTCCATTAAAGGTCAGTACGACTGGTGCATGGCTGATCAACCATACCAGTCCCAGAAACAATGCGATCCCAAAAGCGTATTGTGTGTAATTCCACAAATTTTTTTTATGTTTCAAATGCCCGATTTCGTGCAATAAAACGGCATAGAGTTCATCTTGTGAATTTTCTTCCAGAAAGTTATCCGCAATACCAAATTCTCGATAGCCTAAAAACTTTAACAAAAAGGCGTTTTTAGAGTTGGATTTTTTAGATTCATCATAAACTTTGATATGATGTACTTTCTTTCTGGATTCTTTTAAAAAGGTAAGAATCTGTTGGCGCAGGCTACCATCTTCCAATTCGGTAAATTTATATTGAAGGCGCATGGCTGCCAAACTGAATAGGCTCAATAAAGTCATGATGATAAAACCGGCTGCGACAATCAAAAGACCAATCAAAAAAGCTTGTGCAAAGGAGATGGAAAAGTGATGTGTCCAATCTTCTAAATGAGTGGCAACCCATATCAAAAAGGCAAAAAAGATCGACAACATCAAAAATTCAGTAATCTTTTCAATACAGACATCTTTAAAGAAGTCTTTTTTTGTCTGATGATTTAACCCATACTTTTCCTCAATGGTGAAGGTGCTGTAATAAGAAACAGGAAGATCGCTCACACACTCGATCGCAATGAATACAAGGACAGTCTTCAAAAGGCAGATATAGGGATTTGCATCCTGCAGCCAGGTATAAAATGGGGAAAGAATACAAAAAAGCTGCAGACAAAGAGTAAATACTTGCTCAAAGATAAAAATCTTACGATAGTCTTTCTTATAGGCTAAAAAAGTTTGATAACGTTTTTCCGGATAAATATCTTTGATCGTATCTGGCAGCGGCTTTTTTCTTTGATGAAGGATCAGGGCATAGGTCAACATTTCATAGAAGAAATTACCAAATGAAAAAATGATCAACAGTAGCTTTATCAAAATCATACTCTCCTTTTTTTACAGATAAGAAAAAGAGTGGACATCAGTCCAGCTCCAGTTCTTTCATGGTTTGTTCTAATGCTTCTCCAGCCAATAGACAAGTTTTTAAACAACGCGATTCTTTGTCATGGTGGATCGGCTTAATGTCTTTACAGTCCATTCCACCCAGCTTTTCTTTGAAGTTTCGTACGCATTTTTGAATCTGTGGGCGAAATGTGTCGATTTCTTCATGCGCTTTTGACTGAATCACTTTTTTAGATACGGCTGCCACACTGCCGATGAGTGCCCCACAGGTAGAGCCGACAAACATACCGCCGCCAAAACCGGATAAGACTTTCATAGAGTCCTCGTCCAGCTTTAGATCGTAATACTCATTGGCGGCATGGATCAAGGTTTCTTAACAGTTGTAGTTTCCTTGTACGTAATACTTTTGAATTGTTTCTTGTAATGTCATTTTAATCACCGAATTTATTTTGACACAATTCCTTCAAAATCGCAATTATGCTAAAATGGAATCGACCTGGAGGAAAATATGACTGTATTAGATAAAAGTGTACCCTTTATCCGAGTATTGATGGTACTTCCTAAAAAGACGATTCGAAAAGAAGTGAAGCTGCATGAAGATTATCATTATGTACCTTATGACAAAAGCTTGAACGAGAACTGGTGCAAGGTGCAGTATGAAGCAGGCTTGTTTGATTCTATTTCAGAAGCCAGACAAAAGCTGGCATCTATGTTAGAAGAGGATGCCGATTTTTTTGCACAGAATTTTTTGTTTGTGGCCGATAAAACAGGAGAGATTGTCGCATCGGCTGGTCTTTGGTGTGGTCATGATTTTGAGGTTTCACGCTTACGCATCCATTTTGTGGCTGTGAAGGAAAAGGCGCAGCATAAAAAGATTGCCCAAAGCATGCTGACAAGGCTTTGTATGAAATACGATGAAATGCCAGGCAAATATCCCTTGTATCTGGTTACACAATCGCAAAGCTATGGAGCTATTGCCTTATATGCCCGATTAGGCTTTACTCCATATTTAGGGGCAACCGATCATGAGGATGCCGATCATACACAAGAGGCTTGGGAGAAGGTTACACGGATACTTCGAGAGAAGGCGATTCGACATTGAATCGCTTTTTTAGCAGATCAGTCTTGACAGTGCTAAAGCTGTATTGTACACTATATTAGCAGGTTAAATAGAAGAGTGCTAAAAGGAGTGGTAATATGACCAGAAAAAAACAATTTAAAGCCGAATCAAAACGATTGTTGGATCTGATGATCAATTCGATTTATACGCATAAGGAAATCTTTTTACGTGAATTGATTTCCAATGCCAGTGATGCGATTGATAAATATTATTATGAACATGCAGGACATGTCAGTCCGGATCAGTTTGAGATTCGTTTGGAACCCAATAAAGAAGCACGTACGTTAACAATCATCGATAATGGGATCGGTATGAACAAAGAAGAACTGGAAGAAAATCTGGGTACGATCGCAAAAAGTGGTTCTTTAGCGTTCAAAGAACAGATGGATGATGAGTCAAAGAGTGATGTTGACATCATCGGACAGTTTGGTGTCGGATTCTATTCTGCTTTTATGGTGGCAAAGGATCTGGTTGTCATTTCGAAAAAGGAAGAGGAACCAGCCTGGCGCTGGGAAAGTGATGGCGAAAGTGGTTATACCATGGAAGAAGCCGAAAGAGATGGACATGGTACAACTATTATCCTTTCCTTAAAAGAAGATACGGAGGAAGAAAAATACTCCCAATATCTGGAAACATATGAATTAAAAGAACTGGTACGTAAATATTCGGACTATATTCGTTATCCGATCCATATGAATGTAGAAACTTCCAAAGTTAAAGAAGAAACCAAAGATTCCGATAAACCGGAATATGAAACTGTCATCGAGGATCAGACGTTGAATTCCATGGTGCCTTTATGGAAACGTCAAAAGTCAAAGATTACCGAAGAAGAATACAATCAGTTCTATAAGGATCATTTCTTTGATTTTCAGGATCCACAGCGTGTAATTCATTTCAGCGTGGAAGGAAATGTCAGCTTTACCGCTTTATTATACATTCCAAGCCATGTACCGCAGGGATTCTATCAACAGGACTATAAAAAAGGCTTGCAGTTGTATTGTAAAGGCGTATTCATCATGGATCATGCCGAAGAACTGCTGCCGGACAGCCTTCGCTTTGTTAAGGGGTTAGTCGATTCACAAGATTTGTCCTTAAATATCTCTCGTGAAATGCTGCAGCACGATCATCAATTAAAGGCAATCGCTTCTCGTATTGAGAAAAAGGTTTTAAGTGAACTGACTACGATGCTGACAAAAGAAAGAGAAGAATACGAAAAATTCTGGAAAGAATTTGGCATCAATCTAAAATTTGGTGTCTATAACAACTATGGTATGGATAAAGACAAGTTCCAGGATTTATTATTATTCTATTCTTCTAAGGAACAAAAGCTGGTTACGTTAAACGAATATGTAAATCGTATGAAGGAAGACCAGAAGGATATCTACTATGTATCTGGTAAGGATGTGGCCTTGATCGATAAGTTACCAATCGTTCAAACCTTGAAGAAGAAAGAGTTTGAGGTTTTATATCTGACCGATGAAGTTGATGAATTTGTCATGAATACATTGATGAACTATCGTGAAAAGACATTTAAGAATGCGACACAAGGGGATTTGGATCTAAATACCGAAGAAGAGAAAAAGGAACTGGAAAAGACTAAAGAAGATAATAAAGATCTTCTGGACTTCATGAAAGAAAGCTTGAAGGATAAGGTCAGTGAAGTAAAACTTTCCAATCGTTTAAGTGAGGATCCGGTTTGTTTAACAGCTGGAGAAGGACTGTCTTTTGAGATGGAAAAAGTCTTTGCGAATATGCCGGGCGATAATCCAATGGGGCCGATGAAGGCGACGCGTATTTTGGAAATCAATCCATCGCATCCGATCTTCTCTACATTAAAAGAGCTGTATGCCAAGGATAAAGAAAAGGTCAAAGAAGTAGCGGATGTATTGTATGATCAAGCCTTGCTGATTGAGGGCTTTACCATCGAAGATCCAATTGCTTATTCACGTAAAATCTGTGAATTATTAGTAGATAGTCATAAGTAGGATGCAAAATCCTACTTTTATTATCGGAAATATTCTTGGCGTAGGAAGGATTTATGCTTATAATGGTCAAGGGGTCTTACTATGGCAGTTCTACAAAAGACAATGACAAAAGGTGTAATTTGGAAGCAGATGGTTCTTTTTGCGCTGCCGATCTTCTTTAGTAATTTATTTCAACAATTATATAATGCAGCGGATTCTTTGATCGTAGGAAACTATTTAGGCAGTGAAGCGCTGGCTGCGGTCAGTTCTTCCGGTAATTTGATTTTTATGATGATTGGCTTGTTTAACGGTATTGCGTTAGGAGCCGGTGTTGTGATTGCCCGCTATTTTGGAGCACAGAATTATGAAAGATTGAAGATTGCCATTCATACCGATATTGCCTTTGGATTTATCATGTCAGCCGTATTGATGGCTGCCGGTATTCTTTTAGCACCCTGGATCTTAGAATTGATGGGTACGCCTGATACGGTGATGCCAGAATCACTGAAGTATTTTCGTGTATATTTTGCCGGAGGGCTGGGTCTTGTTATGTACAATATTTTTGTCGGCATCCTGCAGGCTCTGGGAGATAGTAAACATCCTTTATATTATTTGATCATCTCCAGTCTGATTAATATCGTTCTAGATTATATTTTGATCGCCTGGTGTGGTATGGGTGTCGAAGCGGCCGCCTTCGCAACAATCCTTTCGCAGTTTGTCAGCGCATTTTTATGTATGCGTCTTTTTCATAACAGTAAGGAAAGTTATCGACTGGTTTTTCGCGATATTCGAATTGAAAAAGAGATGTTAATGGAAATCTTACGCAATGGAATTCCCAGTGGGATTCAAAATTCCATTACCGGAGTTGCCAATGTGGTGGTGCAATCCAATATCAATATATTTGGTGCCATGGCGATGGCCGGCTGTGGGGCTTATTCAAAGATCGAAGGCTTTGCCTTTTTACCGATCATCAGCTTCAATAATGCGATTACGACCTTTGTCGGACAAAATTTAGGTGCCCGTCAAAAGGAAAGGGCCAAAAAAGGAGCTGTTTTCGGAATCATATGCAGTGTGCTGTTAGCGGAATTGATCGGTATTGGAACCGTGATCTTTGCCAAACCATTGGTTATGTTGTTTGATCAAAATCCGGAAGTGATCGCCTTTGGCGTGGATCGCGCGCAGATTGCCGGTTTCTTTTTCTGCTTGTTGGCATTTACCCATGCGTTCTCGGCCTTGCAGCGCGGCGCCGGAAAGCCTATGATACCGATGATGGTCATGATTTTATGCTGGTGCGTTGCACGAGTTGTCTTTTTAAGTGTGACCGGTTCTCTTTTTTATGATATTCAATTTGTCTATTGGGTCTATCCTTTAACATGGGGATTGTCTTCTTTGTATTATCTCTATTATATGATTCGACATAGAAGTCTCTTTTGATTCGGTCCTATAGAAACATATTCTTTTTTATGACTTTTTGATATACTTATGACTATGATAAAAAATATTGTATTTGATGTAGGAAATGTTCTGGCAACGTTTCAGCCAAAAGAATTTTTAAATGACTTTTATAAAGATGTGAAAACAGCACAGGATCTCTATACGCTCTTTTTTGAAGAAAGATTGTGGCATGCATATGATCAAGGGCTATATTCCGCTGCTACATTAAAAAAAGCGGCCATTAAACGTATGCCTTGTTACAAAGAAGAGATTGAAAGGCTGATACCGACATGGGCACGTTATGTGAAACCTTTTGATCGCAGCATACAATTGATGAAACAGTTAAAAGAAGAAGGGTATAAGATCTATATTCTCTCCAATATACCGGAAGATTCGTATCAATATTTTATTGAGCATAACAATATATTTGCGGATGTGGATGGTGGTATTTACTCGTATCAGGATAGATTGATCAAACCGGATCCGGCCATTTTTCAGCTTTTATTGTCGCGGTATGATTTAAAGGCTCAGGAATGTCTTTTTATTGATGATAAAGAAGAAAATACACAGGCAGCCAGGCAGCTGGGGTTTCATGTCATAACCTTACGAAACCCCGAAGAAATCAAACAGAAAGTTAGGGAAAAGATTCATGAAGTGTAAAGTCAGTAAAATTTGTGGGGGATGCAACTTACTGCATCTGGATTATGAAAAACAGATACAGGAAAAGAAGAACAACGTGGAAGCCTTGTTAAAGAGAAATCGGTTAAAGCTTCAAATTGAGAATGTATATAAAGCCAATCGCATCAAAGGCTATCGTAATAAGATAATCGTTGGTTTTGCCAAATACAAAGGGAAAGTGGTATCTGGATTGTATGCACCACATTCCCATGCCGTAGTGGCTACAAAGAATTGTTTAATGCATCCAAGAAATGTGGATGCGATCATCGGACGTATCACCGAACTGGTAGATTCCATGAAGATCGAGTTGTATAACGAAAAAACCGGAACCGGGCTGCTGCGCCATGTTCTGATTCGTTATGCCAGCCAAACCAATCAGGTTATGATCGTCTTTGTGACAGCCAAAAGAGCTTTTCCTTCCCGGCGAAATCTGGTGAATGCCTTAGTGAGTGAATTTAAAGAAATCAAAACGATTCTTCAAAGTGTGAATCCGCGAAACACATCCGTGGTCTTAGAAAATGAAGCTTTTGTCTTATATGGTGATGGTACGATCACGGACAAGCTTTGCGGTTTAGATTTTACGATGGGCGCTAATACCTTTTATCAGGTTCATCATGACCAGTGCGAGTTATTGTATAAGGTGGCCAAAGAAAAGTTGCAGCTGCAGGGACAGGAAACGGTATTAGATACTTATTGTGGTATTGGTACGATCGGTTTAAGCCTGGCAGATTCTTGTAAAATGGTGACAGGGGTGGAAATCAATGCGGACTCGATTGGGTTTGCCAAAGAAAATGCTAAACAAAATCGCATAAAGAACGCGCGTTTTGTTTCTATGGATTCCACACGTTTTATGGAAGAAGCCAAAAAGCATCACACTCATTTTGATGTGATCGTATTAGATCCGCCTAGAGCTGGAACGACACCGACATTTATTGAGAATGCCTGTGCTTTGCATCCTAAAAAGATCTTATATATCTCCTGTGATCCACGAAGTCTGGTCCGTGACTTACATCTGTTCTTTCGCCAGGGCTATAAGGCAAAATCCATGGATCTGGTGGACATGTTTCCGAATACGACCAATGTAGAAAGTGTCGTATTGTTGACAAGAAGATAAGTACATGACGTTAACGCAGTTGAAATATATCGTAGAAGTGGCTCGCTCCCAAACCATCAGCAAGGCTGCAGAAAAGCTGTATATCTCGCAGCCTTCTTTGACCTCGGCCATTCGAGAACTGGAAAATGAGTTTCAGATCACGATCTTTCAGAGAACCAATAAAGGCGTGATCCTAACGAAAGAAGGTGAGGAGTTTTTAGGCTATGCCAGACAAGTTTTGATGCAGACGCATCTGATGGAAGAGCGCTATGCCCTAGCCATGCCGGTTCGTCATTCTTTTTGTGTTTCCACACAGCACTATTCCTTTGCGGTCGAAGCCTTTGTCGAGCTTTTGAAAACAGTAGGCGATACGTATGATTTCAGTATTCGAGAAACGCAGACGTATGAGATCATAGAGGATGTAGCACGCTTAAAGAGTGAAGTTGGTATTTTGTATCTGAATGCCTATAATGAAGCGGTTTTGAAAAAAGCCTTTAAAGAACATCATTTACAGTTTGAGCGTCTTTTTATCGCCAGACCGCATGTATTTGTCGGTATTCATAGCCCTTTGGCCAAAAAGAAACTTGTCACGCTGCAAGATTTAGAGGCCTATCCTCGATTATCGTATGAACAGGGAGAGCACAATGCGTTTTATTTTTCAGAAGAAATTTTAAGTACGCTGGAAAGTAAAAAGGATATTCGTGTCTGTGATAGAGCGACTCTCTTTAATCTTTTGATCGGCTTAAACGGTTATACAATCTGCAGCGGTGTAATCAATGAGCAGTTAAATGGAAAAGACATCATTGCGATTCCATTAGATGTTGAAGATTATATGGAAATTGGATTTATTCATCATAGTCAGGTCGTATATAGTCGCTTTGCGAAACAATATATTGAAATTTTAAAGCAGTTTGCCATAGATTGATCCTATGGTAAACTGCTTCTTTTTTATATTGTACGAATTCATTTGAATCGATTAGGATTAGAGTCATAAATAAGGAGGATGACACGATGCGTCAATTATATGGTCCATTTCGATATGATTTTGTGGGAAGCTTTTTGCGACCGGAACGCTTAAAACAAGCCAGAGCCGATTTCAAGGCAAAAAAGATCGATGCTCAGGCATTAAAGCAGGTGGAGGATGAAGAAATTACGAAGCTGATCCAAAAACAGAAAGATGCCGGTTATCATGCGATCACCGATGGGGAATTCAGAAGAAGCTATTGGCATTTGGATTTTATGTGGGGATTGAATGGAATCGAAGAGATTGAACTGAATCACGGGTATTTCTTTCATGGTGAGGAAACAACACCGGGTTCTATCAAGCTGGTTGGGAAAATTTCCGGTGAAAATCATCCGTTTGTCGAACATTATCGCTTTGTAAAACAATTAGAGGATGAAAATACAGTGGCCCGTCAGACCTTTCCGGCACCGGCACAGTTGTTGGCAGAATTGTTCAGAGAGGATAATGGAAAACAGACACTGGCCATTTATCCAGATATGGAAGAACTGATCCAGGATATTGCCAGGGCCTATCAAACGGTAATTCAGGAGTTGTATCAGGCCGGCTGTCGTAATATTCAGATGGATGACTGCACATGGGGTATGTTTTGCGATACCAAATATTGGAGTGCCCGTCAAAATGGAGAAGTTTCCTTGGAAGATGTGGCTTCACAATATTTACGCTTAAATAACTTAGCGTTAGAAAATCGACCGGATGATCTAGTTGTCACAACACATGTTTGCCGAGGAAATTATCATTCCACCTGGGCCAGCAGCGGAGGGTATGATCCGATTGCTTCTTTCTTATTTGCGAGAGAAAATGTAGATGCCTTCTATCTTGAATTTGATGACGAACGCTCCGGTGGCTTTGAACCACTACGTTTTGTACCGAAGGATAAAAAAGTGGTATTGGGACTGGTGACTACCAAAGCGGCTGCCTTAGAAAAGAAAGAGGCGATCATTGATCGCATTAAAGAAGCATCGCAGTATGTCGATCTGGAACGTTTATATTTAAGTCCACAGTGTGGTTTCGCATCCTGTGAAATCGGAAATAAGCTGGTAGATCAGGATCAATGGGATAAACTGGCACTGGTGAAAGAGATTGCCGAAGAGGTATGGGGATAAATGGCTTGATAGAGCCATTTTTTTATGATGAACAAATAGAATGACATTTTTGGTGAGCTATCGTAGAATAAAACTATGAATTATTTTGAAAATGTGTGGCATGCGGCGATTCCCGCTCTTTTCTTCTGGTTGATTTTTATCTATTCGATGCATCGCAATCGAAGTCGGTATCGGAATACATTTTTTTTGATGTTGGCTGGCTGCTCCAGCATCCCTTTTCTTTGTTCATTAGCGGGTAAGTATGCGGCAACCACTTTTATCATACTGTTACTTTTGATCATTCTTTTGATTTTGTTTGTTCCTGTCGGATTGATTTGGAATGGTATTTTGATGTGGAGAAGAGAAGGGCATTCTCTGGGAAATCTTTTATCACTGGCTTTTGGGATCATTATCGGGATTGGGGAAATCGCAACCTTCATATTTGTTTTACTGACGGGATCGCTAGTTGTAGATCAATGGACTGCCTTTCTTTCGCACCTGTCGCAGGGGCTGATCTTTATTTCCATGTCGGTCATCTATGTATCACTGGTTTTTGTTGCCTTCATGTTTTATTGCCTGTTTCTGCAAATCATTCCGCATAAAAGAGATTTTGATTATGTGATCATTCATGGAAGCGGACTCAAAAAAGATGGAACCGTCACTAAGTTGTTGAAAGATCGCTGTGACAAGGCCATTGAAGTCTATCGCAAGGATCCAACACCGCCGATACTGGTTCCTTCCGGCGGACAAGGCGCTGATGAAGTTTGTTCAGAAGCAATGGCTATAAAGAATTATCTTCTATCGCAGGGAATCCCTGAAGAGAAAATAAAAATGGAGGATCAATCGACAACAACCTGGGAAAATTTAAAGTTATCCAAAATGCTGATTGAATCTTTTCCGGGGCGACATTACGTTGCCCTTGTTACGAGCAACTATCATGTGTACAGAGCTTTGCGCTATTGTTCAAAATTGAATTTTTCCTGTACGGGAATTGGATCCCGTGTTGCTTCGTACTATTGGCCCAGCGCTTTGATTCGTGAATTTGTGGCTATTCATCGCGAACCAAAACATCTGATTTTATTTCTTGTTGGCTATATGCTTGTGCTTGCACCCATGTTGATAAGATGAAAAGGAGAGTATACGATGAAAAAAGTTTATGAATTTGATGCGATTCTTCATGAAATCCCAAAAAAGGGTGGGGCTTACGTTATTTTTCCCTGGGATATCAGAGAAGAATTTGGAAAAGGTCGAATACGCGTTCATACGACATTTGACGGCATAGAATACGATGGAAGTATAGTGAATATGGGTTTAAAGGATGATCAAGGCAAGATTATCTATATTCTCGGGGTTTTAAAACGTATTCGAAATGTATTGAACAAAAAAGAAGGAGATATGCTCCACGTAAAAGTTTGGCCCGCCGTATAATAAAAACCGAGATCATTGATCTCGGTCTTCTTTTTATCCTTTTGTCAATTCTTCCAATCGATCACCGTATGGACTTTCATCACAGTTGACCAGTGTGTTTTCATTGGCATACTTCTTAACGGCAGCACTGGATTTTGCGATTGGCTGTAAAGTACCGGCCCCGGCAACACATCCTCCCGGACAAGCCATACCTTCTAACAGGTATCCATCCAATCGTCCGGCTTTTGCCATCATCAACATCGTCTTACAATTTTTCAAACCTTCAGCCGCCTGTACTTTAACTTCTACTTCCGGATGTTTCTTGTTGATCAAAGACTTAACGGCTTTGGCAACACCACCGCTCACGGCAAATTCACGTCCACGGTTCGTTCCTTTTAACAGTGGATCATTACCTTCGATTTCTTCCAGTTTTACTCCTTTGGCAACGAACATACCCATGACTTCTTCAAATGTCAGTACGAAATCTACATCACTTCGTACCGACTTACGGCTGGCTTCCAGTTTCTTGGCCGCACATGGACCAATAAATACAACTTTGCAGTCTGGATCGTCTTTTTTGATCATACGTGCAGTTAATACCATTGGTGTTAAAGCCATGGAAACATAAGAAGCATACTGTGGGAAAAGCTTTTTAGCCATAACAGACCAGGCAGGACAGCAGGAAGTGGCCATCCAAGGTTGTTTTTCCGGCACTTTATCCATGAAGTCTTCTGCTTCTTCGATCGTACAAAGGTCAGCACCGATGGCAACTTCGACAACATCGCTGAAGCCTAATTCTTTTAATGCTGCTGTCAATTTTTCCGGTGTTACACTTGGTCCAAACTGTCCGACAAAAGCAGGGGCAACGGCCGCAACGACACGGTGTCCTTCCTTCATCGCATAAATAGTTTGGAAGATCTGTCCTTTATCGACAATGGCACCAAATGGACAGTTCACTAAACACATACCGCAGCTGACACACTTATCATAGTCAATAACGGCTTTTCCATCTTCATCACTGTGAATCGCATCCATACCACAGCTGGCCGCACATGGGCGTTCAATCTTTGTGATAGCTTTGTAAGGACAAGCTTCCATACAACGTCCACACTTGATACATTTATCCTGATCAATCAAAGAACGTCCGTTTACGATATGGATCGCATCTTTTGGACAAACCTCTGTACACTGATGAGAAAGACATCCCTGACAGGCATTTGTGACAAATACTTTCTTTTCCGGACAAGCATTACATGCGAATTTGATGATGTTAACTAACGGATCATCATAATACTTTTTCGCAATCGCACTTTCTTCAATACCGTCCGATAAGGCTTTAAACTCCTTTGCATCTCGTGTAGGAAGACCCATACCTAAACGTAAACGTTCACCGATAATGGCTCTTTCCAGGAAAATACTATTACGATAGGTTGCTTTGTCACCTGGTAACAGTTCATATGGAATCTGTTCGATTCGTTTGGCAAGATCGTCACAGTCCTCATAGGCCATGCTGGCGATAGCCGCAAAGACCTTACGACGCAAATCTGTAACTGAGTTGTATATACCGCGCATAGTTCCTCCTTAATATACTTTTTTACCCATTTCATTATATCGGACAATGCCTTTAAAAAAAAGAAGAAATTGCTAACAAATTCACAATACTGTTCACTTTTTGTAAGCATGTTATAATCATTACGGTGATCAAAATGAAAAAAATTGTATGGGACTGGAACGGAACTTTGCTTGATGATATCGATTTGTGTTTGGAATGCATCAATACTTTATTAGTTCATCATGGTTTGTCCTGTCTACCGGATAAAGAAGCCTATCGCAAAGTATTTGGCTTTCCGATTGAAAACTATTATCGCGCAATTGGCTTTGACTTCACAAAAACTTCTTTTGAAACACTGGCTCACGAATATATGGAATACTATCAGGAAAAGAGCTATGACTGCGCATTGGTACAGGATGCTTATCAAGTATTAACACAGGCCAGATCTTTACAAATGGAACAAACAATTCTTTCAGCCAGTAAAAAAGATTATTTGTTGGCGCAGATTCAAAAAAACGATGTACAGGAAAGAGTAGATCGCATTTATGGAATCGAAGACATTTATGCACACAGTAAACTGGAACTGGCAAAAGCATATATGAAGACATGCCAGAAAGAAGATGAAGTTTGGTTTGTAGGTGATAGCTTACATGATTATGAAGTGGCCAGTCAGGCCGGCGGTAAATGCCTGCTGGTGACGACCGGACACCAATCAAAAGATCGTTTACAGCAGGCAGGTGTGCCTGTGCTGGATTCATTAAAAGAGTGTTTAGAGGTCATTTATGCAGGAAATTAAGGTCGGGGTAAATGATGCCGGACAACGACTGGATCGCTTTCTTCAAAAACATTATATGACATTGACAAAATCTATGATGTATAAAGCCATTCGCAATAAGAAAATCAAGGTCAATCGTAAGCGCTGTACATATGATCAAAAGCTGCAGGAAGGGGATTCGATCCTTTTATTTCTTCCTTATGAATTTTTAGAAACTAGACAGAAGGCTTGTCCTGTGAATACCGGAAGTATTGATGTTGTCTATGAAGATGATGATATTGTGCTGGTCAACAAGCCGGCAGGCTTGCTTTCACAAAGTGATGAAAAAGGCTTGCAGGATACATTGGTTAATCGCATACAGTATTATTTATATCAGAAAAAGGAATATGATCCGCAAAGAGAGAACAGCTTTGCCCCGGCAATCTGTCATCGTTTGGATAAAAATACATCTGGTTTGATCCTGGCGGCAAAAAATGCCAGAGCACTGCGTTTGATGAATGATGCGATCGCTTGTCATAAAGTTCGCAAGGTATATTGTGCCAAGATTGAAGGAACGCCTTTATGGGATACAAAGGAAGTTCTCTGTTACATTAAAAAACAGGAGACTAAGGCGCTTGTTGCGGCAGAGGCAAAGCCGGGCTATAAAGAGGCTCACATGCATGTAAAGGTATTAAAAAGACAAAAACAGTATTCCATCGTTCAGATTTTTTTGGAAACAGGAAGATTTCATCAAATTCGTGCCAGTATGGCATATTTAGGCTATCCGCTTTGTGGCGATATCAAATATGGCTATAAGGGAAGCCGAAAGAGTTATTCTTTATGTGCGTATCATTTAGAGATCGGCGATGTGGATTTACCGATCGCAAACAAAGATTTTACCATACCAATATCTTTCTAGCTTGAAGGAAAGAAAGGATAGGAGTATAATCCCTTCTATGTGAGGAGAAATAGATATGAGTGATTATCGTTATTTATTAGATATTGCCTTGATTTTATTAGGGACAAAGGCATTTGGTTTATTCACAAGAAAACTAAGGATGCCGGCTGTTGTCGGTGCTCTGCTTGCCGGTATCATTCTTGGGCCGGCCGTTTTAAACTGGGTTCAGCCAAGTAATTTGATTTCTTCTCTTTCTGAGATTGGAGTCATCGTTTTAATGTTTGGTGCCGGTTTGGAAACCAGTATTACCGATTTGAAAAAAGCCGGATTAAAGGCTTTGGTGATTGCCGTTTTAGGTGTATTGGTTCCTTTAGGTCTTGGATATTGGATTGCGACATTCTATAACGTGGGGCCGGAAGCCTGGATCGGTAACTTATTTTTAGGTGTTATTCTGACGGCTACTTCTGTAGGTATCACGGTTGAAACCTTGAAAGAAATGGGCGCTATGAAAACGACCAGCGGTAATGCAATCCTAGCTGCTGCCGTGATCGATGATGTGTTGGGTATCATTGCGCTTACGATCGTCTCCGGTTTAGCTGATAGTTCGGTAAACGTAGGCATTGTCTTATTGAAGATCGTTTTGTTTTTTATCTTTGCCGTTATCGTTGGTGTTTTACTACATAAAGTTTTTGCCTGGTGGTTTGATCATGATTCCCGTGGCGGACTGCAAAGATATTCCATCATCAGTTTTGCGTTTGCCTTGATTATGGCTTTTGTCTCCGAGGAGTTTTTTGGTGTTGCCGATATCACCGGTTCTTTTGTGGCAGGCTTGATCATATCAGGAACCAGCCAATGCGCCTATGTGACAAAAAGAATCGGAACACTTTCTTATTTGTTGATATCACCGGTATTCTTTGCCAGTATCGGTTTAAAGCTGGAACCATTTAATTTTTCGGGATCTGTATTGCTGCTTATCTTATTATTGTGTGTGATTGCTTTATTGAGTAAAGTTGTTGGATGTGGACTTGGCGCATTGCTTTGCCACTATTCAAAATCACAGGCGATACGAATTGGCTGTGGAATGGTATCGCGTGGTGAAGTTGCTTTGATTGTCGCCAATAAAGGAATGGCGTTGGGAATCTTTCCAAATTTCTTTGTGACACCGGTTTTATTGTGTGTGGTCTTTACTACGATCATTACACCGATTTTACTAAAGGTTGTTTATAAGAAAAAGCCAAATGATCCGGATTATCTGGTAACGAGTTCCAACTAAAGTACATGAAAACTAGAGTAAAGAGATTCATTTCCATATTTTTATGCAGTCTTCTCGTCGTTGGATGCCAATCCGCTACGATGAAGGAAAATCCGGCTGTGCATGTTTTAGACAATAAAGATACATTGGTCGAGCTAAAGAATATGCCCGATCCCGATGATGAAAGTCTGAGTTTAGGACAACAGTTGGACGCACCGGAAAAGGGTGAAGAAATTGCTATCATCCATACCAGCATGGGCGATATTTATGTGCGTTTTTTTCCGGAGGCTGCACCTAAAGCAGTTTATAATTTTAAAAAACTGGCTTTAGAAGGATACTATGACGGATTGACCTTTCATCGCATCATTTCTGATTTCATGATTCAGGGTGGTGATCCTAACGGAGATGGCAGTGGCGGCCAAAGCATCTGGAAGGAAGAATTTGAAGATGAATTCAGTACCAGGCTTGTCAATATTACCGGTTCTCTGGCCATGGCCAATGCCGGCAGCAACACCAACGGAAGTCAGTTCTTTATCAATCAGGCTCCAGTCGTTGATCCATCTTACTGGCAAAGTATGCAAGCCAACTATGATCAGCTCAAGGATATGAGCGAAAAAGAGAAACAATCTGTATTGAATTATTATGGATACAGTTTTTTAAATATGGACAAGGTGGATGAGAAGTATAAAGAACTATACCAGACACAAGGTGGTAATCCTTCTTTGGATGGGGCTTATAATGCATTTGATCCACAACGAGGACATACAGTTTTCGGTCAGGTATTCAAGGGCATGGATGTGGTCCGGGCTATTTCTAAAGTGCAGACAAACAGTCAAGATCATCCATTAGAAAATATTGAGATTGAAAAAGTGGAAATTGCTGAATATAAAGGTGAATAAGTAAGAAATTGGTAAGAAGAAGCTTCTATACTAAAGGGTATGGAAGCTTTTTTTATTCTTATATGTACATATGCTACATCCATTTTTGAAGGACGAGTATTACAAAGAACAAAAAAAATCGAGTGGATTACTTTTGGACTGTGTTCTTTTATGTTTCTGCCTCTTTTGTCCCGAGATACATTCTGGTTATCACAGTGTTTCTTTACCTTTTTATTTTGTCTTTTTGAACAAGATAGACACACTTATTATATTAGCTGGCATTGGTCGATCGCATGTGTATGCATTGCCATTGGTTTTATCGGCACCTTTCAAAGTCTGCATTGGCAAGGAGCACTTTTATACAGTGTGCCTGCTTTGTTTTTACATCGAAGAAAACCAGAGTGGATTGGTATAGCCGATGTATATTTTTTAGGCTTTTTCGGTTCTCTTTTAGGGATGCATCGTATGATGATTGCGGTATTGATTTCTGTTCTTTTTGGTCTTTTATGGTCCGCTTTCAGGCAAAAGAAGATGATCGCCTACGTGTCCTGTTTATGTATCGGAGTCTGGATTTCTTATGTAAAGGGGTATTATCTGTGGGATATTTTATTCAGTCTTTTAAGCACATTCTAGGCTCATCCGGACATTCTATCTGAAGACATTGTTTCTGAAAAGGAAGCTTAAAAGAGAGTTTATGGCTTTGCAGTAACAATCCCTTTTGATCTTTACGTACTCCATATAAAGGATCGTTATAAATGGGAAATCCCAAAGAAGCCAGATGTACACGAATCTGATGCTTGCGCCCGGTCGTAATTTCAATAGTCAGTTTGGATGTATTTTTATTAGATTCTATCGCAGTGATTTTTGTCATGCTTGGTTTTCCGTTTTTTGAAATACGCATCTTTTGTGCCTGATGTCTGTCTTTTCCGATCGGCTTACAAATTTCATGGATAGAAGAAGGGAACTTTCCTTCGACGATGCACTGATACTCTTTTTTGATCTGATGCTGCTGCATCTGAAAATCAAAGTAAGGCTGAAAAAAAGGATGTTTACTAAACAGCAGAAGACCACTTGCCTCGTAGTCAATACGATGAATGGCCTGACAGGGATACATAGCTCCCTGCATCATTAAATGAGCATCAATTCTTGCCTGTAATGTATCTTGTGTATGTCCATCATCATGAACGAGCAAAAAAGGGAGCTTAAAAGCTACGATCACAAAACAGTCTTCATACAGGATCGTAACATCATCAAAGGATACCGGATGTATAAACTCTTTTGGCTTAAAAGAAATTGTATAACATTGTCCTTTATACAGAATGGGTTCTTTAAAGTCCGTACATTGATTCCAGTGCTTCCTGGAAGCATGAAAAAGAGACTGCAGTTCGAAAAGCGTAAGCTCTTTTTTGGCAATAAACTGCAGTCGATTTTCATCACAGTGCAAAAGTTTAAAGGAAGAAAGCATATTCATAGATTATTTTAGGATTTATAGATATAATGTCAATATAAAGGAGGTTTTCGAAATGAAAATTTTTAAATGTGATGATTGCGGTGCTGTATTTGAATTGGTTGTAGAACCTACAAAAGGTGCTATTGAAGGATTGCGCGAAGTAAAAGCCGGTGAAGTTGACGGGGCTTTGGAAAAACACGTACCTGTTGTAGAACAAGATGGACATAAGTTGATCGTTAAAGTAGGAAGTGTTGCTCACCCTATGACAGCAGAACACTATATCAATGCGATCTGGGTAGAGTTTGAAGACGGAACCTATGTGAAAAAAGCACTGACACCGGATATGGCTCCAGAAGCAGAATTCTGCATGAAGAATAAGTCCGGAAAAGTTACGGTGTATGAATATTGTAATCTGCACGGACTTTGGAAAACAGAGTTTACTTTAAAAGCTGAATAATTGAATAGCTCTATCGTAAAAAGAACTGGAATTTCTTGTATAAAGATTCCGGTTTTTTTGTTTTTACAGACTTTTCCTGCAAGGATCCTACAAGCTGTGGGTTGTAAGATGGGAAAGACTCTACTACAATGGTAGGTGGATTTTTTAAGAAAAGAGGGAAACCATGAAATTGGAAAATAATTATCATTCCCTTACCAATTCGGTATTCGATAATGTGATCCTTATTCTAAAAAGCATGCTTGTAGGCGTTTGTGCCGGAGGGATTGCGGTATTGTATCGACTGGTATTGGGAAAGGGCGAATCTTTTGCCTTTTCGTTGTATGATTTTGTGTCAGGAAATCTTCTCTGGATCTTGTTGTTGATTCCCGTCTTTGGAATCGTTGCGTATTTGATCGGAAAAATGGTGGATTACAACCCTATGATTTCCGGTAGTGGAATACCGCAGATCGAAGGTATTTTAAAAGGATACTTTTTAAAGCGGAAAAGTTGGTTTTCTACTCTGGTTTGTAAATTTGCCGGTGGTGCGATGGGGATTGCCGGAGGTCTTTCATTAGGAAGAGAGGGCCCATCGATACAATTAGGTGCCAATGTCGGAGAGGCTATCGGTAATCGGTTGGGAAACGGACGACTGGAAAAAAAGATTCTTATTGCCGGAGGGGCTAGCGCCGGATTGGCTGCAGCTTTTAACGCCCCTTTGGCCGGTGTCATGTTTGCCTTGGAAGAAATCTTTAAATATTTTACACCGGTGATTTTGTTGTCGATGATGTCGGCAGCCGTAGCTTCCGATTTTATTTCCAAACAGATTTTTGGCATGCAGCCTATTTTTGAATTGCCGGTGATTCAATCCATTCCCTTATCCGGCTATGGTTATCTGATCCTGTTAGGTATTTTACTGGGTGTTTTCGGCGCAATTTATAACTATGTATTGCTTCGAACAAAGGATCTGTACAAAAGCTTGTCAGTACCTACCTGGGTAAAAATCTGGATTCCTTTTTTATTGGCGATTGTTTTAGGAATTACCATGCCGCAGGTGTTGGGTGGCGGTCATGCCTTGTTTGAAGAAATGAACAGTGATCTGGTTTTGACCACCATGATCGTTTTCCTGCTTGTAAAGTTTTTGTTTTCCGTCATCAGTTTTGGTTCCGGAATTCCTGGTGGTATTTTCTTTCCTTTGATTGTTTTGGGTGCCGGTATCGGTTCTGTATATGCTAAAGCGATCATTTCATTTTTAGGTGTGGATCCTATCTTATTTCATAATTTTATTATTTTGGCCATGGCCGGTTATTTTACAGCGATTGTCAGAGCCCCTTTGACCGGTATCATCTTAGTTACGGAAATGACCAATTCTCTGGCACACTTGTTATCGCTGACGGTGGTTTCTTTGGTGGCCTATGCCGTTGCAGACTTATTAAAAAGTCCACCGGTTTATGAAGCTTTATTGGATGGCATGCTGGATAAAGAGCAGGGCGAGACTAAAGAAAGCGGAAAACGAATCGTATTTGAAATACTCGTACAACACGAATCCATGTTAGCCAACAAAATGGTAAAAGATATCTCATTACCTGAAGGTACACTGTTGGTGGAAATACGCCGAGGTGAATACAGGATATTGCCGAAGGGAAATACTAAAATAAAAGAAGGTGATACGATTTCTGTATTGACCGATGTAAATTTAGAATGCAGTGTGAAAGAAGCTTTGGAAGCACAGAATCAAAGCACCTAGGCTTCATTTGAGAAGAAATTGAGAATTAAAGGTCTGATATCAAAAAGGATATTGGACTTTTTTTGTCCTATATCGAAAGTCATAATAGAAAGGTTTGTTAGGAACAAAGAAGGGTTCACATATTGTTAAGTGACTTAATGAATGGTATAATATTCGATATTTCAAGGAGGTTTTCATATGCTTGAAGTTAGACATCTTGTCAAAGATTATGATACAGGAAGTAATATCGTACATGCCTTAAAAGATATTTCTCTGACATTTCGCGATAGTGAATTTGTTTCGATTTTAGGACAAAGCGGATGCGGAAAAACAACATTTTTAAATATTATCGGTGGTTTGGATCAATATACCAGCGGGGATTTGATCATTAACGGTCGTTCAACCAAAAACTATACGGATAAAGATTGGGATACCTATCGTAATCACCGTGTTGGTTTCGTGTTCCAAAGCTACAATTTGATCATGCATCAAACGGTCCTCAGTAATGTCGAGCTGGCATTGACGTTGAGCGGTGTCGATAAGCAGGAACGAAGACAAAGAGCCATCGAGGTCTTAAAACAAGTCGGTTTGGAAGATCAGTTGGATAAAAAACCGACACAGATGTCCGGTGGACAAATGCAGCGTGTAGCTATTGCCAGAGCCTTGGTCAACAACCCGGAAATCTTGTTGGCGGATGAGCCGACCGGTGCCCTGGATTCCAAGACCAGTGTGCAGATCATGGATTTGTTAAAGGAGATTGCCAAGGATCGACTGGTCATCATGGTGACACATAATCCAGAGTTGGCCAAGACGTATTCAACGCGTATCATTTCTTTATTTGATGGTGTGGTGCAAAATGATACTAATCCTATCGCACCGGAAGAAATTACTCCAACGACGGATTCTTTAAAAAAGCCAAGTATGTCTTTTAAAACAGCTTTATCACTGAGCTTAAATAACTTGATGACAAAAAAAGGTCGTACTTTGTTGACAAGCTTTGCCGGAAGTATTGGTATCATTGGTATCGCTTTGATCCTTTCTTTATCCAATGGGGTGCAGGCTTACATCAATCAGGTTGAAAATGATACGATGGCCAGCTATCCAATTGAGATTCAAGATAACACCATGGATATGTCAACGATGATGGAAACCATGATGAATATGTCATCGGATGAGAAAGAAAAAAAGGAAAATAAGGATGAGGTCACATCCATGCCCTACATCAATGATATTTTGAATTCGATCTCAAAGTCTTCCAAGAACAATCTTTCTGCCTTTAAATCGTATTTGGAAAGTAAAGAGGGAGATCAACTCATGGATCATACCAAAGCTGTGGAATACGATTATGGCTTAAGTATGCATGTTTACAATGATTTAGGGGATCAAGGTCTGGTGCAGGTCAGTCCCAATGGTTTGCTGGATCGTCTTGGTTTCTCGGATTTGATGAATCTGCAAAATCAATTTATGTCTTCTTCTACATCGATGATGTCTAATGAAGTATGGCTTTCTTTACCGGATACCAAAGAACTTCGCGACGATGAATTTGAACTGGTCGAAGGAAAATGGCCGGATGCCTATAATGAGGTCGTGATCGAAGTCAATGATCAAAACGAGATTTCCGATTATGTACTCTATTCTCTGGGTTTGATGGATCAGGATGAGCTGGTCGAGAATTATAATCAGCTTTTAGCCGGTAATGTAGATCAAATTCAAACGAGTGAAGATGCCACTTACACATACGATGAATTATTAAATACAACGTTTAAGCTGGTCAATAACAGTGATTTGTATCATAAAGTCAATGGCGTATGGATCGATGGATCTCAGGATGAAGCCTATGTCGATCAGATCGTGGATCAAGCCACCGATGTTAAAATCGTAGGGATCATCAAACCAGCCGATTCTACCGTATCAAAGACAACGATGGGCGGTGTGTATTATTCTTCGCAAATGCGTGATTACATGATCGAACAGTGTTCAAATTCACAGATCGTACAGGAACAAATCAATCATCCGGATACCAATGTATTAACCGGAACGGCATTTTCAGATGGGGAAGAAATGTCGATTTCGAAATTAACACCGGAGCAGCAAATGGCCATGGCTTCTATGTCACAGGAAGAATTGATGTCTTATATGAGCACATACAATGAAAATCTCAATGCGACCTATGACAGCAATCTACAAAAGCTGGGATATATCGATCTGGACAATCCGACAAAAATCAATATCTATGCTTCCAGCTTTGAAGATAAAGAAGAAATCAGTGATCTGATCAATGAGTATAACGAAAAGGAAAAAGCAGCTGATCGTTTAGCCAATGTGATCACATACAACGATTTTATCGGTATGATGTTGTCCAGTGTGACCAGTGTGATCAATATGATCTCTTATGTTCTGATTGGATTTGTATCCGTATCGTTGATCGTATCCAGTATCATGATTGGTATCATTACGTATATTTCTGTATTGGAGAGAACCAAAGAAATCGGAATTTTACGAGCTATCGGTGCTTCCAAAAAGGATGTATCGCATGTCTTTAATGCCGAAACCTTTATCATTGGTCTGGCCAGTGGATGCATGGGTATCTTGATTACGATCTTGTTGAATATTCCCATCAGCATGATCGTAGAAAATCTGACTGGTGTTGCCCATATTGCCAGTCTTCCATGGCAGGGTGGACTGATCTTGATCTTGATCAGCTTATTATTGACAGTTATAGCCGGTCTAATTCCTAGTCGCTTTGCCTCGAAAAAAGATCCTGTAGAAGCTTTACGTAGTGAATAGTCTATTAGAGTTAAGCATAATGTTTAGCTCTTTTTTGTACAAAGAACTACTTGACATTCTCAAACCGGGGGGGGGGTAAAATTTTCTTAATGGAGGATTTTATATGAAGAAATTTACAAAAGTGGCATTGGCGGCAACGACAAGTCTATCTATGATCTGCACAATAGGTATGAGTGTATATGCACAAACTGAAACCGAGAGTATAGATACGGTGGATGTTTCTAATCATTTAGATGAATCGAATGTTGATAATTCAGAAAATTTAGATGAAACAAATAAAGAAAACATTGCGGATGATGCAGATGAAATTACAACAGAAAACAAAGAAACAACAGATGTAAATGGTTTAGAAGAACAACCTCTTGTTTCGGAGGATGCTACAAATTCAGCAACTACTCCGAATGAAGATGAAGTGATAGATTGGGGAACTTTTCATTTTATCTATGTTGATGCGGTTACAGGAGAAGTATTGAATACATATACTTTTAAGCCAAATGTAACAGAAACAATACAGGAAGCTATGGAAAATGGATTACCAGAGGGGTATTCTTTTCCACCATATTTAGGCGGTTTAGGATGGGTTGCTAAACCTGGCCAAGATTCTTTTTACACGTATCCAGTGCAAAAAGGAGAATGGGATAAGGAGAATGCTGAAAATGATTTGATACCTATTAAAATTAAGTACGTAGATGTTAAAGATGGAAATTTGGTAGGTGAAAGCGAAATACTATGGCCATCCAGTTATGAATATGTAACGATGAATCCTTATGGCTATTATATGGGGGAGATACCTGAAGAATATGTGATTACAGGAAAAGTATGGGAAATACAAAATGGCGAAATCGCAGTTCATGTGCAAAAAGATGATGGCGAAATAGAAGGTCATCTCTTCAACTTTACTTTCTTATCCGATAAACAAGCCTTTGATAAAAGCTATTTAGTTTTTGAAAAATTGGATATAAATTCAGATAATAAGATTGATTACAAAGAAATACAATCTCTACTTCCGGAAGGCTATCAATTAGATAATCAATATAAAGAAGGTGATATTTTCTTTGAATTAGTAACGGATGATACAGGAAGTACAAGTGTTCGTCCTGTCGGAGATGCTGTTGTGAATGCTTTTGGAAGTGTCTTTATTACAGACATAAAGGACGAAGACCCATCGGATACCGATTCATCAGATGATCAAACGGATGCATCCAATCCAGATGGATCAAAAGAAGATGAAAATACTTCATCACAAGATGAAACCAGCCATAAAACGACTCCCGATAAAGAAGCGAGTGTGAAGAAAGAAAAAACTACAAATACAGCTTATGAAACAAATCCAATCGTATGGGCTGGATTGATGTCACTAGCTTTAGTGCTCGGTATTGGCATGATATTGTGTTATAAATCTAAAATGAATCGATAAATTGTAAGAATCTGGTAAAAAATCAGGTTCTTTTTGTTACATAGTCTTTACATTGAAAACGCATACATTTCGATGTAAAAACATTTAAATTTTACGAAAAAGTGATATACTTTTAATTAAGTAAGACGCTTATGTTATATAGGAGGATGAGTATGGAACAAAATAATATGCTCGCAATGATTTTAGCGGGTGGGCGTGGTACGCGTTTATTGGATCTGACAAAGAAAAACGCAAAGCCGGCCGTTTATTTCGGTGGTAAGTATCGAATCATCGATTTTCCCCTGAGCAACTGTGCGAATTCAGGAATCAAAGTCGTAGGTGTTTTGACACAGTATGAATCCGTCATGTTGAATGCCTATGCCGGAGCCGGACAACGCTGGGGTCTGGATACAAGAGGAAGTGGCGTTTATGTACTTCCGCCACGTGAAAAAGATGGAACAAAATTTGATGTGTATCAGGGAACCGCAGATGCCATTACACAAAATATTGACTTTATCGATACATTTGATCCGGAACATGTTTTGATTCTTTCCGGTGACCATATTTATAAAATGGATTATGCGAATATGCTTTCTTTGCATAAGGAAAGTGGTGCTGCCTGTACGATTGCCGTACTTCCGGTTCCAATGAAAGAAGCAAGCCGTTTCGGTATCATGAATACGGATGAAGAAGGTCGTATCGTTGAATTTGAAGAAAAACCGGAATACCCAAAATCAAACCTGGCCAGTATGGGTATCTACATCTTTAACTGGAAGGATCTGCGTAAAGAATTGATTGCCGATATGAATGTAGAAGGAAGTCATCATGACTTTGGTAAAGACATTATTCCTTCTTTCTTAAATCAGGGCAAAAAGCTGCAGGCTTATAAATTTGAAGGTTACTGGAAGGATGTAGGAACGATTGATTCTCTGTGGGAAGCCAATATGGATCTGCTTACAAAATCCAATGAGTTGAATTTGGATGATCCGGAATGGAAGATTTATACAGAAGATATTCCGACACTTCCACATTATGTATCTCCAACAGGTTCTGTTAAGAACTGTTATATCAATCAGGGAGCCATCATTAAAGGAAATGTAGAAGGCTCTGTCTTGTTCCACAATGTAACCGTGGATAAAGATGCCGTTGTCGAACAGGCTGTTTTGATGCCGGGCGTAAGTGTTGGTGAAGGTGCCAAAGTCTATCGTGCTATTGTGGCGGATGGTGTTAAGATCGACCCGGGTGCTGTTGTGGGATCACCAGACAGTGAAGAGATCGCGTTGATTTCCAAACGCGTAAAGAAAGGGGAGTAACCGACGATGTGTAATGCTTTAGGTATCGTGACTTACAATGACCCGAATGTGTATGTAAGAGGTCTTCAAAAATATCGCCCAATTGCGGCATTTAACTTTATTGGACGTTATCGTCTGGTGGATTTTCCATTATCAAATATGGCCAATTCCGGTATTCATGATATCAAGGTTTTTGTCAATGGAAATCCTCGTTCCCTGATCGATCATATCGGCAGTGGACGTCAGTATAATATCAACTCCAAACATGGAAAGATCGAGCTGATTCCATTGTATCGTGAAGATGGGGCTGTGAAATATGTATCGGATGTACAAAGCTATTATGATCAGTTGTATTCTATCGAACAAAACAACAATGACTATGTGATCATTGCACCGGTCAATATGATTTACATGGCAAACTATGCCGATTTATTAGATCAGCATATGGAAAGTGGAGCAGAAATCACCATGTTGTATCAGAATGTGGACAATGCCAAAGATCATTACATCAACTGTGATGTGATTCAGATGAATCGTCAAAAAGGTGTGTTGAGCATTGAAAGCAACTTAGGAAATTATAAAAATCGTCAGTTGTCTTTACAGACTTATATCATGTCTAAAGAAATCTTTGTTTCGCTTGTAAAAGAGGCAACAAAGGTCAGCAGTATGTACTGGTTTAAGGATATTGTCAATGATCATTGTAAAGATATGGATATCCGTGGGGTAAACTTCCGTGGTGGTGTTTACTGCATCAATGATCTGAAATCTTATTTTGATAGTAATATGGCAATCTTGGATGAAGCTAATATGCGTGAATTCTCCAATCCAAAATGGCCGGCTTATACAAGAACCAACGACAGTGCACCGGCTATCTATTTGAACGGTGGAAGTGCGGTAGGCTCTTTTGTATCCAACAGTTGTGAAGTACATGGTCAGATTGTCAATTCGATCGTAGGACGTGCCTGCAAGATCGGTAAAAATGCCGTTGTGGAAAATTGCTTGATCATGCCGGGTGTAACGATTGGAGATAATGCGGTTTTAAAGAATGTGATCGTGGACAAATACGCCAAGATCGTGAAGAAAAAAGATTTAGCAGGTACAGAAGAAGAACCTTTGTACATCGGAAGAAGGGAGAATATCTAATGGCATCAATTTTAATGGTTGCAGGTGAAGGGCTTCCCTTTATTAAAACCGGTGGACTTGCGGATGTAATCGGTTCTTTACCGGCTGCTTTGACACAACAGGGGCATGAAGTGAAAGTTGTTATGCCTTTATATCGTAAGATTGCGGAAAAATACATGGATGAATTGTATTTTGACTGTGAGTTTTCCGTTTCCATCGCGTATCATGAAGTACCGGTACGTGTCTATTCCAAGATGGAAGGGGATGTATGCTTCTTCTTCATTCAACATCAGGGATACTTTGAAAGAGATACGTTGTATGGCTATGACGATGATGGAGAACGTTTTGCGTATTTCCAAAAAGCTGTGATTGAAATGTTGAATCAACTGAATTACTGGCCAAATATCATTCATTGTCATGACTGGCATACCGGAATGATTCCTTGTATGGTCAAAGAAACGCATGATAATGATGCGCGTTATCGCAGTATTCGATTCGTTTATACGATTCATAATTTGGCTTATCAGGGAAACTTTGGTCCGGAAATGCTGGATAGTTGTTTAGGGCTTCCTTATTATCTGCTGGAGAATGGAAATGTTCGCTTTGATGGTGGAATTTCCTTTATGAAGTCCGGTATCTTATATGCGGATAAGGTGACAACTGTTTCTCCAACATATGCACAGGAGATTTTGACACCACAGTATGGGGAACACTTAGAAGCTATTTTGAATATGCGTAAATACGATCTGTGGGGTATCGTAAACGGAATTGATATCAATTTATGGAATCCAAAAACGGATCCGGAGATTCCGTATCACTTTGATAAGGTCAATATTGAGAAGCAGAAAAAACAAAACAAACTGGCTTTACAGAAAGAGCTGGGCTTAAAAGAAGATGAAAACGTCATGTTGGTAGGATGTGTCAGTCGACTGACATGGCAAAAAGGCTTCTATTTGATGATGGAGCAGTTGGATGCCTTATGTTCGGCACCGATTCAGTTAGTCATCTTAGGTAGTGGCGAAAGCCAGATCGAAAACAAATTCAGAGATCTGGAAAACGGAAACAAAGGAAAGATTTGTTTCTATTATGGATACAACGAAAGCTTAGCACATCGTATCTATGCCGCCAGCGATCTGTTCTTAATGCCATCGTTATTTGAACCATGTGGTATTTCACAGCTTTGTTCTATGCGCTATGGCACATTGCCGCTAGTACGTGAAACCGGCGGGTTAAAAGATACGGTCAATCCATATAACGAATACGATAAGAGCGGAAACGGATTCAGCTTTGAGCATTATGATTCCAATGAATTGATGAACACGTTATATTATGCAATCGATGTTTATTACAACCGTAAAGAAGATTGGAAGATCTTACAGACTAATGCGTTGAATACGGATGTAAGCTGGGCCAACAGTGCCAAAACATATTCGTTGTTATATGATGAATTGATGGCTAATTCATGAGAGTTGCCGTCAGTGCATGTCTGGTCGGTCAAAAGTGTCGCTATGACGGAAACCACTGCAAAAGGGATATACTCGATACGTTCTTGAAAGAACATGAAATGATACCGGTATGTCCGGAATGCTTAGCCGGCTTTTCCATTCCACGAGAACCAATTGAAATTTTGGATGGCAAAGTGATTACTAAATCCGGAAAAGATGTAACGTCATCTTTAGAAAAGGGTGTAGAGAAAGCGCTGTCCATCTTAAAAGAAAACAAAATAGAGATCGTGATCTTAAAAAGTCGTTCGCCGAGTTGTGGTGTCGGCTTTACATATGATGGAACCTTTAGTGGTCGTCTGATCCAACAGGATGGAAAGTTTGCCAGGTCACTGAAAGAGAATGGTTTCTTCATTCTTCAAGTTGACTGAAATTGTATTGATTTATTGAGGGAAATGGACTAAAATATTTTTAGATTTACTTTAGGAGGATATTTATAATGAAACAAGTTACTGTAACTGTAGTTGATCCAGTAGGATTACATGCTCGTCCTGCCACTGTGGCTGTAAACGCTGCCAGCAAATTCAAAAGTGAAATCAACGTGGCTTTCAAAGGACGTGAAGTAAACATGAAATCAATCATGGGTGTTATGTCTTTAGGAATCCCAACACAGTCTGAAATCACAATCAGCTGCTCTGGTGAAGACGAAGAAGAAGCAATTGCTGCTATCGAAGAAGTACTTCGCGCACAGAAAATCATTGCTTAATGTATAAAAAAGCCGAAAGGCTTTTTTTTTTGCCCTTTCGTAGAAATTTTAATTGAATTGATAATCTTTACATTTATACAAAATTCAATATGTGTACATAACTTGAAACATTATGAAAAATGTATTATGAATTGAAAATATTTTTCAGAGAGGTATAATAAAACTATATTTTGTGGAAATCTTCGCAGAGTGAATAATAAGGAGGGAGAAACTTTATGGAGATTTTGAAATTGCTCGGAATCTTGATCGTAGTAGTTGGTTTTATCTTAAAGCTAGACTCTATACTGATCATTATGGTTGCGGCCATCGTGACAGCACTTGTTTCCGGCATTGATGTTGTTACATTCTTACAGACACTGGGATCCAGTTTTGTATCCAATCGAAGCATGTGTACATTTATCATCGTGCTTGTCTTGACAGGAACTTTGGAACGAAATGGTCTGAAACAGGCAGCGGCCGATTTAATGGCAAAATTTAAAAACGCATCGGCTGGTCTGATCATCGGTATATATGGTATCATTCGTCTGATTTTTGGAGCATTTAATATCAGTGTTGGTGGTGCTGCCAGTTTTATTCGCCCAATCGTAATGCCAATGGCGCAAGCTATCGTGGAAAAAGACGGACATCCGATTGCGGAAGAATACTTGGAACAATTAAAAGGAATGTCGTCTGCCATGGATAATGTGGCATGGTTCTTTGGTCAGGTATTGTTTGTAGGTACAAGTGGTATGTTGTTAGTGCAATCTACATTGGCAGATTTAGGCTATCAGGTTGAATTGATCGATTTGGCCAGTGTTCAGATTCCGGTGGCCTTGATCGCAACGGCATGCGCTATCGTTTACTATTTCTTGAAAGACAAGAAACTGGCTAAGAAATATGCAGGAGGTGCTAAATAATGACAAATCCTATTGAATATTTCATGAGTGCCGAAATTACCATGTCGGATAAACTTTTGGAGATCATGTACTTTGCGATCGGTTTGATTGCTATTTACGTGGCTATTCGAAATTTGAAGGATAAAACGAATGATAAGCGGTATGGTACGTTTGCTTTCTGGTTTTTACTAGGCTTAATGTTTGTGATTGGAAAATGGATTCCGCCGATGTACACGGGAATTTTGATGTTCTTGATGGTTTTAAGCCCAATCTTAAAACAAGTGAAAGCTGGTTCTGAACCAAGTCCTACGGTAGAGGAAATGACAAGAAACTATAAGAAGATTGGTTTCAAAGTCTTTATTCCTGCCGTATCTATTGGTGCTTTTGCCTTAATTGCTGCATTGTTTACGAAGATTTCTCCATTGTTTGGTATGGGTGTCGGCGTTGTAGTCGGTATCATCTTATTGATGATCTTCTCAAAAGACAACAAACCTTCTGTTTTCTTGAATGACGGGCGAAGAATGTTGGATATCGTTGGACCTCTAAGTATGTTGCCGACCTTATTAGCTGCCTTAGGTGCTGTCTTTACGACTGCCGGTGTCGGTGATGTAATTTCTAATATTGTATCGAATATCATTCCGGAAGGTAATGTTGCGATTGGCATCATTGTATATGCTGTAGGTATGGCTTTATTTACTATGGTTATGGGAAATGCGTTTGCGGCCATCACCGTTATGACAGTGGGAATCGGCGCACCGTTTGTATTGGCGCATGGTGCAGATCCGGTTATCATCGGATCGTTGGCATTGACTTGTGGATACTGCGGAACATTGTGTACACCGATGGCGGCCAACTTTAATATCGTTCCAGTCGCGGTACTGGAGATGAAGGATGACTACGGGGTTATTAAAAACCAGGTTGTCATTGCCGGAATCATGCTTGTTGTTCAGATTATTATGATGATCGTATTATCATAAGGAGTAAAAGTGATGAAAAAGATTTTGATTACAGGTTTTGATCCATTTGGTGGTGAAAGTATCAATCCGGCTTTTGAAGCGGTTAAACTTTTGCCGGATGCAATTGCCGGGGCACAGGTGATCAAATTGGAAGTGCCGACCGTATTTGGTAAGGGGCCACAAAAAACGATCGATGCGATCGAAGAATATAAACCGGATTATGTCCTTTGTATTGGACAGGCTGGCGGTCGTTCCCAATTAACACCGGAATTTGTCGGTATCAACTATGTGCAGGCACGTATTCCGGATAATGAAGGAAATCAGCCGATGAACCAACCTTTGGTTGAAGGGGCTCCTCAGGCTTACTTTGCGACAATACCGGTTCATGCGATGGTAGAAAAAATCAAGGCCAGTGGCATTCCGGCTACTGTTTCTTATACAGCCGGTACATATGTATGTAACGCGATGTTGTATTGTGTCATGCATGCTCTTTATACAAAATATCCGAATGTTAAGGGTGGATTCATGCATGTGCCTTTTGCGACAGAGCAAACGGTCAATCAGCCGGCCGGTACACCGGGAATGAATTTAAAAGATATTGCCAAAGGAATTCAGGCAGCTGTAGAAGCTATTCTGGAAAATGAAGAGGATATCCAGGTCGTAGGAGGAGAAACTCATTGATCTTTGAGCCTGTTACATTGGAAAAAGACTGTTGGATCAGTGGTATAGAAAAAAAGACAAGTCCAGATACATTATATGAAGACTTACCCGTACTTTCCAAAGAATTTGCGAAGATCAAGCCATCGATAAAAAATCCAATCCGACCGCTGACAACTTGTGTTGCGACCGGAAAGGCGAAAATTTTCATGGGTGATTTTGTGGAGCGAAAGGATCCTAACTTTGCATCGATGTCGATAAAAAAAGGACAGCTTTTGGTCAAAGTCAAAGTTTCGTTTCGTTTCCAGGCTTTCTTACCGGCAAAAGTGGCCGGTATTCGCAAGAAGTTTTATCAGAACTGGTTACCGGAAAGTGGTTATGTTTCATCACAATGGCAGGATTTAGAGGTTTATCATTATCGACGTCGTTATTTTCGAAAGTCTCGTAAAATGGTCATGGAGCTTTGGTTTTTATTAGAAAATAAGAAGGAAGATTGAATTGAAAGAACAAGGATTTTTAAAGCTTGCCTATGCGGCTTATGGAAGCAATCTTCATCTAAAACAGATGGAAGTGCGTTGCCCCGATGCAGAATGTATAGGGAAGGGATATCTTGAAGATTATCAGCTGGTATTTGGAAAACGAGGATTTCTGGATGTAGTACCTTGCCAGGGGAAAAGAGTACAAGTTGGTTTATTCAAAGTGACGGATACAGATCTTCAGGCATTGGATGAATACGAGGAATATCCGGAGCTGTATGATCGTATTACCGTTTCAATCTAAACAGAATCAAAAGAGCAGGTTCAGGCTTTTGTCTATAAGATGAATCCTTATGATTCGATGGAAAAACCAACAGAAACGTATTGGACTACAATCAATGAAGGGTATGACAATTTTTCCTTTGATAAGAAAGATTTAGAGGATGCCTTATCGAAAATCGACTAAGAGGTCAAAAGACCTCTTTTTCTTTATATCGTCATGAAAACGATATCATTTTAAAGAAAAAATGATATAATAAATCTAGATTTTAGGAGGATTATTGTTTATGTCTATTGTTGAAGAAAGATATGAAAAATGGGTCAGTCACCCTAATTTGGATCCACGTTATAAAGACGAATTGAATAATATGGATGCCCAGGAAAAAAATGATGCCTTTTATACGCTGATTGAATTTGGGACAGCCGGCATGCGTGGCTTATTAGGACCTGGAACGAATCGTATCAACATTCACACGATCCGAAAAGCAACACAGGGATATGCCAACTACATCAAAAAAGCCGGAGAAGCTGCCTGCAAAGCCGGTATTGCCATTGGGTATGACAACCGCCATATGTCAAAAGAATTTGCCTTTGACTGTGCTGATTTGTTGGCAAAGAATAATATCGCATCCTACGTGTTTGAATCTCTTCGTCCAACACCGGAATTAAGTTTTGCGGTACGTCATCTTCATTGTTTTGGCGGCATCATGATCACAGCCAGTCACAATCCAAAGGAATATAACGGATATAAACTCTATGACGATAAAGGATGTCAGTTAGTTCCGGCTTTGGCAGGTCAGGTCATTGATGAGGTTAACGCAATTGAAGATGAATTAGCCATCGATGCCAATTGCACAGACAAACAAAAGAAACTGGTTACTGTAATTGGTAAAGATGTGGATGAGGAATACTATAAAAATGTATTAAGTATTCAATTGAATCCGGATGTGAAAAAAGATATCAAAATCGTATTCTCTCCAGAACATGGTACAGCAAATATTCCTGTTCAGGAAGTGTATAAACGGGCAGGCTATACATGCATTCCGGTCGTAGAACAATGTACACCGGATCCAGATTTCTCAAATACGCCGACACCAAATCCGGAACAGCCGGGTGCGTATGAACTGGCTTTAAAATATGCCAGAGAAAACGATGCCGAGGTGATTTTGGTTTGTGATCCGGATGCCGATCGTATGGGTGTTGGGGTAAAACACAATGGAGACTATGTTGTCTTAACCGGAAACCAGTCTGGTTCAGTTGAAATCGAATATATTTGTTCACAGTTAAAAGAAAAGGGTTTGATGCCGGAAAATCCAGTGATGTTCAATACGGTTGTCACAAGTGATCTTGGTGAAAAGGTTGCGGCTGATTATGGTGTGGAAACCGAAAAGACATTGACCGGATTTAAATTTATTGGGGAAAAAGTTGCCAAATACGAAGTAACTCATGAAAAGAATTATGTATTTGGATATGAAGAATCGTATGGTTCTTTGATCAAACCATTTGTTCGTGATAAAGATGCACCGCAGGCTTGTTTGATGTTGGCGGAAGCAGCCAGCTTCTATAAGCAGCAGGGAAAAGATCTGGTAGATGTACTTGACAGCTTGTATGAACGTCATGGAACGTATGAAGAAAGTCAGGTTGCCTTGACATTGTCAGGGGAAGCCGGTGCCAATCGTATCAAAGAAATTCTTGCGGATTTAAGAAAAGAGGCGCCAACTGAAATCAATGGTTCAAAGGTAGTACGCAGCGAGGACTATAAAGAATGTACGATTAAGGAAGGGGACAAGGTAACAGAACTGACAGGATTCACTAAATCCGATGTCCTGAAGTATTATCTGGAAGATGGAAGCTGGATTGCCGTTCGTCCAAGTGGTACAGAACCTAAGTGCAAATTCTATTATTGTATCAAAGGAAATTCCAAAGAGGATGCACATGAAAAAACAGTGGCCTACCAGCAGGCTATGAAGGAACTGACAAACAGCTAATGAAAAAGGATCGCAGATTGCGGTCCTTTTACTCTGTCAGATTGTTTAAGAAACGTTCGATTCGATCACAGGCTTCTTTGATATGATCGATACTGTAGGCATAGGAGATACGAATAAATCCTTCTCCATGCTTGCCAAACGCATTGCCGGGAACGCAGGCGACTTTTTCCTGATCCAGCAGTTTTTCACAGAATTCATCGCTGGTCAATCCGGTTTTCTGAATGTTCGGGAAGACATAGAATGTGCCATGAGGCATATTGGTTTTTAACCCCATCCGATTGAGCCGATTGACCAAAAGATTTCTTCGATTCATATAATCTTTTTTCATGGTCAATACATCTTCCAGGCCGTGCTGTAATGCTTCAATGGCTGCATATTGAGCCTGGGTAGGAGCAGACATGATCACATATTGATGGATCTTGGTCATCGCATCACTGACTTCGGCATTGGATAACACATAACCAAGTCGCCAGCCTGTCATCGCAAAAGCTTTTGAAAAGCCATTGATGACAAGGATCTGATCTTTTACTTCATCAAATTGTGCCAACGAAGCAAATTCCTGATCAAAGCTCAGCTCGGCATAAATTTCATCACTGATGACATAAATGCCGCTTTCTTTTATGATCGGAACGATCTTTTCATAATCCTCTTTGGTCATGACACCGCCGGTTGGATTGCTGGGATAGTTGATGATCATGGCTTTTGTCTTATCCGTGATAGCTTGTTGTAAAACATCCGGCATCAATTTAAATTCATGTTCTTCCTTTAATTCAATGGGAACAGGAATTCCGCCGGCCAGTTCAATCGTAGGTGCATAGGCAACATAGTTAGGATCCAGAACGATGACTTCATCGCCCGGTTCTACCAAAGCGCGCATGGCCAGATCAATGGCTTCACTGCCGCCCACGGTCACAAGCGTTTCCTTTTTTGGATCATAGCTTTGATGATAACGAACCTTATGAAATTCACAGATCGCCTGGCGCAGTTCAAGAAGACCGCGATTGGCTGTATAGTGTGTTTTTCCGGTGGACATTGAATGAATGGCGTTTTCACAGATATGCCATGGGGTATCGAAATCCGGTTCTCCCACACCTAAAGAGATGACACCCTGCATTGTGTTGGCTAAATCAAAAAATTTACGGATACCGCTGGGTTTAATTCTTTTAACAGTAGAGTTGATTGGCTTTCTCATGGGGTAACCACCAATCTAGGCTCTGAAGTTTCCGGTTCATCCTGCATCAAAAGACCGCTTTGTTTATATTGTTTTAAGACAAACAGTGTTTTTGTCGAAAGAACATTTTCCACACAGGCAATCTTATCAGAAACAAATCGGGCGACTTCAAACATGGTCTTTCCGCAGACCAGACAAAGAAAATCGCAGTCACCGCTTAACAGATACATGGTTTCTACTTCCGGGTATTTGGCAATCAACAAAGCGGTCTTATCATAACCTTGATTACGTTGTGGCGTACAGTTGACTTCGATGTAAGCCATGACTTTTTGATCACGTAATGCTTTATTATAGTTGATGACTGTATGATATCCGCAGATGATCTTTTCGTTTTCCAGTTTTTGAATTTCCGCTTCTACAGCATCCTTGTCTTCATTTAAAATATCGGCAAGATCCTGACTGGTCAGTCGGGCATTGTTCTCTAACAAGTCTAAAATGGCTGGCTGATTCATAAGCATTCCTCCTTAGTTATAAACCTTATTTTAGCACAGAATCATGAGGTTGTCTTTCAAGAATTGAAAGGGATTGAAACAAAAAGAAAACGATATGAAAAATGTGGTAAAATGATGGGAATTGACAGGCGCATACATTGACAAAAAGGGGTTTTGTTTCTATAATGATGTTGTTAATTTAAAGGAGGATTTACTGATATGACAGTAAAAGTTGCAATCAACGGTTTTGGACGTATCGGACGTTTAGCATTCCGTCAGATGTTCGGTGCCGAAGGGTACGATGTTGTTGCTATCAACGACTTAACCAGCCCTAAAATGTTAGCTCATCTATTGAAATACGACTCTACTCAGGGTACATATGAAAAAGCTGACACTGTAAGTGCTGGTGAAAACTCTATCACTGTTGATGGAAAAGAAATCACAATCTATGCAGAAGCAGATGCTTCTAAATTGCCTTGGGGTGACCTGGGTGTAGATGTTGTTTTGGAATGTACAGGATTCTATACTTCTAAAGCAAAAGCTGAAGCTCATATCAAAGCAGGAGCTCGTAAAGTTGTTATCTCTGCTCCAGCTGGAAATGACCTTCCAACAATCGTTTACAACGTAAACCATGAAACTTTGAAACCAGAAGACACAGTTATTTCTGCTGCAAGCTGTACAACAAACTGCTTGGCACCAATGGCTGCTGCTTTGAACAAATTGGCACCAATCGAATCAGGAATCATGACTACAGTTCATGCTTACACTGGTGACCAGATGACTTTGGATGGTCCTCAGCGTAAAGGTGACTTACGTCGTAGCCGTGCTGCTGCCGTAAACATCGTTCCTAACTCTACAGGTGCTGCCAAAGCTATCGGTTTGGTAATCCCTGAATTGAACGGAAAACTGATCGGTTCTGCTCAGCGTGTTCCTACTCCTACAGGATCTACTACAATCTTAGTAGCTGTTGTTAAAGGAAAAGTTACAGTTGACGAAATCAATGCTGCTATGAAAGCTGCTGCTACTGAATCTTTCGGATATACTGAAGAACAGTTAGTATCTAGCGACATCATCGGTATGCGTTACGGATCATTGTTTGATGCTACTCAGACTATGGCTCATGAAATGGAAAATGGAGATACTCAGGTACAGGTTGTATCTTGGTATGACAACGAAAACTCTTACACAAGCCAGATGGTTCGTACAATCAAATACTTCTCTGAATTAGGATAAGATTTGAATTAGTCGTAAAGAGATTCTTTTTGGAATCTCTTTTTTTTATGAAACGATAAAAAAAGCAGGATAATGACAAGAGTTAAACATGCATTTCCTGCTTTTTGATTATCTTCTAGATCGTTTGTAAGAGTTTCTGGATCTCTTTTACGGGCTTTTGTAAGACTTTTGAAATTTCCTCAATAGACATCGATTGTGATAAAGTCTGAATTACTTGTTTTTGTCCTTCAAGAATGCCTTGTTCACGTCCTTGTTGAATGCCTTCTTCACGGCCTTTCTCTTCTGCCTGTTTGATTCGTGCATTTTCCATTCGAATGCTGTCATTGATACTCAACTGTTCGAATTCTTCATTGAGCTGATCGATCCATTCCTGGCTCATATACTTGATGATCTTGTCTGCCATGGCGATTTCTTCTTCCTGCTTGATTACTTCTTTGATTATAGACTGTTTCCTCCGTCTTCGAAATATTTCAGTAAGAAACTCCACTTTTCAATAAACTCATTTTTTTAGAATCCATCAAGGAAACTTTGGGAAGCTGAACAAAGATCAGCTACATATAGATTTCACACACTAGTGATAATAGCCTCACTGTTAGATACAAAAAAATCAGGAAAATTATTAAAAAGATTTCAATTTTTTATAAAAATTTTTAATGATGAGTTTATCTAGATATCTTTTAAGCTTTTTATAAGTTTTTCATCATTTTATAAAGTCATGCTGAAGTTTTATAGTGCCTTTCTTGAAATATCATGGGAAGTAAGGTATCCTAGATATACATTAGAAGGTGAAAGCTATGCCATTAAAAGAACGGTTGACAAATGATGATCGAGACGAATTAAGCGAAGGTGTAGATGATCTGGATGCAGCATATATCCAGATGTTGAAAGATCAGGGAATTGATGCCGATCTGGTCAAACAGTTTCGTGATTTGAGTCTTGAGACAAAAGATTAACACAACATAGACCCTGTCTATGTTTTTTTAGAAAGGAATGATGGAAATGAATTTATATAACAGCTATACCCAGAAAATCGAAGAATTAAAGCCTATCGAGCCTGGAAAGGTTTCCATGTATGTCTGTGGACCAACTGTATATAATGAGCCGCATGTGGGGAATGCCCGGCCTATTGTCGTGTTTGATACGTTGAAAAAAGCACTGGAATTACAGGGCTTGGATGTTATGTATGTGAGCAACTATACAGATGTTGATGACAAGATCATCAAGACTGCTTTGGAACAAAATGTGAGTGAAAAAGAAATTACAGATAAATATATTGAAGCGTATAATCGTGTACGTAAAAATCTGCATGCGGATCTGCCGGATGTAGCGCCGCGTGTTACGGAAACGATGGATCAGATCATTGCGTTCATTCAAAAACTGATCGAGAATGGTGCAGCTTATCAGGTTGATGGTGATGTGTATTTCCGTGTAAGCAGTGATAAAGCCTATGGAGAATTATCGCATCAGAAAATGGAAGATCTGATGGTCGGTGCACGTATCGATGAAAATGAGAAAAAAGAAAATCCTTTGGATTTTACATTATGGAAAGAAACGGAGCAGGGAATTCGATGGGATTCTCCATGGTCAAAGGGACGTCCGGGATGGCATACCGAGTGTGTTGTCATGATTCATAACGTATTTAAAAAAGCGTTGATCGATATCCATGGCGGTGGTCTGGATCTTAAATTTCCGCATCACGAAAATGAAATGGCACAATGCCAGATGTGCTCTCATACGCATTTAGCAAATATGTGGGTACATAATGGTATGATCAATATTCAAAATGAGAAGATGTCAAAATCGCTGGGAAATGTCTGGTGGGCCAAAGATCTGATTGAAGCGCATGGGGGCAATACCATTCGCTGGATGATGATCTCGGTACACTATCGTTCACCATTAAATCTAAATGAAGAAGCAATCTCTTCTTCCCAAAAAGAATTGAATAAGATTTATACGGCTTATAAACAAGCTTGTGTGCAGCTGCAGCTGCAGAATGTAGAAACCGATGCGGTCGATGAAGAAAGCTTGAAGGCTTTTGTAGATGCTTTAAATGATGATCTAAATACGCCAAATGCGATTTCTGTCGTTCATGAAGTAATCAAAAAGATCAACCAGGCATTGCGTGCCCGTCCTTTTGATGGACAAAAAGTCGCAGCTTTAAAAAATGCACTGGAAAAGATGCTGTGGGTATTAGGTATTGAATTAGATTCTATCGTTCTGGATGAACAGGATAAAGAAATGTATGCCGCATGGCGAAATGCGGTCAAAGCAAAAGACTTTGAAACTGCCGATGTATATCGTGCTAAATTACAGGAAAAAGGAATCTTGTAATGGAGATCGTAACGCATAATGCGACCAGTCTTGCCTGGATGGGAGATGCCTTGATGACATTAAGAGTTCGTAAGCATCTGCTGGATAAAGGCTATCAAAAGGCAGACATTCTACAAAAAAAGAGTGCTCGTTTGTGCAGCGCTAAAGGACAGGCTGTCATTTTGGATAGGCTGATGCAGGAGGATTTCTTTACCGAAGAGGAAAAACAGATCCTTCATCGAGGAAGAAATGCGAACATTCATTCAAAGGCTAAAAATGCGGATGGACAGACGTATCTAAAAGCAACAGCACTGGAAGCTTTATTGGGCTATCTATATTTATATGATCACCATCAGCGCCTGGCGCAGTGTTTGGATCAAATTGTTGAAAAAGGAGATTCTCTATGATCGTTTATGGAAAGAATGTGTTTACACAGCTGGAAGAAAATCCGGATTCAATCTTAAAAATATATGTGCAAAAAGGGCTTCGTGATAAACGTTTTTTACAGCGCGTAGAACAGCTAAATAAAAAAATGACAGTTGTATCTCGTGATCAGCTGGATGACTTGACTAAAGGTGCCAGGCATAATGGAATCGTAGTGGAAGTTAAGGAAATACCGACATACGATCTCAAACAAATCTTAAACAGGGCTAAACAGCCCGGCTTGATCGTGGCTTTGGATGGCATACAGGATCCCCACAATTTAGGAGCTATTTTGCGCAGTTGCGATTGTACCGGTGTTGATGGAGTGATTCTTTGCAAGCACAACAGCGTGGGCTTAACACCATCGGCTATCAAGGCCAGTACAGGAGCGGCTTATACGATTCCGGTCTGCACGGTAACCAATTTAAAAAATGCTCTGCAGGAATGTAAAGAAAACGGGTATTGGGTCGTAGGCAGTGATATGGATCAAGCTCGTGATTATCGTCAGGGTATCTATGATGTACCTCTGGTTCTGGTCATTGGCTCGGAAGGCAAAGGTATTTCCAATCTGGTTAAGAAACAATGTGACTACATGGTTAAATTACCCATGGAAGGAAAAATTTCTTCTTTAAATGCCAGTGTGGCCTGTGCTGTACTCTTGTACCAGATTCATAGTGCCAGACATCCTCTGTAATTTCTTTTTGCTCTGGAAAGGGCGAAATGAGAAGAAAAAATGTCAATTTCTGGATTTATTTGTTTTTCATAAAAGATGAAGAAGCATTTAGCTATCTTCGTAAACATTATCGAGCAATGGTCAACACGATCATTTGTCATGCGAATGTCAGTCGCGATGGCCATCAGCTCAATCGATGGGATATGTTAGCCATTGCCGATACCATCCTGTTAAAATGCCTATATTGGTTTCAAATACGAAGGCAGCGTAATTTTACATCATTTTACAAGCAAGTCTTGTTGAATGAGTTTAAAGATACCTACCGCATAAGCTATCGAAACAGAATGCCGGAATATTACCAACATGTTTATTTGGATTCCAAGGTCAATGAAGAAACAAGGGATTATTATGTGGAACAAACCTATGTTTCGCAAGATCCTACGCACGAAGTGGTCATAGGATCCATTATGGCAAAAAACTATCTGGATCAAGTTTTAGCGCAATTGAATCCTATGCAAAAAAAGATTCTTTCCTTACGAATCAAAGGGTATCGAAGAATTGATATTTGTCGTCAATTAAAAATTTCACCACAACGACATGATTATGCGGTACGTAAGATAAAAAAATGTTTACAGGAAATACTCTAAGAATTCCATGACAGGAATTCTTTTTTATTTGAAAATGTTTTCTGAAAAATTTTTACAATTTTGACTAGATAATAAAATGAATATGAACTATAATTTAAATATGAATTGAAAATAAGTTTATTTTTTACACATTATTTGACTTGTTTTCAATTTTAATCTTTTATGGATCTGAGAGCTGAAACAGAACAGTGATAAAGTGCGATCTCATTTCTTTTGGATCGGCTTGCGGAACCATACAAATGGATACAGCATGGATTTGTGCCATACCTCTGGTTTTTGACATGCTAATCATTCAAGGAGGAAGTTATGAAAAAAAGAAGAATGATCGCTGGTTTAGCATCTATTGCTATGGCAACGACATTGGTTGCCTGCTCTTCCGGTTCTTCAGACAAAAGCAACACGCTGACGGTCGGTGTTAATCAGGAATTAAATGGGGTGTTTAGCCCGGCCTACTACAGTAGTAGTTATGATGGTTATGCAATTGACTTGGTATATGAACCGTTATTAGGTTATAACGCAGACAATGAGCTTGTGCCGCAGTTGGCTCAGGATATGCCGGAAGTCAGCGATGATGGATTAACGTATACTTTTAAGATTCGTGAAGGAGCTAAGTTCTCCGACGGAACCCCGGTTACCAGCAAGGATGTTAAATACAGCTTTACTCTTTTAGCCGATCCCAGCTATACCGGACGTTTTGCAATCAATGCAGAAAATATCGTAGGATATAAAGAATATAATCAGGGCGATGCCGAAGAGCTGAGCGGTATTGAAACACCGGATGATGAAACAGTTATCTTCCATGCGGCTGAACCACGTATCGACAATTTAGTTACTTTTGGAAATAATATGAAAGTCATGAGTGCAAGTCAGTTCGATTATAAAAAAGGTGATACCAGCGAAATCGAATCCAGCACCAGTGAAATGTTAGGAAGTGGACCATATAAATTGAATTCTTATGATAAATCTTCCGGCGCTTCTTTTGTACGTAATGAAAATTATGAAGCAAAAGACGGTGAATACTCCATTGACAAAGTCATCATCAAGACAACGGATGTGCAGACCGAAGTTGACGAGTTAAAATCTGGAAGCGTAGATTTATTACCGCAAACAATCGAACAACAGAAAATCGGTACAGTATCCAAGGAAGATGATTTGACATATAATTCTTACTTCCGTGCAGGTGAAGGATATATCGCATTCAACGCTGTCGATGGTCATACAACGGCCGACAATGCGGTTCGTCAGGCTTTGTCATATGCGACCGATCGTCAATCGTTTGTCGATAGCTACTTTAAATTTGAAGATGCTTCGGATGAAGTTGTAGAAAATACAAAATTAGGTTATGTACCACAAGTATTCTGGAATCCGGTATCAGAAAACTTAGGTGAATATGTACGTGGTGAAAAACCATTAGATGGATTAACGGTTTATAACTTTGATACCGAAAAGGCAAAAGCTGTTTTGGATGCCGCCGGATGGAAAGTCGGAGAAGATGGCTATCGTTATAAAGATGGAACGAAATTGGAAGTGAAGTGGATGCTGTCAAAAGACAACTCGGTATTGGAGACACTGATTCCAATGGTACAGAAATCCTGGAAAGAAATTGGAGTCGATTTAAAACAGACAACCGTTGATTTCAATACGTTGATCGATACGGTTCAAAATCCTGAAAAATCTTCAGAATGGGATGTCTTCTTTATGGCTATTGGTTATACCGGTCTATCCGATGGCGATGCCAACAGTAACTATGGAAATACACCGGATAATTATCCGCAGATCCATGATGCGCAGTTAGATGAGTATCTGCGTAAAGGTATGTACACGAACGATGCGGAAACTTCAAAAGAAAACTATTTAAAAGCGATGGAAAGAGCTTCTGAAGTAGATGCCTATTTGCCGATCTACGGAAATCAGTATTTTGATCTTTACAATAAACGTGTAAAGAATTTGAAAACGTCCTCCGTACATAGCTGGGCACAGGCAATGGATCAGGCCAGTCTTGAAAATTAATGCAAAAGGAAGAGCAAGCCTTTCGACTTGCTCTTCTATTTATACGTAAGGAGGCAGTCAAATGATTAAATATATACTCAAGCGACTCTTGGTCTTATTACCGGTTTTACTGGTCATCTCCATTGTGATCTTTGGCACGATAAAGGCCATGCCGGGGGATGAAGTGACCGCTTATTTTGGAGCCGGTTCCAGAGCTACCGAAGAACAACGTGAACAGGTTCGTGAAAGATTGGGTTTAGATAAAAGCTTGCCGGAGCAATATGTACGTTGGCTTGGTCGAGTGGTAACCGGCGATTTGGGAAATTCCGTTTCCCTGAAAAAACCGGTAGCGGATGTCATTGGTCCTTATGTGTGGAACACCTTTTATCTAAACGCACTCTCGTTGATTATCGCATTACTGTTCGCAATTCCTATAGGCATACGACAGGCCGTTAAAAAAGGGTCTTTTTTTGATAATTTCTGGTCTGTATTTTCCTTGTTGGGAATTTCCGTACCTACATTCTTTTTCGCTATGCTTCTGATTTTCTTTGTCGGTAATAATGTTCCGGGCATGCCGATTAACGGTATGTATGATCCGATGTTGAAATCCTTTGGATATTCCTCTGTCTTTCAAATGATCGGAGATGTGGCTGTTCATTCCATTTTACCGGTTACGGTACTTGCTTTCAGTAACTTCGCAACTTTCTCTCGTTATGTAAGAAATTCTATGGTTGAAGTCATCAATATGGATTATATCCGTACTGCCAGGTCCAAAGGATTGAAAGAAAAAGTTGTGATTTATCGCCATGCCTTTAAAAATGCGCGTATTCCATTAGTAACATTGTTGGGATTGTACATTCCTTCTCTGTTTTCAGGTGCTGTTATTCTGGAAACGGTATTTGTCTGGCCGGGCATTGGAAAAATCTTGATCGATTCAATCAATAATCGTGATACTTCATTGGCAATGGCCTGTTTGATCTTTAGTGCTTTATTGATGGTCTTGGGAAATTTATTAGCCGATATCGCATATTCCTTTGTCGATCCAAGAATCAAAGTAGAGGATTAGAGGTGTTGATATGAAGAAAAAACAAAATATCGTTTTAGAAAATGGGGAACATATCGATGTCGTTGGTCCTTGGACCCTGGCATGGCGTCGTTTTAAGGCGAATCGTATCGCAATGATCGGACTAATCATCTTCCTAGTGATCTTGGTTTCAGTGATCGTGATTCCTATTGTTTTGGGAATCGATGTCAATGATTATGATTTGTCAAATTCGAATTTAGCGCCCAGTGCACAACATTTATTAGGAACGGATAAGCAGGGACGCGATGTATTTTTCCGCTTATTCCTGGGTGGAAGAATTTCAATCTTTGTCGGTGTCCTGGCGGCTGCTTTTACAGTGATCTTAGGTTCGATTGTCGGAGGTGTTGCCGGATTCTATGGAGGACGTATCGATAACTTTTTGATGCGTTTTACTGAAGTTGTTTACTCCTTGCCATTTATTCCCATGATTTTGGTAGTTTCTTCTATCATGCTGTGGGTTCCGCAGGAGCAGAAGCTTTTGGTTGTTGCCTTGATCATCGGTGCCCTTTCCTGGCCGGGATTGGCAAGGCTTGTCCGAGGACAGATTTTGACCTTGCGTGAGCAGGAGTTTATGCAGGCATGTGAAGCTCTAGGCTTTTCGGATTTCTCAAAGATCTTTAAACATTTGATGCCAAACGTATTTTCTTTGATTATTGTCAATGCGACTTTAGGGATGGCCAGTGCCATCTTGACAGAAGCCGGACTTTCCTTTTTAGGAATGGGTGTGCAGGCACCGACACCAAGCTGGGGAAATTTGATGAATCTGGCAAGAGAGTCACAGATCTTTTTAAATTATCCATGGCAATGGGCACCGGCCGGAATCATGTGTCTTTTGACGGTCGTTTCCATTAACTTGATCGGAGAAGGAATTCGAGACGCCTTTGATCCAAAGGCATTGCGATAGGAGGTCTGTATGTCAGTAAACAAAAAAGTTTTAAAAGTAGAAGATCTTCGTATCTACTTCCATACAAAAAATGGGGATGCCAAGGCGGTAGATGGCAATCATTTTACCATGTATGAAAATGAAACACTTGCGATTGTCGGAGAATCCGGATGTGGAAAATCGGTTACGGCCATGTCGATTTTAGGACTGGTGGATAAACCGGGAGAGATCATGCCGGGCTCTAAGATCGTTTATACCGGAAATGTACAGGATGATGCGGCCGGCCTTGATTTGGCACATGCCAGTGATGAGCAGATTCGGGAGATTCGTGGAAACGAGATTTCCATGATCTTTCAAGAGCCAATGTCTTCTTTAAATCCGGTAATCACCGTCGGTGATCAAATTATTGAAAACATTACCACACATGAAGATGTCGATGCCAAAACAGCACGGGATCGTGCCATCGAGCTTTTAAATGAGGTTGGTATCAGTCGTCCGGAAAAAGTGGTCGATAACTATCCGTTCCAGCTATCCGGTGGTATGTGTCAGCGCGTCATGATTGCGATGGCTTTATCGTGTAAACCAAAGCTATTGATTGCCGATGAGCCAACGACCGCTCTTGATGTCACAATTCAGGCACAAATTTTATCTTTGATGAATCGCTTAAAAGAAAAAACCGGAACTTCTATTATGTTGATCACGCATGATCTAGGTGTTGTGGCCCAGGTGGCTGATCATGTCAATGTCATGTATGCCGGTAAGGTGGTAGAAAGTGCACCGGTCAATGAACTGTTTGAAAATCCCAAACATCCTTATACGATCGGTTTGATGAAATCGATGCCAAGTCTGGCGGATAAGGAAGAGCGTTTATCCACAATTGAAGGCTCGGTTCCGAATTCTTTGTATTTACCGAAGGGTTGTTATTTTGCGGATCGTTGTCCTTTTGCCATGGAGAAGTGTAAAGAAGGACAGCCTAGTGATACAAAGATCAAGAGTCGCCATCATGTATGGTGCTTCTTACATGAGGAGGAAGATCATGCCTGAACGTAAGAAAATTTTAGAAGTTAAAAATTTAAAGAAATATTTTCCCATCAAAAAAGGAAAGTACAAAGAAGGTCAACCGGCTGTCAAAGCGGTAGATGATATTACCTTTGATCTGTACGAAGGTGAAACACTTGGCCTGGTTGGAGAATCCGGCTGTGGAAAATCAACCTTAGGGCGTACCATCTTACGGCTGTATGAGCCTACCGGTGGAAAGGTTATGTTTCGAGAAGAAGATATCTCTAAAAAGAATAAAAAAGAGATGCGTAAGCTGCGTGAAGAGATGCAGATCATCTTTCAGGACCCGTATTCATCATTAAACCCACGCATGAATGTGTTTAATATCCTGGCGGAACCTTTGTTGGCGCATGGCATCTTTAAACGAGGACCGGAGCTGGAAGCCTATGTCAAAGACTTGATGGATCGATGTGGTCTTCCAAGCTATTATTGTTACCGGTATCCGCATCAGTTTTCCGGCGGACAAAGACAACGTATTGGTATTGCACGCTCTCTGGCATTGAATCCAAGCTTTGTGGTTTGTGATGAGCCGGTCAGTGCTCTGGATGTATCCATACAGTCACAGATCATCAACCTGATGAAAGACATGCAGGAAGAAAAGAAGATTTCTTATATCTTTATCAGTCATGATCTCTCGGTTGTAAAGCATATTTCCGATCGTGTCGGTGTCATGTATTTAGGCTCCATGGTAGAACTGGCTGATAAAGAAGTGCTGTATCAAAATCCGCAACATCCTTATACAAAGGCTTTGATTGCGGCTATTCCAATTCCAGATCCTAAAAAGCGAAAAGAATTAAGTGTTATTCAAGGTGAAATTCCAAGCAATGTCAATATTCCGACAGGTTGTAAATTTCATCCACGATGTCCTTTTGCCAAGGATATCTGTAAACAAAAGGAACCGGAGTATCGAGAAATTCAAAAGAATCATTTCGTGCGTTGTCATTTTGCGGGTGAGTTTGAATGAATGGACGTGAACGCCTCCGTTCGATCTTCAAAAAGAAAGAAATAAAGCCGGATGCCTATACGGATCTGGAAAAGGGAGACAGACTGGCTTTATTCATTGCCGCTTTTAGTGTATTTGGACCTATTCTTTTGATTGGAATAGGAATTCTGGCCTTATTTATATGGGGCTGGAATGCTTTTTTTTAAAAAGGAGGAGCTATGCAGTTTAAAGATTATACATATCAACATATAGATGCGCCCTTATTACAGAAACAATTATCGGACCTTGCCCTTGCGATTCAAGAGTCCAAAACTATAGAACAGGTACAAGATTGTATCAAAAAAGTTGATGAAATTCGCCGGTTTGTGACCACACAAGTTTCTCTGGTGGAAATACGACATACCATCGATACCAAAAATGATTTCTATACCAAAGAACAGGAGTTTTTGGATTCCGTATTACCGGAATTGGAGAAAGATTATGAAAAGATAAACCGTGCGCTTTTAGACAGTGCATTTTTGGCTGATTTAAAACAGGCTTTGCCGGAAACCTTCTTTCTTCAAAAGGAAATGGATATAAAAGCCTTTGATCCTGTCATTGTAGAAGATATGCAGGAAGAAAATCGTTTGATGACAAAATATCAGGCTTTGATCGCCAGTGCAGAGATTCCGTTTGATGGCAAGGTTTATAATTTATCCAGTTTGGAAGTTAAGACTAATTCTTCCGATCGCCAAGTGCGTAAACGTGCATTACAGGCTTATTGGAATTGGTTTGAACAACATGAAGAACAAGTCGCAGAGATTTTTGATCAGATGATCAAAGTTCGTACACGTATGGCACAAAAGATGGGCTATGAGAACTTTATCGAACTAGGCTATGCTCGTATGCGTCGTTATGATTACGATCAAAAAGATGTGGCTAACTATCGTAAACAGGTTTTAAAGGATGTTGTTCCTTTATGCAGTACATTGTATCATCGCCAACAAAAGCGCTTAGGCTATGATACATTACATGCCTGGGATGAAAAGGTAGAATTTGTGCAGGGGAATCCAACACCTAAGTACGATCGTGCCGAGTTAGTCAAAAGAGCTCAAAAGATGTATCATGAATTATCGAAAGAAACCGGTGTTTTCTTTGACTTTATGGTTGAACATGATCTATTGGATCTTGACAGTAAACCGGGTAAGGCAGCCGGTGGTTATTGTACGTTTATGCCGGATTACAGAAGTCCGTTTATCTTTGCGAACTTCAACCAGACACAACATGATGCCGAAGTGTTAACCCATGAAGCCGGTCATGCCTATCAAATTTTTGAATCGCGAGATATTTATCCAGGCGATTGTGTATGGCCAACTTATGAATCTTGTGAGATTCACTCCATGTCCATGGAATTCTTTACGCATCCGTGGATGAACAGCTTCTTTGAAGAAGATACAAAACGCTATTATTACTCACATATGGCCGGCAGTCTTAAATTCCTGCCCTATGGTGTTTTAGTGGATCATTTCCAACATGAAGTCTATGCGCATCCACAGATGAGTCATAAAGAGCGCATGGATACATGGCGTCGTCTTGAAAAAGAGTATCTGCCACATAAAAACTATGAAGAAGTCGATATACTGGAAAGAGGTGGCTGGTGGATGCGACAGGCCCATATCTTTATGTCACCGTTCTATTACATCGATTATACATTGGCCCAGGTTTGTGCCATGCAGTTTTGGGCACGTATGGAAAACAAAGATCCAAAAGCCTTTGAAGACTACCAGCACATTTGTAAGATCGGTGGAACGCTGCCATTTAGAAAGATCGTAAAAGAAGCCGGTTTGATCGTTCCATTTGAAGAAGGTTGTTTAGCACAAGTGACAAGCTCTGTTTCGCAATGGTTAGATGCAATAAGCGAAGAAGATCTGGCAGCCTGATACGATGCACCACATTGAAATCTATGTTGGCAATTTAGAAAAAACAAGAGCCTTTTACAGCTGGTTGTTAAGTTTATTAGGCTTTACGTTATTTCAAGATTGGCCACAAGGCTTTTCTTATGCGAAAGATGGCTTTTATTTAGTTTTTGTACAAACACGTGAGAAATATCTTTCAAATGGATACAATCGTTGTCATATTGGACTAAATCATCTGGCCTTTTCCTGTGAGGATAAAGACAAGATCGATCGAATTCGCGAACAATTGATTGTAAAAGGTATAACCCTTTTGTATGATGAAAAATATCCATATGCCGGAGGAATGGATCATTATGCTGTATATTTTGAAGATCCGGATCGTATTAAGTTAGAAATCGCATATCAAAAATAAGGATATAAGATTAACTCCCGCTTGTCAGTGGGAGTGATTTTGTCTGGCAATGGAATACCAGTTTTACAGAATCAAAAGGAAGACTTATGTTTTGATGTTTTTCAACTTCTTAGAGTTGTTCTTAGTGCATAAAAATTATGATTCATTTTCTATGTTTGGTGATAGAATATGGCAGAATTGGATAGAAAATCTAAAAAAAGCACAGTTTCATTTGACTAATGTAGAGAATAAGTGTTAAATTGAATAAGCTGTGGGAGTGTGATTTTTATGGCGGATAAAGTAATTTTAACGTGTAGTGAATGTCTGTCCAGAAATTATGTGACGACAAAGAACAAAAAGACGAATACCCAGCGTTTAGAGGTTAAAAAGTATTGTCCAAAATGTGGCAAACATACTTTACATAAAGAAACAAAGTAGGAAAGGGATCGTTATGGCAAAAGAAAAGAAAGAAAAAAAAGAAAGAACATATTCTCCCAAAGGAATCTGGCGTGAATTAAAACAGGTGGAGTGGCCGGGCTTTAAAGGCTTGATGAAATCCAGTGGATTGGTCATTCTGTTTACTTTATTATTTGGATTCTATTTCTTTATTTGTGAACTCGTTGCCAGCGGTCTTTTAAAGGTTATCGTTGGATAGTTTAGGAGGGACATCATGGCAGAAGAGTTGAAAAAAGAGTGGTATGTCGTAAATACCTATGCGGGACAGGAAAACCGTGTAAAGGAAAACCTGGAACGTCGTATCAGCACAATGGGCTTGGAAGATTATTTATTCCAGATCGTTGTGGCGGAAGAAAAGGAAATCGAGTATAAAAACGGAAAACCGGTAGAAAAGACAAGAAACTTGTTTTCCGGTTATCTGTTAGTGCAGATGATCATGACTGATGAAGCGTGGTATGTTGTACGAAATACACCGGGTGTTACCGGATTTATCGGATCTTCCGGAAAGGGAGCTAAGCCTTTCCCGGTTGCTCAGGAGGAAGTCGATTCCGTGCTTCGTCGTTTAGGTCGTAAAGATATCAACATTCAGGTTGATTTTGGTATTGGTGATACGGTAGAAATCTTAAACGGGGCTTTCAAAAACTCAGAGGGAGTTGTGGAAGCTATGGATGAAGAAAAACAGGAAGCAACCGTATTGTTGATTCTGTTTGGACGTGAAACACCGACAGAAATTCCTTATATGGATTTAAAGAAAGTCGACTAGACTTTCTTTTTTTGGAGGCTTATGAAAACATTACTCTTTGATTTAGATGGAACGATGTACCGGGGCACACAGATCATTGAAAGTGCCAAAACGTTTTTGGAACATTGTCAAAAACAGAACATTCCATATCTGTTTTTGACCAATAATTCGATGCGTACCCGCGAAGAAAACGTTATTCACATGGAGAATATGGGCTATACGGGTATTTCTCCAGATCAGTTTTATAACAGTGCTATGGCCAGCGTGCAGTATGTTCGTTCTCATTATTCAGGAAATACGGCTTACTATATCGGCAAGGAAGGTATGAAACAAGCCTTGTTGGATGAAGGGTTTACAATCACAGATCAAAATCCGGATTTTGTCTTTGTCGGACTGAATAAAGACGCTGATTATGCACAGTATTCCAAAGCATTGCAGTTGTTATTGAATGGAGCAAAGCTGATTGGCACCAATCAAGATCGTATCTTGGCAAAACCCGGTGGTTTTGAAATGGGCAATGGCAGCATCGTAGCCATGTTTGAATATGCATCTTCGCAGAAAAGTCCGAATATCGCAAAGCCACATACGCCAATCTTAGAACTTTGTCTTTCACACTTTCATTTGAAAAAGGAAGATGTTATTTTGATCGGAGACAATTTGGAAACGGATATTTTACTGGGGAAAAATGCGAATGTACAGACGATTTTTGTACAGACGGGTGTTCATACACAAAAAGATGTGGAAAGGCTGAACATTCATCCGGACATCATTGTTCGTGATCTATTGGACTGTTTGGACTTTTCTTTTGATTCGTTTATGTTATAATGAGTTTTGATAAGGAAGAGTGGATAAAATGGAAGATTTTTTAAATGTAATTTTAATGGTACTTTCGGGTATCATCATAATACTTGTACTGCTGCAGAGCGGAAAATCCGATGGATTGAGTGCTGCTTTTACCGGAAGTGGTGATTTGAACTTGTTTGCGGTACAAAAGGAACGCGGACCTGAGAAAGTCATCTCTCGTGCTACTTTGATTTGCGGAATTTTGTATTTCGTACTTGTAATCGCATTACAGATCGTTTAATAAAGGCCGTAAGGTCTTTTTTTGGTGGTGATAAAATGAAAGATCGAATCTTAGAATGTTTTGAAAAGAAAAGACAATGGACAATAAAGGATTTGGAACGAAAGCTGAAATGCCAATCCTCAAAGGATTTTACACAATTGATTCAGGCATTGAATGCACTGGAAGAACAACAGATCCTTTGTAATAACCACAGTGTGTATTTTTATATTGATCAAAAAGAATTTGTAGTTGGAAAAGTAAAAGATCTATCAAAGTATGAATTTATGGTTTCTAATGGAGAAGAGAAGGTGTATGTACCGAAAAAATATGGACGAAATGCCTTTGATAAAGATGAAGTCTTAGTGCATTGTACAAAAAAGAAAAATGAAATCATTCATATCTATTCTCGTGGAATCACAAAGGTAACCGGAACTTTCTATCGCAGAAAAGGACAGTTTGTCTTCTATAGCGATGTCGATCTGCATTCTTCGTTTCAAATTCAAAATATGGATGATTTCAACATTGAACATCGCATGAAGGCACTGGTTTTGATCACAAAATATACCGATCCCTTACAGTGTCGTATTGAAAAGTTATTAGGATATGAATATGAAAAAGGAATGGATATCACTTCTATCCTTTCAGCCAATAATGTTCGTCAGCATTTTTCTGATAAAGTATTGGCCCAGGCCGATGCTATGCCAAAAGAAGTGCAGGAAGCAGAACTGCAGGGACGAAGCGATTTTCGTGATTTAATGACAGTAACAATCGATGGTGATGATGCCAAAGACTTTGATGATGCGATCTCGATTGAAAAGACACAACAGGGGTATCGCCTGTATGTTCATATTGCGGATGTATCTCATTATGTAAAGGAAGGCAGTCCTATCGATCAGGAGGCTTTTGCCCGTTCTACCAGTATTTACGTGGCAGGTCGTGTTGTACCGATGCTTCCGTTTGCCTTAAGTAATGGCATCTGTTCTTTAAATCCTCATGTGGATCGCTGCACGTTGAGTTGTGTCATGGATATTGATTTTTCGGGCCGTTGTCTGCATCATGAGATTGTGCCAAGTCTGATTCATTCCAATCAACGTTGTACCTATGCCAAGGTCAATCGGTTTTTACAGGGTGATGAACAGGCACAAAAAGAATATGAAGACATTCAGGAACTTTTATATTCATTTGAAGCCTGCGCCAAGCTGTTACAGGCGCGCTCACACGATCGAGGAACGATTGATTTTAATACAAAAGAGCCTAAATTGGTTTTGGACGAAGAAGGAAAGTGTATCGATGTGCAATGCAGAGAGCGTGGCTTTGCCGAGCAGATGATTGAAGAGGCTATGATCCTGGCCAATGTTTGTGTGGCACATACATTAAATACTTGTGAAATTCCGGGTATCTATCGAGTCCATGAAACACCGGACCCCAAAAAAGTTTCGCATTTGACCATGTTGGCCCACTCATTGGGAATTCGAACCTCATTTTATCCAGATTCTGTCACGACCAAGGATATGCAGCAGTTTTTGGAGTCGATTCAAGATCCTTCCCTTTGCGATGTATTAAGCTATGTAGCTTTAAGAGCGATGCAGAAGGCAAGATATGATGCCAACTGTCTGGGACACTTCGGCTTATCTTTAAGCGAATATTGTCATTTTACTTCGCCGATTCGCCGCTATGCGGATCTGGTCGTACACCGGATGTTGCGTAAATATCTATTCTTACAGAATAAACAAGATAAGAATACGGATCTTGCGAAATGTGAACGACAGGCATTCTATATTTCCGGAAAAGAAAAAGATGCCGTGAATGTGGAGCGGCAGGTCAACGACTATAAACGTGCGGAATATATGGAAGATAAAATCGGTCAAATATTTAAAGGGAACATTGTCAGTGTGCATAACTTTGGATTTTTTGTGGAATTACCAAATACGGTAGAGGGACTGGTACCGATTCATTCTTTGGATGACTATTTTGATTTTGATGAAGTCGCCTCACGCCTGGTTTCTCAAAATCGAAAGAAAATATATACAATCGGACAAAAAGTTAAAGTGGTTTGTGAATCTGTGGATAAACTGAAAGGTCAGGTCAGTTTTGTGTTAAAGTAAAGGCTGTGCTCGTCACAGTCTTTTTTTAGAAGTATGCAAGGATACTTTTATGATGCATCATGGTATAGTAGAAGCAGGCAGGGAGGAAGTATTATGAATATTGCCGTTTATTTAGGTTCCAGTACAGGGAAAGATCCAAAGTATTCTGCATTGACTCGATCTATTGGACAATGGATCTGTAAACATCAAAATACATTGGTTTATGGTGCCGGCAGCAAAGGCCAGATGGGGTTGTTGGCGGATACGGTCTATCAGGGAAAAGGCAGAATCATCGGTGTGATGCCAAGATTTTTATTAAAGATCGAAAAGCTATATGCACATCTAGATGAAGAATATATGGTGGATACCATGTCACAGAGAAAACAGAAGATGATCGATTTGGCGCAGGGATTTATTGCCTTACCGGGCGGTCCGGGGACGTTAGAGGAAATTACCGAAATCATTTCTCTGGTTCGTTTAGATCAGTTACCCTATCCTTGTGTGCTCTATAATCTGGATGGGTATTATGACACTTTGAAGCAGCAGATGGATGTTATGATCCAAGAAGGATTTTTAGATGAGGAAGGAATCAAAAACGTACATTTTGTCACCAGCCTGGAAGAGCTGGATGCCTTATTTGGCTACTAAGTGGCTTACTTGGTCATAGAAATGGCTTTCTTGGCTCTTGATTTGTCATTTGTAGGGATTTTGATATAATCCAATCAAGCAAAGGAAGTGGTGAAGATGACAAAAGTTAGCGTTGTTACAAGCGGAAATGGAATTTCACACTTCTTTTATAGAGGATAAAACTGGGATGAGTGCATTCCAGTTTTTCTGTATTTGATCAAATCATAATAGAAGGAGGAACTTACAATGGATCAGAATTTCAACAAGGTATTTTGGGATGCATGCGCAAATGGTGATTTCCCGATGGTATGTGGGCAGATCAAGGCAGGAGCCGATGTCAACTATCAAAATGGAGATGGAAGAACCGCATTGATGCGTGCGGCTAAGCGAGATCGTAAGGATGTCGTACAAGTTTTAATTGATAATGGAGCCGATGTCAATTTAGTGGATAATAAAGGAAAAACAGCTTTGATGGGGGCTGCGAAAAAAGGAAACAAAACAATTTGTAAGGCCTTATTAGATGCCGGAGCTGATGTCAATGCCAAAGATGACAGAGGACGTACCGCATTGATGCGTGCCGCTTTATTAGGCCAGGATCGTTGTGTGCAGGTTTTATTGGATGCCGGTGCGGATATCAACGCACAGGATGAAGTAGGACGTACAGCTTTGATGGAAGCCTGCATCGCCTTTAAACGAGATACGATCTCTATTTTATTGGAAAGAAATGCCAATGTGAATTTATTTGATAATAACGGATGTACGGCACTGATGCGTGCTGCTTATGGAGGATACCCAAGCCTTGTTGAAAAATTGTTATCCTATGGTGCTGATAAAGATATGCAGGACAAACAGGGGAATACAGCTTTAGATTACGTCAGAGAACACTGTCGCGCTCAACTGGAGCCGATCTTACGATAGGAGGATTGGACCATGCGAGATTATTTAAGTTCAGAAGTACGCAATGTCAGCGTAATCGGACATAGTGGTGCCGGTAAGACCAGTGTTTTGGAAGCTATGTTGTATTACACCAAAGCGACCGACCGTTTTGGAAAGACCAGCGATGGCAGCAGTATGATCGACTTTGATGCCGAGGAAATCAAACGTGGCATTTCTGTCTATTCATCCATCGTTCCAATCGAATGGGAAGACTGTAAGATCAATTTCATCGATACACCGGGGTATTTGGACTTTGTCGGTGAAAAACAAGCTGGTTTTGCGGTAGGTGACAGCTGCCTGATCGTAGCCAATGCCAAAGATGTATTGGAGTCCGGAACCAAATTAGCTTTTAAACAGGCAAGAGAAGCGAAAAAACCAACGATTTTCTTTATCAATAAACTGGATGAAGAAAATACAAGCTTTAACGATGCTTATACTTTACTTCATGAAGAATTTGGAAAATCGATCATTCCATTTGAAGTACCGATCGTAGAAAACGGAGAAGTTGTCGGTTCTGTCAATATCATCAAAAATAAAGCCTGGTATTATAAAGGCGAACATGCCGGAAGCGATACACCGCAGCCGGTTCCAGAAGACATGAAGGATGAAATCAGCATGTACAAAGATCAGATTGCCGAAGCCGTTGCGATGGGCGATGATGATCTGATGGAAAAATTTTTCTCGGGAGAAGAATTTACCGATGCGGAACTGACAAAAGGTGTTCGTATCGGTGTACGCAATGGAGAGATTTGTCCGGTTTTCTCCGGAAGTGCCATTCAATCCATTGGTATCCAGCGTTTGATGGATTTGATTATTTCCTATTTCCCAACGTATTCGGAGAAAGGAATGTACACAGCTACAACACCAAATGGAGTGAAGGTCGAATTGTTGACATCAGAAACCGAAACATTGACAGCGCAGGTCTTTAAAACCATCGTTGACCCATTTGTAGGACGTATTTCTTACTTGAAGGTATTAAGTGGTGTTTTGAATTCCGATTCTACACTTGTCAATGCCAATAATGGAAAACCGGAAAAAATCAGTTCAATCTATATCATTAAAGGAAAGCACCAGACGGCTGCCGGTAAGCTGTTTACCGGAGATATCGGAGCTTTGGTTAAACTGCAGAATACCAAGACAAACGATACCCTTTGTGAAAAAGGTAAGCTGCTGATGGCTGATCCGATTGAATTTGATGAACCAATGTTTGGGCAGGCTATCTTCCCGAAAACAAAGAATGACGAAGATAAGCTTTCCAATGGCTTGGCTCGTTTAGTCGAAGAAGATCCGACATTTAAGGTCATCAATAATACGGAAACCAAGGAAACCGTCGTATATGGTATCGGAGATCAGCATTTGGATGTGATCTTAAACAAATTGAAGAATAAGTACAAAGCCGAAGTCACTTTGGCCGATCCAAAGGTTATGTATCGTGAAACTATTACCAAGAGTGCAACCGGTGAAGGTCGCCATAAAAAACAATCCGGCGGCCATGGACAGTTTGGACATGTATTTGTCGATTTTGCGCCAAATCCGGATGTAGAAGAAATGGAATTTGATGAAAAAGTCTTCGGTGGTGCTGTACCGAAACAATACTTCCCGGCGGTTGAAAATGGATTAAGAGAATGTTGTGAAGAGGGAAGCCTGGCCGGTTATAAAATGGTCAACATCAAGACAACTTTGACGGATGGTAAATACCATGATGTCGATTCCAGTGAAATGGCCTTTAAATTAGCCGCAAGACTTGCCTTTAAGGATGCGATGACAAAGTGCCATCCGATTCTTCTAGAACCGATCATGAATGTTGTCGTGACGGTACCGGATGAATATACCGGAACTGTTATCGGTGATTTGAATAAACGTCGTGGTGCCATTATGGGTATGACACCGGAAGATGGCGATCAGATCATTGAAGCACAGGTTCCAATGGCAGAAATGGCCAGATATTCCATTGAACTTAGAAGCATGACGCAAGGTCTGGGTAAATATACGATGGAAATGGATCGTTATGATCCGGTACCGGAGCCACAGGCCAGTCGTATCGTTCAGGCCAGCAAAAAAGAGGATTAGTGGGAAGCCGTGCAAAAAAAACAATTTCATTAAGTTAAGCGATACTTTAATGAAGAATGTCCACTAAATATTTATAAACTCACTAAACAGAACAATGCTCATATGATTGTTCTGTTTTTCTTTAGGTTTAAAGTACTACATAAATATTAAATGAAGCTTTTAAGTGAAGAAAATAATATATGTTATGGTCGCAAATGCTGTATTGAATTGGAATCTTAGATGAAGATATTGCAATTGCGAACTCATGAATGTATTTATATTGAAACAGGCATTATTTAAACATTTAAGCAATGAAAATCATTTTCTTTGATTGGGCTGGAGATGTCATAATCAATTAAGTTAAATTATATGGAAACAAAACGAGTTATACTATTTATGAAAACTCTATAAGTGAATAGTATAGACAAAGAACAAATGATGTTGAGAGTGGTGCTATCCAGGAATATGGACTGTACGCTATCCAATAAATTAATGTTGACAATGCTTATAAAAATAGACAACAGTATCTACTTTAATGGCAAATATATCTTGATATATTGAGAACACAAAAATTATACTTTATAATTCTGTGTATAAGATTTTTAATTAGAAGCGGAGAGCAAATATGCAAATCAATTATAACAAATTACTTAAATTGATAATTGCTAATCAAATGAAAAAGCTAATTTATTCAGAGCAACTTAAATTAGCTTGAGCACTGCTGTAAACTATTTAAAAATGAGCCTGTCGCATTGGAACTTCTGTAAGATGTTCTATTGTGATATTGGAGATATAAGTGAAGTTATTTTGGATAAATAATATCGGAGGTTGATTTTATATGACGGGAAAGAATAGCACAAATATTGGTTTTGAAAAACAAATTTGGGATGCAGCCTGTGTTCTATGGGGACATATTCCAGCAACTGAATATAGGAAGGTTATCATAGGTTTAATTTTCCTAAGATACATTTCTAGTTCGTTTGAAAAACGGTATCAAGAACTGGTAGCCGAAGGTGATGGTTTTGAAGATGATAGAGATGCATACATTGAAGAAAACATTTTCTATGTACCTGAAGAAGCGCGGTGGAATGTAATTGCTTCAGCAGCACATACGCCAGAAATTGGCAAGATCATTGATAATGCGATGAGAACCATTGAAAAAGAAAATACATCATTGAAAAATGTCCTTCCTAAAAACTACGCAAGCCCTGATCTAGATAAGAGGGTTTTAGGTGATGTAGTTGATCTATTTACTAATATGGATATGAAAGATACAGAAGATAGTAAAGACCTTCTTGGAAGAACCTATGAATATTGTATTCAACAATTCGCGGCTCATGAAGGAGTTAAAGGTGGGGAATTCTATACACCTGCCAGTATTGTTAAAACAATTGTAGCTATCTTAAAGCCATATAAGAATTGTCGTGTTTATGATCCTTGTTGCGGTTCTGGTGGTATGTTTGTACAAAGTGCCAAATTTATTCAAGCACATAGTGGGAAACGTGGAGAGATTGCAGTATATGGTCAAGAGTCAAATGCGGATACTTGGAAAATGGCCAAGATGAATATGGCAATTCGAGGTATTGATGCAAACTTTGGCCCATATCATGCTGATACATTCTTTAATGATTTACATCCAACACTAAAAGCTGACTTTATAATGGCCAATGAGGCTGTTATTTGTGGACTAACACCCGAAAAAGCCTGTAATTTCAAGGAATTTGCGGCATAAGCCCTTGCATTTGGGCAATGCCGAAACTGAATAGCTGATGTTGTACTGGGAGTAAGCGATGGACGCTTAGCCCATTTTTTATTGCCAGAATTGAATATGAACACGCCTTGCGCGTCTGTCTCTCCCTCCGGGGAGAATGCCTTTTACGGCTGGACAGACGCGCTTTTTTTGTACCCATTTTCAGGAGGATGAACGCCATGACAGATTACTGCGAAAACGGCAAGCCGAAGGACTGCCGGTACTGCTATTACTACGGCAGACACGGCTGTATGCTGAAGGTCTGCTATTATGACCGGCCAAAGCCGGAAACGAAACCTGTAAGCGAATGCGATGATTGTCCGTATGGCAAGTGCGGACCGTGCATCGGCTGGTGTACGAAGGAGATTCTTCGCTCGCTTGAGAGGGGGCGCGCCAAGTGACGCTGGATTATTTCTACGGTGCCCAGGCAGATCAGTTTGCCTTTTACCGTATACCCAAGGCACTGTTTACCGATGAACGCTTCAAGTCCATCTCCGCCGAGGCCAAAATTCTCTACGGCATTCTGCTGGATCGGATGAGCCTGAGCCGCAAAAACGGCTGGCTGGACGAACAGGGGCGCGTGTTTATCATCTTCACGCTGGAGGAGGTCATGGAGGCTATCGGCTGTGCCGATCAGAAGGCTACCAAACTGCTGAACGAGCTGGACAGCAAAGCCGGGCTCATAGAGCGCAAGCGGCAGGGACTGGGCAAGCCCAATCTCATATTCGTCAAGAACTTTGTGGATAACTCCGCCGGCAGCATCCCGCCTGCACCGGAATCACGAATCAAGACTCGTGAAAATCACGATTCAGCAGACGTGAATTTCACGACTCCGGAATCCCGAAAATCACGAGGAAGTAATACTGATTCAAATTATACTGATTTGAGTGAGACTGAAGCCTATCCTTTCCCTTCCGGTCAAGCAGGCGGTCACGGTCAGGCTCCTGTGGATAAGATGGGACGGGATATGGATGAGCGGGAACAATACCGCGCAATTCTTGAAGAAAATCTGGAGTACGACATTCTCCTGGAGAACAACCCGTATGACCAGGATACCATCGCAGAGATCATGGAGCTCCTTCTCGATACCATCTGCTCCAAACGCCAGTACATCCGAATTGCCGGGGACGACAAGCCCCGAGAGGTAGTCAAGAGCCAGTTCCTCAAGCTCAACTGCACGCATATCGAATATGTGCTGAGTTCCTTCAAGGAGAACGCCAGCAAGGTGCGGAACATCAAGCAGTACCTTCTGGCTTCCCTATACAACGCGCCGCTGACCATATCGAATTACTACGACGCACTTGTTCGTCACGATATGGCAAACGGCTTTGTCTGAGCCGCAGCTTTCCCGCTGCGGCTTCTGTCATTTCCGGGAGGTGATGCAAATTGGCAGAAGAAAAGGACACGGCAGCTCCGGCAAAGCGGACTACCGGTAAGACAGGCAGGCGAAAAAAGCCGGAAGCGGAACACGCGGCCCGGGCCGCTCCCCAGGACAAAGACACCGGCAGCAAGGCACAGGAAATTCTGGAACAGGCGCGCACAGAGCCGAAACCGGAATGGGAGGTTGCGGAACAGGTCGTACTGCTCCCGCTGGACAGACTCCGGCCGTTCAAAAACCACCCGTTCAAAGTAAACGATGAGGATGAGCTGATGCAGGACACCATCGACAGCATCATGGCGGGCGGCGTAATCAACCCAATTCTGGTTCGCCCGGCGGAGGACGGCAAATTTGAAGTCGTTTCCGGACACCGCAGGTTCCGGGCATCGGAGCTTGCCGGCAAAGCGGATATCAAGGCCATCATCCGGGAAATGGACGATGATACCGCCGTGATTACCATGGTGGACAGCAACCTGCAAAGAGAGAACATTCTCCCCAGCGAGCGGGCGTTTTCCTACCGCATGAAGATGGAAGCCCTGACCCATCAGGGACAGCGCACCGACCCCACTTTGCGCCAAGTTGGCGCAAAGTTCAGAACGGCAGAGCTGGTTGGTCAGCCGGCCGGCGACAGCGCCCGGCAGGTACAGCGGTTTATCCGTCTTACGGAGCTGATTCCGCAGTTGCTGGATATGGTGGACAGAAAAGAGCTGGCCTTCAATCCGGCAGTCGAGCTGTCCTACCTGAAACCCCAGGAGCAGGAGCAGTTTCTCGATGCCATGGACTACGCGCAGGCAACACCGTCGCTTTCACAGGCACAGCGCCTCAAACGCCTGAGCCAGAACGGACAATGCACACTGGAAGCCATGTACGAAATCATGGATGAGGAAAAGAAAAGCGAGCTCGACCGCATAACCATCCGCGGTGATGTGCTGCGGAAGTATTTTCCGAAGTCCTACACACCCCTGCAGATGCAGGAGACCATCATCAAACTGCTGGAAGCCTGGCAGAAAAACAGAGCGCATCAACAGGAGCGCTGAAAGGAGTTTTTATGGCAAATATCACACTGAACATCGAAGGAGATCTGAACATCTATGTCAGCGAGGAGGACGGCCAGCCGGACAGCCTGTATCTGGACGGCATGGATGGCTTCCCTGAAACGCTGCGCATTCATCTGGAAGCCGATGGCGAGGACGATGAAAGCAAGGCGGAGGTCATCTACGCCATTCCCGGCGCAGCGGCCATCAGCATGACGCTGTATGAGGCGTTGACGCTGGCGCTGAACAGCGGCGGCGCGGACAGTCTGGAGCTGATGCCGGTTTCGGGTATTTTCATCGCCTTTAACAGCGATGACGTCATCATCGATCAGAACGGCGACTGCTACCTTGCCGGTCCCGGCATTATCTTTGCGCTGGAGGACGGCGATATTGTTTCGCTGGATGAGGAGGACAAAAAGCTGATCACCCAGGTGCTGGAGGACGGGACTGCTGAACTGACCAACGGTGCGGAAATCCGCTGCGCTTTCGGGCTGTGAGGTCGGCCCATGAAAGAATTTGAAGTCACCATTACCGAAACACTTCAGAAGTCCATCACGGTTGAGGCAGCAACCAGAGAGGAAGCGCAGGCAATGGTTGAGGAAATGTGGGATAAAGGCGATGTGGTGCTGGACGCCGACCACTTCGTCGGCGCAGAGTTCAGCTGCAATGACGGTCAGGAAATCGAGGCAGACAAGCCAATTGAGGTGCTGCTTGTGGAACCCGGACAGTATGCCCGGATGACCACCATCGGCTCCTCTCTTGAGGATATACAGAAGGTCGTGGGCGGCTACATTCAGGAGGCTCCCTTCTTCCGCGATCCGGTCACGCTGGTCTGCAACGAGGAGGGCAAGATTTCCGGCCTGCCGCTGAACCGTGCCATCCGGGACGATGACGGAAAAATCATCGATGTTGTCGCCGGAACCTTTTTCATCTGCGGTGCGGAGGGCGATCACTTCTCCTCCATTCCGAAGGAGCTTCAGAAAAAGTACGAGGAGAAGTTCAAAAAGCCGGAGGCGTTTCTGAAGATGGGGCGCAGCATCATGGCGATTCCCACGGAGCCCACAGCGGCCAATCCGAAGCCGGACAGAAAAGCACCGGGCATGGAGCTGTAACTGTCGCCCGGAAAGTATGCAGAGAAAGGAGATGATGCACCTTGCAGGAGGAGGTTGAAAACAGAACCGTCACGCTGACCATATCCGGCGCAAAGCTGACAGGACGCACACTCAAGTGGGCGATCCGTCAGTTTCTGAATCACCACAGCAAATCGCAGGCTAAGAAAGCCCAGGCCGCAGCAATTACGCCGCGCGGCAAACAGTCGGTGGCAGAGCTGGTCGGTCAGAATCAGGGCGTTCAGAACATTGAGATCAGCGATAAAAACATCAAGGACTTCGACCGCGTGGCCAGGAAATACGGCATCGACTATGCCGTCAAGAAGGATACCACCGAAGAGATTCCCAAATATCTGGTCTTTTTCAAGGCGCGGGACGGCGACGCGCTGAACGCGGCGTTCCGGGAATACTCGGCGGTCGTTGCGAAAAAGAAGGAACGTCCGTCCGTCATTCAGAAGCTGCGCGCGATCAATCCGCTGGAACAGGCGGTGAAGAAGGACAGGGTTCGGCACAAGGACAAGGGGCTGGAGCTATGAGGCTGGATAAAAAGCTGAAAAAGAAGCTGCTTCTGAACGCACCATATGTCCTGTTCATCTATCTGTTTGACAAGGTGGCGCAGGGCATACGCCTTACCCCCGGCGCGGACGCCAGCCAGAAGCTCCTGCATCTGGCAGACGGCTTCGGCAGCGCCTTTGCTTCACCGCTGCCCAGCTTCCACCCGATTGATCTGCTCATCGGCATCGCTGGAGCGGTCATCATGTGGGTGGTTGTGTATGTCCGGGGCAAAAACGCCAAGAAGTTCCGCAAGAACACGGAATACGGCTCCGCCCGCTGGGGAACGCCGGAGGACATTGAACCGTATATGGACCCGGACTTCCGGAACAACATCATTCTGACCCAGACGGAGCGGCTGACGATGAACAGCCGGCCCAAGGACCCCAAGACAGCACGGAACAAAAACGTGCTGGTGATCGGCGGCTCCGGTTCCGGTAAGACAAGGTTCTTTGTGAAGCCGCAGCTCATGCAATTACACAGCTCATACGTTGTCACCGACCCGAAAGGAAGTCTCCTGGTCGAGTGCGGCCGACTGATGGAGCGCGCAGGATACAAAATCAAGGTGTTCAATACCATCAACTTCAAAAAGTCGATGCACTATAACCCTTTCGCCTATATTCACAGCGAGAAGGATATTCTGAAGCTGGTCAACACCCTGATTACCAACACCAAGGGCGAAGGAAAAGGAGGCGATGATTTCTGGCTCAAGGCGGAGACCCTGCTTTACACGGCGCTCATCGGCTACATCTACTATGAAGCGCCGAAGGAGGAACAGAACTTCGCAACGCTTGTGGAATTCATCAATGCAATGGAGGTGCGTGAGGATGATGAAACCTTTGAAAATAATGTAGATATCGCATTCCGGGAGCTCGGCGAGCGTGACCCCAACCACTTCGCCGTGCGCCAATGGCGAAAATACAAGCTGGCCGCCGGCAAAACAGCTAAATCGATCAATATTTCCGCCGGTGCGCGCCTTGCTCCCTTTGACATTCAGGAACTTCGTGAGATCACCATGTATGATGAACTGGAACTGGATACGCTGGGCGGAACCAAAAAGGGCGATACCCAGAAGACTGTGCTGTTCCTCATCATGAGCGACACGGACAGCACCTTCAATTTCCTCATTTCCATGATTTACAGCCAGCTCTTCAATCTGCTCTGTGAAAAGGCGGATGACGAGTTCGGCGGGCGTCTGCCGATTCATGTGCGCTGCCTCATTGACGAGTGCGCCAACATCGGTCAGATTCCCAATCTGGAAAAGCTGATGGCGACCATCCGAAGCCGCGAGATTTCCGCCTGCCTGGTGCTTCAGGCACAGTCCCAGCTGAAAGCGCTGTATAAGGACAGCGCCGATACCATCATCGGCAACTGCGATACCTCACTGTTTCTGGGCGGCAAGGAGCCGACCACGCTGAAGGAGCTGAACCAGACGCTGGGCAAGGAGACCATCGATACCTTCAACACCGGTGAGAGCCGTGGGCGCGAGGTCAGCCACAGCCTGAACTATCAGAAGCTGGGCAAAGACCTTGCCACTGTGGACGAACTGGCCGTGCTGGACGGCGGAAAGTGCATCCTGCAGCTGCGCGGTGTACGCCCGTTCCTTTCGGATAAGTACGACATTACCGAACACCCGAATTACAAATACCTGTCAGATGCGGATAAGCGGAATGAGTTCGACATCGAACGCTTTCTGTCCCGCAGATTGAAGCCAAAACCGGATGAGGTCTATGACGTTTACGACATCGACGCATCCGTGATGGACGCCGGCGAAACTGCCGGCGGATAAAGGAGGATATCAGATGAACGAAAAAAGATGCCGACTCCCGCTGCAAAGTCGGAACAGACGCAGTCATCAAAATCAATTCAAAAATGAAAGGAGACGCCGGAATCGGGAGGTTTCAGCAGCCATAAAGGTGCTGAAACAGTCGGTTCCGGCTTTTGCAATCCGGAGACAACAGCATTATCAGTAATACTCCCGCAGGATTCCGGCAAATCGGAATATGGCATTTTTCAACAGCGCAGTAGGTGTTCTTCAGACTCTCGTTATCGCCCTGGGCGCAGGTCTCGCAATCTGGGGTGTCGTGAACCTCATGGAGGGTTACGGCAACGACAACCCCGGTGCCAAGAGCCAGGGCATGAAGCAGCTCATGGCGGGCGGCGGCGTGGCGCTCATCGGCATGACCCTCGTCCCCCTGCTTACCGGTCTTTTCGGTTAATCGCCGCACAGCAAGACAGAAGTGAGTAAAATCCAGGGCTTCCCCCTGCCATAGCGCAGGGGGAGCCGGAAAGGAGGCCGATGCCGATTGGATTTATTGCTCAACACGCTGACCGAATGGCTCAAGGAACTTCTTGCCGGAGCGATTGCATCCAACCTGACAGGGATGGTTGAATCGGTGAATACAAAGGTCGGAGATATTGCGGCGCAGGTCGGTCAGACCCCGCAGGGCTGGAACAGCGGAATCTTCCATATGATTCAGAACCTTTCCAACAACGTGATCCTGCCCATAGCCGGTATCATTCTGGCGCTGGTCATGACCATGGAATTCATCCGCATCATCATGGATAAGAACAACATGCATGATTTTGACACCTGGTCGATTCTCATGTGGGTGTTCAAGACGGCCTGCGCTATTCTGATCGTGTCCAACACCTGGAATATCGTTATGGCGGTGTTCGACGTTTCTCAGACGGTGGTGAACAACGCCGCCGGCATTATCGTGGGCAATACGGATATCGAGCTTGTCACAGAGGGGCTTGAGGAAACGCTGATGGCCATGGAGCTTTCCAGCCTGATCGGCCTGTGGTTCCAGTCCATGATTGTAGGTGTAACCATGCATATCCTGTCTATCATCATTATGCTTATCTGCTTCGGCAGAATGATTGAGATCTATCTGGTCACATCGGTTGCGCCGATCCCCATGTCCACCATGATGAATCACGAGTGGAGCCAGATGGGTCAGAACTATCTCAGAAGCCTGTTCGCGCTGGCGTTTCAGGGCTTCTTAATCATCGTCTGCGTGGCAATTTATGCCGTCCTTGTGCAGAACATGGTCGTGGAGAGCGATATCTCCATGGCAATCTGGACGGTTATGGGCTACACCGTGCTGCTGTGCTTCACGCTGTTCAAGACCAGCTCGCTGGCAAAGAGCGTGTTCAACGCACATTAAGGAGGTGGAATCAGAATGGCATATGTACCCGTACCCAAGGACATGAACGCAGTCAAAACCAAGGTCGCCTTCAACCTGACCAAGCGCCAGATCGTCTGCTTCGGTGCAGGGCTTCTGGTGGGGCTTCCGGCCTTTTTCCTCATCAAGGGACACGTCAGCAGCAGTACGGCAACCCTTCTCATGGTGCTTGTCATGCTGCCTTTTTTCATGTTCGCCATGTATGAGAAGAACGGACAGCCGCTGGAAAAGATCATCCGCAATATCGTGCAGGTCAGCTTTATCCGCCCGAAGGAGCGGCCATACAAAACCAACAACTTCTATTCTGCCGTAGTACGGCAGGAAAAACTGGATAAGGAGGTACAGAAGATTGTCCAAGGCGAAAAAGCTCACAAGAGCGGAAAAGCAGCAGATTAACGCTGCCATTCAGAACGCCAGACGACAGGACAAAAGACACAAATCCGCACAGGATTCCATCCCCTTTCAGCGCATGTTCCCGGACGGCATCTGCCGCGTGACCGATCATTACTACACCAAGACGGTGCAGTTCCAGGACATCAACTATCAGCTGAATCAGAACGAGGACAAGGCCGCCATCTTTGACGGCTGGTGCGACTTCCTCAACTACTTTGACAGCTCCGTGCGCTTTGAGCTGTCCTTTATCAATACGGCGGCAAACAAGGATACCTACTCGGAGCGCATCGCCATTCCGTTAAAGGGCGACAGCTACGACAGCATCCGCGCCGAATACACCCAGATGCTGAAAAATCAGCTGGCCAAAGGCAACAATGGCCTTATCAAGACCAAGTACCTGACCTTCGGCATCGAGGCCGATTCGCTGAAAAGCGCCAAGCTCCGGCTGGAGCGCATTGAGACCGATGTGCTGAACAACTTCAAGCGGCTGGGCGTTCAGGCTGACCCGATGAACGGAAAACAGCGTCTGGAGCTGCTCCACGGCATCTTCCACATGGACGAGCAGCAGCCTTTCCTGTTTGACTGGGACTGGCTGGCTCCCACCGGGCTTTCTGTGAAGGACTTTATCGCGCCCAGCTCCTTTTCCTTCCGGAACGGCAAAAACTTCACCATGGGCAGGAAAATCGGGCAGGTTTCCTTCCTGCAGATTCTCGCGCCGGAGCTGAATGACCGGATGCTGGCCGACTTTCTGGATATGCAGAGCAGTCTGATCGTGACCATGCATGTGCAGTCGGTGGATCAGGTCAAGGCCATCCGAACCATCAAGCGCAAAATCACCGATCTGCAGAAGATGACCATTGAGGAACAGAAAAAGGCCGTCCGCGCCGGATATGATATGGACATCATCCCCAGTGACCTGGCCACGTACGGCAATGAGGCGAAGAAGCTCCTGCAGGATCTGCAGTCCAGAAATGAGCGCATGTTCCTGCTGACCTTCCTGGTGCTGAACGTGGCGGAGACCAAACAGCAGCTGGAAAACAATGTGTTCCAGGCGGGCTCCATTGCCCAGAAATACAACTGTCAGCTGACCCGGCTCGACTTCCAGCAGGAGGAAGGGCTGATGAGCAGCCTGCCGCTGGGACTCAATCAGGTGGAGATCGAGCGCGGCATGACCACATCCAGTGTGGCGATTTTTGTGCCGTTTACCACGCAGGAGCTGTTTCAGAGCGGTAAGGAGGCGCTCTACTGCGGCATCAACGCCCTGTCCAACAACCTGATTATGGTGGACAGAAAGCTCCTCAAGAACCCCAACGGCCTGATTCTCGGCACACCTGGTTCCGGCAAATCCTTTGCCGCCAAGCGCGAAATCGCCAATGTATTCATGGTCACCGATGACGACATCATCATCTGCGACCCGGAATCGGAGTACGGCACACTGGTGGAGCGCCTGGGCGGGCAGGTCATCAAAATCTCGCCCACATCCAGCGACTACATCAACCCCATGGATCTGAACCTGAATTACAGCGACGATGAGAATCCGTTATCGCTGAAATCCGACTTCATTCTCTCCCTGTGCGAGCTGATCGTAGGCGGCAAGGAGGGCTTGCAGCCGGTGGAAAAGACCATCATCGACCGCTGTGTCCGCATGGTCTACCGGGATTATCTGGCCGACCCCGTGCCGGAAAACATGCCGATTCTGGAGGATCTGTACAATGCGCTGCTGACACAGGAGGAAAAGGAGGCGCAGTACATCGCCACGGCGCTTGAAATCTATGTCACCGGTTCTCTGAACGTGTTCAATCACCGCACCAGCATCAACATCGAAAACCGCATTGTGTCCTTCGATATCAAGGAGCTGGGCAAGCAGCTGAAGAAAATCGGTATGCTGATCGTGCAGGATGCAGTATGGAACCGCGTGACCATCAACCGCGAGGCGCACAAATCCACCCGCTATTACATCGACGAGATGCACCTTTTGCTCCGCGAGGAACAGACGGCGGCGTACACGGTGGAAATCTGGAAGCGCTTCAGAAAATGGGGTGGCATTCCCACCGGTATCACGCAGAACGTCAAAGACCTGCTTTCCTCCCGCGAGGTGGAAAACATCTTTGAAAACTCCGACTATGTGTTCATGCTGAACCAGGCGTCCGGCGACCGGCAGATTCTCGCCAAACAACTGAATATTTCTCCCCATCAGCTCTCGTATGTCACCCACAGCGGTGAAGGCGAAGGGCTTCTTTTTTACGGCAGCACGATTCTTCCGTTTGTAGACCGATTCCCGAAGGATACGGAGCTGTACAGAATCATCACCACCAAGCCGCAGGAGCAGGCTGGATAAGAAAGGACGAAAAGATATGGAAAACAGGATGCAGATATTTCAGAATGAGGAGTTCGGAGAACTGCGGACGGTGCGAAAAAACGGCGATCCGTGGTTCGTCGGAAAAGATGTGGCAAAGGCTCTCGGATACAGTAATCCGAGAAAAGCCATTATTGACCATGTTGATCCGGAGGACCGTTACTGCGGAGATGGGGTAACGATTCATGACTCCATCGGCAGAGAGCAACACCCCGTAGTCATCAATGAATCCGGGCTTTACAGCCTGATCCTCTCCAGCAAGCTGGAAAGCGCCAAGCGCTTCAAGCACTGGGTGACGAGCGAAGTTCTTCCCTCTATCCGCAGGCACGGAGCCTATATGACCGATGCGCTGCTGGAGCAGGCGGCAGGCAATGCCGATGTGGCGGCGCAGGTCGTGCGGGCGCTGTCGGAGGAACGGACCCTCAATAAAAAGCTGGCCGGGCAGCTGAAACAGGCTGAGGCGCAGCTGACCGTGGCACTTCCCAAGGCAGCGTATTTCGATGCACTGGTAGACTGCCCCGACTGCACCGGCATCCGGCTCACCGCCAAGGAACTGGGTGTTCCCCAGAGCATGTTCACGGCCTATCTCGTCAGGAAGAAATATGCCTACTATGACAGCAAAGGCATCATGCATCCTCACGCCCTTCCGTACCGCAACGGCCTGTTCGTTGTCCGTGAGTTTATCGCGCCCAACGGGCATCGCGGCACACAGATGCTGGTCACGCCCAGAGGCAAACAGGTATTCCTGGCAGAAAGGTCCGAGATCATCGGCTGAACAAAACAACAACCATACGAATCGAGGTGATGCACATGGCAAAACGCTCGCCCCGCCTTCTGTTTACAGAGGAGGAGCTGGAAACGCCGGAGCTTCAAAAGCCCATCCGAAAGGCGGAAAAAGCAGGCAAGAAGCTGGAAAAGGCTGAGAGCAGAATCCCCAAAAAGAAAATCGTTCAGAAACAGCGCGTCTATGACCCGAAGGAAAATCAGGTCGTGACGCGCCTTGTTTTTGAGGAGACCGAGAAAAAGCGCCCGTCCAAACTCACGCATGCCGCAGCGGCCACTCCGCTCAATGCGGTTTCGGCAGCATCCCACCGGGAACTGCATGAGGACGCGGACGGCAGCGTTTCCGCATCGGTCTCCCATGAGGTCATCAGCAGCGCCGAGGGCGGTATCCGCACATTGGATACCGCCCACCGCACATTGCAGGATAAACCCTATGCCAGAGCGCTGAAAGCAGAACGCGCCGCCGACCGGGCCAATCTGAAGGCGCTGTATAAGGAGGCGGAGCTTCAGAATCCGGAATGGGGCGCAAGCCCGGTCTCCCGGTTCCAGCAGAAGCGCGCCATTAAGAAAGCCTATGCCGAGGCCAAGGCCGGAAAGGCTGCGGACAACACGGTCAAGGCATCCGAGGCTGCGGCCAAAGCCGTAAAGAAAACCGGTGAGGAAACCTCCAAAGCCGTTCAGTTTGTCGCCCGGCACAAAAAAGGCTTTGTGATTCTCGGCGTCATCGGAATGATGTTTCTGTTTGTTTCCGCTGTGATGTCCAGCTGTTCCGTGATGATGAGTTCGCTCACATCCTCCGGCGTGCTGACCACTTATCCCAGCGCCGATGCGGATATGCTGGCGGCGGAGGCACAGTATCTGGCGCTTGAGGCAGAGCTTCAGGAGTATCTGGACAATTACGAAAGCACCCATGATTACGACGAATACCATTTTGACCTGGATGAGATCGAACATGACCCCTATGTGCTGATTTCCATGCTGACGGCGCTCCGGGAGGGAGAATGGACGATTGATGAGGTGGGCGACCTGCTTCAGACTATCTTCGACCGCCAGTACACGCTGACGGAGGATGTGCAGGTTGAAACCCGCTACAGGACGGAGACCCGCACCGGCTATTACACGGTTACAGACCCGGAGACCGGCGCGACCAGCATCGAGACATACGAATATGAAGTGCAGGTTCCCTACGATTATTACATCTGTACGGTGACGCTGGAAAACTTCAATCTGTCCCATCTGCCGGTCTACCTGATGGATCAGGATCATCTGTCCCTGTATGCCTCCTATATGTCTACGCTGGGCAACCGGCCCGATCTGTTTGCCGGTTCTTCCTACGTTGACCGCTATTACGGCGACCAGTACCGGTACGAAATCCCGGCGGACGCGCTTGAGGATGAACAGTTCGCGGCCATGATTCAGGAAGCGGAGAAATACCTGGGCTATCCGTATGTCTGGGGCGGCAGCTCGCCCAGCACCAGTTTTGACTGTTCCGGCTTTGTCAGCTGGGTCATCAATCACTGCGGTGTGGGCTGGAATGTGGGGCGGCTTGGTGCCGAAGGACTGCGGAATATCTGTTCCTATGTTTCCCCGGCCAACGCCAAACCGGGCGACCTGATCTTCTTTGAGAAAACCTACGACACTTCCGGTGCGTCGCACGTCGGCATCTATGTGGGCAACAACATGATGATCCACTGCGGCGACCCCATCCAGTACACGAGTATTGATACGAACTACTGGCAGCAGCACTTCCTGCAGTTCGGAAGGCTGCCCAGCCCGTAAGAAAGGAGAAGTATGAACCCGAAAATTGAAAAGCTGAAGGCAGAGAGAAGCAGGAATACCGAAAAGATTTCCGACCTTCAGAACCGCAACCGCAAGCTCTCCGAGCAGATTACGAAGCTGGAGAACAACGACATCATCGGCATGGTGCGCGAGATCGGCATGACGCCGGAGCAGCTGGCCGCGCTTCTGAGCGGCAGGACTGCGGATGTGCCCGGAACCGAAGATCCCGATGAACACGAGGAAACGGAGGAATATGAACATGAGAACTAAAAGGATGCTTCGCAGGGGGCTGACCGCACTGGCGGCAGCGCTTGCCATGATGACGGCGCTGGCAGCTCCCGCCTTTGCCTACACAGGAGATTCTGCGGACAGCACAGCAGAGACTGCTGCACAGCAGTCCTCCGCCAGTCAGACTGCCGTTCAGACAGAGAGGATAGGAACGGTGACAACCAACGGCGGCAGGCTGAATCTGCGTGACGGAGCCAGCACCAGCTACAATATCATCGGCCAGCTTCCCTGCGGCGATACCGTCACGGTGATCGGCGAAGAAAACGGCTGGTACAAAGTCATCGTGCCCGAAAAGGAGGGCTATGTATACGGTGGCTATCTGAAGGTCAGCGAGGGTACGGTTATTGCCGGTGATAATGTTGATACAAGTTCAACCGGAACCGGAAGTACCGGGGATACAGATTCCGGAACCCCGCTGACGCCCGACGGCAACCTGGAGCTTGTGGATGACGTGTACCAGACCTCGGACGGAAAGCAGTTCATCACGGTGCAGTCCAAAAATGACAACACCTTTTACGTCGTCATCGACCGGAATAAGAACGGTGAAAACGTCTATTTTCTGAATCTGGTGGACGAGGCTGACCTGATGGCGCTGATGCAGGACGGCGAGGTTACGGTCAAATGCACCTGTACCGACCGCTGTGAAGCCGGTGATGTGGACTTGAACTGTCCGGTCTGCAAGGCCAATCTGACGGAATGCACCGGTACGGTCAAGGAGGAACCGGAACCTACCGTTGCTCCGGAGGAGCCGGAAGAACCGGAGTCTGAAAAGAGCAGTTCCGCGCCTCTGCTTCTCCTGCTGCTGATCGCCGGTCTTGGTGCAGGCGGTGCTGTGTACTGGTTCAAATTCAGAAAGCAGAAGCCCGATACCAAGGGCCCCGATGATCTGGATGACTACGACTTCGGCGATGATGACGAAGATGATGAGGAGGAATACGTCATCGAGGACGACCAGCCGGAGGAAACAGATGAAGTGTAATGGTGCAGACCGCATCTGCGCTAATCAGAGAAAGGAAGGATAACGATATGAAGCTTGTGATTACCGAAAAGCCATCTGTGGCCAAATCCATTTCTGCCGTCCTTGGCGCTGACAAGCGCCGGGACGGTTATTGCGAAGGAGGAAATTTTCTCGTTTCCTGGTGCTTCGGCCATCTGGCGGAGCTGGCTTCCGCCGAAGTGTATGACGAGGCGTATGCGAAATGGAGCCGCGAACAGCTCCCCATCATTCCGGAAAGCTGGCAGTACAGCGTCGGGCGCGATAAGAAAAAGCAGCTGGATCTGCTGACGGAGCTGATGCGCCGCTCAGATGTGACGGAAATCGTCAATGCCTGCGATGCAGGACGCGAGGGCGAGCTGATTTTCCGCACTGTTTATCTGCTGGCAGGCTGCGTGAAACCCGTGAAGCGCCTCTGGATTTCTTCCATGGAGGATGCGGCAATCCGCGAGGGCTTTGCAAACCTGCGCGACGGCAGCGAGTACGACCATCTCTATGATGCTTCGCTTTGCAGAAGCAAGGCGGACTGGCTGGTGGGCATCAACGCTACCCGGCTTTTCTCGGTGCTGTATCACCGCACGCTGAATGTCGGACGCGTGGTGTCGCCTACGCTGGCGCTGCTGGTACAGCGGGAAGCGGAAATCAAGGCATTTCAGCCGGAGCTTTTTTATACGGTGAAGCTGGACGCCGGTGATTTCACGGCAACCAGTGAAAAGCTGAAAAACAAGCCGGATGCGGAAAATCTGAAATCCGCCTGCACAGGAGCGCCGGCAGTGATCCGAAGCGTGGAGCAGAAAGAAAAATCTGAAAAAGCCCCTGCGCTCTATGACCTGACAACGCTCCAGAGAGATGCCAACCGCATCCTGGGCTTCACCGCTCAGCAGACGCTGGACTACCTTCAGTCCCTGTATGAGAAAAAGCTCTGTACCTATCCGCGAACCGACAGCCGCTTCCTGACGGACGATATGGAAAGCGGGGTTCCGGCCGTCGCTGCCTGCGCCGCCGGGATTCTCGGCGTATCGGTCGGAGATGTATCTGCAAAGCAGGTCTGTGATAGCCGTAAGGTTTCTGATCACCATGCCGTCATTCCCACGATGGTTGCCGGAGAAGCTGAACTCTCTGCGCTGACGGCCGGGGAGCGCGAGGTTTTGAAGCTGGTTGCCCGTCAGGTGCTGATGGCGGTCAGTGCGCCGTATTCCTATCTGGAAACGGTAGTAACTGTTGAATGCGGCGGGCAGGTATTCACCGCAAAGGGAAAAACGGTGCTGAACACCGGCTGGAAAAGCTATGCGGCGGGCGAACAGAAGGAAAGGGTACTCCCTCCGATGACGGAAGGACAGTCCATTGACAGTTTTGATGTTTCGCTGGAGGAAGGAAAGACAAAGCCGCCTGCCCGATACACCGAGGATACGCTGCTTTCCGCCATGGAAAATGCCGGGGCGAAAGAGATGCCGGATGATGCCGAGCGCAAGGGGCTGGGCACACCCGCCACCCGCGCCGGGATTCTGGAGAAGCTGGTTTCCTCCGGTTTTGTGGAGCGAAAGAAGAATAAAAAGGCGGTCAGCCTGGTTCCGCAGGACATCGGTATCTCCCTGATCACGGTGCTTCCGGAACAGCTTCAGTCTCCGCTTCTGACTGCGGAATGGGAGAACATGCTGAAAGAGATCGAGCGCGGCGAGCTCTCCCCAGAGGCGTTCATGGAGCAGATCAGCCGCATGGTTTCCAAATTGGTGCGCGACTACGAACCTGTGAGCGGTGCAGAGGTGCTGTTCCCGTCAGGACGCCCGGTGGTTGGAAAATGCCCTCGCTGCGGCGGTCCGGTTACGGAGAGCAAGACCGGCTTTTTCTGTGAGCGCCGCGACTGCCGCTTCGGACTCTGGAAGGACAACCGCTATCTGTCCGCAAAGCACATCATTCTGACAAAAAAGATGGCGGAGGCGCTTCTGAAGGATGGAAAAACTTTTGTCAGCGGCATGTATTCCGAAAAGACCGGAAAAAGCTATTCCGCCTACCTCGTACTGACGGACGACGGGCAGAAATCCAGCTATGCTCTGGAGTTTGACAGGGAGAAAACCGGCGCATGAAGCTGAGCCCCGCAGAACGCGAAACGATCATCCTGTTTTCCGATGCAGACGATACCGCCAGCGTCTACACCTATGACAGGAGGCTGATTAAAAAGCTGGACGCCCTTTGCAAAAAATGTCCGGAAGAAGTGTATGAGGAGAAAAAACGCTCCTCTGCCGGTGCGAAAAGCTATATTGTGCCGAAAAGCTGTGTTTCCGTCCGTGAGCCGTTTTCCAGAGCGCGGCGCGAGGCGGCCAGCAGGCGTGCAAAGGAGGCCGGCACCGTCCCGCCGGACAGAAGTAAAGGCCGCGATTCGGACGAATAATGCAGGGAGATAGGCGCAGGGCTTCGGCTCTGCGCCCTGTTTCCCGGAAAGGATGGTATATGGCAGAAAAACAGAGCAGCCGGGACAGGCTGAAGGAGATCACGGCGAGTATTGAGGACGGCATCAAAGAGCTGTTCCAGTCGGAGAGCTATGCGCAGTATCTTCAGACCATGAGCCGGTTTCACCATTACAGTGTAAACAATCAGGTGCTGATCCACATGCAGAAACCGGACGCCACGCTGGTGGCGGGCTTCAACAAATGGAAGAATCAGTTCGGCAGAAATGTCATCAAGGGAGAACACGGCATAAAAATCATTGCCCCGACTCCCTTCAAGAAGAAAATCGAGCAGGAAAAGCTCGACCCGGATACGCAGCTTCCCATGCTGGATGCGGACGGGAAAATCATTACGGAGGAAAAGACCATCCAGATTCCCATGTACAAGCCGGTGACGGTGTTCGACGTTTCGCAGACCGAGGGCAGGCCGTTGCCTCAGCTGGCCCATGACCTGTCGGGCAATGTGGCGAATTACGATGTGTTCATGGAGGCGCTGCGCCGCTCCTCTCCGGTTCCCATTTCCATTGAGGTAATGGGCGGCGGTATGGACGGTTACTTTGATCTGGAGCATCAGGATATCGCCATCCGCAAAGGCATGAGCGAGGTGCAGACGGTATCTGCGGTCATACATGAGATGGCGCACGCGCTGCTTCACAATCGAACCAAAGATACTGAGGAGAAAACACCAGAACTCTCCCGCAGTACCGAAGAGGTGCAGGCGGAAAGCATCTCCTATGCAGTGTGCGCCTATTACGGCATCGCCACCGGTGATAACAGTTTCGGCTATATCGCGTCCTGGTCAAAGGATAAAACCCTGCCGGAGCTGCGGGAAAGCCTGGAGGTGATCAGCAAGACCGCCGACGGCCTTATCAACGATATCGACCGGCACTATGCGGAAATCCTGAAAGAGCGCGAGGCGGAGCTGATTGCTGCTGAACCTGCCATGGCGATGGAGCGCCTTTATGCCGTGGATGACCGGTATCTTCATGTTCAGCGCACGGACACCGGCGTGGATTACACGATTTACGATAAGGCATCCATGAAGGAACTCGACGGCGGTCAGCTGGATATGGAGATCAGCACGCTGGCCGAATCGGCACTGGAAATCTGCAACTCCCATGGAATCGGGCAGAACGCCCCGCTTCAGGTTGCGGACATCGGGATACTGGATGAATTGCAGGCCGCGCAGGATGCGGTGATTGCCATTGAGCCGCCTGTGCAGGAAAACCCGGAGCCGGAGACGGATACTCCGGCTGACCCGGCAATTTCCGTGGAGGCGCGGAACGCTTACGGCTATACGGATGATGCGATGCTCCCGCTGACAAAGGAACGCGCCATGGAGCTGTTTGAACGCGATGTGCCGGTATATCTTCTCTATGGGGACAATACCGAGGCGATGGCTTTTGAACAGACGGAGATTCTGAATCATGACGGCATTTTCGGCATTGACCGCGCAGACTGGGAGGCGGTAAAGGAGCAGTTTCCTGTCGCCACGGAAAACAGATGGCAGAAAGCCTTCCAGCAGAATCCGGCAGACAGCTACTGCATTTATCAGCTCCGCAGAGATCCGGAACTGGCCGAGCTTCGCTTTATGAATTCTCAGTATCTCCGGGAACATGGTCTTGAGCCTGCATTTGACCATTATGAGGCGGTTTATTCCGGCTCTCTTCCGTCTGACGGCAGTACAGAAGCCCGCCTGGATGACCTGTACATGAAGTTCAACACTGCCCACCCGCAGGATTTTACCGGGCACAGCCTGTCTGTCAGCGACATTGTTGTCTTAAAGCAGCAGGGTGCGGTAAGCTCTCATTATGTGGACAGCGTGGGCTTTGTTCAGTTTCCGGCGTTTCTTCCGGACAATTACCTGAAAAATGCGGAGATGTCCATGGAGGACGATTACGGGATGATCGACGGCATCATCAACAACGGTCCAAAGGAACAGCCGGAGACCAAACCCAAGGCTCCCGATTTATCGGCTCTGTTTGAAGCAGCCAGACAGGTCGTTCAGGAAGATAAGCAGGTTTCTGAACCGGGCAAAAAGCCTTCCGTGTTGGCAATGCTCCATGCACCCGCGCCGTCCAGAAGCGAAAAGACCGCGCAGACGAAAAGCGCAGAAAGGGATCTGATATGATGAATTTCACCAATGACGAGATGAATCTGATGTGCATCTACAGCGCCGGCAGCAGCCGCACCGGCCTGATACAGAAGCTCACGGAAATGAAGAAGTACCTGGAACGCGACGAGGTGCAGCTGTTGTCGCTGACCGAATCAACGCTTACAAAACTGGCAACAATGACCGATGAGGAGTTCGGGCAGCTGGAGCTCTACCCCGATTTCGATATCTGATTCTATTCCGAAAAAAGGTGCAGGCGCACCGGATTTCGGAATACGGCTTGATTCCTATTTCAGATTTTTGCAGGAAACCGCAAAAATCTTTCGTAGACCGGTTGTAAAATGACTTCGCGCGTGGTATAATACTATTGCGGATAATTGCAGTAAACCGCAAAAATCCGCAATAGGAGGTGCGCTGCATGGAAATTAAAAGAGACCGTTACCTGAATCTGCTGATCAGCAAGAAGCATAACGGATTGATTAAAGTGATAACCGGCATGAGGAGATGCGGAAAATCTTATCTTCTGTTCACTCTCTTCAAGGATTACCTGCTTTCAGAAGGAATAGAAAAAAGCCACATCATTGAGATTGCGTTTGATGCTTATGAAAACAAGCAGTACCGCGATCCCGATGTGCTCTATCCTTACCTGAAGGAGAAGATCAAAGACGACGGCATGTATTATGTGCTGCTTGACGAGGTGCAGCTGCTTGGGGAATTTGAGGCAATCCTGAACAGCCTGACCCGAATGAAAAATGTGGATGTGTATGTGACCGGAAGTAATGCCCGCTTTCTCTCCAAGGATGTGATCACAGAGTTCAGAGGACGCGGCGATGAAGTGCATATGTACCCACTCAGCTTTGCGGAATTCATGTCGGTTTATCCCGGCACGAAGCAGGATGGTTGGAATGAGTATATGCTGTACGGCGGTCTGCCGCTGGTGCTGAGCTTTACCACTCCGGATCAGAAAATCGCGTTTCTGAAATCTCTCTTTGAGGAGACCTATATTTCGGATATTGTCGGAAGGCACAACATCCGAAACAAGGCGGAGCTGGAAGAGCTTCTGAACATTCTATCCTCCGCAATCGGTTCGCTGACAAACCCTGAAAAACTTGCCGCAACCTTCCGGTCGGTCAAGAACAAGAAAATCAGCAGCAATACGATCAAGAAGTATATTGATTATCTCTGCGATTCCTTCCTGATCGACAGCGCTGTCCGGTATGATGTAAAAGGCAAAAAATACATTGATACCCCGGTGAAATACTACTTCACCGACATGGGGCTGAGAAATGCCCGCCTGAATTTCAGACAGCTGGAAGAAACGCACAGCATGGAAAACATCATTTTCAATGAGCTGAAAATCCGCGGCTTCAATGTGGATGTGGGTGTTATCATGCAGTATGATACCAACGAAAAGGGCAACAGCATCCGCAAACAGCTGGAAATTGACTTCGTCTGCAACAAAGGCTCCAAACGCTACTATATCCAGTCCGCTTACGCGATTCCGGATCAGGCGAAGATGGAGCAGGAACAGCGTTCTCTGATGCTGACCGGAGATTTCTTCAAGCGAATTATCATCACCAAGGATACTCCGGCACCGTATTATAATGAGAATGGTGTCCTGATTATGAGCGTCTATGATTTCCTGCTGAATGAAAACAGTCTGGATATTTAAGACGATGGGAAAGAGCAATAAGGTCTGCCCGAACTGCGGACGAAAGATGAAACAGCAGTTCATCGGCCTGCAGCATTGCAAATGCGGGATGAGCTGGAAAAAAGATATTGGCTTTTTTGAACGGACGCCAGATATGGTGTTCGGACTCCGGCACAATGCGCCGGGTAAAAAGCCGCGCCGGATGATTGAGATCAGACGGAAAAACTGAATACAATTCAAATCGGGAGCGTCCATGGCATGTGGGCGCTCTTTTCTTTTTGGAAAGGAGACGTGATCTATGGCAAGCAAATTGCAGGAGTACCGAAGAATGTCGGAAGAAGCTCAGCGGCAGCTGACCGGAAGCCTGGAGCGCTGGCAGTCCTTCCTCGCCACCGCGTCGAGGCTGTACAAATACCCGTATCACGAGCAGGTCATGATCCATGCCCAGCGCCCGGACGCAACCGCCTGTGCGGAGTTCGACGTCTGGAACAATACGATGCGCCGGTATGTGCGGCGCGGTTCTAAGGGCATCGCGCTCATCGATACCAGCGGCGACCGCGAGCGACTGCGCTATGTGTTTGATGTTTCGGATACCGGCACCCGACCCAATTCCAGAAGTCTGAACCTGTGGGAACTGCGGGAGGAGCACATTCCGGCTGTGTCTTCCATGCTGGAGAAAAACTACGGCGTTCCGGCAGGCGAAAGCCTTGCCGTTCAGCTGGAGGCTGTGGCCTCTCAACTGGCGCGGGAATACTGGGAGGACAACCGAAGGGATATCCTCGGCATCCTTGAGGATTCTTTTCTGGAAGAGTATGATGAATTCAATGTAGGAGTGGCCTTCCGGAATGCCGCAGAGGTCAGTATCAGCTATTCCCTGATGCTGCGCTGCGGTCTGGAGCCGGAAAACTACTTTGAACACGAAGACTTTATGAGCGTTTTCGATTTCAATACCCCGGAAACGGCGGGCGCGCTGGGAACGGCAGTGAGCGGCATCAATCAGCAGGTGCTGCGGGAAATCGGAGCGACCATCCGAAACTATGAACGCGAACAGATCGCGGAAAGGAGCATGGCATATGAAAATGACGTACAGGCAGAACGGGGATTATCTGATCCCGGACATCAGACTGAGCGAGCAGGAGGATACACCCATCGGGAAGTACGGGCAGATGCGGAAACAGTACCTGAAGGAGCATCGCCCGATTCTGTGGAACCGACTGGTGCTGTCGGAGCAGTTGTATCCGCACCTTCGGGAGATCGACGGGACGGCGCACCGGAGACTGGACGAGCTGATGCCGCAGATGGCGAAGCAGGCCGGCGTGACGGAAGAACTGAAGCGCAGGGACCCGCTGAAATGGGCGGGCATGATGAATACGCTGAAGGCGCAGGCCGAGGAGATCATTCTGAACGAGCTGGTGTACAATTAACAGCCGATGAGCTGGAGCCTCCGGAAGAACTGAATAACGGATATCCTGCCGGGACAGAGTTTGAACAGCTTTCTCTGAACCTTTTCCTCTCGGAACAGGAGCAGATATCCCAAATTGATGAAGCGGATCGCACAACCGAAGTGCTGTCCGCTTTTTCTTTTGCCCAGACAGAAATCGACGATATGCTCCGTTTCGGCAGCAATACCAGCCACGCCAGAGAGCATATCGCGGATGCGTTCCAGAAGCAGAAGCCGATTGAGGAAATCGCGGCGCTGCTGCAAAGGGAATTTCATGGCGGCTACGGCATCCGGGGTGAACACGGCGATTATGCCGCGTGGTATGACGGAGACGGCATTCATCTGCACAAAGGCCGTGAGGCCAGATATGCCGCTGATTCTCAGGTCATTACATGGGAGGCTGCGGCAGAAAGAATCGGACAGATGCTGGAAGAGGGCAGCTTTGCTTCCAATGTGGAGCTCGCCGAGGCTGGTGGGCGTGTCCGCTCTGAACTGGCGCAGAGCCTGCTCTATCTGAAGCATGACCTGAGTGAGGAAGCAAACCGGGTTGGCTACTTCTCCTCCATGGACGATCTTCCTGCCGGTTATCCGGACGCCACCGCAGCGCTTGCGGAGAAGATGGAGGACAATGCTTTTGCCGATACGCTTCGTGGCGAATTCTTGGCATTCCTGAATGATTACGCGGAAAACAGAGGACTTCTGCGCTTTCATTATCACCGAATGGATGAGCTGTGGCAGGGCATCAGGGATATCTCCGCCGAGCGCCGGGTATATCCGGACGGGCCTGCCGATCTTGCAGAACCGCAGGGCTTTATCACGGAGGATGAAATCAGCGAAGCGCTTGCCGGCGGCAGCTCTGTGGCGGGCGGCAAGGGTAGAATCTATGCCTTTTTTACCGCAGACCACACCATAAAGGAAAAAGCAGATTTTCTGAAGCAGGAGTACGGCATCGGCGGGCGCTCTCACGCACTGTCCGGGGCTGACCATTCCTCCGAAGATCACAGTGCCAAGGGTATCCGGCTGACCAAAGGCGGATGTGCCCCTGTAGAGCTGAACTGGACGAAGGTTGCCGAGCGTGTGGATTCCCTGATTCGGAAAGACCGGTATCTGACTCCGAAGGAACAGGAGCTGTATCAGCAGAACCTGCGGCGCAATTCCATCTACAACACCTATAACGAGGTAAAGCACGACCATCCTGATGATATGGTGCTGTTCCAGGTGGGTGATTTCTTTGAACTGTACGGCGAGGATGCAAGGCAAGCCTCCGAGCTGCTGGACATTCGCCTGACCACCCGGAACATCCCCGGAGTGGGGCATGTGGAAATGTGCGGCGTACCGTCCCATGCTCTCGATGGGTATGTGGAGCAGCTGCGGGCGCACTTTGATGTGACCATATCCGCAGCCTCGGAGGACAGCAAAGAGCGTAGCGTTTATACCTTACGGGCGTTTGCACAGGAGATTGACCTGTCCCGCTACGACGTCGGATACGGCGCTATGGGGAACGGTGTGACGGTCTGGAACCGGAAAGAGACAGAACACGGTGATTACAAGACCATCGCCCATATTGACCCGGACAGGACGGTAAAATTCTACGATGACAGTCTGCCGGATGCGATAAAGGAACAGATTCAGCGGTTTGCGGACACCTCCGAGATGACCATCTCAGCAACTCAGGACGCATCTGTTTTTTCTGTGCCCCCTGCGGGAAAAGAACCCGTATTGGAGGCTGAACCGGCTGCTGTGCCGAAGCCTGTCACAGCCGATGAAATCAGCGATGCACTCATCCGCTGGAACGGCAGCTTTGAAAGCAAATCCCGCGTCAACGACTATATGCTGGCGCATGGGCGGGAGCGCGGAGCTGCCGTATGGCTGAAAGATGAGTTTGGCGGCGCGGATATCTTTTCTGTTGTTACCAACCATGGAACGCTGGAATTGCCGTGGGCGAAAGTGCAGCGTCAGCTGGGGATTCTGGTGAATGACGGACGCTTCTTTACCGAGGCAGACCGGATGCTGGCGCAAGCGGAACAGATTGCCGCGCAGAGTGAGGTCGAACCTTATGAACGCTTTGCTGTCATTGAAACGGACGAAGGCTATGGCATTTGGGACGATCTGCACGACGGCCTCTATGTGGACGAGGACGGCGTGACTGCCGACTTCGATTCCGAATGGGTGGCGGAGAACTATCTGCTCGAACTGAAAGAGAAAATTGCCCAGCGGGAAGCTGCCGAATGGGAGTATGTGGAGCGCTCCAAATATGAGGCGCAGACCGAGGGAAACGATGCGGTGGATGTGCCCCCGGGTATCGCTTCGCCGGAGAAGGCGGAGCCTGCGGAAATGGAGTCTGAATCCCATTTTCAGGACGATAACGACCTGATCGGCGCGGAGCTGACACTGGACGGCAGACGCTTTGCGGTGGATGATGTCAGGGATGGCCGAGCCTCCCTGCGGGATATCACATTCCAGGACGGAACCGGTTTTCCCATCTTCCGCAACGAACCGGTTGAGACCGTGCGCGGGATTCTCTTCCCAGAAAAGACGACGGTGCCCCAAGTGAATCTGGAGGCGGAACTGACTGAAGCGGAGCTTGCCCTGATGCGTCCGCAGCTGGACGCGGCAGGGATCGACTACCTGGTTGCCAATGCCGGGTACAACAGACGAACCATCAGCTTTTCCTCCCAGCATTACCGGGAAGTACAGGATATGCTGGACGCCCTGCCTGAGGAACTGGAACAACCCCGCTTTACCGTGGAGCTGACTTCCGATGCTTTTGAAGAGCCGTTCATCATCCGGGACAATTCCGTGCCGGAGGGACGGGACGGACAGTATTATGATGTGGGCGGCATCTATCAGACGTTTCGTTCACAGCAGGAAGCGCAGAAATACGCCGACAGGCTGAATGGTAAGGAACCATTTGAACAGCCGCAGATGACTTCCGAGACCAAGGCAATTTACCCCGGCGAGCAGACCGGGCTTCCCTATGACATCGTTACAGAACGGCTGCGCGCGGAGCCGGAGCATACGCCGCCCGAACCGGAGGTCAGCCCAGATGATGCTATCAATGCAAATCCGGTTTCCGTACAGATCGGCGGCGAATGGCAGACATTTCCCAACGCCGGTGCGGCAGAACAGGCGATGTACGAAGAATACAGGGCGCAGACCCACAGGAACGCCCAGAACTTCCGCATCACGGATTCTGACCTGGGTGCAGGCGGTGCCAAGACCAAGTATCAGGCAAACATCAGCGCCATCCGGCTGCTGAAACAGCTGGAAGCCGAAGGGCTTCAGGCTAGCCCCGATCAGCAGGAAGTGCTCTCCCGGTATGTGGGCTGGGGTGGTCTGGCAGACGCCTTTGACCCGGAGAAGGAAAACTGGCGCGCGGAATATGCGGAACTGAAGGAGCTTCTCACACCGGAGGAATACGAGGCGGCAAGAGCCTCCACGCTGAACGCCCACTATACCAGTCCCACCGTCATTCATGCCATATATGAGGCGCTGGAAAACATGGGCTTTGAATCGGGCAATATTCTGGAGCCCAGCATGGGCGTCGGGAACTTCTTCGGCTGTCTGCCCGAATCCATGCAGAACAGCAGGCTCTACGGCGTAGAGCTGGACAGCATTACCGGGCGGATTGCAAAGCAGCTTTATCCCAAAGCGGACATTACCGTGGCAGGATTTGAAACCACCGACAGACGGGATTTCTATGACATCGCCATCGGCAACGTGCCGTTCGGGCAGTATCAGGTCAATGACCGGGCTTACAACAGGCTCGGTTTTTCCATTCATGACTATTTCTTTGCCAAGACGCTGGATCAGGTGCGCCCCGGCGGCGTGATCGCCTTCGTCACCAGCCGCTATACCATGGATAAGCAGTCCCCGGAAGTCCGCAGGTACATCGCGCAGCGGGCAGAGCTGCTGGGCGCAATCCGTCTTCCCAATAACGCCTTCAAAGCCAATGCGGGCACGGATGTTGTCTCTGATATCATCTTCCTGCAGAAGCGGGACTGTCCCATCGAGATTGAACCGGACTGGGTACATCTGGGGCGGAATGAGGACGGCTTTGCCATCAACAGCTACTTTGTGGAGCATCCGGAGATGATTCTGGGACGGCAGTCCTCCGAGAGCACCCAGTACGGCAGACAGGATTTCACCGTAGAGCCCATCGAAGGGCTGGAGCTTGCCGATCAGCTTCACGACGCGGTGAAGTACATCCGCGGCACCTATCAGGCGGCGGAACTGCCGGAGCTCGGCGATGACGAGGCGCTTTCGGGCAGCATTCCCGCAGACCCGAATGTCAAAAACTACAGCTATACCGTTGTGGACGGAGAGGTCTACTACCGGCAGAACAGCCTGATGAGCCGACCGGCGCTGAACGCGACCGCTTCGGAGCGCGTCAAGGGGCTTGTGGGACTGCGCGACTGCCTGCACCACCTGATCGATCTACAGATGGACGCTATGACCCCGGACAGCGCAATCCGGCAGGCCCAGGCAGAGCTGAACACGCTCTATGACAGCTTTACCTCAAAATACGGCCTTATCAACAGCCGCGCCAATGCGCTGGCATTTCAGGACGACAGCTCCTACTACCTGCTGTGTACGCTGGAGGAGCTGGACGAGGAAAAACAGCTGAAGCGCAAGGCGGACATCTTCACCAAGCGCACCATCAAACCCCATGAGGTCGTGACCTCCGTAGATACCCCGTCTGAAGCACTAGCACTATCCATCTCCGAAAAAGCCTGCGTTGATCTTGAGTATATGCAGCAGCTGACCGGCATGGACGAGTCATCGCTGGTTGACGGCTTGCAGGGCGTTATCTTCCGGGACCCGGTGAAAAACGAGTGGCAGACTGCCGATGAATATCTCTCCGGCAATGTACGCCAGAAACTGCGGGAAGCGGAACAGGCGGCATCTGCCGATCCGGCCTATCTGCCCAATGTGGAGGCACTACGTTCTTCCCAGCCGAAGGATCTGGACGCTTCTGAAATTGAGGTGCGCCTGGGCGCAACCTGGATTGACCAGAAATACATTCAGCAGTTTATGGAGGAAACCTTTGAGCCGCCGTATTACCTGCGCCGGAGTATTCAGGTGCATTTCTCTCCGTTTACTGCGGAGTGGAGCATCAGCGGAAAATCCCAGCCGTCCTACAACGATATAAACGCCTATATGACCTACGGCACAGAGCGCGCCAACGCCTACCGGATTCTGGAGGACACGCTGAACCTGCGCGATGTGCGCATCTATGACACCGTCACTGACCCGGACGGCAAGGAGCGCCGGGTTCTCAATTCCAAAGAGACGACCCTTGCCCAGCAGAAACAGCAGGCCATCAAGGACGCCTTTTCCGAGTGGATATGGAAAGACCCTGACAGACGGCAGGAGCTTGTGATGCGCTACAATGAGCTGTTCAATTCCAACCGGCCGCGCGAATATGATGGCTCCCATATCACTTTCAGCGGCATGAACCCGGAAATTCACTTACGGGAGCATCAGCTGAACGCCGTCGCACACATTCTCTATGGCGGAAATACGCTGCTGGCGCACGAGGTGGGCGCAGGCAAGACCTTCGAGATGGTCGCTGCCGCCATGGAGAGCAAGCGTCTGGGGCTTTGCCACAAGCCGATGTTTGTGGTTCCGAATCATCTGACCGAGCAGTGGGCTTCGGAGTTTCTGAGGCTGTACCCGTCTGCCAACATTCTGGCGGCAACGAAAAAGGACTTTGAGCTGAAAAACCGCAAAAAGTTCTGCGCGCGCATCGCCACCGGCGATTATGACGCCATTATCATCGGGCACAGTCAGTTTGAGCGGATTCCCGTTTCCATGGAACGGCAGGAGCGGCTGCTGCGGGAACAGATTGAGGAAGTCACCGAGGGTATTGAAGAACTGAAAAACAGCCGTGCGGAGCGCTTTACCATCAAGTCCATGGAGCGCACGAAGAAAGGACTGGAAACCAAGCTGAAAAAACTGCTGGAATCCGGAAGAAAGGATGATGTCGTTACCTTTGAGGAACTGGGCGTTGACCGGCTCTATGTGGACGAGGCACACGCCTTCAAGAACCTGTTTCTCTATACAAAGATGCGAAATGTGGCCGGACTCTCGACAACGGATGCGCAGAAATCTTCGGATATGCTGCTGAAATGCCGCTACATCGATGAGCTGACCGGCGGCAAGGGAGTGGTGTTCGCAACGGGTACGCCCGTCAGCAATTCCATGACCGAGCTTTACACCATGATGCGCTATCTCCAGCATGACACGCTTCAGAAAAAGGGGCTGGCTCATTTTGACTGCTGGGCTTCCACCTTCGGTGAAACCACAACAGCGATTGAACTGGCTCCGGAGGGTACCGGCTACCGTGCGCGGACAAGGTTTGCCAAGTTCTTCAATCTGCCGGAGCTGATGACCCTGTTCAAAGAAGTTGCAGACATCAAGACATCCGACCAACTTCACCTTCCTGTGCCGGAGGCTGTCTATCACAATGTGGTGGCACAGCCGACAGAGATTCAGCAGGCGATGGTGCAGGAGCTGTCCGAGCGCGCTGCCAAAGTCCATGCCGGTGCAGTGGACGCCAGCGTGGACAATATGCTCCGCATCACCACGGACGGAAGAAAGCTGGGACTCGACCAGCGCATCATCAATCCCGATCTGCCGGATGACCCGTCCAGCAAGGTCAATATGTGTGTGGATAACATCTACCGCATCTGGGACGAAGGTCAGGCGGACAAACTGACCCAGTTGGTGTTTTGCGATTTGAGCACACCCAAGACCGGCGCGCCGGCAGCAAAAGCAGCCAAGGCGGTCGGCGGTAATCTGGATAATCCGGAACTTCATGCTGTCGCAGGTGCGGTTAAGGATGATCCTCCGGAACCGGAGTTCACCGTCTATGATGACATCCGGGAAAAACTGGTGGCAAGAGGCATTCCGCGAGAACAAATCGCCTTTATCCATGAGGCCAATACCGAAGCACGGAAGAAAGAACTGTTTGCCAAAGTCCGCTCCGGTCAGGTGCGTGTGCTGATGGGCAGTACCTTCAAAATGGGGGCAGGCATGAATGTGCAGGACCGGCTTGTGGCGCTTCATGACCTGGATGCGCCGTGGCGGCCGGGCGACCTGGAACAGCGCTCCGGCCGAATCATCCGTCAGGGAAACAGGAACAAGCAAGTCCACATCTTCCGCTATGTGACGGAGGCCACCTTTGACGCTTATCTCTGGCAGACGCTGGAGAACAAGCAGAAGTTCATTTCGCAGATTATGACGAGCAAAAGCCCGGTAAGAAGCTGTGAGGACATTGATGAAACTGCGCTGTCCTATGCGGAGATCAAGGCGCTCTGCGCCGGTGACGAGCGCATCAAGGAGAAGATGGATCTGGATGTGGATGTGGCACGGCTGAAGCTGATGAAGGCCAATCATCAGAGTCAGCAGTACCGGCTGGAGGACAACATTCTCCGCCACTTCCCGGAACAGATTGAACAGAACAAGGGATTCATCGCAGGGTTTCAGGCAGATATGCAGACGCTGGCGGAACACCCCCATCCGCAGGACGGCTTTGCCGGTATGACAGTGCGGGGCGATGTTCTGACCGATAAGGAAAACGCCGGTGCGGCGTTGGTTGATGCCATGAAGGAAGTCAAGGGGCTGGAGCCGGTGCCCATCGGCAGCTACCGGGGCTTTCAGATGTCTCTGACGCTGGAGGATTTCGGCAAGCAGTATGTGCTGACCCTCAAGGGGAAAATGTCCCATCGTGTGGAGCTGGGCAAAGACCCCAGAGGCAATCTCATCCGCATCGACAATGCCCTTGCCGGCATGGAAACGCGCCTTGCCCGTGTCCAGGAAAAGCTGGATTCCCTTTATGCGCAGATGGAGACCGCCAAAGCGGAACTGGGCAAGCCCTTTCCGCAGGAGCAGGAGCTGAAGGAGAAATCTGCCCGTCTGGCGCAGCTGAACATTGAACTGAATATCGATGACAGAACGCCGATGGAAGCAATGGCCGAGATTGCAGACAGCGAGCCGGAGGTGCGCCCTGCTGTCAGTGCAAAATCCGAAAGGCCGTCTGTGCTGGCCAAACTCCATGCCCCGCTGCCGCAGCGGGACAGTCATCCCAAACAGAATGAAACCGAGAAGGAGGTTCGCTGAACATGGAAAAGAAAATCGCAACGGATACGCCGTTATACCGGCATGATGCAGCCTATGCCCGTGAGCATGGAGAACTGCCGCTGTACAGAGAATCCTATCAGGCCAACATCGCCTGCAAGGAGGCCATTGAGGAAGCCATTTCCGAGAATTACGGCAACAACCGTCTGAATTCTCAGGCGGTGTTTGATGCGGTCAGTGCGGAATTCAGCATGGAGAGAATCCAGTATGTGCTGGCTAATACCGTGCAGTATAAGGATTGGGATGGACGCATCAGCCGCGCCAACCGGGAGTGGGCGCAGACCGTGCCGGTCGTGCCGAATCCTGATTCCTGGGGCGGAGACCGAAACTGCTATTTCGTGGTGGACAGACCGCACACCGGCCTGACGGATCTGTTCATTACTCATTTCCGAAAGGAACTGGAGAAAGCACCCAGAGAGAAAAAGCCGTCTGTTCTGGAAAAGCTCCAGAAGCCCCTGCCGGACGCCGCGCCGAAACCCAGTAGGGATAAAGCGCAGGAGCTCTGATGATGGCAGACACCAGGGACATCAGTATGCACTTCTGGGCAACGCAGGAGGAGTATGACCTGATTCAAAAGAACATGGCGCTGTCGGGCAGTACGAACCTCAGCGCATTTCTGCGGAAGATGGCTATTGACGGCATGGTCATCAGGCTGGATATGCCGGAAATTCAGGAGATGCTGCATCTGCTCAGGCGTGCAAACGCCAACATCAATCAGATTGCAAGACATCTGCATGATACCGGACGCATCTACGATACCGATCTGGAGGAAATACTGGGGTTTCAGAAAGAAACCGCTGCCCGCTTGAACGATATTCTTACCAAACTGTCCGCCTTGAAATAAGGACAATACACCCCATGGGCAGCAGAGCTGCACGCTTTGCTGCCCGCATTTTTTGTTATCCGGCTCCGCATCCTTGAGCGTTTTGAATTTCGGAATTACAATAGAATCAGAAAAGAAGAAAAGGAGGCTCTGACCATGAAAATATTACTGAAAATTCTCTGCGCACCGATGATTGCCGTTTTATCCGTTTTCGTCTGGCTGGCGTCGAAACTGGTTCAGATATCCGCTGTTGTTATGAATTTCATCGCCATTGCCGTGGGACTGGGCGCACTCTGCATCCTTTTTGACGGGAAGACCGCACAGGGCATTTGCGGACTGATTGCGGCGTTTCTCTTTACCCCGTTCGGACTGCCGATGTTCTCCATCATGCTTCTGGGACAGGTGCAGAAATTCCGCTACTGGATTCAGGACAGCGTGTACGGATAACAGAACTTGTCGCCAAGTTGGCGCAAAGTGAATTGTATTGATGAGGGCTTCTGCTTTTGCCGGCAGGAGCCTTTCTTTTTTGAAAAAGGTGGTGAACCGATATGGCAACAACGCGCATTATCCCCATGCATCAGAACAAGGGAAAAACCATCCGACAGTGCCTGTCCGACAGATTGGACTACGGCAAAAATCCGGATAAAACCCATGATGGTCAGCTGATCAGCGCCTATGCCTGCGACCCGGAGACCGCAGATGCAGAATTTGCGCTTTCCAAACGCGAGTATTATCAGCTGACCGGCCGCAGACAGGACAGCGATGTGATCGCCTATCAGGTGCGCCAGTCCTTTCGCCCCGGTGAGATTACGCCGGAGGAGGCGAACCGCATCGGCTACGAATTTGCCGAGCGCTTCTTAAAAGGCAACCACGCCTTCATCGTCTGCACTCACACGGACAAGCAGCATATTCATAACCATATTTACTGGAACTCCACCAGTCTTGACTGCACCCGGAAATTCCGGAACTTCTGGGGCAGCACCATGGCAGTCCGGAAGCTGAGCGACCTGATCTGTGTGCAGCACAGGTTATCCGTCATTGAAAATCCAAAGCCCCACGGTATAAGCTACAACCGCTGGCAGGGCGATATTGAAAAGCTCTCAAACCGCGACCGCCTTTGTCTGGATATGGATGCAGCACTGGCGAAAAAGCCCCATGACCTTGAGGGCTTTTATTCGCTGATGGAGCAGGCCGGTTACACCGTTACCCGCGGGAAAAACATCACTTTCAGGCATCCGCGCCAGAAGCGCAATATCCGTATGCGCTCCCTTCCGGAAGAATACCGGGAGGATGCCATTCGGGAAGTGCTGTCAGGCAGGCGTATCCATAATCCGCGAAAACGCCGCAGCCCGCTGGCAGAACAGAAAGCCCAGCTTGTCAGTTCGTTGGAGGCAAAACAGAATCAGGGGCGAGGACATTACTATGATCTGTCTATCCAGAATCAGATTACCAAACAGCAGGCCAGGGCGCTTCTGTATTATCAGCAGCACGGGTTTACCAGCGCAGATGATTTTGAGGCATTTGCTGAGTCGGTGGAAGCTGTAAAGCAGCGCAGGGATGCGTTGTCCGCGCAGATCACTTCTACCGAAAAGCGGCTGAATGAGATTGCGGTGCTCCAGAAGCACATCACCAACTATCTCAAAACCAAGGATATCTATGCCGGATATCGGGCGTCCGGTTATTCCAAAGCGTACTACGAGGAACATGAGGATGCAATCAAGCTCTGCAAAGCGTCCAAGCGGGCATTTGACGAATTGCTTCCATCTGACACTTCCGGCAAAACCGCCGGTTCCCACAAGAAGCAGCTTCCCTCCCTGAAAGCGCTTCGGGCAGAGTACGCCGAGCTGTTGGCAATGAAAAAGGCGGCATACCCGGAATACTACCGGTCGAAAGATGAGTACCGGGAGCTGCTGACTTATCAGGCCAATCTGGCTGGGTTGTTCGGCATTGAAAATGTCAGAAGCGCGCCTCAGCGCGAGCACCAGCAGGAAGAAAAATAAGCGCCGTCAGGTGCGCCGCCGAAGATGAAATCTTCGATCATTGGGGTTTGGGGATTGCCCCCAACAAGCAGAAACAGAAAGTTCCGCCTCCGGGCGGAATCTTTTTGTTTTGGGCCTTTCTGATCAGGAAGGCATTGCTTGCCAAAGAAGAGTTCACATTATAAAAACTTTGGATAGATGTGTTTTATAACGCACATGCAATTGATTTGTTCATACTTTTGTGGTATACTAAAATGTAGATTATTGTAACCACTTGCCGAAAAATAAGAGAGGGATAAATTATGGCCGTAAGCTACAAAAAATTATGGAAACTCCTTATTGACAAAGACATGAAAATGAAAGAACTGGAGGAACAAGCAAAAGTAAGTCACTATACTGTTAGCAAGATGTATCGCGGCGAAAATGTCACCATCGATATTCTGGAGCGGATTTGTAAAACGCTGGATTGCTCTCTTGATGACATTGTGGAGTTTGTTCCGGATGAGAAAAAGCAGATTAGTCCTGCAGAAAAAGCAGAAGAATCATTACACTATGAATCGGCAACTATGAAACATAAAAATTAGTGTTGTAAATCGTAATAAATGGAATAGGAGAGTCGGTATGCCAAGTCAAATCCCCGGCGAGGGCAATTATAATTTTATAGATTTATTTGCAGGAGCCGGAGGACTTTCTGAAGGCTTTATACAGGCGGGATTTAATCCCATTGCTCATGTTGAAATGAATCAATTTGCTGCTCAGACACTAGTTACTCGGAGTGCATATTACTATCTAAAGCAGACTAACCAGCTAAATACATACTATAGGTATTTGCGTGGAGAAATCAAACACGATGAACTCTATCGCGAAGAAGTCCAAGAGGGACTGCGTGAACAAGCCGGGGCGTACTGCCCGTACTGTGGAAAACAAAACCATAACGAGGACGCAAAGTTCTGTATGTATTGCGGAATGCGTTTCCGCGTCTAACAATACGGAGGAAGAATTATGGGCTTTTTAGGAAAGATGGTCGCAAAGGCTGTTGTAAAAAAAGCTGAAACTGCAGCCATATACGGCGTGGTCAGCCACATGGAAAATACACGCTCTGTTGATGCGCTTGTCAATAAAAGCACTGCAAATTATCTCAACTCAATAAAATGTCCAATAAAAGTGAAGCTCTTTATCACAAAGTTGCTTTTTCTATTGGTATCTCTGATAGCTCACTTGGGGTACTGTATACGCTGCTGGACGCAGAGGCGCCGTGCTCTCAGTATGACCTGTGCAGCGAGTGGTCTATTCCCAAGTAAACTATCAACACCGCCGTAGCTGCCCTGCAAAAGAAAGGGATGGTGTTTCTTTCGCCCATCCCCGGAACAAGGAATAAGAAAAATATAGCGTTCACAGAGTTTGGTAGAGATTTTGCCGAAAAGACGGTTGGCATATTGCGCATGGCAGAGCTTGACGCTCTTGCGGAATTATCACCGGAAGAAAGAGAGCTTTATATTCGTTTGAATGAAAAATATAATTGTCGCTTGATCGAGAAACTTTATCGCATTATGGACGAGGTGAACCAAGACAGGAAAGATTGCGATTAAATAAGAAGGAGAAAATATAATTATGTCCAAGTATAAAAAAATGAAACAGCTCATAGCGGATATGCGCTTACCTGAGTATCGTTATAAGCAACTGCTTGATGCTGTGTTCCTACAAGGAATTATGCGTTTTGAAGATATGAAGTTGCTTCCAAAAACGCTGCGCGAAAAGTTGGTGGAGCAGTTTGGTGAAACTGTTGTGGAGATCAAGGCGATCCATCATGAGAAATCAATGCAAACTGACAAGGTGCTGTTTGAACTGTCGGACGGAAACCGTGTGGAAACGGTGGGTCTGTTTTATAAAGCGGGCTGGAACTCCTTTTGCATTTCATCTCAAAGCGGTTGCGGCTTCGGTTGTAAGTTTTGCGCAACAGGGACTTTGGGATTACGCAGAAACTTGACTGTGGATGAAATTACCGACCAAATCCTATATTTTATGCAACAAGGATGCAGTATCAACAGTATCTCTTTTATGGGAATGGGAGAGCCGTTCGCTAATCCACAAGTTTTTGAAGCCCTGCATGATCTGACCGCCCCGGAACTGTTCGGGCTGTCCCAGCGACGCATCACCATTTCGACTATCGGTATCGTGCCGGGTATTCAAAAATTGACAAGAGAATATCCGCAAGTCAATCTGGCCTATTCCCTCCACGCACCTACTGACCGTCTGAGGGAAACGCTCATGCCAATAACTAAAACATACCCCCTTGGTCAGGTACTGGATACATTAGATCAGCACATTCGGCAAACAAATCGCAAGGTGTTTTTGGCATACATCATGCTAAAGGATGTCAATGACAGCGACAGACACGCAGAGCAACTTACCAAGTTGTTATTCAAACACAAAAAGTATTTGCCACTATACCATTTAGATTTAATCCCATACAATCAAACGACAGTTACGGAAACTATGGTGCCCTCAAGCCACACACGAATAAAGGCCTTTTGCCGTATCATTCATAATGCAGGAATTAGCGTCAATATCCGAACGCAATTTGGCTCCGATATTAACGCTGCTTGTGGCCAGTTGGCGGGGGCCTACCGTGACGATCAAAAACAAGGAGAGAGAACAAACATTGATTACATCAGCTAACTTATCGTATCACGGACAAGAAGGTAATATTGAACTTGGGACTCTCGTGGAATCAAGGAAGATCAGCAAACAGGTTGATGATATTTTTACTCACCTGATTTTTTCGAAAATTGTCCACGAAGTATAAATGATTGATAGCGTCTTCTGGTTGAATCCGGGAAGCTGTGGGAAGCGCCGGTTCGATCAGGAGATCACCCTCGACATGATGACCGTTGATTTCAGTAAAATAGAGATTGAGAAAATCGCAATTCCACACACCTAAAACATTCAAAGGACTTCTCCTGCACAGTCACTGCTATGGTGGCTGTGCTATTTTTTTGCCCGCGTACCTGCGGCCTGATACGAAACGCACATTCCATGCGACTTAAAAATGTCCCCTGCCGATCGCCTCCAGTCATTGCAGAAGTTATCAATACTGTATGCAAATTGACTTGGAGGATGATAAAATGCGTAATTTTGAAATAAATAGTGTACGACTAAAGTCATATGTTTTTAATTGTGAGCATACGCTCATGTGCAGGTGCAGAAAAATACGCCTATTCGCGGTAAAATATATATACAAGATAAGACGAAAGGCAGGTGCGTGAACATGGACAAGGAAATGAGCCTCAAGAATCGGGACAGACTCATTCAACTGGGCATAACCATTTCTACGTTCAGAAAGTATCGCGGCCTGTCCCAGGAGCAGCTGGCAGAACGTGCGTCAGTCAGTCGTTCTCTTATCAGCTCAATCGAGGCTGCGGGTATAGCCAAATCCTTTTCGCTTGAGGTGTTCTATAACATCGCCGATGCGTTGGAAATAGAGCCTGCAACATTGCTGAGCGCACCGACACAATTCGATAACCTTTTGAAACAGAACACCTGACCTCATCCTTGGGATAGCTGATATAGAATCATTGCAGCACAGACTGCCGGTATCATACACTGGCGGACTGTGCTTTTTTTCGTTTGGGAAATGTATCTGCTGTTGGTCCGAGAAAGGAGAGGGATATCATGGCAGGCTTATTTAAGAAAAATGGAAGGGCGCGCCGGATTCCGGAGAAACTGGCGCAGTATGATGATGAATACCTGCTGTACTGTGTGGAAAAGGATCGTGTTGAAACCGTTCTTGAGAGCACACTGCATGAGACCGATGATCCGAAGGAGATCATTGATGTCACATTGAAAACGGTATGTGAGTTCTATGGCGGGGACTGGGCCGGCGTCATGGACATCGATATGGATACCTGCCTGTGGAGGCCGGTCTGCTGGTTCCGCGCGGGAGGTGCAACCGACAGAACGCTTTACAGACTGAGCGGACTGGAGGATGCCGAGGTCATGCCGCGCTGGCTGGAATCCATGCACAGCGCCATGCCTATTGTTCTCACGGATACAACTGAAATCATGGAATCCAATCCGGCAGAATTTGCATTGTATGAACGCCTGGATGCAAGAGCCATCCTGGCATCCCCGTTCTCTCCGGCACCGACCGGCTTTCTTGTCATCCGCAATCCGTCGAGATATCTGGAGCGGCCGGAAGCGCTGTACATCTTCGCCTATGTCCTTCACCGCGCGCTTGCCCAGCAGAATGTCATGGAACGTGAGAAGATCATCGAGGCCATGAACCCGATGGAGCCGACCTATGACGTCTATATCAGTTTCTTCCGCGACCTGGAAATCCGCACGGCAGGCGGTACGCTGACCGAGCAGATCATCAATGCACCGAAAACCATTCAGCTTGTGGCCTATCTGTTGCTGAAGCCGGAACGCGCCCACTCACCGAGAGAAATCTTTGAGCATCTGAATCCCGGAGAAGATTTTGACGGCAATACGAATGCGATTCGCGGCAGCATATATCGGTTTTCCAATATGTACGCAAAGCGCACCGGACAATCCGCAAGACTGATTATCCGCGAAGGCAGCGGGTACAGGAGAAATCCGAATCTAAAGATTACGACCGACATCGAACAGTTTGACCTGCACCTGAAAGCAGCCGAAGCGGTATCCGGAAGTGCTGAAAGAATTGAGGAGCTTCGCAAGGCGGTAGAGCTTTACAAAGGCCCGGTTTTCATGTGCGGCAGAGACCAGCTGTGGCTGAATGATATTGTCAGTCAGTATGAGGTTCGCTACATCAAGGCCGCAGATGCCCTGATGCGCGAGCTTGCAAAGCAGAAAGACTATGCGGGCGTCATGCAGTACGCCGCCAGAGCGCATGAGCTGTTCCCCGGCAACGGCCTGATCTGTTACTGGCTCATCATGGCAACATACAGTCTGTCCGGTGCCGATATGGCGAAGAAAGAATATTTCCGGCTCAAAGACGATATGACACAGGAGGAAATCAACGTGGTGACGGAACACCTGAAAAAGAACAGCCTGATTCGATATGAGGAGCTGTTCGGCGTGTAACACATCCGGCGCACAGAGAAAACACCCGATTTTTTCCATAACACAGAGGGCGCACAAATCAGAGATAAAATAGAATAGAACGAACAGCCGTGACACGTCAGCTGCACAGCTGAGGAATCCCCGTAAGTTAGCCTTTTAGCGCAAAAGCTAAACGACAACTTACGGGGGTTTTCTTATGTCTCCGGCACAATTTCATCATAGAGAGGCTTTTGTTCCGGCAGACAAAGACCTCTCTATTTTTTATGTCCAAAAGCGCAGACCGCGCTGCCGTTCTCCTCCTCCGGTTTCTGAATTCCAAACAAAATTCAGAAATTCGGAGGATAAGACAATGGCATACAACAAGGCCAGTGAAGAAAGAAAATGGCGGCTCTGGAAAGAGGCCGAAGAAAAACAGCTGCGTGAGCTTGGCGTCAGCGAGGACAGGATTGCGCAGCTTCGTACTTACGATTGGGAAGTTTTCAATTCTGACCGGCGGTATTACGAACATCATGCGGATGGCGGCGATTATCTCGAACAGCTTGCGGCAGATGAGGAGAAACCGGATGTAAAAACCGTTTCGGATTTTCTGGACGGCATCGACAGCCCTGTGCTGTTCAGCCTGCTTTCTGAAACCGACCCGACAACCGTTCTGATTGCGCTGAGAAGATCTCAGGGAAAATCATTTTCCGAGATTTCTCTGGAAGTGGGGTTATCCGAAAACACCGCGCACCGGCGCTGGACACGCCTGAAAGAAAAAATCAAAAAATCTCTTTGAGCCTGTCCGAAAATAAGCTTTCCCACCGGCTAAAGGGTGAGAGGAGCAAATGGGTCTGTTTGATAAAAGCACGACTCGCGCTCTGCTTGCTGAACCTTGAAAATTTCATACACATTCATCAGGTACGTTCCTGTGCGGGAGAGATTCTCCAGCTGTATGATGGTGCGCCATGACACGCCTGCCCGATCCGGGTGATTACGGAAAGCAAGGCGGTGAGCGATTCCGGACCAATCAGAAATATCCGGCTGCAACGGATAAGGCGATGAAACGCACAAGGGATAATGATACTTCCGTAATTCGCGGCCCGGCCACAATGAAGGCGGGGAGGTTAGATTCCTATGAGGCAGCTTCGCAGACTGCCGCCTGGTGAGTTCCCCGCCTCCGGGGGTCGTGGACGAATGGGAGGCAGTATATAAAATCTGAGGTTTGGGAGGTGAAGCCATTGCGGAAAAACTGGGAGTACCGGCGCGGAGACATCTATCTGGCGAACCTCGATCCGGTCGTGGGTGCAGAGATCGGCGGTATCCGCCCGGTATTGATTCTTCAGAACAACACGGGCAACTTTTTCAGTCCCACGCTGATTGCCGCGCCGCTCACCTCCAACGTTGATAAAAAGCCAAATCAGCCGACACATTTCCTGCTGGAACAGGTACGCGGGCTGAACCGGCCTTCCATGGTGATCCTGGAGCAGCTGAAAACGCTGGATAAGCGCCGGATCATCAGATACATGGGACGGGTGGACAGCAGTATTCTGTACAGCCCGGAATTCTGTAAGTGCCTTGCGGTGAGCCTGGCGCTTTATTTGTAATATGCAGGCACTCAGAGTGAGTGCGGAAAGGAGCAGACCATGACACTGGATGAAATGAGAAAAGTGGACATCCGGACGGTTGACCCGGCAACGCTTCATGACCGCCGGGATGTGCGCATCGACAGCCGTCAGCCGAGAGAAAAACGCATTGCGTCCTACCTGAAGCAGATCGGCAATCCCTACTGTTACGTTGACGACGGTGTTGTCGTCAAGATCGGGTTTATGAACACCCGCGAAACGATTGATGACCGGCTGGAAGGCTATGCCCGCAGTCAGGTCAGCAAGGGATGAAACAAATATCGACATCATCGACTGTCCCGGATGATTTCAATACAATGATAGCGGAGGTGATAAAAATGCCAGACAGAATCTGGAACGCAGCAGAATATACCCGTCTTTCCCGCGATGACGGCGACAAGGCGGAGAGCAATTCCATAACGAGCCAGAAGGAAATCATCCGGGACTATGTGCGCAGGCATCCGGAATTTGTGATCGTCAAGGAGTATGCGGATGACGGCTATTCCGGCGTCAACTTTGAACGTCCGGGCTTTAAGCAGATGATGGAGGACATCAAGGCCAAGAAAATCGACTGTGTGATCTGCAAAGACCTCAGCCGGTTTGCCAGAAACTACATCGATGCAGGGCGGTATCTGGAAAAGATTTTCCCGTTCATGGGTGTGCGGTTCATTGCCATCAATGACAACTATGATTCCTGCGGCGAAAAGGCGCAGTCCGATGCGCTGATCGTTCCATTCAAGAATCTGATCAACGATGCCTACTGCCGCGACATATCCGTTAAGATTCGCTCTCAGCTGGACATCAAACGCAAGATGGGCGACTTCATCGGAGCCTTTGCACCCTATGGTTACCGGAAGGACGAGGCAAACAGGAACAGGCTGGTGGTGGATGAAGAAGCTGCCCGCACGGTGGAGCTGATCTTCCGGCTCCGCATACAGGGACTGTGCAATTCCGCCATTGCCGACCGGCTCAACAGCATGGGCATCCTGAGTCCCATGGAATACAAGCAGGCACAGGGCTTCAACTACTCCTGCGGATTCCGCAGCAACGAACAGGCACAGTGGAGTCCCATGCTGGTGAAGCGAATCCTGTCCAATGAAATCTATATCGGAACGCTGATTCAGCACAAATCCGGCACTCCGAACCACAAAATCAAAAAGCGCGTGGAGTATGACCGGGATGAGTGGATTGTCATCGAGAACAACCATGAGCCCATTATCTGCCGCTCGGATTTTGATACCGTTCAGAATCTGATGCTGCGGGACGTCCGTACAGCGCCGAAGCAGGAAAAGGTTCATCTGTTTTCAGGTTTCGTGTTCTGCGGCGACTGCAAACACACCATGGTTCGGAAGACAGTCCCCAGCGGCGGGAAAAAGTATCGTTACCTGGTCTGTTCCACCAACAAAGCAGGCAAGGGTTGTTCTCCGCATACATTCAGCGAGGACAAGCTGAAATCCATCGTTCTCCGGGTGGTGAACGACCATATTGAGCTGATTGCCCAGGTGGAACAGGTGCTGGATTACATTGCATCGCTGCCGGAGCAGGAGCGACGCATCATCAACTATGACGCCCAGATGACGGCACTGGAAAATGAAATCAAGCGGTATCAGGATTTGAAAATCAACCTGTATTCAGATATGGCAGACGGCGTGATCAGCCGCGAGGAATACAAGGAGTTCCATGCGGGTTATGACCGCAGGATCGCGGACAGGCAGCGCCAGCTTGGAAAGCTGAAGGACGAGCGCAGTCAGGCCATGGAGAACAGCTCCGGGAACATCGAGTGGATTGAACAGTTCAAGAAGTACCGGCATCTGACGGAGCTGGACAGGGAGTGCATCGTTCACCTGATTGAAAAAATCCTGATCTATGACGGCAAGCGCATCGAGGTGTGCTTCCGTTACAGAGATGAGCTGGAAAACGCATTGCAGTATATAGAACGGTTTGAGGATGTCCTTCCCGCTGAGGAAGGTGTAACGATACCTGAGAGGAGGAACGCATAATGGCAAGAAAGAAAAGACAGTATTTACAGCCGGAGCAGGCGCAGGAACCGGTCAGCGCCATGCTACCGTCCGTCTGGGAGACGGCCATCTACGCCCGACTCTCGGTTGAAAACAGCAAAAAGAACGACGACGGCGATTCCATCGAGGGACAGATTGAAATTTGCCGGGACTATGTATCGGAGCATCCGTATCTTCATCTGGCGGATACCTATGTGGACAACGGCTGGACTGGAACCAACACGGACCGCCCGGAGTTTCAGAGACTGCTTTCCGATATTCGGGAGGGAAAAATCAAGGCGCTGGTCATCAAGGATTTCAGCCGCTTCTCCCGTGATTATATCGAGGCAGGCAACCTTCTGGAGAACATCTTTCCGGCCATGGGTGTACGGTTTATTTCGGTGGTTGACCGCTATGACAGCTTTGAAACAGACGGCTCCGCCAGCAGCCTGCTGATTCCGCTGAAAAACCTGATCAACAGCTTCTATTCCAGAGACCAGTCCAAGAAGGTGTCGCTGGCGGTTCATGCCAAACAGCTGGCCGGCGAACACATTCCCAGCATGATTCCCTACGGGTACCGGAAATCGACCACACAGGAGTACCGGTTTGAACCAGATCCGGAGACCGCACCGATTGTCAGAAGAATCTACGCACAGTTTCTCAGCGGCATCGGAGCGCGCCCCATCATGCGTCAGCTGAATGAAGAAGGAATTCCTTCTCCCGGCAGACTCCGCTATCTGCGCGGACAGACCAAGCGGGCATGTTATTCCGACTGCCTCTGGACGCAGCAGGTCATCAAACAGATATTGATGAATCCGACCTATATGGGCGATCTTGTCTTTGGACGGATGCCGACGGCGCTTTATCTGGGTCAGCCGGATTATCACTATGAGCCGGATGAGAGCAAGTGGCGTATCCTGCCGGATATGCACGAAGCGCTGGTCAGCCGTGGCGACTTCTATCAGGTCAGAGAAATCCTGGAGGCAGGTCGCCGTGAGAATGAGGCCAAGCTGGAAGCCAGCCGGAATTACCGCGAAAAGCATCCGCAGATCTTCAAAAGCGGAATCGTCCGGTGTGGGCACTGCGGCTCCAACCTCGGTTACAGCCGCCACGGCGAGAAAAAAGAAGGTCGATACAACTGCCGGAACAAGCAGTATGGCCGCTGTGATGTTGCCGTAGGCATCTCGGAGAAAAAGCTCGCGCCGATAGTATGGAACGCGATTCAGATACAGTTTGCCCTGTTCGCGGATTTTGAGGAAGTGGCCGGGCGGCTGAAGGACAGCGGTATTCAGACGAAACGGCAGATCGAACTTCAGCAGGAAATGCTGGAAGTCAGCAACCAGCTGTCCGGTTATCAGAACAAACGGGAGCAGCTTTACAATGACTATGTGGACGGAATTCTCTCTGCCGGGGATTATATTGAGCTGAAAACCCGCTTTGACACAGCTTATCAGGAGCAGAGCTCCCGGCTCAATCAGCTGTCGGTGGAGCTGGCCAGGCTGAACCGGATGCTTTCTGATGAGAACAAGTGGCTTGTGAACATCCGGAATATCCGCAAGGCGCGGAAGCTGACGCCGGAAATTGCCGAGGCCATGATTGACCACATCAACGTATATAAAACCGGTTATGCCCAGCACAGACTGGAGATCATATTCCGCTTTCAGGAGGAACGGGACGCATTGGAAGCGGCTTATTACGAATTGGAAGGAGGTGAAGCCCGGTGAAGAAACTGTACCTGTACATCCGTCTGTCGGATGCCGACGATGACCTGAAATTCAAGACCGAGAGCGAGAGTATCGCCAATCAGCGCACGCTGCTGTATCGGTTTATCCGCGCCCGCCGAGAGTTTGACGGCTATGAAGTGGTTGAGTTCATCGATGACGGCTACTCCGGCACCAACGGCAACCGTCCGTCCTTTGAGCGGATGATTGAAAGCCTGAAGAACGGCGAGGCAAACGTGGTCATCTGCAAGGATTTCAGCCGCTTTTTCCGCGACTATGTGGAGATCGGCGACTATCTGGAGCGTATCTTTCCATTCCTGGGCGTTCGCTTCATTGCCGTCAACGACGGGTATGACAGTGATGATTACAAGGGCTCCACGGCTGGCATGGAAGTGGTCATGAAGTACATCGTCTACTCCTATTACAGCCGCGACCTGTCCCAGAAGATCAAAACCGTCATGAGTACCAGAAAGAGCAAAGGCGAGTTTGTCGCAGCGCAAGCTCCTTATGGATACATGAAAGACCCGAATGTAAAGCGGAAGATCATTCCCAATCCGGATACTGCACCCGTGGTGCGGAAAATCTTTGACCTTGCCCTGGAAGGAAAAACGCCGGCAGAGATTGCCGTTGTCCTGAATGATTACAAGCTGGAAACGCCGTCGGCCTATTTTATGCGGATGAATCCCGACAGCAAAAAGTTCCGCACTGCTTCTCAGGAAGCCTGCTGGACGGTCAGCAATGTGCGGGAGATTCTGAAACGCCGGGAGTATACCGGTGTGATGGTCATGAATCAGCGCCGCTGGAAGGGGCTGGACAATCCCCGGACGGTATGGACGGATGAATCCGAGTGGCAGATCATCCCGGACTGCCATGAAGCCATTGTCAGTGAAAGCGAATACGAAGAAGCGCAGAAGGTGTTCCGCAAAATCCGCAAGGGGTATGATCGGAGTCCTGATCAGTATCTGCTGCGCAGCCTGGTTCACTGCGGGGCCTGCGGACGCACCATGCAGCGGCAGAAACACTCCCCGGTGATTTACTACACCTGCCTCAAATCTGTATCCAACAGAGAAACCGCCTGCCCGGTGGGCGAACGGTTCATTGAGGCTGACCTGGAGCGCATCGTGAAGAACGACCTGCTTGAGAAGCTCCGTCTGCTGGTGGATGCAGATGATCGCCTGTATGCGGCGGCAGCTGCCAGCGAAGGCACAGAGGAAAACCTCAGATTCCGGCTGGAACAGATTGAGAAACGCATCAAGCAGATTTCCGTCAGCCGGGTCAGCGCTTACGAGCGGTACGCCGAAGGGAGACTTCAGAGGGATATATACCTCATGGAACGCGACAAACTGAACGCAGAGAATGACAGCCTCAGCACCGAGAAAGAGCGACTGGAAAAGGAGCTTTTAGCCCTTTCTCAGAGCAGAAACCGTGAATTGACGGAGACCTGCGACATGGCCCGCCGGACGCTGACTGCGGACGAGCTGACCAATGAAATGCTCCTGTTCTTTATCGACCGCGTGAATGTGTACAGCGGCATGAGGGTGGAGATCATCTATCGCTTCTCCGATGAGATTGCCCGGTTGATCGAGCAGGAGAATACAGCAGAATAACAGGAGGAGCGGGCCAGGATTACCGGGTACCGCTCCTTCGTATGTGGGCTTGAACAGCCCATATTTTTTTAGTCTTTGCTTAACATCAGCAAATCCCCCATTCAATCTTTCAAGTTGGGGTCAAGAAAAATTAAAAGATGATGTCCGATGGAAATACGGAATACCTCCAGCAGGTAATGCTAACTACGCTTGGATTCAGCATATGATCCATCATTTAGCGCCTAATGGAAAAATCGGTCTAGTGCTAGCAAACGGTGCATTATCATCTCAAACTAGTGGTGAAGGCGAAATAAGGAAAAATATTATAGAAGCCGATCTTGTAGAAGGCATTGTAGCTTTACCGACACAACTATTCTATAGCGTTACAATTCCTGTAACCCTTTGGTTTATTTCTAAAAACAAGACACAAAAAGGCAAAACTCTATTCATAGATGCCCGTAAGATGGGGCATATGGTAGATCGTAAGCATAGAGATTTTAGCGATGAAGATATTCAAAAGCTCGCCGATATATTTGAACAATTCCAAAACGGAACACTTGAAGAAGTTAAAGGATTTTGTGCTATAGCAGATCTTCAAGAAATCGCAAAACAAGATTATATCCTTACACCAGGTAGATATGTAGGCATTGAAGAAGTTGAAGACGATGGTGAACCATTTGAAGAAAAAATGGCTCGTCTTACCTCTGAGTTATCTGAGATGTTTGCAAAATCTCACGAACTGGAAGAAGAGATCCGCAAAAAGTTGGGGGCTATTGGGTATGAAATATAAACTGAAGGAAATTGTAGATATCACAATGGGGCAATCACCTAAATCTACATATTACAACAAAGTAGGAAGTGGATATCCTTTCTTACAGGGGAATAGAACCTTCGGATACAAGTATCCTATTTTTGATACATATACGACTGTTATGACAAAGCATGCCAAAGCCGGAGACGTCATAATGAGTGTTAGAGCTCCTGTTGGTGATCTTAATATTACTCCTGTGGATATTTGTTTAGGACGCGGAGTATGTTCTTTGAGAATGAAGAACGGAAATCAAGATTTCTTATTTTATATGATGAAATATTATGTTTCACATTTATTAAGAAAAGAAAGTGGCACTGTCTTTGGTTCTGTTAACAAGAATGATATAAGTGGTTTAGAAGTGGATATTCCAGATGACCCGCAAGTACAGAAAAAAATTGCGCGCTACTTGGAAATGATAGATGAAAAAATTGAAATTAATAACGCTATAAACAATAATTTATCACCTTAAAGTTCTATGTCTGAGACATCGATCTCACCAGACATAAGACGCGGAAGCAAAGAATCACGAAGATTAGCTAAATTCTCGTTCTCAAATTCATTTGCTTGTATTGTTTCAGTAAGAGTTTTAAAAATTGGCATATAAGCTAAAAAAGTTTCTTTGTTATAAATGAACTCGAATTTTGCCAAGTCATTCATAACAATATATGGAATTGCCGAGCCTCGTGTTCCGCCCATAATCTTCTTACTTAATTCGAGTTTGACAAACCAGTAGAGTGGAAATATGTAATCTGGATTCACATCTTGTAATAGTGTGCAAGCATAAGTTCTTTGATAAAGGTCAAACTTTCCGCTATAAAACCGAGTTCTTCCGGTATATGCCCCATTTCCAGAAACAATGATTGCATTTCCATCAAAAATATAGCTATCAATTTGAAGAGATTCAGGCGCACAGGTAAAAAATTTATACTTACCTTTATTAACAGAAGCATTAGCATTCTTTTTCCCAGTAAATATAGAACAAAAATGATCAAGAGTTACGATTTCACCGTGAGTTCCCGATTGTGGAGAAAAGAATTTTCGATATAAAGCATCGGCTTGCTGTTCTAAATTATTGTTTATACATATATGACTTTGTGAGTGGCAAGGGTTAAACACAGAGAACACCACTCCATAGTTGTTCTAAACTTATTAACTAATGAGGAGAAAACGACTATGAAAGAAATTATTAAAAATGAAGTTTTACAAAATATGATTCATCTGTTAAGGGATGATCAATATGAACAGCTAAAAGAAGTATTAGATATGGTATTAGTGAATTACAAGGTTGAAGAAATAAAAGATGAAGTAAATGTTGAAAATAATCAACATTATGTTGAATCTTTCTTATCTTCCAAACGTTTGGAAGGCTGTTCAGAAAAGACTTTGCATTATTATAAGTCAACCATTGAAATACTTCTGGAGAAGCTAGAAAAGAATGTTAAACATATTACAACTGATGATCTTAGGAAATATCTTACTGATTACCAGAACGAACATAAGTCGAGTAGAGTAACGATCGATAATATCAGAAGGATATTATCAAGTTTCTTCTCTTGGCTAGAAGATGAAGATTATATCGTTAAAAGTCCAGTTAGAAGAATACATAAAGTTAAATCAGCTACTACTATAAAAGAAACATATTCTGATGAATCATTAGAACTAATGAGAGATAGCTGTTCTAATCTTAGAGATTTAGCGTTAATTGATATATTAGCTTCAACCGGAATGCGTGTTGGTGAACTTGTATTGCTCAATAGAGACGATATTAACTTTAACGAAAGAGAATGTGTTGTCTTTGGTAAAGGCGATAAAGAAAGAATCGTTTATTTTGATGCCAGGACAAAGATTCATCTTCAAAACTATTTGAGTAATCGAAAAGATGAAAATAAAGCATTGTTTGTTTCAATTAAAAGTCCTAACAATAGGTTAACAATCGGAGCCATTGAGACGATTATTAGAAATCTAGGTAAACGATTAGATATACCTAAGGCACATCCACATAAGTTCAGAAGAACATTGGCTACGAAAGCTATTGATAAAGGAATGCCTATAGAACAATTACAAAAGTTGCTAGGACATCAAAAGATAGATACGACTTTGCAATATGCGATGGTTAAACAAAGCAATGTAAAGATCGCACATAAAAGATATATTGGGTAAAGGAGTTAACTATAGTTATGAATGAGTGGAAAAAGGTAAAAATAAGCGATATTGGAAAAGTCATTACTGGAAAGACACCTAAAACCTCTAATAGTGAGTATTATGGCGGGAATATTCCTTTCCTTACCCCTTCAGATGATATGTCAGTTAAATATTCCAGAAGAACTAATAAATATATAACTGAGTTGGGAAGATTATCGGTGAAAAATGCAACACTTCCCCCAAATGCGATATGTGTTAGTTGTATAGGTTCTGATCTGGGTAAAGTTGTAATTACTACACAAGAAACGGTAACAAACCAACAAATTAACTCTATCGTTGTGGACACAGACAAATTTGATATTGATTTTGTGTATTATTCGATGCTTGAGCTTGGAAAAATACTTAATTTTCATAGCAAAACTTCAACAGCAGTTCCGATTGTTAATAAAAGTAACTTTTCACAATATGAAATAAATTGTCCAGGATTGGATGTACAAAAAAAGATTGGTTTTGTTTTGTCAAGTATAGATAAGAAAATTGAAAAAAACGAGAAGATAAACAATAATTTAGAGCAACAAGCTCAGGCGTATTTCAATGAACTTTTCGTTGTCAATGCTGATCCAAATTGGTCGGAATGTACTCTATCCGATATCGGCTCTGTTGTTGCAGGTGGTACGCCTTCAAAATCGAAGCCGGAGTATTATGCAGACCAAGGTATTGCATGGATAACGCCTAAGGATCTATCGGTTAATAAGTCAAAATTCATCTCTCATGGAGAGAATGATATCTCTGAGTTGGGATTTTCCAAGAGTAGTGTCGCAAAGTTGCCTGCTGGAACCATACTTTTCAGTTCAAGGGCTCCAATAGGGTATATTGCTATAGCTCAAAACGAGGTCACTACTAATCAGGGATTTAAATCTGTTATTCCAAATGAGAATATCAGTACAGCTTATATGTATTTCTTGCTGAAGAATCTTCTTCCTACAATTGAAGGTATGGCTTCTGGGTCAACTTTCAAGGAAATATCTGGAGCAGCGATGAAATCAGTACCTACTGTTATGCCTGATGCTGATACCATTCAGCTTTTTAGTAGTTTTTGCGAACCTGTATTCAAGGAACAAGAGATTCTTGAAGCAGAGAATCAACGTCTTTCTGCACTTAGGGATTCACTACTTCCAAAACTGATGTCCGGCGAGCTAGATGTCTCCAATATCGAACTCTAAGCAGCTAAATTATTGTTTAGCCATTATATCAACCTGTAAAATATATGTAAGTAAAACGACGAATTGAAGGGAGAAGTAAGATTTATGGGATTATATACAGAAGCAGATTATGAAAATTCCGTAATCGAACTATTTAGAAATGATCTAGGATACGAATATGTTTATGGTCCTGATATAGACAGGGATTTTTATAGTCCATTATATGAAGAAGTATTAGTAAATTCTTTGTACAGTTTGAATAAAGATTTATCAGAAGATGCTATTCAAGATGCGTTATTTAAACTTAAGAATTTTGAAAATGGCGAACTAGTTCAAAAGAATGCTGTTTTTATGGACTATTTGCAAAACGGTATACCTGTCAGATATTTTGTAAATGGAGAAGAACAATCTTCTATCTGCTATCTTGTCGATTATCAAAATCCCAATAACAATTCCTTTATCGTCGCTAATCAATGGACTTTTATTGAAAACAGCAACAAAAGAGCCGATATCATTCTTTTTCTAAATGGATTACCTGTTGTATTAGTTGAACTTAAATCCCCTTCTCGTGAGGAGACTGATGTATCAGAAGCGTATAGACAACTAAGAAATTATATGCTAGAAATACCATCGATGTTTATATATAACGCGATTTGTGTTATGAGCGATCAATTAACATCTAAAGCTGGAACTATCACTTCCGGTGAAGATCGCTTTATGGAGTGGAAAACAAAAGATGGAAGCTATGAAAACACGCAATATGCTCAATTTGATACATTCTTTGAAGGAATGTTCCAAAAAGAAAGATTGTTAGATATCATCAAAAACTTTATTTGTTTCTCTAATGAAGGAATTCAAAAATATAAGATTCTTGCTGGATATCATCAATATTTTGCAGTCAGAAAAGCAATTGAGTCTACACGGCGGGCAACTGTAACCGATGGTAAAGGTGGTGTTTTCTGGCATACACAAGGAAGTGGGAAATCATTATCAATGGTCTTCTATGCTCATTTACTACAAGAAGCGGTTGATAGTCCAACGATTGTGGTATTAACGGATAGAAATGATTTAGACGATCAATTATTTGGACAGTTTTCAAAGTGTAAAAATTTTCTAAGGCAAGAGCCAATCAAGGCAACAAGCCGAGAAAACTTAAAACAATTGTTGGATAGACGGCGGGCAAACGGAATTATATTTACAACTATGCAGAAGTTTGAGGAATCACACGATCCTCTATCTGAGCGTAGAAATATTATAGTAATGGCAGATGAAGCGCATCGAGGACAGTATGGCTTAGCTGAAAAGATCAAATTCTCGAAAAATGAAGATGGAGAAGAAGTTGCTAAACGGGTAGTTGGAACAGCTCGTATTATTCGAAATAGCCTTCCTAATGCTACTTATATTGGATTCACAGGAACACCTATATCTTCTAAAGATCGAAGTACCAGAGAAGTGTTTGGAGATTATATCGATATTTATGATATGACTCAAGCTGTTGAAGATGGTGCAACACGTCCTGTTTATTATGAAAGCCGTGTTATCAAGTTAAAGCTAGATGAGAATACTTTAAAACTGATTGATGCTGAATACGATATTATGGCAGAAAATGCTAATCCTGAAATAATTGAAAAAAGCAAGCGTCAACTAGGTCAGATGGAAGCTATTCTTGGAAATGACAATACTATTGATTCTCTTGTATGCGATATCATCTATCATTATGAAAACTATCGTGAAAATTTATTAACGGGAAAAGCAATGATTGTTGCTTATTCACGTCCAATAGCAATGAAAATATATAAGAGAATATTAGAACTCAGACCTTCTTGGAAAGAAAAAATCGGTGTCGTAATGACATCTGGTAATAATGATCCTGAAGAGTGGCATGAAATAATTGGCAATAAAAAACATAAGGAACAACTAGCTATGAAATTCAAAGACAATAATGATCCTTTAAAGATTGCTATCGTCGTTGATATGTGGTTAACAGGTTTTGATGTTCCTTCTTTAGCTACAATGTATGTCTATAAACCGATGTCTGGTCATAATTTGATGCAGGCTATAGCTCGTGTAAACCGCGTATTCAAAGATAAAGAAGGCGGACTGGTGGTTGATTATATTGGTATTGCCGGAGCATTAAAACAGGCAATGAACGATTATACAACACGTGATAAGAAAAACTATGGCGATACCGATGTATCTAAGGTGGCTTATCCTAAATTCTTAGAGAAACTATCTATTTGTAAAGATCTGTTCCACGGATATGATTACTGCAAATTCACTAATGGCAGTGATCTTGAAAGAGCGAAGACAATTAGTGGTGCTGTGAACTTTATCATCACAAAAGAAAAAGAGAAGGAAAAAGAAGCATTTACCAAAGAGGCTTTGATGCTTCATCAAGCGCTTTCTTTATGTTCTTCGCTAGTTGATGAACAAATGCGTTTTGAAGCGGCATTCTTTGAATCTGTACGGGTTTTATTATTACGTTTAACTAATACTGGGACAGGTAAAAAGATTTCACTGCCAGAAATCAACGCTCGTATCAACGAACTGTTAAAGCAGAGTATTAAAAGCGATGGCGTAATCAATTTATTTTCTGATATCAAAGAAGAATTCTCACTTTTTGATCCTAACTTCTTAAAAGAAGTTGCCAATATGAAAGAAAAGAATTTAGCAGTTGAATTGTTAAAGAAACTTATTGCAGAACAAGTAACCGTATATAAGCGGACTAATGTTGTTAAATCTGAACAATTTAGCGAAATAATGCAGAAATCTCTTAATGCATATCTTAATGGAATGTTAACGAATGAAGAAGTTATTGCAGAGATGCTAAAACTAGCTGAGCAAATAGCAGCAGCCCAAAAAGAAGGAGCGAAGCTGGGTTTAACTGCCGATGAGTTGGCATTCTATGACGCTTTAACGAAACCACAAGCAATCAAAGACTTCTACGAAAACGAAGAGTTGATTGCCATTACAAAAGAGTTGACTGAAACACTTAGTAAGAATAAGACGATCGATTGGCAAAGAAGAGAATCAGCAAGAGCAAAAATGCGAATGTTGATCAAGAAACTTTTGAAAAAGCACAAATATCCACCAGAAGGTATGGATGATGCTGTTCAGACCGTAATGGTTCAATGTGAACTGTGGACGGATAACAATGATATGACTAGCGATAATGCTTAATCATATGCTATCAGGGAGGATGTATGGAAGATACTAGATTTGTTTGGATTAGTTTTTATGAGGAACTAGCAACTTCATTGCTCATATATAAAAATAATCGCTCAGATCTTTTAAAGATACTTGAAAATATCTTTAAAGATGCGGGATTGAATTATCCATTTAAAGAAAAAGGACAAGAAAATTATGAGGATATCTGTCCGTTTACCGTTTTTGGATCGTTCAATAAAGGAATTAAAGACTCTAATAAAATCGTACTATTAAAACAATTTGCAAAATATTTTTCCATTACAGCGAATGTACCGGAAGATTTTAGCGGCATTCCTGTCTTGATGAATATGAGTGCCTGGTTTTTCTCGTATAAAGAAAACCGTGGAGAAAACGATATAGATAACCTATGGGAATTATTTGATAGAGCAATCCAATATTCAGAAAATCCATCAATTCAAATTAAAAATGAGTTCGTTAGCTATTATGATCAAGTAATCAAACAAAAGATGATCAAGTGGAATATTACTATGGGGTTATTCTGGATCAGACCATATACCTTTATTAACTTGGACTCCACTAACCGATCTTTTATCACTAATGTGGATAATATGCCTCATTATATTACAAAGATCTTTCAAAACATCAATAAAGGATTGCCTAATGGTAGTAGTTACTTATTTATGTGCGAACAAGCAAAGAATGCTCTTAAAGATGGTGAGTACGAATATCATAGCTTTCCAGAGTTATCCTACTATGCTTTTAACGCGCTAAAAAATGAAAACGAATCTTCTGATAATAGCTCTCCTGATTCAGATGTGAAAGAAACTGCATACTGGATATATTCGCCAGGTAGCAATGCTTCGATGTGGGACGAGTTTTATAAAGATGGAATAATGGCTTTAGGTTGGGATGAAGTCAAAAATCTAAATGAGTTTTTATCCAAGGAAGAAATCAAAGCTTATATGAAACAGACATATGATGCTAGCTATTCATATAGAAACGACGCCCTATGCTTATGGCAATTTGCCAAACAGATCAAGAACGGAGATGTTATTTTTGTAAAAAAAGGAATCCATAAATTAATTGGAAAAGGTGTCGTTACTTCCGATTATCTTTATGATGCTTCTAGAAAAACATATAAGCACGTCAGAAAAGTAGATTGGCAATTTAAAGGTGAATGGGAACATCCTGATAAGGCTGTTACAAAGACCCTAACAAACATCACGGCTTATTCTGATTATGTAAAGAAGTTGCTAAGCTTATTTGAGGAAGAAACTTCCGAAGAAGATCAAAAAGAAATTGAAATTACCTACCCTTCTTATTCCAAAGATGATTTCTTAAGTGAAGTGTTTATGGAAGAAGATACATATGACGTCTTGGTAGATCTCCTTAATACAAAATATAACGTTATTTTGCAAGGCCCACCTGGCACTGGCAAAACATTTGCTGCAAAGCGTATTGCTTATTCAATTATGGGACAAAAGGATACTAGCCGTGTTGCTTTTGTCCAATTCCATCAAAGCTATTCTTATGAAGACTTTATTCAAGGATATCGCCCATCTAAAGATGGATTTGAACTTGTAAATGGATGTTTTTATAGATTCTGTAAGGAAGCTGAAGAAGATAATGAAAGACTATATTTTTTCATTATTGATGAGATCAATAGAGGAAATTTGAGCAAGATCTTCGGTGAACTTATGATGCTTATAGAAAAAGATAAGCGAGGACAAAAACTTAAACTCCTTTACAAGGATGAATGGTTTACTGTTCCTAAAAATGTACGAATCATTGGAATGATGAATACAGCTGATCGAAGCTTAGCTATGATGGATTATGCCTTAAGAAGAAGATTTGCTTTCTTTGACTTTGCTCCTGCTTTTTCGTCAGATGGATTTAGGCAGTATTTGGATAATAAAAACAATGATAAACTTAATAGATTAATTCAAACTGTTGAAAACTTAAACAGTGTCATATCCAGTGATGAATCGCTAGGAGATGGCTTTAGAATAGGTCATAGTTACTTATGCACTGATGATGAGATCACCAATAAATGGCTTAATTCCGTTATTGAATATGAACTGATTCCATTATTAAAAGAGTATTGGTTTGATGAACCATCTAAAGTTAGAGACTGGTCGGCTAATTTAAGAGGATCAATCCGATGATCTGTGTAAAGAATATCTATTATATGCTTTCGTACGCATTTCAGATATTGAATGAACAAGGATATAAGCAGATATTAACTGAAGAATTTGATAATGTTGCTGAGCTATGTGCAGCTATACTTTCTAAAGGTGTGGCTTTACAGGTAAAAAGAGGATTAAGGAAAGAATATTTGATTAATTCAGATTCTCTTTCAACACTTAGAGGCAAGATTGACATCTCTGTTTCCATCAGGGAACAGTCACTTATAAAAAGACAATTGGTATGTAGTTACGATGAATTTTCTGTTAATTCATATATGAATTGCATCATCAAAACGACGATGGAACTATTACTTCATTCGGGTATCAGTAAGGGCAGGAAAAAAGATATTAGAAAACTTTTAGTATATTTTGCCGATGTAAGTTTTCTTGAAGTAAATAGTATCAATTGGAAATTGCAGTTTAACAAGAACAATCAAACCTATCAGATGCTCATCTCAATATGCTATCTGATTATTAAGGGTTTATTACAAACTAAGACTGATGGTACTACAGAATTAATGGACTTTTTAGACGAACAGCGTATGAGCAGGCTATATGAAAAATTTATTTTGGAATACTACAGGAAAGAACATAAAGAACTAGATGTTTCATCATCGCAAATTCCTTGGAATCTTGATAACGATGAAAGTTCAATGTTGCCAGTTATGCAAAGCGATATTATGTTGCACAATAAAGGGAAGACATTGATTATTGACGCTAAATATTATTCTAAATCTATGCAAGTGCAATATGACGTTCATACTGTGCGATCGAATCATTTGTACCAAATATATGCTTATGTCAAAAATTATGACAAAGATAAATCTGGTGATGTTATGGGATTGTTATTATATGCCAAAACAGATGAAGATATAATTCCTCATAACACATATCAAATGGACGGTAATACGATTATGGTGGACACATTAGATTTGAACTGTGATTTTAATTTGATAAGGCAGCGATTAGATCAGATTGTTAAAAAGCATTTTTAAAGTAACGAAAGGAAGTGAGCGTATGATGAATGAACAACTAGAAATCAAAGTATTGAATGAGTCAGAAATAGCTAGAACTGATTATGAAGCTACGATTTTTGAATTGCAGCAAACTTTAGACAAAATGACAAGTCAAGCTGACAAATTGGATTATTTTGTATCTGTTGCTTCAGGAGTTCTATGTTCATTACTTGATATTGTTTGGGTCGGTAAGTTTAGTCTTGAGCACGGAAGAAATGTTGCTAGTGATGGTGTGGATCAATTTGCAATAAAAGTCTCTAAACTTTTAGGATGTAAAGAAGATAGTATAGAGGGATGTGTATCTTACTTAGAAGAAAAATTCCCTATCCCTTCTGATGGAAATACTTCAGTTTTTGGAGGTGGAAAACAACATCATCTTAGAGATTTTTCCCACCATCCCACAATTGTTGGATTGATGTTCTCTTTATTAACCCAATTTACAAAAATGTCTTATGGAACTGATGTAAGCGGGATGTTCAAAGTAGCACCAGTTCCCGAAAAAAGTTTAAAACATATTGGTGTTGACGTGCCAGACAAGATACTGAAAGGAACTATAATTTGGTTCTTTCATTTAGTAAGCGATATGGCTGGCTCAAGTAATACTGCAGGTTTAAGTGGTGGAACAGGCATACCTGGACCTATTCTATCCCTTGCAAAAGAGTTTTCGGCTCTTCCTATTATTCAAAACATTCAACTGGATGATAAATCCCTATCGTTATTTCTGTCAAAGTTATTTAATGGAACATTGTTTGCTAAGCACGATGAAAATGGAAAGATAATTAAAGAATCAGTTGTTCAATTTGATTTGCGGGCTGAATTAGGCGTTGTGGTAGAACTTGGAAAACAAGCTGCACCGGTTGTAGCTAATGAGTGTATAGTCCGAACGTTCTATTTCATTAGAAGATTTATGAATGAGATTAAAGATAATCATATTGAACATATTAATGAAATATCTAAGATAAGCTGGGACAAAATAAAACCATACAAGAATCCGACTTTAACCAGAATGCTAACAATATCAACTGGCGTATTTACCACAATAGATATTACTGAAGCTGTTTTAACTCAAAAATATTGGGTGTCAGTAAACTATGTGGGAGTTGGAAGATTTACATTAGCCTTAACTTCTGAAATGGTAGGCTTCTTGAAATACCGGAAAGTTAAATCAATTCAACAGATGTATCAAAACATTGAAAGAAACACATATAACACTACTGACAACAACATATATGAAAGGATAAACAAAGAAATGGATTTAGATAGGTTTGGATTAAATATCAAGGAAATAGAAATCCTTTATAACCTTGAAAATCAAAAAGTTATTAACGATATTGAAAAGACATCAAATATCATTGGAAAAGAAAAGTTAATTAACTTAAAAAAAGAGTGGCTTGCAGAATGGAAAGAATATATTAGCGCTGGCTTTCCAGATTTTGTGAGCGACAAAGATGCACAAATAAAATGGCTAGATAGCGAAGAGCTTAAGAAAACAGTGTCTGAAAGTCAGACTAACGATACGTGGTTTCGACTAGTCTTATTAGAAGCTATGTTATTCGAGCCTTATTACCCTTTAACTACAGAAAAAGATAAAAAAGGTAATGACGTTCCGTGTAAGAAATATAAATGTCTTAAATGTGATAAATCTGAAGGAGATAAATTCATAGATAGTTATTTTAGCGAACCATTTTATAAAGCCGGCTATATTAAGCGGCTAAGAAAATGCTATAAAAAAGTTACCAAAGAACTTAATGAGGTTATGAAAACAGCATTAATTTCGTTATCGGTCGCTGCAGGCGTAGCTTTACTAACTGTTATTACAGCGGGGGCATTTGCACCTACTATCGCTGTTGCTCTAGTTGGATCTAATTTTGCAGGGTTAAGTGGAGCCGCTCTTACAAGTGCTTGCTTAGCTTATCTTGGAGGAGGTGCTGTTGCAATTGGTGGATTGGGAATGGCAGGCGGAACGATGGCAATTGTTGGTGGTAGTGCTATTTTAGGTTTAGGTTTGGGTGCTGGTGTTGGTGGTGCTGTTGGTACAGTAAGCATTATGGGTAAAGAACAAACCATACTTCAATCGGCTAAACTTATGGTGTCGGTTAGAGAAATATTTCTAAACGATGATCACGATGTAGAATATTCAAATTATATTCTTGAGCAATATGTAAATAACGTTACAGATATAGAAAAAGGATTGGTTGAGCTAAAAATTAAATCTGATCTGGCTAGCAAAGATGAGACAAAGAAACTTAAAAAACAAATAAAAAGTGCTGAGGCGGCAGTCGATGCAATGAAAATTGCGATGAAAAGTATGCAAAAATTCAATAGTTCTTTTGAACTCAGCTTAAACCAGAGCGATGATTAGAGGTATATTGCTATGATATTTTTTTCTGAATATTACTACGGAGAATATTTAAAAGGTAAAAAGGAAAATCAGATATTGTCTGCCATTCGTGGATTAAAGAACAGGACAATGAGTGTATTTAATTATTTGGGTTGGCACCGGCGAAATGGAAGAATAAGAGAGATATGAAAGAGCTTTTACAAGAGGTTTTTGAATTTTAAGAAATTACGCTGTTAAAGAAGGTTGTAATTTTAGCCAGTCAATTGACTGCTATGGTAACCATAAATTCTGGCTAAGAGAAAAAATTATATGTCAAAACTGGTAGAAAAAGTAAAAATATTTTTTTGTCAGGTCAGAGAAAAACAGAACAACTATATAGTGTGTCATCTTATTTAATGAGTTTATAAATATTTAATGAGTTTATAAATAGTTAGGATCATTCTTCGTTAAAGAATTGCTTAGCCTAATAGCACTGGTGCAAAACGGCTTCTTTTTTCGTGTGGTTCTGTTATAATGATTCCCGGTGATGCTATGAAAACTTTTAAACATTTTATCGGCTATTATAAGCCTTATAAATTTGTCTTCTTTTTTGATTTATTCTGTGCTTTAACAATTTCTTTGATCGATTTGGCTTTCCCATTGATCTTAAACTATTGTACAGATACGATGTTTATTCAAAAGAGCGTGGAGATTTTACAGGGACTCATCTGGTTACTTGCCGGACTGTTGGTTCTCTATGTGATTCGTGCTTTATGTCGTTATTATGTATCGGCCCAGGGACATATCATGGGTGCGCATATGGAAAGAGATATGCGTAAGGAATTGTTCGATCAGTACCAGAGGTTATCTTTTTCCTACTATGATCAACATAATACAGGGGTTATGATGTCGCGTGTAGTCAGTGACTTATTTGATATTTGTGAATTCGCTCATCATGGACCGGAAAATTTGTTTATTTCTTTGATCAAGATCATCGGCTCCTTTGTGATTTTGTCTTTGATCTACTGGCCTTTGGCTCTGTTGTTGTTTATCGTGACTTTGATCATGCTTATCTTTAGCTATACACAAAACAAATCCATGCGGGCAACTTTTATGGATAACCGAAGAAAGATCGGTGATGTCAATGCCGCATTACAAGACAGCCTGGCCGGGATTCGTGTGGTTCAATCTTTTACCAATGAGGATATCGAACGCGAAAAATTTGCTCATTCCAATAATGAGTTTTTAGCCTCCAAGAAACGAAACTATCGTGTGATGGGAACGTATTATTCCATGAATAACTTTTTTCAGGGATTGCTCTACATTACCGTTCTTGTCGGTGGAGGATATTTTGTCGCCAAAGGAAATTTAAGTCCATTAACTCTTGCGACATTCGCTTTATATGTCAATATCTTTGTGGCACCGATCGATATTTTGATCGAATTTACCGAGATGCTTCAAAAAGGATTCTCCGGATTTAAACGCTTTGAAGAAGTGATGAAGGAAGTACCGGATATTCAGGATGCCAAGGATGCGCACTCTTTAGAAAATGTACACGGTGATATTTCCTTTAAGGATGTTTCTTTTACCTACAATAAGGAAGAATCTGTATTAGAACATGTAAATCTGGATATCCCGGCCGGAAAGAAAGTGGCTTTAGTCGGACCTAGCGGTTCCGGGAAGACGACCTTGTGTTCTTTGATTCCACGTTTTTACGATGTACAAAGCGGACAGATCCTTGTCGATGGTCAAGATGTGCGGGACCTGCAAGTAAAGAGTTTAAGGCAGGCTATTGGTTTGGTGCAGCAGGATGTCTATTTGTTTACCGGAACGATCGAACAAAATATCGCTTATGGAAAGCCAGATGCGACTCGAGAAGAAATCATGGAAGCTGCCAAAAAAGCAAATATTCATGACTTTATCTTATCGTTGCCGGATGGCTATGATACCTTTGTCGGTGAAAGAGGCGCTCGCTTGTCCGGAGGACAGAAACAGCGTATTTCGATTGCCCGTGTGTTCTTAAAAGATCCTAAGATCCTGATTTTAGATGAGGCTACCAGTGCCTTAGATAATGAGAGTGAACGAATCATTCAAAAATCGTTGGAAGAACTCAGTAAGGATCGTACCTGCATCACGATTGCCCATCGTTTGTCAACCATTAAAAATGCCGATGAGATCGTTGTTATCAATCATGACGGATTGCAGGAAAGAGGAACGCATGAAGAATTGATGAAAAAGGGCGGTACATATGCTCGATATTATAACCTTCAATTTGAGGGATTGGAGCAGATCATGGTTTCATGATCTGTTTTCTTATACAGAAGATCTATTGTTTTGTATAATAGATAAAAAGGGGGATGGAGTATGTCTATTCGAGCATTTGAAGCAGCTGATCTATCGGCTCTCTATGATATTTATGCGTATTATGTGAAGACAACAGCCTATAACTTTGACTTGGAGCCGATGTCGTATTCGCAATATAAAGCACAGATTGAGGAAATTGCGAAAGAATACCCAATGTTTGTGGCTTGTCATGATGAGCAGGTAATAGGTTATGCGTATGTGCATCCGGCTTTTTCTAAGGCAGCATATCGCTTCTGTATGGAGGTTACGATCTATTTTCAGGAAGGCTCTCATTTTGGTTTGGCAGATTCTTTGTTGGAGACATTGGAAAAGGCATGTATTCAAAAAGGATATCGTTGGCTGATTGCCTGCATTACCGATACCAATCACAGGAGTATTTCTTTTCATCAACGCCATGGGTATCAATGGAGTGGCTCTTTGCCGGAATGTGGCTTTAAATTTGATGCATGGCATGGAGTTGTCTGGTTGATCAAGGATATCCTGAAACCTAAACCATCTTATTACAAAGCACCGAATGCCACAATTACCGGTGATGTGCAGATTGGAAAAGGCTCAAGCATTTGGTTTGGAACTGTTGTTCGAGGCGATAGTGATACGATTCGTATAGGTGAACAGACCAATGTGCAGGATAATGCGGTATTACACTGTTCCAAAGGGCATCCGCTGACAATTGGTAATCGTGTTACGATTGGTCATCATGCGATTGTACATGGGTGTACCATTGAAGATGAAGTATTGATTGGAATGGGTGCAACGATTATGGATGCAGCAAAGATTGGCAAACATTCGATTATCGGAGCCGGTGCTCTGGTACCACCGGGGAAGGTGGTTCCGGAGGGTTCTGTGGTTTTAGGATGTCCGGGCAAAGTTCATCATCTTGTAACACCAAAACAGATCGAACAAATTCTGGACAATGCACAGGAATATGTAGAATACGCTCAACTGTATGAAAAACGAGGTATCTGATATGGAAAATATGTTGAATTATGTGCATTTACGTAAAGATATTCCGTTTTCTTTTCGACCATTAAACTGGGTTGATCTTTTGATCCTGAATGAATTATCGTATGTCGATTGGACCCATATTGTCCAAAAAGAACCCGTTTGTCTACCTCAGGCCTGCCAGTCTTATTTTAAAATGCATACAGAACAGGAAATTGAACAGCGATTCTGTTTTTCCAGGAATATACCCAATCTGGTCATGGATCTGCAAGATACGACACGTTATCAAAATGTTCGTATTACATATTATCAGGAAGTCTATGATGAAGAAAAGATGATTCAGTTTGGAGCCATGTCCTTTTTGATACCGGATGGTACGATTTTGATCAGCTTTCGTGGTACGGATGGCACCATGACCGGATGGAAAGAAAATATGCGCATGACTTACACAGATGAACTGCCTTGTCATAAGCTGGCATTGGCATTTTTGGAACAAGTGTTGGACAGTATCCCGGAAACAACTTCTTTTTTTGGTTTGGTTAAAAAGAAAGTCTATCCAAAGATTTATGTAAGCGGTCATTCTAAAGGAGGAAACCTTGCGATGTATGCCGCTTTAAAGACCACACAATATGCGGATGTGATCACCAAAGTGCTTGCCTTTGATGCACCGGGCTTTCGTTCTTCTTTTATCGATTCGATAAAGGACAATCCTGTTTTGAAGAAGATCACAAACTATAAGCCAAAGGACTCAATCATCGGTTGTCTTTTGGAGCATAATGAAAAAGAAGTCGTGCTGGATGCTGAAGAAAGTGGGCTCCTTCAACACGATACATTCAGCTGGAAGATCACGACGGATTCCTATCTTCCGCTTAAAGAACTTTCTATAACCAGTAAGGAAACTTTACAGCTTGTCGATCGACTACTTTTATCAAAAAGCGATGAAGAAAAAAAGGAGTATATTGATTTGATTTTCTCTATCATGGATCGATTGGATATTACAAATGTATCGAACTTGAGCGAAATCAGTTTAAAACAAGTCATGTTGGGCTTTCTGGAATTAAAGAATATGTCTAACGATGAAAGAAAGTTTATCTTTGACATTGTGAATTTTATCAGAATGCAGACATATTCATGGATGAAAACACAGAAAAAGTAAAATCAACTTCTTCTTGTCGCAAAGTCGGAATCAGTGTGATTGGAAGGACAAGATTTGTGCATTTTAGAATGGAATTGTTTTTAAATCAAATGACGGGGTTGATTTGTGCCTGTCATTTTTTTATAATTCATATAGTTTTGGACAATATAGATCGAAAGACTATAATTGAAGATTCCAAATCGAAGTTTTTGTTTACATCGTATCTTTAAGAACGAGAGTAGGAGGAAAATTGAATATGTCAAAAACATCGAATCAGATCAAAAGTCTGACTATGCTGGCGCTATTTTTAGCGATTGAAGTTGTACTTTTGGTAACGCCGTTAGGCTATTTGCGAATTGGAGTGCTTAGTGCTACGCTGATGCATGTACCGGTTATTGTCTGTGCCTGTACGATGGGGACCAAGTATGGTGTATTGATGGGACTTGTCTTTGGGATCACTTCGGTGATCAATGCGACAATGGCACCTACGGTAACCAGCTTTGCGTTCAGTCCCTTTGTAGAAGTCGGCGGCTTTAGTGGCGGCTTTCAATCTTTGATCGTTGCGATCGGTCCACGTCTTTTACTGGGATGGCTTGCCGGTACTATTTATCATGGATTGATCAAAAAAGGAAAATCTGTTTCTGCAAGTGCTGCCTTGTCTGCTCTGGTTGCTACAGCTTTACATACAGTGGGAGTGCTTGGTCTGATTCTTTTATTCTATGCAGCGCCTTATACACAAGCTATCGGTGTTGCCCAAGGTGCTTTAATGGCTGCCATGGGAACAGTTATTTTAACGAATGCGATTCCCGAAATCATCGTTGCGATTGTAGCCAACATAGCTTTGACAAAAGCTTTAAGTGCAAGAAGATAAGTAAAATGTCCGTCAAGGGCATTTTTTTCTACTGTTAAAGAAAAGATGCTTAGTCAACAGGAGTCTTAATGAGTTTGTAGTTTTTCAAACTCAGAAAGCGATAAATTGGTTAAATGGCCGATCGTGTCTAAAGAGTTATTTTTAAGGCAATGGACTCTTTTTCACTTTAGTCAAATCCTCTTTTTGGTAACCTTCCTTTTTCTTTTACAGTGTCCATGATAAAATAATCGAGGTGAAGAAAATGAGTATTTTAGAAACATTAAATAGTAAACAAAGAGAAGCGGCTTCGATTACGGATTCGCATGTACGGATCATCGCTGGGGCCGGTAGTGGAAAAACACGTGTATTGATGGCTCGTATCGTTTATTTGGTCAAAGAATGTGGGGTGTTCCCAAATCGGATCATGGCGATTACTTTTACCAATAAGGCAACCAATGAAATGAAGGAACGTCTGATGGCACAGCTGGGTAAAGAGGCATTGGCTGTGCGTATTTCAACGATTCACTCTTTATGTGTACGTATTTTACGTGAAGATGCGGATGCGATCGGATACCCTCGCTCTTTTACAATATTGGATAGCGATGATCAAAAACAGATTCTTCGACCGATTTATAAAGCTATGGATTTGGATATCAAAGAATTGAATATGAACAAAGTTTTAGGTATGATTTCCGGATATAAAAGCGAGGACTTCAGTCCGGTACAGGCTCTGGAAATGGCTTTTACCAAAGAACAGGAAAACATTGCCCATATTTATGAGAAATATGAAGAAAAGCGTAAAGAGATGAAGGCCATGGATTTTGATGATCTGCTTAGAGAAGCGCATCATCTGTTACAGAAGGAAGAATCGGTTCGTACCAAGTGGCAAAATCGTTTAGATTATATTCATGTCGATGAGTTTCAGGACGTGGATCCGGTGCAATATTCGATCATTCGTATGTTGACAGGTCCCCATGCGTTCTTATGTGTCGTTGGAGATCCTGATCAGACGATTTATACGTGGCGTGGTGCCAGCGTGGATATTATCCTGCGTTTCGATAAAGATTTTCAACCGTGTAAAAGTGTTATCCTGGATCAGAATTATCGTTCGACCCAACCGATTCTGGATGCCAGTAATGCTTTGATCCAGTACAATGAGGATCGAATCAAAAAGGATTTGTTTACCCAGATTCCGGGGCAGGACAAAATTATATTACATACATGTGTCGATGATAATGAAGAACCTTTATATGTTGCAAAAAAGATACAGGAAGAACATCGAAATGGAATCGATTATAAAGATATGGCCATCTTGTATCGTTCCAATTTCTCCTCTCGTTCCTTTGAACGTGTGCTTCGTACCGTATCGATCCCTTATCGTATTTATGGGGGGATTCGCTTCTATGAACGACAGGAAATCAAAGATGCGCTGGCGTATTTAAAGCTATGTACCAAACCGGAAGAAAGTGATCCTAAACAATTATCACTGGATTTGGCAGTGCTTCGTGTAATCAATCAACCAAGACGTGGTATTGGACAAAAATCGATCGAGAACCTGCGTGAGGAAGCAACGATGCGTGGCATCAATCTCTACGAAGTTTTAAAAGATCCGCAACAGATTTCTGGTGCGATCATCAAAAAATGTGCCTCCTTTGTAAGCTTGATTGAGGATTTAAGAAGACAAAGAGAGAATCTTTCTTTGGAAGATTTTTTAGAGTATGTGCTGGAACAAAGTGGCTATAAGAAGATGCTGCAGGAAGAAAATGAAGAAGAACGTCTGGAAAACTTAAAGGAACTCAAAAGCGATATCGCTCAAAGTCTGCGGGAAGATCCGGAAATGACACTGGAAAGCTATTTACAGGAGGTCAGCCTGTTTACATCACGTGCCAATGAGGAAAGCGGGAATTGTGTATCACTGATGACAGTACACTCGGCTAAAGGATTGGAGTTTGATACTGTGTTTGTGGTCAACTTTAATGACGGGGTATTCCCAAGTACTCGTTCCATGGATGAAGGAGGCCGGAAAGCCTTGGAAGAAGAAAGACGACTTTGTTACGTGGCGATGACAAGAGCCAAACGACATTTGTATATCACATGGAATACAGGCTACAGCTACATGTTGGATAAGTATAAGGTACAAAGTCGATTCATCATGGAAATTCCGGAAAAATGCACCTCTCAAGAAGGAAAAGAGAAAGAAGTTAAACGAGAAGAACATCAGATGGCATCGATTGGTATTCCTTCTAAAAAATCAAAAGCGCCTTTCAAGGTCAAAGATCGTGTCACACATGCAGTCTTTGGGGAAGGAATCGTTTTAAAGCTGGAAAACAATATTGCGACGATTGCCTTTAAACATCCTTATGGCATCAAGAAATTAAATGCCTTGCATCCTTCAATCAAGAAGGCAAAGCATAAAGTCGTGTTATAATACAGATGGTGAAATGTATGAATGAACAACAACGTATTGAAGAATTACGAAAACTTTTAGAGAAGTATTCGATTGAATATTATGTGTATGATAAGCCCAGTGTATCTGATCAGGAATACGATCGTTTGATGCAGGAGCTAATGGCACTGGAAGAAAAACATCCGGAGCTCTACGATCCCAATTCACCCAGCCAGCGTATCATCGGTGCGGTATTGGATGGATTTGAAAAGGTGGAGCATCAGACGCAGATGCTTTCGTTAGGAAATGTCTTTAATTATGAAGAAATTCAAGCTTTTGTCGAACGAATTCAAGAAAGCGTCAAGGATGCCGAATTTGTCGTAGAGTGCAAATACGATGGACTGGCCATGGCTTTGTTGTATGACAATGGACGATTTACCCGAGCGATCACACGTGGTGATGGATTTGTCGGAGAAGATGTCTCCAATAATATCCGTACGATTGCCTCGATTCCAATGTATATCGAAGAAACAAGGCATATCGAGATTCGCGGGGAAGTCTATATGCCTAAAAAAAGCTTTGAAGAGCTAAACGAAAAACAGGAAAAAGAAGGAAAAGCTTTATTTGCCAATCCCCGAAATGCGGCAGCCGGTTCCATTCGTCAGTTAGATTCTTCCATTTGTGCGCAAAGAAAACTGGATGCCTACTGGTATTATTTCCAGAATGCAGCTGATTTTGGTATCACCAGTCAGGAAGAAGCGTTGGAAAAGATGGAACAGCTTCATTTTCGTGTCAATCCGTTACGCAAGGTTTGTAGAAATACGGCACAAATCTGGGACTTTATTCAGTCGATTCATGAACAAAGAGAAGAACTGCCTTATGAGATCGATGGGATGGTCATTAAGCTAAACAGTTTACCGGATCAGGCGAGTTTAGGTTCTACCGCAAAAGCGCCACGCTATGCGACTGCTTATAAATTTCCGGCCCAGGAGGTTCAGACACGCTTAAAAGATATTACGATCACGGTTGGACGAACCGGAAAGATCACTCCCAATGCGGTTTTAGAACCGGTAAGAGTGGCCGGAACGACGGTAAGTGCCGCCCAGCTTCACAATGAAGATATGATAGCTTCCAAAGATCTTCGCATCGGTGATATCGTCGTGGTGCGAAAGGCCGGAGAAATCATTCCGGAAGTCGTCAGCAGTATTAAAGAACGAAGAGATGGTACCCAAAAACCATATGTGTTCCCTAAAGAGTGTCCGGTCTGTGGCTCTAAACTGGTACGTTTAGAAGGAGAATCGGCGCATTACTGCATCAATCAGGATTGCCCGGCACGTGTTGTCGAAAGTATGATTCACTTTGCCTCCCGCGATGCGATGGATATCGATTCTTTAGGCGATAAAAAGATCGAACAGCTGCATGAATTTGGCTTTTTAAATTCGATTGAGGATATTTACTTTTTAAAGAATCATCGTGAAGCGCTTTTAGAAAAGCGAGGATATCAGGTCAAATCGGTCGATCATATGTTGGAGACGATCGAAGAAAGTAAAAAACAGCCGTTAGGTGTCTTATTGTATGGGCTGGGTATCCGTCAGGTCGGCAAAAAGGCGGCCATGATCCTGGCACATCATTTTGGCACGATGGAAAATTTAAGAAACGCAACTTTGGAAGAGCTGGTCCAAATTCGTGATATCGGACAAATTACGGCCGAAAGTATTCTGGCGTTCTTTCAGGAAGAAAAAAACAGACATCTGATTCAGGTCCTACAGGAGCAGGGCTTGAATATGGAACAGGAAAAAGAAAAGATCCATGCGTCTCGTTTCAGTAACAAAACAGTGGTTTTAACGGGAACCTTAGAGCATTATACACGCACGGAAGCTAAAAAAATATTAGAGTCATTAGGAGCCAATGTAGTCGGTTCGGTATCGAAAAAGACAGATTATGTCATTTATGGAGCGGCGGCAGGCTCTAAGTTGGAAAAGGCTCGTAATTTAGGCGTTGCCTTAATGAGCGAGGAAGAATTCGTACAGGAGGTGTCAAATGCATTGGAGGAAAACTAGTCTTTGTATATTGATGTCTTTGTTGGTGCTTTGTGGATGTAGTACGGTATCCAATTCGAATCAGCTCAATCCGATCGGGGAAGAGGAGTACGCGGCCATCCAGCCTTATGAAAGTAGTGATGCACGTATCAAGCATGCCGCTCTTATGGGGGATACAGAAGCGCGGTTTCGCATGGAACAGGGATTGATGGATCTATCAAAGACGTATTTTTCACCCACGAAAGTAGCCTATAAAACACAGGAATTTTTGGATTATGATGAATTGGATGCCACCGATGGCTCCAGAGGTTTGTTAGGAACAAATCGAGATGAAAATCCCAATGGGTTAAATCCCAGTCCGGATGAAGGCTTTAATACCGGAAATGGTACAGTCAGCGGGGCTGTGATCTTAGTGGATCTCTATGAGCTGGACTGGTATGCCGATGATGAGCTGCAAGGCATTTCCATCGCAATGGTCGTCAATGATGCCTTAGAGGATAAAAATGGAAAAACAGTGGAGATCACCAAAGATCGTATGCAGAATTACTTAGAGGTAACTTCCGGTCATTTGGTCAGCTATATGCGTGAGCGTTTTAACTCCATTACTTCTAATGTGCCGATTTATGTAGCATGTTTCTCTTTGGATCATGCATCAGATACCCTGGGTTCTTATATTTATCAAGGATATTTTGAAGGGGCACAGGGAGATTTTTCAGAACTGGATTTGACTTGGGCAGAGGTTCCCGGTGCTGTCTTCAGCAAGGCAGATGCCGATATGGCAGCGCAGTTTGCGGAATATCAAAATGAACTAAGCCATGTTCTTGTCGATTATTCGTATCTGGTTGGAAAAGCCACTCTTCAAGATGGGAAGGTTATTCAGTTGAATATCACATTGACAGCGCATGGAAAGACTGCCAGCGAGATTTTGGCCATCACACAGGCCGCCAGTGAACAAATGGTCGTCTTTACCAATTCTTCCTGTACCTATAAGGTAGAAGTTATCACCGATGTCGGTACGTATGCCATTGTATCCAAAGATGCCGGCAGTGAAGATGTCAATGTGATGACCATGCAGTAAGCGTATGAATAAAGAAAGAATAAAAGCACTCCAAAACGAAGTTCGTATTCAAATTGATGATTCTCAATATGAAGAAATCGAAAACGAACTGTGTAAAATGGAAGAAATTGCCAAGGCTTTTTCAAAAATGGATACAGGGAATGTGGAACCCATGGTTCGCTGTTTTGAAACAGAAGCTGTTTTTCGAAAAGAGGATTCGATTTACACCTTGACCAAAGAAGAAGCTTTGATCAATGCCAATTCTACAAAAGATGGGTATATAGAAATCAGCAGGGTGGTGAAATAAATGCCCTTAACCAAAGAATATATCAGAAAACAATGTGAATTTGCGCAACAAAAGACACAGGCCATTGTGTCTTTTGTTGTACCTGAGATACAAGACAAAGGAAGGCTTAAGAATGTACGAATAGCCCTTAAAGATAACATTTCCTTAAAAGGTTATCCGCTGCAGGCCGGGTCTAAAATTTTGGAAGGTTATCAATGCCCTTATGATGCGACCATTGTAGAAAAGATCAAACAATCAGGCGGCTGTATTGTCGCAAAGACAGCCATGGATGAGTTAGGAATGGGAGGCTCCGGCAACAATGATATTCATGGGCCGGTCACTTATCCATGGGATGTAAACCGAATACCGGGAGGAAGCAGCAGTGGTTGTGCTGCTTTGGTGGCAGTCGATGGTGCTGATGTAGCTGTGGGAACGGATACCGGTGACAGCATTCGTAAGCCGGCCAGCTATATGGGGCTGGTTGGGTTGAAACCAACATATGGAAGAATTTCCCGTTTTGGCATTGTCCCTTATGCCAGTTCGATGGACACCGTCGGTATTTTAGCTCGATCTATAGAACAGGTAGAATGTGTATATGATGTTTTAAAAGGGCAGGATGAAAGAGATTTGATGACATTTTTGCCAAAATCACTTGAAGAAGCATCCCAAAAGAAAGAAGGGTTGTTACGACTGGCTGTTTTTGATTCAATATCGGAAGATGCCTATCCTGTTTTAAAAGCTCGACTACAAAAATTGATCGAGCAACTGGAAACAAAACAAACGATCAAACACGTACAAATGCCACAATCTCTATTAGCGTTGATCGATCCTGTCTATACCGTGATTGCCAATGCCGAAGCCTGCAGCAATCATGCCAATTTGGATGGTCTTCGCTTTGGCTTGTCATCCAAAGATCAAAGCGTGGAAAACATTCGCTCTAGAGGGTTTTCCTGGGAAGTCAAAAAACGCTTTTTATGTGGCGCTTATGCACTGCATAAAGAAAATCAGGAGCGATTGTTTATCAAGGCACAGAAGATACGCCGAAAACTGGTGGATGCGTATGCTTCAATGTTTACAGAAGCAGACATTGTTTTTTCTTTGACCACGCCGGATGTGGCACCTTTGATCTCAGAATATAAAGAGGATGCATCGATCGGACTTTCGTATTTAAAGCTATCCAATTTTTCCGGTTATCCTTCCATTTCCATTCCTTTTGGACATAAGGAGGGTCTTCCTTTTGGCCTTCATTTAGCTGCTAAGCCTTGCCGGGAAGATTTGTTGTTGGAAGCCGCAAAATTGTTTTCTCAAGTGATACAGGAGATGGATCATGTATAAGGTACATATAGGAGTTGAAATTCATTGTGCATTGCGAACCAAGACAAAGATGTTTTCCTCGGCTTTTGTTGCACAAAATCAAGATCCAAATACTTCTTTGGATATCATTGATCTGGCGTTGCCGGGCTATTTGCCGACAATTAATAAAAAAGCGGTAGAGTATGGCATTTTGGTTTGTGATGCACTGCATTGTACAATCGATCCGGTTTTACGCTTTGATCGCAAAAACTATGCCTATCCTGATCTTCCAAAAGGCTTTCAGATTACGCAGCAGTTTTATCCACTGGGAAAAAATGGCTATATAATGATCGAAGGACAAAAAATCGGTATTGAACGAGTGCATCTGGAAGAAGATACCGCAAAGATGATCCATCATTCGCAAAGTACCTTGTTGGATTTTAATCGTTGTGGTACTCCTTTACTGGAAATTGTCAGCGCGGCGCAAATTCATTCAGTGGATCAGGCTTGTGCTTATGTGAAATCTCTTCAACAAAAGCTGATTTATCTGGGTGTAACCCAGGGGCGCATGGATAAAGGACAGCTTCGTTGTGATATCAATGTTTCGTTAAGTCAAAATCCATCACAATTGGGAGATAAAGTGGAATTAAAAAATCTCAATTCGATTTCACATATTCGTCAGGCTTTGGATTATGAAATTCAAAGACAGTCTTTACTTTTGGATCAACATAAAAAAATAGAAATGCAGACACGTCGTTTTGACGAAAAGACAAAAACGACAATCTTATTGCGGAAAAAAGAAACACAAAAAGATTATCGATATTTTCCGGAACCGAATTTGCCAATTATTCATTTGGACAAAAGTTGGATTCAGGAAATCATCTCAAGACAGCCACATGATCCTAAAGAAATTTTGGATATTTTAAAGAAGCAGGGAATCGATGAGAAAGAGGCACAGAGCCTTCTGACACAAAAAGATTTGACGGATTTCTATTTTGCCGTTATAAAATATACAGAGCGAAATAGGGATGTTCTTCATCTGTTGTTGAATGATGTTCGAAATCAGATGAAGAGTCATGCGATTTCTTTGCCCGATATCGATCCAAGACGATTCGCATGGATCGTTGATCAAAAAGAAGAAAATTTTTCGACAAACAGGATTCGTCAGTGGATTCTTGCTCTTTTAAACGGTGAGAGTGTAGAGACTCAAATACAGAAGGCCAAAGAAGAACAGCCCCATGTTAATCGAATTGAAGAATGGATCAGGCAGGTATGTGATGCCAATCAACAAAGCATCGATGATTATCGCCAGGGTAAAAAACGTGCCCTGTCCTATTTAGTCGGGCAGGTGTTAAAAGTTTCCAGAGGACAGGCAGATCCGGCACTTGTACAAAAAATGCTGCAGGAAAGACTGAACCGGGAAAAGGAGGAAGCAGAATGAAAAAAGCAAATGCACCAAGCAAGATAAAGTGGGTATTTATCATATTATTGATATTGATCATACTGGCTGCGGCCGGTTATGGGGCTTATTATTTCTACTTTACACCGTCCAATCAGGGACAGTTGATGGAAGGCATCCTTGGTTTAGTTTATGTAAACTATGTGCAGATTTTGATTTCGGTGGCCGCTTTGATCATCATGTGCTTTATTGCCGGTGCCATCTTATCGCATCATAAAGAAGAAAAGAAACTTTTACGGTTTTTAACCGTCTTGATCTGTCTGGTTCCGGCCTTTCTAGTCGTGTTCTTTTTGTTGAAGGATCCGTTGATGGATATCGCATCCATTCAAAATCCACGAACAGTCTTGTTATCCAATGTGGTTTTGGAACAGAAAAAAGGGCAGTATGATGTATCCGGTACCGATCAAAACGGTCATCTTCAAACGTACCGCTTAAACAAAACAAGCTGGCAGACACTTGATGATACATGGGATGAAGATTCTAAAGACGTCTTTGCCCAGGTAGAAATCTTTCCACGCACACAGATCGTTCGCTCGATCAAGGTAGAAAAAGGATTACCACAGTCTTTGATCAATAAGCTTTCCATGAACGATCGTCTATCGGATTCCTGGCAGGACATGCAGCTGCAGGTTGATAATCAAGTTTATGTTTTAAACGATCCGCTTTCTTCTTTAACTCAAAGTGGATGGACCATTCAACAGACCGAATTTGAGGCCAAAAAACATGAGAATCTGGATGCCGGCAAAAGCATTGAATTAGATTTGGAAAACAAAAATGGAATGCAGATGCATATAACTGTTACCAATACGACCGATCAAACCATAGAAACCAGTCAGGCTTCCATCACACAGATCGTTGTTCATCGTATGAATTCAGGAATGCATATGATGTTAGCTCAAAAAATCGTATTGGGATGGAGTCAGCAGGATACTGTAGAAGAACTGTATGGAAAACCGACTTCTTCAGAAGAGAATCAGCTGCAATACCAGGAAGAGAATGAAACCTTGAATCTTGTCTTTAGTGACCAGGGCATCTTAGATCAGATTCATATGTCAGTGAAGTAAACCTGTTTCGACAGGTTTTTTCTTTACATCTGTATTATACTGTTATATACTGTTTATAGAAAGAGAGCGACGTCATGCATCTTATCATCAATCATTCATCTATGGTTCCTATTTATGAACAAATCGTAGAACAGACCAAAGAAGGAATCTTGAAACAGGAGCTAAAGGAAAACCAGCCTTTACCTTCGGTTCGTGCTTTGTCAAAAGAATTGAAAATCAGTGCGCTCACAGTCAAAAAAGCGTATGACGCACTGGAAAGTGAAGGCTTTATTTGTACAGTCCATGGCAAAGGCAGCTATATTGCCCCTGTGAATCCACAGCTGGTTTTAGAAGAACAAAGAAAAGAGCTGGAACAGGATTTGGAAGGCATTCTTCAAAAGGCAAAGCGATTTGATATCACAAAGGAGGAGCTTAAGGATTTGTTTTTACTCTTACTGGAGGAATCGTCATGTTGGAAGTAAAAGAGGTACAAAAACGATATGGTACATTTGAATTAGAGTGTTCTTTGACAATTTTGGATGGACAGATCACAGGATTGATCGGACAAAACGGCGCTGGAAAGTCAACTCTTTTTAAAGCCATTCTGGATTTGATCACATTGGATTCCGGAAGTATTCAAATTTTTGGACAAGAACATCACAAACTTAGTGGAAAAGAAAAAGAGAAGTTAGGTGTGGTCTTGTCCGATTCTGGATTTAGTGCATACTTAACGGTGCGTGATATCATCACGATATTAAAAAACATGTATTCAAACTTTGATCTTTCTTACTTTCAGAAACAAATGCAATGTTTCCAGCTTCCATACGATCAAAAGATCAAAGAGTTTTCGACAGGAATGAAAGCCAAATTAAAAGTCTTGATTGCCTTATCTCATCACGCCCAGTTGTTGATTCTGGATGAGCCGACAGCTGGCTTGGATGTAATCGCAAGAGATGAGATCTTGGAATTGTTGCGAGATTATATGGAAGATGAAAAAGATGCTTCGATCTTGATCAGTTCCCATATCGCCGAGGACCTGGAAAGCTTATGTGATGATCTATATATGATTCATGAAGGAAAAATGATCTTCCATGAAGATACCGATGTACTTTTAAGTGATTATGCCATCTTAAAGATGAGTGAAGAACAATTTAAGAAATTGGATACACAGTATATCCTAAAAGCTTGTAAAGAAGCGTATGGCTATGCATGTTTAACCAATCAGAAACAATATTATATGGAAAATGAACCGGGGATCACAATAGAAAAAGGAACGATCGATGCGGTAATCATGATGATGATTCGGGGGTATTCACTATGAAAGGCTTATGGATCAAAGATGTAAAGTTAATGGCTGCACAAAAGTATTTTTTCTTACTGATTCTTTTGATTGCGATCGGTATATCGATATCGGCAGAAGATGTTTCCATGATGACATTTCCATTGGGATTTGTCCCCTTTGTGGTATCGCTATTTGGTTTAAGTACGATCAGCTATGATGAATTTGATAATGGTAATGCGTTTTTATTCACCCTTCCGATCACACGTAAAGAATATGTATTTGAAAAATATGCTTTATCCTTTGTGTTGGCGTTTGTTTCTTTAGTGGTGATGTTTCTATTCACGATTTTTATGGCCGTACAAAAAGGAATGTCATTGGTCTTTGATGGATGGATGATTCTTTTTGGATTGTTTGCGTTTATTCTTCTTTTACAGGCTATCATGATTCCATTTCATTTAAAGTTTGGTCAGGAAAGAGGAAGAATTGCCATTATTTTATTGAATGGCGCATTACTGTTGATCGCAACGTTCATTCAGAAATGCCTGGAGTTTATCGGTATCGACTGGATGCAGGTTCTTCAAAGCATGCCCATCTTAGGACAGCAAACGATGCTTGTATTGTTGTATGGTGTCAGTTTTGTGCTTTTGATAATTTCTTTAAAGGTTAGTATTCATATCGTATCGAAGAAAGAGTTTTGATGAAGTGTCTTGTTAAAATATACAAAAATAAAAACTATGGTATAATACTTTCTAGGAGGCAGAAAGTATGGCCATAAATTTGAAGAATAGACCTAAAAAAGAGAAGAAGACAGCACCGAAACAAGGACATAAAATTGTTTGGTTTACGCTGATCGTCATATTGATTCCTTTTTTGATCATAGGATATGTAATTTTAACCAGTTTGGGTGGACAAAATGAACCGGTTGTGGGCAATCGTTTTGATTCCAAGGATTTAAATCCAGCCATCACAAATGACCAGATTTCTCAGGTACAAACGGCAATCGCATCCATTGGCGGTGTTGAAAATGTTGAAGTGAATTTAAAGAGTGCGACATTGCGTATTTCTATTGATGTATCCGATGATGCGAATGCTGATACGTGCAATGCCGTAGCGCAGGAAGCCTATAATCAGGTCAATGGTATTTTACCGGTCGATACATACTTTACTAATACCGAAGAGGCAAAGATGTATGATCTGGAGATTGATGCCTATAACTTCTTATTGGATGATACACATACAGAAGGTCAGGTCGATATCAAGGTGTATAAATCCGGCGCCGGCCAGGTTGTTACGCAAAATATGACAGAGGCAAAGGATCCGGAATTGGCAGGACAGCTGGTTCGCTAAACGTGTGAATATAAAGAAAGCTTTAACACTGGATGAAAGTGTTAAAGCTTTTTTACAGCTTGGTAACTTTATTAAAGAAATAGAGTCCAATCAAAAACATGATAGAGATAGCGGCAACGCCTAAATTTTGATGGCCTGTCAGCTGTGTCACAAAGCCAATCAGGAAGGTTCCTAAGAAACTGGCTCCTTTTCCACAGATATCAAATAATCCAAAGTATTCACCACTTGCGTTTTCCGGAATGATCTTGGCAAAGTAGCTTCTGGAAAGGGCCTGAATTCCACCCTGGAAGCATCCAACCGCAACAGCTAATAACCAGAATTCCCATTGTTTATCCAGTTGTATCGCAAATACCGCAATGCAGAAATAGGCAACGATACAAATTTTGATCAGCTTGCCGGCATCCTGTTTTTTGGAAAGAATCGCAAATGTCAGACTGGCCGGAAAGGCAACGATCTGCGTCACCAACAAAGCCAACAACAAGCCGGTCGTATCCAAACCAAGACTGGTTCCATAAGCGGTTGCCATATCGATGATCGTATAAACCCCATCGATAAAGAAGAAAAAGGCCAGTAAGAATAGGAAGACTTTCTTTTGTTGACGGGCATCCTTTAATGTTTTATACAAACGCACAAAGGTATCCTTGACGGGATGAGTTTTTGGTTCGATATAATATTTTTGTTTATAATGAAAAGCTAAAGGTAAAGTGAAACCGATCCACCATAAGGCATTGATCACAAAGGCAATCATCATAGCCATACTTAAAGAAATGCCCAATGTTTCATAAAGTAAGACAAAAACCAGTGAGATCAAAAAGGGAATACAGCTTCCGATATAACCCCAGGCATAGCCTTTTGAGGATACATTGTCCATTCGATCTTCTGTCGTGATATCTACAAGCATGGAATCATAGAAGATCAAAGACAGAGAATAACAGATCTTTGCGACAATAAATAAGATCAGAAAGCTTAACCAGTACGATGGAACCCAGAAACAGGCTAAAGCCAGGGCACCGCAGAGTGCTGAAAGAAGAAATACTTTTTTCTTTTTACCCTGATAATCTGCCAGTGTTCCCAGAATCGGCCCTAAGATCGCAACGGCCAGTGTGGAAATGGAGGTTGCATACGACCAATAGCTCAGATAGCTGGATTCGGGAATCCCCTGTGCACTGGAAATACTGTTGAAATAAATGGGGAGGATCGTGGAAACCAGAAGAATAAAAGCGGAGTTTCCTATGTCATAAACAACCCACCGTATTTCCTGACGGTTTAATTTAATTTTCATAGAATCAAAATCCTTTCATATCCTTATATTTATATAGAAAACTAGAAGGCGCTTTCTAAAAGCCATTTTATCATGAAATTAAAAAACAATCGTTAAAAAAAAGTAAATTAAAATTTAAGGTACTTACTTTTTTGAGCATTTTTTGATGATTTTTTCTTTGAAATGGTTATAATAATGGACAGGTGATTGAAAATGACAATTCGAATAGGGTTTGATATAGGAAGTACCACGATCAAAGCTGTGGTTTTAGATGAACAAAACAATATTTTATATAAGTCGTATGAACGACATATGGCCAAGGTTCGTCAAAAGGCATTAGAGAAGATCAAGGAATTAAAAGACTTCTGTAACGAGCCTTTTTCCTTTGCGATTTCCGGTTCCGGTGCTTTAGGTCTTTGTGAAGCCGGTCATCTTCCTTTTGTACAGGAGGTTTTTGCCTCGGCAGCAGCTATCAGGAAGTTTTACCCACAAACAGATTGTGCTATCGAGCTGGGAGGAGAAGATGCCAAGATCTTGTTCTTTAAAGGAAGTCTGGAGCAGAGAATGAATTCGACTTGTGCCGGAGGAACCGGTGCGTTTATCGATCAGATGGCCTCTCTTTTAGATATGTCACTGGAACAGATGAACGAAGCCAGCTTCCAATGCCATAAGATTTATCCAATCGCCAGCCGATGCGGTGTTTTTGCGAAAACAGATATTCAGCCATTGATCAATCAAGGTGTGGATAAAGCGGATCTTTGCGCCAGCATTTTTCAGGCTGTGGTCAATCAGACAGTGACTTCTTTGGCACAAGGACGAAAAATTGAAGGGAATATTTTGTTCTTAGGGGGACCTTTATACTTTATGAGCGGTTTGCGCAAGCGTTTTGAAGAAACGCTGCAGCTTTCACCCGAACAAAGTACATGTCCTCAAACAGCTATTCATTTTGTGGCTTTGGGAACAGCACTTTGTGCGCAGGAGACCTTTACCTATGACAATCTTGTGGAACGTCTGGATCAGCTGGTTCATATGCCGATGCAGATGGAATCCGGACAGCCGCTTTTTGAAAATGAGAAAGAGTATGAGGATTTCATCGCTCGTCACAAGATGCATGATGTGCAATACGACCAGCTGGAAACATATCAGGGAAAAGCGTATCTGGGTATCGATTCCGGTTCTACCACAACAAAGCTGGTCTTGTTGAGTGAAGAACATAAGATTTTATATGAAAGCTATACTTCCAATAAGGGAAATCCTTTAGATGTCGTTTTACAGGATCTAAAAGAAATTTATCAAAAGAATCCGAATATTCGGATTTTTGGTGCGTATTCGACAGGTTATGGGGAAGAATTGATGCGTGTGGCCTTCCATTTGGACGGCGGTATCGTAGAAACAATGGCGCATTATGTGGCTGCCCGTTATTTTAATCCGCAGGTCGATTACATCTTAGATATTGGAGGACAGGATATCAAGTGCTTTAAGATACGAGATGGACATATCGATGACATCGTATTAAATGAAGCATGTTCCTCCGGCTGTGGTTCTTTTATTGAAACCTTTGCGAAGTCTTTAGACTACGATGCCAAAGAGTTTGCGAAATTAGGCTTGAAGTCTAAGCATCCGGTTGATTTAGGAACGCGTTGTACGGTCTTTATGAATTCCGGTGTTAAACAGGCCCAAAAGAATGGTGCTACGATTGAAGATATCAGTGCCGGTCTTTGTAAGTCGGTCGTAAAAAATGCACTATATAAGGTCATTCGTGCCAGAAATAAAGAGGATATCGGTAAACATATCGTAGTTCAGGGGGGAACCTTCCAGAACGATGCGATCTTACGAAGCTTTGAGCAGGAATTGGGCTATGAAGTTATTCGTCCAAGCATTGCTCATTTGATGGGTGCTTTTGGGGCAGCTTTGTATGCACAGAAGTTACATCGTACCAAGAGTTCAGTATTAGATGCCAAAGCGCTGGAGCAGTTTTCTCATACCTCTAAGTCTGTTGCCTGCAATGGATGTACCAATCACTGTTCCTTGACGATCAATATCTTTAATGATGGTACGCGTCTTGTCGCAGGGAATAAATGTGACAAGATGATCAAAACGATAGAGAAAAAAGAAGAACTGCCGGATCTTTATAAAGAAAAGATGCAGATGTTGGACGAGCAAAAGCTGAAATACAAGCATGATCAAAAGATCGCCATGCCACTTGTTTTAAATAATTATGATATGCTTCCATTCTGGACCAAATTTTTTGACTGCCTGCAGATCGAAGTGGTATGGACGACACCGACAACGCAGAAGATGTATTACGATGGACAACAATCGATCCCCAGTGATACCGCCTGCTTCCCGGCCAAGGTCGTTCATGGACATATCGTACAGATGATTAACGGACAAGAAAAGATCTTATTTTATCCGTGTATGACATACAACGTGGATGAGCATCAAAGTGACAATCATTTTAACTGTCCTTTAGTTGCCTACTATCCGGAAAATATTGCGGCCAACATGGAATTTGAAGATAAGCTCTTCTTATATCCGTATATTAGCTTGGATGATGAAAACAGCTTTGCGAAAACGATGAAAAAAACGTTGGAGGAAGCTAATCTTCATTATACGAAAAAGCAGTTAAAAACCGCTTTACAGGAAGGTTTACTGGAACGTCAGCTGTTTCATGAAAAGTTAGTACAGAAGCATTTGGATGCGGTCAGCTATGCCAGAGCGCATCATCATCCGATGGTTGTATTATGTGGAAGACCTTACCATCTGGATCCTTTGATCAACCATCAGCTCCACCAGCTTTTAACGCAACTGGGCTTTGTGGTCTTAAGTGAAGAAAGCGTGCCGCGTCAAGATCGTCAGAAAGTCTATGTTTTAAATCAATGGACCTATCATGCGCGTTTGTATCAGGCGGCAAAATATGTCTGCGAAAATCCGGATATGGAGCTAGTGCAACTGGTAAGCTTTGGCTGTGGTATCGATGCGATCACCAGTGATGAAGTCAAAGATATCTTAAAAGATGCGGATAAATTCTATACCCAGATCAAGATCGATGAAATCGACAACCTGGGAGCGGCCAGAATTCGTCTGCGTTCCTTAAAAGAAGCGATCGAAGAAGGAAAGGAGGACTAAAATGGCTACGCACTATACGAAGTTTGATAATGCGAAAAAAGATCAATATACCATTTTGGTTCCCGGCATGCTGCCGATCCACTTTCGTCTGTTGAAACCAACCTTTGAACAAAGCGGCTATCATTTGGAAGTCCTGTCCAATGAAAGCGAACAAGTCAAAGAGGAAGGTCTGGCTCATGTCCATAACGATACGTGTTATCCAGCGTTGCTGGTTATCGGACAGTTTATCGATGCCTTAAAAAGCGGAAAATACGATCTGAATAAAGTGGCCTTAGTCATTACGCAGACAGCAGGAGGGTGTCGTGCCAGTAACTATCTTTCCTTGTTGCGAAAAGCATTGCAGATGGAAGGCTGGGAGCATATTCCTTGTCTTTCGGTCAATTTTTCCGGTCTGGAAAAAGACAGTGGCTTAAAGTTCACGATGCCGATGTTGTTAAGGGTATTATATTGCGTCTTATATGGAGATGCTTTGATGTGGCTGAAAAACCAGGTCATGCCTTATGAGCTGCATGCCGGAGATACAGAAAAGGTCATTGACGAAATTGTTGAATACTTGAAAAAAGAGCTGGAAGGGCAGGGCTATCGTAAGTCAAAGAAGATTTATAAGATGATGATCGAGCGCATGAAAGCCATTCCGCGAAGCACAGAACCTAAGATTCAAGTAGGCATCGTGGGGGAAATCTATATGAAGTATTCACCTTTAGGCAATCATCATTTAGAGGATTATCTGATGCAGGAAGGCTTTGAACCGGTAGTGACCGGAGTGATGGACTTTGGTTTATACTGTATTGAAAATGGTATCATTGATTATGAATACTATCACCGTCATGCCAAAACACATACCTTCTTTTCGTTAGCTAAATCGTTGATCATGCGCATGCAGAAGACCTTTGAAGAAGCGGTGAAAAAAGATGGAACCTTCAGGGCACCGGAAGATTTTAATCAGGTGATCCGTGATGGAAAAGGGTTTATCGATCAAGGTGTAAAAATGGGAGAAGGCTGGCTTTTGACCAGTGAAGTTGTCTCGCTTGTCAAAAACGGTGTCAATAATATCATTTCGGCACAGCCTTTTGGTTGTCTGCCCAATCATATCGTGGCCAAGGGTATGGTTCGAAGGATTAAGGAAGCGTATCCGCATGCCAATATCGTAGCCATCGATTATGATCCAAGTGCCAGCAAGGTCAATCAGGAAAATCGTATTCGTTTGATGTTGGCCAATGCGAAATTAAATGCCCAATAAATAAAAGAAGCTGTCATGCAGATGCTTTGCGCATCGAATCATTACAGCTTTTTTTTCATACTTTGTTGATGGACTTTTTCCATTTTTTCATCCAGTCTGGCACTTAGTAAAGCACATTCGAGCAGGTCGTCATTGATCGTTTTCAAGGTTTGCTCATCCAGTTCCTTTTTATAACGAATCTTATGCTCCAAAGAAGCCCAGGAATCCATGGCTATGGTTCGAAACTGCACTTCAACATTCATGGAGCGCTTTTCTTCATGAAGAAAGATCGGCACTCTGACAATCAGATGCAGGCTTCGATAGCCGTTTTTTTTCGGAGATTTGATATAGTCTTTGATCTCTACCAGTTCTATATCATCCTGAGATAAAAGATATTCGGCTAATAAATAAATATCATTTTGAAACGAACAGATGACACGGATACCGGCAATATCAAACAGATTGGTTTCAATGGATTGCACGGTAAGCGGAAGATTTCGGTTCTGCAGCTTATTGATGATACTTTCCGGACTTTTTAAACGCGATTTGATTGTTTCAATCGGATTGTGTTCCCGTTCAATGGAAAACTCTTCATTGAGCACTCTGAATTTGGTTTCCACTTCCATAATAGCGCAGCGATAGTACGCCATCAATGTACGTAAAGGAATGGAATCTTCCTGAATTTGTTTAAAGAGCAATACTTTAGCATCTTCAATGAGACAAGCATTATTTTCCATAATCGATCCTCCTGTATCAAAGTATCACAGAATGAAAGGGATTTCTATAAAGAAAGTTGAAATCTTTTAAAAATACAATATACTAAAAATCCAGAGGGAGAGCATTATGAAGCGAAAAGAGATCAAACAAAAGGCAAAGAAAGTGATGAAACGACATTATGGCCTACTGATTGTCATCTGTTTATTATCGGCCCTTTTGGCCGGTGAGCTGTCCAGTACATTCAGTACCGTGCAGACCAGCAATGAAAGTGCATCTTTGCCTTCGCGGTTAAGTGCAAATGAAGTATTACAAAATCTGATTGAAGAGGATTTGGATGCCGGCAAAGTCATTGCGCATCAGATTCAACAGGAAGAAATTCAATCAAATTCCAGTGCTGTATTTGGCAGAACCAACGGTGTGATGGCCGCATTGGTGAATTCGATCAGTTCCGGATCGATTTATGTCACATTGACAGCCGGAATTCATACCATCATCGGTTCGGAGAATCTCTCGATCTGGTGCCTGGTATTCTCAGTCATGGCTTTTTTCTTTCAGGCCTGGTTTTTTATTCAAAATATCTTTGCGGTCATCGTACAAAGAATGATTTTGTAAGCCAGAACGTATAAGTATGTGGCTCTGGATCGGTTTTTATTTTTAAGTCGGGTTCGCAAATGGAGACATGTCGCCTGGGTACGATTTGTGGAATATGTCTATGGAAGCTTATGGTCTTTAACGATCATCGGTGGTTTTATCAAACATTATTCTTATTATATGATACCTTTTATCCTGGCGGAGAACCCAACCTTAAGAGCCAATGAAACGATTCGATTATCCAGAATGATGATGAAAGGGCATAAATGGGAGTGTTGTAAGCTGGAATTGTCTTTTCTTGGCTGGGATATGTTATCGGTGCTGACTCTGGGGTTGACCGGTATTTTTTACAGTGCACCGTATAAGGCTTGTGCTATGGCTGAATACTATGTCTATGTGCGTCAATGCAGCCTGGAAGCAGATTTATCATATCAGAAGTTTTTTAAGGATACCTATTTGTATAGACCGGCCATACCATCGCTTTTACAACAAGCCTATCCGGAAGGCATTCGCATGCATCAAAAGCCAAAGTCACTGGCTGGGATACGGGGCTTTCTGGTAAACTGGTTTGGAATTTTATTGAAGAATGGAAAAGAAGAAAGGGAATATGAAAGAGCCAATCATCGCTTTTTACAATATGCGTCTTTAAAAAGGGAAATTGAAGGCCTGCAGTATCCGACAAGATTGTTTCATATTCCGGAAATGGAAAAACGAAGCCGACTGGCATTGCTTGATCCCTTACGTGATTATAGTATCTGGTCTTTGATTTTGATGTTTTTTATTTTTTCTGGAATTGGATGGCTCTGGGAAGTCAGTCTGCATCTAATCACCGATGGTGTTTTTGTCAATCGCGGTGCTTTATATGGCCCATGGCTGCCAATTTATGGCTCCGGCGGTTTACTGATCTTAACTTTATTAAAGAAGTTTAGAACCAAACCGGCGTTGACATTCGTACTGATCCTTGTCGTATGTGGTATCTTGGAATACATGACCTCTTATGTCATGGAAATGAATACAGGCTTAAAATGGTGGGATTACACCGGTTATTTTCTCAATGTGAACGGTCGTATCTGTGCCGAAGGTCTACTGGTTTTCGGTATAGGCGGCATGGCCTTTATTTATGTGCTGGCACCGGTATTTGATGGCTGGATCCAGAAAATCAGACCGCTTGTCTTAAAAGCTATCTGCAGCTTATTATTGTTTGTGTTTATCTGTGATTCTGTTTATGCCCATTTTGTTCCTAATGCCGGCGAAGGAATCACGGATTATGAATAGGAGTTATTGCATGGAATATTTATTGTTGGGGATTGCGATCGTTTTTGAAATCTTAGCCAGTTCGATGCTGCAGTCATCGGCCGGCTTTACCAAGTTAGGACCATCGCTTGCCTGTATCTTGTTTTATTCGATTTGTTTTTATGCGTTTTCCAAAGCGCTGTTAAAGATAAATCTATCAATTGCCTATGCTTCCTGGTGTGCCATTGGCATTGTCGCAACTACGATCATTTCCATCTGTATCTTTAATCAGAAAATGAGTGCTGTCGGCTTTTTAGGGATTGTATTGATCATCATCGGCTGTGTTTTATTGAATTTATATGGAAATCCACATGGATAAGACAATTTTGAAATTATTTGCTTGCATGCGATGACTTGACATGCTATTATGACAAAGCAAGTTTGTGCTTGCCCTGTATCTGTTTGACAGATACCGTAGTCCAAAGGGAGGTGTACAGAATGAAAAAATACGAAATCATGTACATTGTAAACGCATCTTTAGATGAAGAACAGTTCAAGGCTGTTCAGGATCGTCTGCACGCTACGATCACTTCTAACGAAGGTACGATCGATAAGGTAGATGACTGGGGAATCAAAGATTTTGCGTACGAAATTGACCACATGAAAAAAGGTCACTATGTCGTAATCAATGTTACTTGTGGAAATGAAGGAATTTTTGAATTCCAGCGTTTAGCTCGTATCAGCAACAACGTTATTCGTATCATGGTCGTTAAGACACAAGGCGAAGAATAAAAGAGGAAATCGATATGATCAATCGTGTCGTTTTAGTAGGAAGACTTACAAAAGATCCGGAATTGAGAAAAACACAGAGCGGAACCAGCGTTGTCAGCTTTTCACTGGCTGTCAATCGCCGCGTACAGACGCCAGGACAACCGGATGCAGATTTTATCAACTGTGTCGCATGGAACCGTTTAGCGGATCTGATGTGTCAGTATCTTCATCGTGGTTCTTTGATTGGTGTGGAGGGTCGTATCCAGACACGTAACTATGAAAACAATCAGGGACAAAGAGTATATGTAACGGAAGTCGTTGCGGATAATGTTCAGTTCTTGGAACCGAAAAATACGCAGCATGCACAATCCAATGCTTATGGAGCCAATACATATGCACAACCGCAGGCTGCCATGGATCCATATGGGCAAGCGGCATCTTCTATGCCGGCTGCACAAGATCCATTTGGTGCCGATTTTGACGCAAATGATACACTGGATATTTCCAGTGATGATTTACCATTCTAATAGAAAGGAAATGAGTTATGGCTTTTAAAAAACAACGCATGGGTCGTAAAAAAGTTTGTTACTTCACAAAGAACAAAATCAAAGAAATCGACTATAAAGATGTTGAATTATTAAAACGTTTTATCAACGCAAACGGAAAGATCATTCCTAGACGTGTAACAGGAACACGTGCCAAATACCAGAGAATGCTGGCTACGGCTATCAAACGTGCACGTCAGATGGCTTTATTACCATATGTAGTTGACTAAGGGCTTTGTTTAAAGTCCTTTTTTTTATTGGCATAATAGATTAAAATAAGCTATATGAAAACTTCATCAATTACAAAAGGTGCGATGTGTGTCGCTATTTACGGATTGCTATTGCTTTTAAATCAACAAACCGGACTGATGATCGAAGCCAGTTTGAGCTGGGTCTTTATCATGCCAATCCTATTGTACAGTGCCTCGCAAGGTGTTCGTGCCGGTCTTGTCACCGGAATATCCATGGGTCTTTTAAGCTTTTTGTTTGGCTCCTTTACGACCTGGTTTTACAGTTGGAGCGCTCTTTTGATCGGCTATTTGTATGGTGTCGGTGTTCATCAACAGTTTCGCCATCGCACCAACTTTTTTCTATGTTTTATCTTTTCTACCGCAACCTATATTGCCATGGTGTATCTATGGGCTGCCTTGTTTGGTTTAGATTTACATGCGGATTTTGAAACCATTGCTTCCTGGATCTCCTTTATTGATTTTCAGGCATTCTGTGCTTTGTTTGTACTGTTTATGGGCTTTTTACAGGCACTTTGTGTACATTTACTGGCGATTTTATTGTGTAACCGACTGCATATTCCTATACGGGATATTGGCTCTTTAAAACAGATTCATGGCAATCCGACCTTTGGTATGATCAGTATCATAGTTTGGCTGTTGTTCTTTTTTGGACAAAATGTGTTAGAATATCCTATATGGCAAACGGGATTACAAATTTGTTTTTTTGTCGATTGCATGCTGCTAAGCTTTTTTGGAGCTGTGGTCTTAATTGACTACGGGATCCGTCATAACATTCGAAAGTTTAGTTTCTTTGCGATTATCGGTGCTGTCATACCCGTTGTCAATTTAATTTGGATTTTTTTAGGCGAACTGGATTGTCTTTTCGCAATCCGCAAGAATTGGGATTTGAGAGGTTGATCATGAAACAGTTTCATAAATGGCGTTCTTTATTTGGCGCAGCGGCTTTGATTTGGATCGTTTTGGAAGCCATATCGATTATTAATGGATATTATTTTAGTGCCGGTTTTTTACTGCTGTTAGTTTTGGTGTTTGGCATCCCGTTTTTGGGATTTGTCAAAGATATTCGCGATTATGGGGTCAAGACCGAAGTGGATATTTCCCGTGTTTTAGGAAAAGATGCCAAGGAAGCCTTATCGTTTGGCGGTGTAGGAATCTTAACGTATAATAATGAATATGTCGTGACATGGGCTTCGGACTACTTTGTGCAAAAGGGGATCGATCTGGTCAATAAAAAGCTGACAAGCTGGATCGAACAGATTCGCATTTTGTTTGATGAGGATGTGGATGTGATTCGTGCTGAATACCAAGATACGGTTTATGAGATCACAAGAAAGCAGGACTCCCAGCTTTTATTTGTCAAAGATATTACCCGACTGGATGCTCTGGAAAGAGAAGTCAACGAGAATCGTCTGGTCGTGGGCTTGGTTCAGCTGGATAACTATATGGAGTATCAGTCTTATGAAAACGAAGAACTGATGGCGCATATCAACACGCAGCTTCGCAGTCCGGTCGTTACCTGGGCACAGGATAATGGTATCTTGATTCGTCGTTTGCGCAGCGATCGCTTTATCCTTATTTTAAATCAGGAGATCTTTAAACGCATTCGTAAACAGAATTTTTCCATTCTGCAGATCATTAAAGATAAGGCCAATCATATCGGTGTATCGATCACTTTAAGTATGAGCTTTGCCTATGGTACTAATGATTTTAAACTGTTGGATACAACGATCAATGAATTGATTGAATTGGCACAGTCACGCGGTGGCGATCAGGCAGCCATCAAGGATGTCAATGGTTCTGTTGAATACGTGGGCGGCAATTCGGAGATGAGTTCAGCACGTTCAAAGGTGCGTGTGCGCATTCTTTCGCAGACATTACAGGACGCGATGAAAGAAAGCGATGAGATTTATATCGCCGGTCATATCATGTCTGATTTTGACTGTATGGGCGCCTGTTTAAGTATTTCAAGCTGGGCGCATACTTTAAAGAAGAATGTTTATATTGTCTTAAAGGATGTGCCAAGAGATGCCCAGCTTCAGTCTGTCATGGATCACTATATCAAGGTCATGAAGGAACGGCATGTCTTTATTACACCGGAGCAGGCAAGAGAACGCATGGATTTTGCCAAGGATCTGCTTGTGATGGTTGATCATGGAATCCCGGCCATCAGCAGCGCCAAAGAATTTGTGGAAGAATGCCAGAGGGTTATTGTAATCGATCATCATCGAAGAAATGAAAACTTTATCCGTCATGCAATCTTAACGTATGTCGAAAGCAGTGCTTCTTCAACGTGTGAATTGATCGTGGAGATGCTGCAGAATATTCCGGATCATGTGCCAATCTTTGAAGCCGAAGCAACTATCATGTATCTGGGAATCTTAGTTGACACCAATCGCTTTAAAATGCATACGGATGCCAGAACCTTTGAGGCGGCAGCAGCCTTAAGTACATGGGGAGCCAATGTGAAGCTGGCCGAAAAAGCATTGTGTGAAGATTATGCCCACTTTACGCTCAAACATAGTCTGATCCAGCTGGCAAAGCCTTACATGGATCATTTTATGATTGTATGCGAAGAAGAGAAAAAAGTGGATAAAACAACGTTGGCACAGGTCAGTGAAGCCTTATTGTTGATCAAAGGATGCACGGCAAGCTTTACGATTGCCCGCAGTAATGAGGACGATGCGCCGACTTGCTGCAGCGCCAGAAGCGATGGTACCTTTAATGTACAGAAGGTCATGGAAAAGCTCTATGGAGGCGGTCATTTCAGTGCGGCAGCCTCATCGACCAAAGAGCTAAGTCCACAGGAATACAAACAAGCTTTATTAGAAATAATCAAGGAGGAAACAAGTCATGAAAGTCATCCTGTTGAGTGATGTAAAAAAAGTAGGAAAGAAAGATGATGTCGTTGAAGTCAGCGATGGTTACGCAAGAAATTTTCTGATCAAAAGAAAATTGGCAGTTGCTTATACAAAGGGAAGCAGTAAAATTTTAGACGAGCAGCTGGCGATAAAAAAAGAACATGAAGCACAGTTGAAAAAGGAAGCTGAAGAGTTAAAGAAAAAGCTGGAAACGATGAAGTTGGAATTTTCTTTAAGTGCCGGTAAGGAAGGACAGGTATTTGGTTCGATCTCCACGAAGCAGATTCATCAAGCCTTACAGGAAAAAGGAATTGAAGTCGATAAACGTAAGATAAAGCTGGATGTTCCGGTATCTAGTTTAGGGACAACCAATGTAGAAGTGGATTTATATAAAGGCCAGGTTATAGGCACGATTCATGTCCACGTTTCACAGAAAGGGTAATTATGGCAAGAGAACTGCCAAATTCAAAAACATTAGAGCAGGCGCTTTTAGGGTCTTTGATGGTGTATCCTTCTGTAATGCAGGAATGTAATGATCTAGATTTACAGCCGGAAGAATTCTATCTTCCTTCTCATCAGCATTTATTTAGCTGTATGCAGGAAATTACCCGAAATGGACAGCCGGTTGATTTGAATTTGATCATCACACGATTAGCGGATAAGGAAGAACTGGATAGTGCCGGAGGAACAGATTATATTCTTTCTTTGGCGGATAGTGCCATCAGTAGTGCCTATACGCGTAATTACATTGAATCGATCAAAAATACAGCCCAGTTAAGAAGATTGATCTTTGCGGCGGAAAAGATTTCCAATGAATCGTACGATGCCAGTGAAGATATCGATACCATCTTAGATCAGGCAGAGCGCGGGATCATGGATGTGACAAGAATGCGACGAGGTTCGGAATTTGAATCGTCACAGACGGTCATTCATCGTGTCATGGAGCAGCTGATCGAACTGCGCAGTAAAAAGGGGGTGACCGGTATTCGTACCGGTTATACGGACCTGGACCGGATCACCAATGGTTTTCAGCGTGGCGATCTGATCATTCTGGCGGCTCGTCCGGCCATGGGAAAGAGTGCATTGGCACTGAACTTTGCCAATGAAGTCGCCAAGCTCAACGAGGGAGCTGTGGCTATCTTTTCGCTGGAAATGCCGGCAGATTCTTTAATGAAGCGTTTGTTGAGCTCGGAATCACAGGTGGCTTCCAATAAACTGCGGGATGGAAAACTAAGCGATGCCGAAATGTCCCGCTTAAACTTTAGCGGCAGCCAGTTAGGGGAAAGAAATATTTTTATCGATGATACCAGCTCGATTAAAGTTTCACAGATCTTTTCCAAATGCCGAAAGCTAAAGACGGAATATAATAGTCTTTCTTTGGTCGTAATCGACTACTTACAGCTGATTACCGGAACCAGAGCTGATTCCAGGCAACAGGAAGTATCCGATATTTCGCGAAATTTAAAAATTCTTGCCAAAGAGCTGGATTGTCCGGTCATAGCACTTTCACAGTTAGCGCGTAAGGTGGAAGAGCGTAACGATCATGAACCGCAGCTATCGGATTTGCGTGAATCGGGATCAATCGAGCAAGATGCGGATATCGTTATGTTTATTTATCGTGAAGATTATTATAAAAAGGAGCAGGATGATCAAGTTCCGGAAGATACATCAATCGTGGATCTCTCTTTGGCTAAACATCGAAACGGTGCTTTAGGAAAGATCAAGCTTGTGTTTGAAAAGAACATTTCTCGGTTTACCAACTTTTCCAATCAAGGTGGCGATATTTATGAAGGTTGATTTGTTGTGCTCCGGTTCCAAAGGCAACAGCTGCCTGGTGCGAACACAAAGATCTTCAATCGTCATTGATTGTGGTTCAACCAAAAAGTATTTGATGGCAAGCCTGCAAAGCGTTTCTCAGGATATTCAAACCTTAGATGCTTTGTTGGTTACACACAGCCATAAGGATCATATTTCGCAGCTTAAACATTTTGAGCATTTGCCAATCTACAGCTATTGTGATCTGGATGTGCAAGATCATCGGTGCATCAAGCCATTAGATCGATTTATTATTGGAGATATGCAGATCACAGTCATCGGGTTAAGTCATGATGCACCCAATACTGTGGGTTATGTGATCGAAGACGGATGCCAAAAGCTGGTTTATATAACGGATACAGGGTATTTGCCAAATCATGAAAAAGCGTATTTAGAAAATGCGGATCATTATATCTTTGAAAGCAATCATGATATGGAAATGCTGATGCATACCGCAAGACCGATGTTTGTCAAACAACGGATTCTTTCAGATTCCGGTCATTTGTCTAACGAAGATGCCAGTCACAATATTACCAGTCTTATTAATACGAAAACCAAGAATATCGTGTTGGCGCATTTATCACAAGAGGCCAATGTTCCTGAGCTGGCTTTGGATGTATTAAATGATACCTTCTTAAAGAAGGATTTACGATCATCAAATCTACGAATTCAGGCGGCTCCGCAGTTTGGAATCGTTTCCATAGAAGATTAAAGTATCTGTCTTTAGGATGGATACTTTTTTTGATTGTAAAATAATTTAGATAACCTAAATTAAAATTCTATAAAACATGTGGTTTTTCGTTTCAAATTAAAGTTGGATAATGTTATAATCGGAGAAGTGAGGTTGGTGAAATTATGTTAACAGTATTTGATCATCCGCTGATCAAGCATAAATTAACAGTTATGCGAAACAAAGAAACAGGAACAAAAGATTTTCGTCAGAACCTAGACGAGATAGGTGGCTTGATGGTCTATGAGATCACAAGAGATTTGCCGTTAAAAGAGGTCGATATCGAAACACCGATTTGTGCGTATAAGGGAAGTACGCTGGCCAAAGAGGTTGTGATCGTACCTATTCTTAGAGCCGGACTTGGTGTTGTCAATGGAATTCAAAATTTGATTCCTACGGCCAAGGTTGCGCATATCGGTATGTATCGTGATGAAGAGACGTTAGAACCGCATCCATATTTTGAAAAGTATCCAAGCTGTATGGAAGATGCCTATGTCCTAATCGTTGATCCGATGTTGGCAACCGGTGGCTCCAGCATTGCGGCCATTGATATGGTCAAACGTCAAGGCTCTAAAAACATCAAGCTGGTATGCCTTGTCGGAGCGCCAGAAGGGGTAGCCGCTGTGGAAAAAGCACATCCGGATGTAGATATTTACCTGGCCAGTTTAGATGATCATCTGAACGAAAAAGGATATATCGTCCCGGGACTGGGGGATGCCGGAGATCGTATTTTCGGTACGAAGTAGATGAAACCTTTAGCGTTTTCGGGAGTGTTTTTAGTAAATTTATTATTAAGTATATTTGTAGGTTATCAGATAGATTGTCGATTGCAGACTACACCTGTTTTTATTCTTATAGGGTTATCCTACAGCATTATCGGATCTATCTATCTGTTGATTCATAGGGCGAAAAATCATGAATGAAATTCAGGCCATGTCGAAGAAAATTATAGAATGGTCAGTGTTCTTTACAGCTGGCGTTTCTATACTTGCAGTTTTTTTCTTTCAAGATATTAAAGTTGTTCTTGGCATCATTCTTGGTCAAGTGATAGCTCTTGTAGGGTATCTGATGATTGTTAGAATGGCTTTATCGCTTGGAACGGATGAAAAAGCAGGAAAAAGTCAGGGGATGACAGGATATCTTGTACGCTACCTACTCTATGCTTGTTTTTTTGGATTTGGGGCCTATACTGGTCTTTCTGTGATTGCGCTGCTTATTGGCTTTTTATGTCATAAAGCAGCTATTCTACTTTATGCATACCAACAAAGAAAGGATTGATAAAAATGCCTGAAATCAGTGCGTTAGAAATACACTTTGGTTCTTTTACGTTGGAGATTCAACAATCCATTTGTGTATGGCTTGGGCTTTGTATTTTGTTTTCTATATTTTTTATTGTAGCAGGTAAAAAGATTGAGAGAGCGGATCCGACAAAGGCAAGCAAAGGCATTGTATATGTTTGCGAGGAAGCTTTAAATCTTGTTTTATTCGTGGTGAAGACAAATTTAAGGGAAACAACAAAAAAATATATTCCTTTATTCGGGACTTTGATACTAATGATGCTTGCATCAAATCTTATTGGCCTGATAGGCCTGCAAAATCCCACCAGTAATGTAAGTTTTAATGCCACGTTAGCCATTACCATGTGGCTTATGATACAGGGCAATGCGATCAAAAAAGGTGGTCTGGTTGCTCGTATGAAAGAATTAACGGAACCCATGGTGTTGTTGACACCACTCAACATTATCGGAGAATTGGCTTTGCCAATATCTTTGACGATGCGTTTATTCGGGAATATTTTGGCCGGAAGTATCATTACGATGCTTGTATATACATTAATTAAGCTTCTTATGCCGTGGGGTGTTTTAGGCTTAGCTGTTACACCGTTTCTGCATATGTATTTTGATATTTTTTCCGGTGTTATACAAACGTATATCTTTTTTACATTATCGTCGTTCTTTTTAGGACAACAAGTATCCAATGAGGAATAATGAAGGAGGAAACTAAAATGGAATTTAATGAATTTTTTGTACAAGGTATGGCTTTATTAGGAGCTGGTATTGCGATGGTTGCAGGACTTGGACAAGGTATTGGACAGGGTATTGCGGCCGGTAAGGGTGCAGAAAGCGTTGGCCGTAATCCGGAAGCTGCCAGTAAAATTCAATCAATTATGGTATTAGGTATTGCCTTAGCGGAAACAACTGGTATTTATTCATTAGTTATTGCGATTCTTTTGATCTTTATTAAGGGATAATCTTACGTGGTGAAAAGGTATGGATAGTTTCAATATTGATAACTATCTGCGAATTTCTTTGACGGATGTCGTACTTGTTTGTATTTCTACATTTTTAATTGTCCTGATTGCCAAAAAATTCTTTTGGGATAAGCTGTTAGCGTATATCCAAAAACGTCAGGATATGATTCAGGACAATATCGATTCTTCAGTCAAGATTAAAGAGGAAGCACAGTCGATAAAAGAAAGATACGATGAAAAGATGAAGAATGCGGGAAAAGAAGCGCATGCGATCTTGGAATCGGCAAGAGCAAGTGCCGCCCAGGAAAAACAGCAGATATTAAATCAGACACAAGACGAAGTCGTACGATTGAAAAAACAGGCGCAGGAGGATATCGAACGAGATAAGCGGAATGCGCAAAAAGACATGAAGGAAGCAATTGGCTCCGTCGCTCTTGAAATTAGTAAGAAACTTCTGAAAAAAGAGGTTGATGAGCAGGAACAGAAGAAATATATTGATGATTTCATTGATGAGGCAGGTTCCGCAAAATGGTAGAATCTTTACAACCATACGGACAGGCTCTTTATGATGTCGCAAAAGAAACAAATAAAGAAGCTGAATATCTCCATATTCTTGAAGAACTTTGTAGGATTTGGAAAAGAGAGAAGGATTTTGTCTTAGTTCTTTCACATCCAAAGATTTCAAAGACAAAAAAGAAAAAGTTACTGATGAATTTGTTTTCATCGCAGCTGGACCCCACTTTGATGCAGACTTTGTTGGTTTTTACAGAACATGGTGTAGTTTTTGCGTTGCCAAAAATTTTTGAAGCGTATCAGAAGTGCTACCAGGAAGATCACAATATTGAGTTGGTTCTTGTGAAAAGCGCCAGTGCATTGAGTGCGGAGCAGGTAGATTCTTTAACGAAGATGTTGGAGAAGAAGTTACAGAAAAAGGTTTCTTTGACAGTAAAAATAGAACCGGAATTGATAGCCGGTTTACGTGTACAGGCTGGAAATCTTGTATTAGACAATACGCTTTTATCGTCTTTAGAAACGATAAAAGAAAAAATAACAAGCTAGAAAGGTGATACTATGAGTTTAAATCCAGTACAGATCTCACAATTGATCAAAGCGCAAATTCAAAATATCGACCAAGATCTAGAAATGAACGAAAGTGGTACAGTTCTCAGTATTGGAGACGGTATTGCGACAGTTTATGGACTTAGAGATGCGATGATGAGTGAGTTGCTGCTGTTTCCTCATGATGTTTACGGCATGGTCATGAACTTAGAGAATGAGCAAGTCGGTGTCGTGCTCATGGGAGAGAACAACGATATCAAAGAAGGTGACCTGGTTAAACGAACAGGTCACATAGTTGAAGTCCCTGTTGGAGATGCCCTGATAGGACGTGTTGTTAACGCGCTGGGACAGCCAATTGATGGGAAAGGAAGTTTAGAGACTTCCCAAACGCGTCCGGTAGAACGAGTAGCACCGGGTGTTATGACAAGGAAAAGTGTTTCCGTTCCTTTACAGACAGGTCTAAAAATTATTGATTCTATGATCCCTATCGGTAGAGGACAACGTGAGTTGATCATTGGTGACCGTCAGACAGGTAAAACCGCTATCGCAATCGATACGATTATTAATCAAAGAGATCAAAATGTAAAATGTATCTATGTTGCGATCGGACAAAAGGCAAGTACGGTAGCTCAAATTGTCGAAAAATTGAAACAGCATAAGGCAATGGAATACACAACAATTGTTGTGTCTACGGCAAGTGAGCCTGCCCCTTTACAATATTTAGCTCCTTATGCCGGTTGTGCCATGGGGGAAGAATGGATGGAAAATGGTCAGGATGTCCTGATTGTTTATGATGATCTATCCAAACATGCGGTAGCTTATCGTACCATGTCGTTACTTTTAAGAAGACCACCGGGACGTGAAGCTTATCCGGGTGATGTTTTCTATTTGCATTCTCGTTTATTAGAGAGAGCTGCTCGTCTAAATGAGAATTATGGAAATGGTTCTATGACGGCTTTGCCAATTATCGAAACGCAAGCTGGTGATATTTCAGCTTATATTCCGACGAATGTCATTTCCATTACCGATGGACAGATTTTCTTAAAAACAGATATGTTTAATCAAGGGATTCGACCAAGTGTAGATTCCGGATTTTCAGTGAGCCGTGTTGGTTCTGCCGCACAAATCAAAGCCATGAAACAAGTCTCCGGATCTTTAAAACTGGAATTGGCACAATATCGAGAAATGGAAGCATTCTCAAAATTTGGATCTGATCTAGATGCCGCCACAAAGGAAGTTTTGGAGCATGGTGCCAGATTGATTCAATTGTTGATTCAAAAACAGTATGCACCTTTACGTGTCAGCGAACAAATCCTTTCTCTGTATGCTGCTAAGCATAAGTACTTAAAAGAGGTGCCTGTGGAAAAAGTACAAGCTTTTGAAGCCGGACTGCTTGCATTTGCCCATAGAGAATATCCTTTTATCTTCGATCAGATTGAGACCAAGAAGGAATTGGATGATGAGTTAGAGACACAAATGAAAACCGCTTTAGATGCATATTCTAAGAATTTTTTTGCGACAGAGGGTGCCTAATTTATGGCGCAGACTCGACAAGCAATACAGGCCCGAATTAAGTCCGTAGAATCAACCAAAAAAATTACCAGAGCTATGCAGCTGGTAGCTTCCAGTAAGTTAACTAAACAAAAACAAAGAATGGAAGAGAATCGTGAATATGCGGATAGTTTACAGACGCTTTTGACTTTGGTATTACATTCGGCTCAAAAGAATTCTATCTATCTTAATTCGGATGTTTCTAAACCCAAATTGATTTTTGTTGTAACCAGCGATATGGGACTTTGTGGAGGATACAATGCAAACATCCACAAAATGATCCAAAGCCATATTTCTAAAGATGACAAGATCATAATGATTGGCTCTCGTGGGATAAACTGGATCAAAAATCGGGATTACAGTGTTTATGATTCTTTGCCTGAATTAAATGAAGACAATGTGTATACATCTTTGGCAACAAAAATGGATGAAGCCTTACAACTTTATGAACAAAAAGAAATTTCAAGTATACAAGTTTTATATACACATTATAAAAATACATTAACCTTTGTTCCTACTTTAGAAACCATTCTTCCAGTATCCAAACAGGAAGAGAAGGAGCATATAGCGAAAGCGGAAATGATTTTCGAACCGGACCAGCAAAGTATGTTAAAAGATGTAATACCTATGGCTGCCAAATCCATTTTGTTTTCTAAGGTGTTAGAGAGTAAAACGAGTGAACAAGCTTCACGAAGAATGGCAATGGAAAGCGCAACGGACAATGCCGATGAGTTACAGGCAACTCTGGAACTGGCATTTAACCAAGCTCGTCAGGCTGCTATTACACAAGAAATTACTGAAATTGTTGGCGGTGCCAATGCATTAGTTTAGGAGGTAGAAAATGTCAGAAAATATTGGAAAAGTTGTACAAATCATCGGTCCTGTTGTCGACATACAATTTGATGAGGATCGTTTACCTGACCTTTTGAACGCAATTGAAATTAAAAGAAAAGACGAGGAGAGCTTAATTGTTGAAGTTGAGCAAGGTATTGGTGCCGATCGCGTTCGTTGTATAGCCATGGGAAGTACAGATGGTTTGGTGCGTGGTATGGAAGCTATTGATACCGGTAAACCAATTCAAGCTCCGGTAGGACAGGCAGTACTGGGACGTATGTTTAATGTGCTCGGGCGTCCGATTGATGGTTTAGGTGAAGTAAAGAATGTCAGCTATGCGCCGATTCATCGAGAAGCACCTGCTTTTGATGAACAAAGCACGACCAGCGTTCCTCTGGAAACAGGAATTAAAGTAATTGATCTTCTTTGCCCTTATGTAAAAGGAGGGAAGATTGGTTTATTTGGTGGTGCCGGTGTAGGTAAAACTGTTCTGATTCAGGAGTTGATTCATAACATTGCCAAAGAACATGGTGGAAAGTCCGTTGTTGTTGGTGTTGGAGAAAGAACTCGTGAAGGAAATGATATGTACCATGAGATGAAAGATAGTGGTGTCCTTGATAAGACTGTTCTTGTATATGGACAGATGAATGAAAGTCCGGGAGCCAGAATGCGTGTAGGTCTGACAGGTCTTACTATGGCAGAGTATTTCCGCGATCAGGATCATCAAGATGTTTTATTATTTATTGACAATATCTTTCGATTTACCCAGGCAGGATCAGAAGTAAGTGCTCTTTTAGGACGTGTTCCAAGTGCTGTAGGTTATCAGCCAACGCTGGCAACGGAGATGGGACAGCTTCAGGAACGTATTACTTCCACCAATGAGGGTTCAATTACTTCTGTACAAGCCATTTATGTGCCGGCCGACGATTTAACCGATCCAGCTCCGGCGACTGCATTTACGCATTTGGATGCCAAAACGGTATTGGACAGAGATATTGCCGCTTTAGGAATTTATCCGGCAGTAGATCCTCTGGAATCCAACTCAAGAATTTTGGATCCGCTTGTTGTAGGAGACAGACACTATAAAGTAGCTCGTGGCGTTCAAAGTATCCTGCAAAGATATAAAGAATTACAAGATATTATTGCGATTTTAGGTATGGATGAATTAAGTGAAGACGATAAGCAAATTGTGAATCGTGCCAGACGTGTTCGTAACTTCTTGTCACAACCGTTTAATGTTGCAGAAGTTTTCTCGGGAATTCCCGGTAAATATGTTCCTTTAGAAGATACAATTCGCTCTTTTGAACGCATACTTGCAGGTGAATTTGATGATCTTCCCGAACAGGCATTTATGTTTGTAGGTACTGTGGAAGAAGCTGTAAAAAAAGCAGAACAGTTAGCTGGTGAGTAATATGATTTCTTTGAAAATCGTTACTCCCAGGGGGCGCTATCTTGAAAAAAAGGTGAAGAGCATTCATTTAACAAGCGTTGAAGGAGAAATGACAGTTCTGGTCAATCATATGCCGATTTTTGCTTCAATCCTTCCATGTGAACTTGTTTTAGTCGATGAGTCAGATACAAGATTGGAATATGCCCTGTCAGGCGGATTCTTTCATTTAGAAAAAAATGAAGCCATGTTGTTGACGGATGCAATTGAAGGTAAAGGCGATATCGATATTGAACGCGCCAAGAGAGCTTATAGGCGGGCAAGAGATCGCATAGACAAAAAAGACAGCGCGACAAATATGAAACGTGCCAACTTGGCACTGGTTCGTGCAATGAATCGAATCCATGTACATGACGACTAGAATTCTAGTCGTTTTTTTATTATACTTATCGTATGCTTACAACGATCTTATTGGATGTAGATAACACATTACTTGATTTTAATGCATGCGCTTTAGCTTCTATGAAAGATGCGTTTGCGTATTTTCATCTGCCTTTTTCAAAGGACACGGTTTTTCCGGTGTTTTTAGAGATCAATTCTAAGCTCTGGACACAGATTGAAGATGGTGTTTTGACAAAGGAGCAGCATTACCAAATCCGTTGGAAAACAATTCTTCAGGTTCTTGGCATTCCTTTTGATGGGGTTACGCTTGAAAAGAAATTTGTCGAATGTCTTCATGAATATGCTATTCCTGTAGAAGGAGCCGGAGAACTTTTAGAGTATTTAAAATCAAAGTATGTGATCTGTGCAGCTTCCAATGCACCCTATGAACAACAGATCCATCGTTTACAGCTGTCAGGGTTTTATCAATATATGGATGCTTTTTATATTTCAGAGAAGATCGGTCATCAAAAACCATCGAAACAATTTTTTATGCATTGTTTACATGAACAGGGAATTTCTAATGAGCAGGCAATCGTGATCGGCGATTCTTTACAGGCTGATATTCAGGGAGGTATCAATGCGAATATACAGACGATCTGGTTTAATCCATCGCATAAAACAGCTACAAATACGTGTATGCCAACGTATGAAATCGATCAGCTAAAAAAAATTAAAAAAATTTTATAAAAAGTGTTGCAATAGCACAGGCATCATGGTAATATAAATGAGCGCTGATGAGTAGCGTTCCTGATCTTAAAACTTGGAGAAGTACTCAAGTGGTTGAAGAGGTGCCCCTGCTAAGGGTATAGGTCGGGAAACTGGCGCGAGAGTTCAAATCTCTCCTTCTCCGCCATTTTATTGAATATCTAAATTTGGTCCAGTGGTGTAGTGGTTAACATGCCTCCCTGTCACGGAGGAGATCGTGGGTTCGAGTCCCATCTGGACCGCCATTTATTTTTGTGCAGGTGTAGTTCAATGGTAGAACTTCAGCCTTCCAAGCTGACTACGTGAGTTCGATTCTCATCACCTGCTCCACTTTTAAATTGAAGAACTTCATCTGAAGTTCTTTTTTTATTCATCAAAATCAAAGTTTCTTTAGCTTTCATGATCAAATTGAATCAAGAGTTTTTACTATGAATTGTATATGCGGTTTTGATCAGTTTGTTGTTTATAAACGTGATGTTTAAATCACTGGAGGATATTATCTTTAGCGTGCTATTTTTGAAGAATCATAGAAAGATAAAAGAGATAATTTGAATTTTTCATAAGAACTATTTACAATGACTTTATGATTATCAACGTAAGTGGAAGAACAGATATTGTAGCTTTTTATACACCATGGTTTCTAAATCGAATGAAAGAAGGATATTTTCTTGTCCGGAATCCTTTCAATCCATGTTCTATCTCTCGAATTAATGTAGAGAATATCGATTTGATCGTTTTTTGTACTAAGAATCCATTACCGATTCTAGATTCTTTGCATACACTGCAAAAACCATTTCTTTTTCAAGTCACCTTTACGCCTTACCATAAAGATATTGAACCTTATGTACCAGATAAAAGACTGATTTTGAATGCCATCCGTAAGCTTTCAAAGCTTTCTAAAGAGTCTAAACCACTGGTTCGATATGATCCTATCTTATTAAACGAAAGATACGATGTGAAATATCACATAAAAGCTTTTGAAAAGATGTGTATGGAATTAGAGGGATATGTGGATCGAATTATCGTATCGTTTGTAGATGACTATAAAAATGTCAGAAAGCATCAAACCGAATTACAAACCAAAGAGTTTACGGACGCCGATTACAAGTTGATCGGTACTTCTTTTTCTTATATTGCCAAAGAGCATGGTATGAGTGTTCAGACATGTTTTGAACAGCGAGATCTTTGTGAGTATGGCTTTCGTAAAGATGTATGTATGTCAGTCGAAGAGGCTTTTCTGATTACCGGGAAAAAGTTTAAAAAATGGAAAGCTCGTGACTGCGGTTGTGTTGAAATGGTCGATATCGGACAATACAACACGTGTCGTCATTATTGTAAATACTGTTATGCCAATTTTGATGAAAAAAGAATAGAAGAAAATGTTCGATTACACGATCCAGAAAGCCCTTTGTTGATAGGGAATGTACAACCGCAGGACCAAATTCGAGTGCGTAGAGGTTGATGTGGTTTAGTAAACCAAATGTTCCAGTTTTTCAAAAATTGAAAGACGGAAGTGAAACAAAAAGTAAAAAATGTTCTTTACATTCGTCATTAAATTGGGTACAATAGTCAAGCACATGGAAAGAATATCCAGGCGCACTTTATGGCGGTTGTGGTGAAGTGGTTAACACAGCGGATTGTGGCTCCGTCATTCGCGCGTTCGAATCGCGTCAGCCGCCCCATATGTCTATAAGTCCTTTACATAAAGGACTTTTTTTGTGCTTGGCATAATTCTGGCATAAATTTGATGGATAATTGTACTAAATTTCCTACAGAGCTGTGTTGCTAAAACCTAATGAATATTTGTACAAATGATTGAAAATGATTGTTCAATACGTATGATCTTTTCAATCTTTTTTTCTAGGTTTATGTGTAAATGGATCAAAATATCAAAAAACTTCAAAACTTTTTAATAGTTTTTCAATTATTTTTCGTATTTATATAATATGAAGATCAAAGAATTAGAAACTAATTTAAGACCCAGAGAAAAAGCATTAAGCTATGGGTTGGAATCTCTAAGTGATTTGGAGATTTTGGCGCTGCTTCTACAAAGTGGAAGTAAGAATCGAAGTGTATTTGATTTGGCAAAGGATGTAATGTGTAAGTGTGACAACCTAGAAAAACTGTTTGATTTAAGAGTGGAGGATTTAATGGAAATAAAGGGAATAAAACACGTAAAGGCATTGCAGATCTTAACAGGCATTGAACTATGTAAACGTGCCTTAAAGAAGAAAAATTATGGAGCCTCTATTTTAGAGCCTAAAGATCTTGCAACCTGGTTTCAAATGGAAATCGGTTTAAAGGATCAGGAGCATTTTGTAGTGGTGTATTTAAATGCCAAAGGAAGAATCATCACACATAAGATCTTGTATGTTGGTACATTGACGGAAAGCTGTGTGCATCCACGTGATATTTTTCATGATGCCTTTATCTATAAAGCACATTCTCTGATCATGGTCCACAATCATCCCAGTGGTGATATCACACCAAGTCCGCAGGATATTGAATTCACAAAACGGATATATGAACTTGCACTTTTATCCGGCATACAACTTTTAGATCATGTGATCGTAGGGAACAAAGACTGGTTCTCCTTTAAACAACATCAATATCTCGATTGAATGATTGAGTGATTCCTATTATAATGGAAGATAGCTTGGGGGAACGCCATGAAACGATTTACACGTTTACAACGTATTTTACTAATTGCCAACATTGTTTTACTGGTGATTGGATGCGCAATGTTAGGATTAAGACAAAATGCGTTATCGAATATGGGATACAGCGCATGGACATATATTAAATATGGGTTGATTGACTATCCTTTAACTTCTTTGACTAATGTATTTAGTGATTTGTCAAACTTATGGCATGTCTATGAAGATAACCAGTATTTAAATGAAGAGCTTGCTATGCAGAAAAGCTATAAGACATTGTATGAAGAGCAACGCAATCGAAATAAAGAACTGGAAGAGCTGGCAGAATTGAATGGAACGCTGAAAGATGCGACAAAGATCACGGCACATGTTCTGGAAAGAGATACCGAAGCATGGGATCAGACGGTTACGATTTCGGCTGGTTCCTCGCAGGGCGTACAGGAAAATATGATTGTCTGTACATCACAGGGAGCTGTTGGATTGATTGAAGAGGTACAAAGCGCGACTTCAACCGTACGGCTTTTGACCAGTGAAGATTTGATCAATGATATCGCCATCATCATTGCCTTGGAAGATGGAACGACCATTGAAGGTGTACTGGAGCGCTACGATACAAGTCACAGAGCGTATCGAGTTTCTTTATTTGACAACGAGGCAACAGTTACACAGGGACAGGAGGTTTCGACCTCAGGAAGAGGCGGAAATTATCCGAGTGGTATTTATTTGGGACAAGTCAGTGATATGGAAACCAATGATGACGCCATCATTTCAACGATCTATGTCAAGCCTGTTTCAAATATCAGCAGTTTTAACTATGTTACAGTTATAGGAAGCGGGCGAGTGGAATGAAGCTAAGAACCAGTTTGATCTTTATTCTGATCTGTCTATTGATCGATGACTTTTTCGCCTTTGTATGGCCATCGGATTTCACTTATGCGCATATGAGCTTTATCAGTCATCTGGGATTCATGGCTTTGATGTTGCTGGTGGTATCGCAACCGTGGCTCACGCGCATCCTGTTATCTTTTCTGTGTGGCATCGTAACGGATTTCTTTTTTACACAGGGTTTTCCACTGCATACGATTCTTTATACGTGTTTTGGCTATGTATGTGGACTTTTGTATCCCTGGATCAAAGATCGCCTGTTATATAGAACCTTATGGGTGTTTGTATTGATGCTTTTGCAGGATATTGTTTGTTTCATTTTCTTTTCGTGGACAGGCACGCTTTCGATCCCATTTAAACAATGGCTTTATACCTTTGGTTTCTTTTCATGGATTCTTAACGGACTACTATTATTGGGACTGGAATATGTTTTGGGGGTCATGGATCGATACACTACGATTCGTCAAAATCGAATCTTAAAAATGGAACGATCGCGCTATAAGAAATTGCGCTTTATGCGGAAATGAGTGTACTCATTTCTTCTTTTTTTTATCGATGTGGTACAATTAGTTCTGGAATGGTGATATTATGAAAAAATTACTTTTATTAGATGGAAATTCAATGTTGTTTCGTGCTTATTACGCTACGCTATATTCCCACAGAATGACGACTTCCAACGGGATTCCCACCAATGCGATCTTTGGCTTTATCATGATGCTCAACAAGGCCATTGAAACGATCGAACCTGATGGAATTTTGGTCGCATGGGATGCTGGTAAGAAAACATTTCGTCATGACAAATTTGAAGCGTATAAAGGAACGCGTAAGCCAATCGATGAAGAACTGATCGTTCAATTCCCGATTGCACGTGAATTTTTAGATACGGCCGGTATTTGCCGCTATGAGATCGAAGGCTATGAAGCCGATGATATTATCGGTTCGATGGCCAAAAGTCATCCGGAAGTACAGACCACGATCTTGACCAGTGACAGAGACTTGTTGCAGCTGGTGGATGCTTCGACAAGCGTTCTGTTGATGAAAAAAGGAATTACGGATATGGAATTGATGGATGCGGCTCATTTCGAAGAAAAATATGGATTGCAGCCACTTCAGATCATAGATTTAAAAGGATTGATGGGAGATTCCAGCGATAATATACCGGGGGTAGCCGGAGTCGGTGAGAAAACTGCAACCAAACTGCTTCAACAATACGCAAGTGTAGAAAATGTATATGCGCATATTGATGAAATCAAAGGAAAACTGAAAGAAAAGCTGGAAAAGGATAAAGACAATGCGTTTATGTCCAAGGAGCTGGCAACGATTTATACGAATGTTGAACTTCCTTTTGAAATCGGTCAAGTTTCTTTTGAGGGCTATAAAGAGTCTGTCAATGATTTTTATAAAAAGTATGAAATGCGCTCGTTGATGACAACGACAACGCAAGCTTCTAAAAGTGCATGGCCGATCAAAAATGTAACTTCCATCGATATAGATGAAGAAGATTTGTTGTTGATGCCGGTATGCACCAAGGAGAGCTTTTTGATTCAGAAGCTGTATGGTTTTATGATTCCGTATAAAGAAGAAATTCTCTATCTTCGCGTAGAGGATGCCTTAGAAGATGCCGGCTTTAAAAAACTTTTGCGGCGAAAGGATCTGCACACATGGGATGTTAAAGAAACAAATCATTTATTAGACCGGTATGGATTTACAACAGTTGATTTTAAAGAAGATTTGCATATCGCCTGCTTCCTTTTGCATTCGCAGGCAACCGATCTTGATGCATTGGTGTTAGCTTTACATGTTCAACTGCCGGAAAGCTTTCATGATCTTTCCAAAAAACAAAAGAGCGTGGAAGCGTATGCCGAACAAAGAATGGTTCCGGTCATGCAGGTGTTTACTGAAGAGCTTGCCAAGAAGGAAAAGTCGATCTTAGAAAAGCTGAAAGAAGATAATTTGATGGAGCTTTATGAAAATATTGAAAAGCCTCTGATTCCGATCTTATACCATATGGAAAATGAGGGTATCTATATTGATGAGCATACACTGGATGAGATCGGGCAGGCCACTTCTTTTAAGATGAAAGAACTATCCAATGAAATTTATGGATATGCCGATAAGATCTTTAATATCAATTCACCAAAACAGTTAGCTTCGGTCTTGTACGATGATTTAGGCTTAAAGGGTGGAGGACGTAAGCGAAGCACCAGTGCGGAAGTATTGGAAAAACTGCGCGGCGTTCATCCGATTATTGAAAGTTTGTTGGAGTATCGGAAGTTTTCCAAGATCATGTCCACCTACATTGAGGGATTGAAAAAACACATCCAACCGGATCAAAAGATCCATACGACATTTAATCAAACTATGACACAGACAGGACGTCTTTCCAGCAGTGATCCAAACCTGCAAAATATCAGTGTTCGTGATGAAGAAGGACGCGAGATCCGTAAGGCATTTGTGGCTAAGGAAGGACATGTTTTGTTGTCGGCGGACTATTCTCAGATCGAGTTGAGAATGCTGGCGCACATGGCCAATGAAACGCATATGATTCAGGCATTTCAAGAGGATGTCGATATTCACAATAAGACAGCCACTTTGATTTTTCACTGTCAAAGCGATGAAGTCGATAGCAGTATGCGTCGTATTGCCAAGACGGTCAATTTTGGTATTGTATATGGACAGACCGCTTTCGGACTTTCTACACAATTAAAGATTTCACGAAAAGAAGCCACTGAATTTATGGATTCCTATTTTGCCAGTTATCCCAACATTCATCAGTTTATGAATACTTTGATTGAACAATGTAAAGAAAACGGATATGTAGAAACCTTATTCCATCGCCGTCGTATGATTCCGGAAATTAACGATAAAAACTTTATGACAAGAGAATTTGGGAAACGAGCTGCGATGAATGCACCGATTCAGGGAAGTGCTGCGGATTTGATCAAGATTGCCATGATTCGTGTGAATGAAGCTATGAAAAAGGCCAATGTGAAATCAAAAATGCTTTTACAGATTCACGATGAATTGATTTTTGAAGTTCCGGAAGAAGAATTAGATCAGATGAAAGCACTTGTCAAGGAAGCCATGGAGAATGCGATGGAGCTGAGAGTTCCTTTAAAGGCCAGCATTCAATCCGGTAAAACATGGTACGAGGCTAAGTAAATGCCGGAAGCACCTGAAGTACAAACGGTGATTTCCACGTTGGAAGTACAGATTCACGATTTACAAATCGAAGAAGTGCAGGTCGTATATCCTAAAATCGTGGAACATACTACCCCGGAAGCCTTTATCAAACAACTTACCGGCCAGCACTTTCGAAAGTTTCTTCGCTGGGGGAAATATCTTTTATTCGTCCTGGATGACTATGATCTGGTAGTGCATTTGCGCATGGAAGGAAAGTTTTATTTGTTGGAGCAGCCTTCACAGGATAAGCACGTTCACATTCGTTTTCGTTTAAACGATGGTAGATGGATGTGCTATCATGATACACGTAAGTTTGGCCGTATGCAGGTGTACACTCACAATAATGATCCATTTTCCCATCCTTGTTTTGAAAAGCTGGGTTATGATGTTCTGGATCCACGATTGGATGGAGCGTATCTGTATCAGAAAATACATCCGTTAAAAAAGAATTTAAAATCGTGCCTGCTGGATCAAAGCATTGTAGCCGGCATCGGTAATATCTATGCCGATGAAATTTGTTTTGCGTGTGGTTTGGATCCACGTTCCCGCAGTGCAAGAATTTCTAAAAAAGATTGCGAAAATCTGGCATTTCATACAAAAAGGATCATGAAAGGGGCTATGAAAGCCGGAGGAACGACCATTCGCAGCTATACATCCAGTCTTGGTGTTACCGGGTTGTTTCAGTTAAAGTTAAAAGTACATGCACAGGCTGGTAAGCCTTGTCCAAACTGTGAGACAACTATACGAAAGATCACCGTATCGCAAAGGAGGACGTATTTATGCCCAAAATGTCAAAAAAGAAAATAATTGCCATTACCGGAAGCATGGGATCGGGGAAATCCATGGTATCGTCCATGTTAAAAGAGAATTTCCCGGTTTTAGATGTCGATCAAGTCAATAGACAGCTGATTGAAAAAGGATACAAGGGATATCGGCAATTAGTAAAAGAAATAAAAATTCCTTTAGATGAAAAAAAGAACATTGATAAACCGGCATTTGCACAATGCATGTTTACCGATAAAGCTTATAAACAAAAAGTGGAGTCGATCTTACATCCACTGATCGTGGAAAGTATGCAGGAATGGATCGAAGAACAGGAAAATACATTAGTTTTTGTAGAAGTTCCTTTATTGTTTGAATCGCATATGGAAGATCTTTTTGATGAGATCTGGTGTGTTGTCTGTGATGAAGAAGTAGCGTTACAAAGACTGGAAACAAAAAGGCATATCACCAGAGAGAATGCTAAAGCACGTTTAGCCTGTCAGTATTCTCCGGTCATCAAGATGCAGCAAAGTGATGTGATCCTTTATAACAATGGCACCTTGGAACAGCTAAGAGAACAAGTCAAGCTCCATTTAGAAAGGAGCCTTGCATGAGTCGAGAAACTTGTCGTATTCAAATGCCTTTTTCACTTTCGGAACAACAAAGAGATTCGCTGCATCTATTGTATGGAGCTTTGATTGGAAAAGAGGCACAGTGTTTGTATGATGTTTTTTCCACATTATCTAAAAAAGAACAACTTTATGATTTACAAGATGTACAGAAAATCGTGCATTTAAGTCCAACCAGGTTTGAATATGCTCGTAAGCAGCTGGAACAATATAATCTCTTACAGACATATCGGGAGACAATCAAAGCTGAATACTTATTTATTTTACAGTCGCCCAAAGATCCGCAACTCTTTTTACAGCATGATATTTATTCAAGGATCTTTTTGGAAAAAGAAGGTTCTTCACAGTTAGATCGTATGAAGCTTTTCTTTTCGAAAGAATCTTTGTGTACGAAAACCATGGTCAACATCAGTGAACCTTTAGATGTATCGATCTTAGAAAACTGGACTTCTAAAAAGGAAGAAGCATTAGATAAAACGCAGATTCATATTCCTTCCAATACAGCCTATCCCTTTGACTTTAATGTGTTGTTTAAAGGGATGGAACGCGTGATACCACAACGTCTTCGCACAAGACAAAATTTAGAGCGTATCTATGATTTAGCGCGTATCTTTGGCATTGATGAAAAAAATATGCGGCGTTATTTGTCTTTAAGCATTGATCCGCAAAAAACAAAGATTGATTTTGAAGGGTTGCGAAACAAGGTGATTGCCGCACAGGATCTTCATACAAATTCGCAGGATCCATATACACTTTCACCGATTGCCTATCTGCAGCAAAAACAAAACGGTATGCCGGTTGCCAGAGCGGATAAGCTCTTATTGGAGAAGATGATGGTAGATTATCGTTTGCCGGCAGAAGTCATCAATGTGCTGATCGACTATGCCTTAAAGGCGACCGATCAAAAGTTCAGTCGATCCTTTGTGGAAAAAGTGGCCAGTTCCTGGGCACGTTTAAAGATCGATACCAAAGAAAAGGCGATGGAACAAACCATCAGTTATAAAAACACAAAAGTGGAAAACGTACCGGAATGGTATGCGGATACAAAGCAGACAGAGCCGGATGAAGAATTAAAGGCAAGAATTGCCCGTCTGCAAGAAAAATTGGGAGAAACAAACCATGGAGAAAATTAAAGTGGCATCAAAGATTACAGAAGATCTATATAAACCGTTGTTGGAAGATGCACGCATCCTTCATTTTTTAAAGCAGCATCAAAAGGATATCGACTTTTTAAAAAAGCATGCTTCTGATTTTTTTATGTGGCAGGAAACATTAGATAAATGTAAACACTGTCAGGGATTGTTTCAATGTAGTCAACCGTTACAGGGAAAAGTCAAAACATTAGAATTTGATGAAAGCGGATTTTTAATTCAAAATTTTGTTTCCTGCAAATATAAAAAGAAGGATGAAAAGAAACACGAGCATGAAAGAAATTATCGACTCAGCCATTTAAGCTATCAAGAATTAGAAATTGATTTAAAAGGCATGACAGATAATCAAAGCATGGAATATTTAATGGTTTATGAAAAAATGCTGGAGTCAATAGAGAGTGATAAAGGTGTATTCCTTCATGGACAGCCTGGGGTTGGCAAGACGTATCTTTGTATCGGCATGGCCAATTATTACGCGCAGAATCAAAAGAGCGTTTCCTTTGTGAAAATGCCACAGTTTATCAGTGAATTAAAACAAGCGATGTACGATAATGACTTTCGGCAAAAACAGATGAATGCGTTAAAGTTTTCTGACATTGTGTTCTTAGATGATATCGGTGCCGAGGCTTTAAGTGCCTGGACAAGAGATGAGATCTTACTGCCAATCCTGGAATATCGGATGAATCATAAAAAGAAGACGTATTTTACCAGTAACTATGCTTTAGAGGAACTTTTGAATCAATATATCATTCGGAGGGAGCCAAACTCTAAGGTCAGTGCTTTACGAATTCTGGAAAGAATCAAAAGTTTGGCAGTGATTTGTAAATTATCCGGGGAATCCAGACGTTAATTCTTTTCAAATGCTTACATTTGGAGTAAAATAGACATAGCAAAACATAAAGGAGGAAATTGAAATTATGTTAGTATCTGCTACTGAAATGATCAACAAGGCACATGAAGGACATTATGCGATCGGTGCCTTTAACATCAACAACCTTGAATGGACAAAAGCAATTCTGGCAGCTGCTGAAGAAGTAAAATCACCAGTTATGTTGGGTGTTTCTGAAGGTGCTGCAAAATATATGTGCGGATTCAAGACTGTTGTTGCAATGGTTAAAGAAATCCACGATTATATGGGAATCACTGTTCCTGTAGCAATCCATTTGGATCATGGAACTTACGAAGGAGCTAAAGCTGCTATTGAAGCTGGATTCACTTCTGTAATGTTTGATGGTTCTCACTATGATTTCGAAGAAAACTTGGCTAAATCAAAAGAAATGATCGAATTAGCTCATTCAAAAGGATTGTCTATTGAATGTGAAGTTGGTGGAATCGGCGGTGAAGAAGACGGTGTCGTTTCTGCCGGTGAATTAGCTGATCCTGAAGAATGTAAGATTATTGCCGAATTGGGTGTAGATTTCTTAGCTGCCGGTATCGGTAACATCCATGGAAAATACCCTGCAAACTGGGCTGGTTTGAGCTTTGATCGTTTAGCTGAAATCCAGGCTTCTACAAACGGTAAACCATTAGTATTACACGGTGGTTCAGGTATTCCTCGTGAACAAGTTAAGAAAGCCATTGATTTAGGTGTTTCTAAAGTTAACGTAAATACAGAATGCCAGCTTGTATTTGCAGATGCTACTCGTAAATACATCGAAGCCGGAAAAGATCAGGAAGGAAAAGGTTACGATCCTCGTAAACTGTTGAAACCAGGAGCTGATGCCATCACTGAATTAGTAAAAGAAATGATGACAAACTTCTTCGGTTCTGCCGGAAAAGCTGAATAATTCAAAACCTTATAGAGTCGGATGCGTCCGGCTCTTTTTTGTTTGTCGTATTTTTGAGTCTGTTAGAAAATATCTCTCTTGTAAAAAAAGACTCCCAAATGGGAGCCCATTATGGCTCTTCTATAGATGTAGTGTTATTCTTTCAGATTTTCTTTATACAATAGATATAAATCTTTATATCGACGTTGTTTTAAATAAACATTCTCCATATCCAAAAAATAAAATTTTTTTAAACCATAAGAAAAAGCAGCTTCAGCATACTGAAAGATATACTCAATATTTTTTTGATATACAGGATTATCTTCGTAATCTATATTGTTTAATTTTATGTTAAGTGATGAAATAATGTTTTCACATACTTTAGTTTGATGACTTTCTTGCTGGTCTAAGCAATTTGTCATTGCTTCGATGTGTTTTTTAGCTTTTGATATTAGATTCATAGATGTATATAAATATGCTAATTTGTGATGTAATAAGAAAGAATATTTTTCCTCTTTAAACGACATAGCTTCCAATTTTTGTAGATAAGTATAAGCTTCATCTATTTTATTCTGTGCTAAATACGTACTTCCAATATTATAATTAATTATTTCATCAAAATTATAGTTCAAATAATAAGACAGATTTTTTAATTGATTTAAATAATGGTTTAACTGTTTAGTGTTTGTTTGCTTCTGTTCTAATATACAAAGCATTAAAAGTAGGGTACAACCATACATCATCTGAATATTACATGTTTCACATGCCAACTGAAAAGCTGATTGACTATATTGAATACATTCTAGATACTTGCCTAAAAGAAACATATCGTCCGCTAAAAAATATTGATGCCATCCAATTTCATCGGAAGAAATATTCGTATTGAATTGATGCACTCTATCTTTAATATTTGAATTATGAATCACAAAAACGAGGTGATAAAAGTATAATTCATCCGGGTTACAAAATTGTTTATATTGATTTAATAAGCTTAGAGCATCATTATTTACTGCAATTTGTTTCAAATCAAATAAATTGTAGGCTTTATAAATTTTTGCTATATAGAATGTAAGCAAGTGAAGCGAATTTAAAAAGAGTTCTGCTTTATCCATGATTTCGGAATAGATGGCATCTCTATCTTGGTTTATTTTGAGTCGTTCAAAATAGTCATTGCAAATATTTTCTATTTCCTTCGTGTTTTCAATAATCATCTCTTTATCATATTTACCGACTTTCAAAAGTAAAGAATTAATAATTTCATCTTTTGCATTGATTTGATTATTCTCTATTTTGCTTAAGGTAGAAGGTGAACAAATATCAACACATAATTCATGAACAGAAAGCTTTTTCTGCAATCGCTTTATCTGAATATATTCTCCAATAGTAACCATATCGATTTTCTCCTTACATGATTTATTATATTCTATAATTTTTTTACCATTTTGAGAAATTATTTATAATTTTTTCACCTGAGGCACCATTTAAATGTAATAAATAAGGAAATATTTCTTGAAAAATAAAATTAAAAGGTATATAACAAAGGTGACGGAGAGCATTATTGTTGATTTATAATTATTGATCTATATAGGAGGCACAAAATGAAATCCTTAAACAAAAAAAAATAATATCGATAATAGCAAAAAATTTAAATGTATTTATCATAAATGTAAATAAATTATTAATTGAGTGAAAATTTGCTCAAAGAAGGCTTTTACTTTAGCTGCTAAATTTCGAATTTGAATGGCTTTTCAGTAGTAACGAAGTACTTTTTTATTCAATATGTTGACGTCTTTGTCAGAATAGGCAATATCTAAAACAATAATGTCTTTCCGTATTTAAAAGGAGTATTAAAATGAAATTAATTAATGAAATTATGTATGTAAATTGTGATAAAGATAACACTATTATAATTAATTTGATTAATGGATTAGCGGATGTAATAGATAGGAATTTAGAAACAAAATTAAAGAATAATAAATTTGAAGACATACAACCAGATATCATAGAATGTCTTATATCTAGAAATTTTTTATTTTGGACGAAAGATGAATATATAAACTATTTGAAACATATTGAAACTAAAGTTAATGAATATGAAATAAAAGAATGTCCAAACTATGTCTTTATTCCAACTTATGATTGTAATTTGCAATGCAGTTATTGTTATCAAAAAGCTAATTTTATACAGCGCAATGTTGAACTAGATCAATGTGTTGATGAATTTTTTAAATTTATTTCAGAGCAAACTAGAAAGTTAGAAATTGAAAACCATTCTAAATATAGAAATGATGAAATAGTAATAACATTAATGGGTGGGGAACCTCTATTAATAGAGAATAGAGAACTAATTAAAAAGTTTGTATATAAATGCCGCGATTCGGGATACATGTATAACATTGTTACTAATGGGCTTACAATTAAAGAATATAATGAAATAATTCGCTAAATTCAACTAAAAAGTTGATGACCTAACATGAATAGCGTCAGATTCAGGGATATTCTTTGACATATAAAGGAGATTCCCTATGATCAACGAAACATTCTTGAA
>CABOGK010000002.1 GCA_902399855.1 Erysipelotrichaceae bacterium
CAATGAGAGGGGCGAAGATTAATTTCTTCCCTCTACTCTATCGTTTTGAGAATTTTGTATAGATTTGATAAACTAGAAATATGAATTCAATCAGTTTTTTAATCAAACCGGCTTCTTCTTTATGTAATATGGACTGTCGTTATTGTTTCTATAAAGATGTGGTCGATCATCGAGAAATCCCTTCGTATAACATCATGCGAGAAGATACGATGCAAGCATTGATCAAACAGGCACTTGGCTTGTATCAAGACATAACATTTGCGTTTCAAGGTGGAGAACCAACACTGTCCGGTCTATCTTTTTATCGTGCTTTTATTGCATATGTCAATCAGTATAAGACAAATCAAAACATACACTATGCGATACAGACAAATGGTCTTTCGATTAACGACGAATGGTGTGCTTTCTTTAAAGAGAATCATTTTCTTGTCGGCATTTCTTTAGATGGATATAAAGACAATCATGATTTTTTACGATTGGATGGAAAAGGGAATCCAACCTATACAAAAGTCATACAGGCAATGAATCTATTAAAGAAACATGACGTTGAGGTAAACGTTTTGATCGTTTTAACTTCATATTTGGCAAAACATCCGCAAAAACTGTTTCAATGGATCTTAAAACATCAGCTTCATTATGTACAGTTCATTCCCTGCCTGCCACCGTTGCAGGGTACAACACGATATGCTTTAACACCTAAACTATTCGCTTCGTTTTATAAGACTTTTTTTAATGACTGGTTTGAAGAAGTACAAAAAGGAAACTATATCAGTATCACCTTATTTGATAATTTGATTCTTTTATTTCAACGTCGCAGGCCACAATCGTGTGGTATGTGCGGAAACTGCAGCTTTCAATCGGTTATCGAAGCAAATGGGAATGTGTACCCCTGCGATTTTTATGCCTTAGATGAATATCTTTGTGGAAATATAAATACGGATGATTTAAACAAAATGATCCAAAGTGATGGGGCTAAAGCTTTTTTTAACAGTTCCAAACGTACCAGCAGGGCTTGTCTCAATTGTCCGTTTGAATCCATTTGTCATCAAAATTGTAAACGATTGAACATCACCTATTTTGATGAAAATTATTGTGGCTATAAAGACTTTTTAGAGCATACGGTTAGTCGTTTAGAATTTCTGTCCAGAAAGTTTTATTAATGGAAAAGGAAGACACATATGAATGCAATTTCAATTGGAATTTTAGATCTTTGAAAGTTTTACGAAAATAATGACATTTATATTGTATAAGTAAGGACTTAGTAAGATGTATTTGATACGATACTATAAATTCAATCGAAAGTGATGATAAAAGTAGTCAACAGGTTGGTTTGTGAAATCTTAAAACATTTATATGTGATATTTATATTTGTTTGATTGATACAAATTTTTGAAAGAGAAGAGTAGTTCATTTACTCAAAAAAATGGTGTAGTAGAATAAAGGTTAGATAAAAATAGGCAGGAAGGATGTGATGGAATGGCAATACCGACAAATATCAAGACATTATTATCTGGAGAGGTAGTAGAATGGGCAAGAATTGAATTCAAACAAACTTGGGATGCAGCTACTTCTTTAAAAACGATTTGTGCCTTTGCCAATGATTTGGATAACTGGGGTGGCGGATATATTGTCATTGGAGTTGAAGAAAAAGATGGTCGTCCTGTTTATCCGCTAAAAGGAGTTCCCAGTGAGAAATTAGATTCGTATCAGAAGAATATATTTTTAAAATGTCAGTTAATTCGACCAGCTTATACACCCATTATTGGTGTAGAAACGTATCAGAATAAACAATTTATTGTGATCTGGTGTCCTGGAGGAGATAATAGACCGTATTCTTCTCCTAAAACTATGGCAAAAGATAATAAAGAACATATTCACTATATCCGTAAGGCATCCAATACAGTGGAACCATCAGACGATGAAGAAAAAGATTTATTTACATTGGCTAATCGTGTTCCGTTTGATGATCGAGTAAATCATCAGGCTGATATATCGGATTTAAACATTACTTTAATTCAGAATTATCTAAAAGAAGTGAAAAGTTCGTTGTATGAGAAATCCCAAAACGGTGATTTTATAGAAGTTTGTCATGATATGAATATCATCAGTAATCTTCCTGAATATGTAAAACCTAAAAATGTCGGTTTAATGTTTTTTAGTATGGAACCAGATAAGTTTTTTCCTTATACGCAAATTGATGTCGTGCAATTTCCTGATGGTTTAGGTGGTAATGATATCATAGAAAATACATTTAAAGGCCCAATTCATCAACAGCTTAGAGCTGCGCTTCAGTTTATAAAAAATATGATTATCACCGAAAAAGTCATCAAGCATCCGGATAGGGCTGAAGCAGATCGTTTCTTTAATTATCCTTTTGCGGCGATTGAAGAAGCTTTATCAAACGCTGTCTATCATCGTGCTTATGATATTAGAGAACCTATTGAAGTACGTGTAGAACGCGATCGTATAGAAATTGTCAGTTTTCCCGGACCAGACAGATCAGTTACACAGGAAGAGTTAAAACATTATCGTGTATCGAATCGTCGATATAGAAATCGAAGAATTGGTGATTTCTTAAAAGAACTTCATCTTACAGAGGGAAGAAATACTGGATTTAAGAAAATCTTGGATGCACTTGAGGCCAATGGTTCACCTAAACCTGAATTTGAAACAGATGAAAATCATAGTTATTTCATATCTAGATTGTTTATACATGAAGGATTTTTGGTAGATGAAAATAAAAGGAGCCAAAAAGGAGCCAAAAAGGAGCCAAAAAAAGGAGCCGATCATAAACAGGAAATTTTGACTTTGTTAGAAAAGAATCCGTCGATGACACAAGTTCAACTTATGGAGGCTTTAGGGCTTTCCAGAAAACAAGTGCAAACGCTAATCAAGGAACTACAAGAAAAACATTTGCTGGTGCGGGAAGGATCTAATCGTAAAGGGCGGTGGATTGTCCAAAAAGTGGTATAATCAAGCAGAAAGTATAGAAGGGATTAAAGATAATGGAGAAAGAATATATATTGAATTTTGCACAAAAACTATTGCAGGTGGATTCACCAACCGGATTTACTATGCATGCGATCGATTTTTTAGAAAAAGAGGCAAAGGCATTAGGTTATGACACAGTTCGAAATCAAAAAGGGAATTTAATGATCAAGATTGAAGGAAAAGATACAAATCATACCCTGGGATTAAGTGCGCATTGTGATACATTAGGTTTAATGGTACGCTCGATCAAAGATAATGGCTATTTGGCTATTACGCCTATCGGTTCTCCTACATTACCAACCTTGGATTCTGAATATTGTCGTATTTATACGCGTGAAAATAAAGTTTATACCGGAACGATATTATGCCAGGCAGCCAGTAAACATGTGCATCCGGATGCCAGCAGCTTAGAAAGAAAAGCGGATACTTTAGAAGTACGTATTGATGAAATCGTGAAGACAAAAGAGGATGTTTTGAAACTGGGAATTTCAAATGGTGATTTTATCGCCATTGATCCAAAGACAACTGTTAACGAAAGTGGATTTATCAAGTCACGATTCTTAGACGATAAGATCAGTTGTGCCTGCTTGTTTTCGGCTTTGAAAACATTAAAGGATGAAAATATCAAGCCTTCTACAAATCTGATCTTTTTGTTTAGCACGTATGAAGAGGTAGGCCATGGCGCTTCTGCCTTGCCGGATGAGATAGATTCTATGTTGGCAGTCGATATGGGATGCATCGGTTTAGACCTGGCTTGTACAGAATACGATGTCAGCATTTGTGCTAAGGACAGCAGCGGCCCTTATGATTACCAAATGACAAGTGATCTGATTCGCCTGGCTAAAGAAAAACAGTTAAGTTATGCCGTTGATATTTATCCGATGTATGGCAGTGATGTGTCTGCCGCCTTAAAAGGAGGAAATAATATCAAAGGGGCATTGATTGGCCCTGGAGTACAAGCTTCCCATGGTATGGAAAGAACACATTATAAGGCTTTGGAAAATACAGTTGAGTTGATTATGAGCTATATCACAAAGGAAAACGAGTAGGGTATTTGCACTCTACTCGTTTTTTGATTGAATAATTAATCGCACATCTTTACGATAACGGCAGCACCTTGTCCACCACCGATACATAAAGAGGCAAGACCGGTCTTCAAACCACGTTTTTTCATTTCATATAAAAGTGTAACTAAGATACGGTTACCACTGGCTCCTACTGGATGTCCCAAGGCAATGGCACCACCATTGACGTTGGTTTTCTTTAAGAATTCTTCGCGATCCATACCGGTTGCTTCTTCCAATTCATGAATTACACCTAAAGACTGAGCGGCGAAGGCTTCGTTTAACTCAACCAATTCCATGTCGTTGATAGAAAGATCAGCATATTTTAAAGCGTTTAAAATAGCTGGGGTAGGACCTAATCCCATTACGCGTGGATCTACACCACCTTGTCCAAAACCAACGATTTCAGCAATTGGTTTTAAATTGTATTTTTTAACGGCATCTTCGCTGGCTACGATCGTAAAGCTGGCTCCATCGTTGATACCAGAAGCATTACCGGCTGTAACTGTCCCATCTTTGGAGAAAGCAGGTTTTAATTTTGCCAGTTTTTCCATGCTGGTATGACGTGGATGTTCATCGGTATCAAAAGTGACTTCACCTTTTCTTGTACGATAAGTAATCGGAACGATTTCATCTTTGAAGCGTCCGGATTCGATTGCTGCCAATGCCTTTTCTTGGCTGGTCAGGGCAAATTCATCCTGGGCTTCACGAGAAATGTTATACTTTTTGGCAATGTTATCGGCGGTAACACCCATATGAATTCCATACATGGCATCGGTCAAACCATCGTGCAGCATAGAGTCGATCAATGTCATGTTTCCGCTTTTTACACCTTTACGAATGGTATATGGAGTTAGGAAAGGGGCGCGAGTCATGGATTCAACACCACCGGCTACATAAAGATCTCCAAAGTTAGCCTGAATGCGAAGGCAGGCTTCCATAACGGCTTTTAAACCAGATCCACATAACATGTTGATAGTCTGGGCGCATACTTCTACCGGTACACCGGCATTAAAGGCCACATGACGGGCGATGTTTTGTCCTAAACCGGCGGCGATAACGTTACCGATCAAAACTTCATCTAAGTTTTTAGGATCAATACTGGCCTGGGCAATGGTTTCCTTGAGGACAGTAGCGCCAAAATCGGCAACATCAACATCGGTCAAAGAACCCATGAAGGTTCCTACAGCGCTTCGTTTGGCAGCTACGATATAAGCTTTTCTCATTATTTTATCTTCCTTTCTGCTCGTATAAGAGACTTGTCACGCATAGGATAATCCAATTCAGAGGGGATGTCAACAAACTTGTGAAAAAAATAATAAGTTAATATTACTCGTGAAAAAGCGACTAAAAATAACTTGTTAATTTTTGCACAAACTTATTGACGGAAAGATTATAACTTTGTACAATAAACATGTATGAGAAGTTTTGAAACTTTTTTCATGCTTACGATATCCAAAAGTCGAATGGTTCAAAGAAAGAAAGGAGAACTTCATCTATGGATTTCAATTTAACAGAACAACAAAAAATGATGCAGAAGTTGTTCAGAGAAGTTGCGCAAAACGAAGTTAAAGAAAACGCAGCAGATGTTGACGAAAACGAACGTTTCCCTAAGGAAAGCGTTGAAGTTATGCGTCAGGCAAAAATGTTGGGAATTCCGTATCCACGTGAATATGGTGGTGCCGGAGCTGACTATTTGTCATACATTTTGGCCGTTGAAGAGCTTTCTAAAACTTGTGCAACAACAGGTGTTGTATTAAGTGCTCACACATCTTTAGGTACATGGCCAATCGCTCAGTTTGGTACTGAAACACAGAAACAGAAATATTTACCGGATCTGTGTACAGGTAAGAAATTAGCAGCCTTTGGTTTGACAGAACCAAATGCCGGTACCGATGCAGCTGGTCAGCAAACTACGGCTGTATTAAAGGGAGATCATTATGTATTGAACGGTACAAAGATCTTTATCACAAACGCCGGAGAAGCTGATGTTTATATCATCTTTGCGATGACAGACAAATCAAAAGGAACACATGGTATTTCTGCTTTTATCGTTGAAAAAGGAATGCCAGGATTCACTTTCGGTCTTCATGAAAAGAAATTGGGAATCCGCGGTTCTGCCACAAGCGAACTGATCTTCAATAATGTAGAGATTCCGGTAGAAAACTTATTAGGAAAAGAAGGACAGGGCTTCAAGATTGCGATGATGACACTGGATGGCGGACGTATCGGTATCGCAGCGCAGGCTTTAGGTATTGCCCAGGGTGCTATCGATGAAGTTGTTCCTTATGTAAAAGCTCGTAAACAGTTCGGTCGTCCGATCTCTAAATTCCAGAATACACAATTCCAGCTAGCCGATATGCAGTGTAAAACTGATGCAGCTCGTCTGTTGGTTTATCGCGCTGCCATGGCAAAAGAAAATGGTGAAAAATATACGGTATTAGCTGCCGAAGCAAAATTGTTTGCCGCTGAAGTTGCGATGGAAGTTACAACCAAAGCAATCCAGTTGATGGGTGGATATGGTTATACACGTGATTTACCAGTTGAAAGAATGTTCCGTGATGCAAAGATTACCGAAATCTACGAAGGTACTTCTGAAGTACAGCGTATGGTAATTTCTGGTGCGGTATTACGTTAGAAAGGAATTGTTGAAGTATGAAAATTGTCGTTCTAGTAAAACAGGTACCAGATTCTACTGAAATTACAGTAGATAAAAAGACTGGTACATTGGTTCGTGATGGCGTTCCAAGTATCATCAACCCCGATGATCTAGCTGGTTTGGAAGCTGCATTGGAATTAAAAGATGCCAATCCGGATGTAAAAGTAACTGTCGTATCTATGGGTCCTCCGCAGGCAAAAGGCATGCTGCAGGAAACAATCGCCCGTGGAGCAGATGATGCATATTTGATCACTGACCGTCGTTTGGGTGGTGCCGATACTTGTGCTACAAGCCGTACTTTGGCCGCTGCTTTAAAGAAAATCGGATTTGATTTGATCATTGCCGGACGTCAGGCTATCGATGGTGATACAGCTCAGGTTGGTCCACAGACAGCTGAACGTTTAGGATTGCCTCAGATCACATATGTTGATCAGATCATTGAACTGACACCGGAAAAAATCACGGTTAAAAAAGCCCTGGAAGAAGAAGAACAAATCTTAACTTCTAAGATGCCTTGTGTATTAACTACACTATCCGGAATGAACAAACCTCGTTATATGAACTGCGTTGATATCGTAGATTCTTTTGACAAACCGGTAAACATCATGACATTTGATGATCTAGATCTGGATCTTTCCGTTGTTGGTTTAGCTGGTTCTCCAACTAAGGTTCATGCGACATTCACAAAAGAAGTCAGCGCTGAAACAAAAACATATGAACTGTCTGCACAGGAAACTGCAGAATTGATTGCTAAAACATTGAAAGAAAAGCAATTGATCACGAAGTAGGAAGGGGAACACAAAATGGCAAAATTTGAAGGATACAAAGACATTTATGTATTTGTTGAACAGAAAAATGGAACCGTTGCCGAAGTTGGTTACGAATTAATTTCCGAAGCTAGAAAATTAGTTGCCAGCATTCCGGAAATGGGATATCAGGTTGTCGGTGTTCTGTTAGGTTCAAATATTACAGATAAAGCACAGGATGTCATTGCACATGGTGCTGATAAAGTTATCGTTGTTGATGACGAATTATTAAAAGATTACTCTACACAGTTCTATACAGATGCATTAACACAGATCATCAAAGAATTTAAACCAGATTCTTTCTTGACAGGAGCTACTGTATTAGGACGTGATTTGGCTCCACGTGTTGCGGCTCGTATCAATGCCGGTCTTACAGCCGATGCTACTAAGATCGAAATCGATACAGAAAAAGCAAAAGACGGAGAAGCTTTATTACTGGTAACTCGTCCAACATTTGGAGGAAACTTGTTTGGTACCATCGTTTGTCCGGACACTCGTCCACAGATGGCTACGATTCGACCAAAAGTATTTGATATGGCTCCGGTTGATGCAAGCCGTACAGGAGAAGTTGTATCATTTGCTCCAAAATGGGAAACAACGGAACCAGAAGTTACCATCGATAAAGTTGTAGAAAAAATCGTTGAAGGTGTAGATATCACAAAAGCAAACATTCTTGTTGGTGCCGGACGTGGTGCGGAAGGATGTCTGGATTTGGTAGAAGCCTGTGCTAAAGAATTAGACGGTGTTGTTTGTGCAACTCGTGCCGTAGTAGAAGACGGATACATGGATAAAGCTTTACAGGTTGGTCAGACTGGTAAGACAGTTCGTCCAAGCTTATATATCGCTTGTGGAATTTCCGGAGCCGTTCAGCACGTAGCCGGAATGGAAAAATCCGATATGATCATCGCCATCAACCGTGATCCTCAGGCTGAAATCTTTACGATTGCCAATATGGGATTTGTCGGTGATGTCAACGAAGTATTACCTTTGTTAGTAGAAGAAATCAAGAAAGCAAAAGCTGCTTAAGGAGGAATTCAACATGACATTAAAAGTAGGTGTAGTCGGCGCCGGTACAATGGGACAAGGTATCGCAAATGCGTTTGCGACAGCTGGAAACCAGGTAACTGTAGTCGATGTGAAACTGGAATGGGCACAGAATGGTGTCAACAAGATTTTTGCTTCTAAAGACAAATTAGTCACAAAAGGAAAAATCTCTCAGGAAGCTGCCGATGCTGCCAAAGCAAACCTGAAAGCTGGGGAATATGCTGATCTGGCTGATTCAGATTTGATCGTTGAAGCTGTATTGGAAGTTATGGATGTGAAAAAAGAATTGTTCACAAAATTGGATGAAATCGTAAAAGACGACTGCATCTTCGGTTCTAACACATCTAGCTTAAGCATTACAGAAATTGCCAATGGTATCAAACATCCGGTAATTGGTATGCATTTCTTCAATCCGGCAGATCGTATGAAATTAGTCGAAGTTATCTCTGGTGCTAATACACCGGCTGAAGTAAAAGACAAAGTCATCGAAATCTCTAAGGCAATCGGAAAAACACCGGTTGAAGTCAACGAAGGACCTGGATTTGTCGTAAACCGTATCTTAGTTCCAATGATCAATGAAGCAACTTTCATCCTTCAGGAAGGAATTGCTTCTGCCAGCGACATTGATACAGCAATGCAGTTAGGCGCTAACCATCCAATGGGACCTTTGGCTTTAGGCGATCTGATCGGTTTGGATATCGTTGAAGCAATCATGGACGTTCTGTATCATGAAACAGGAGATTCTAAATACCGTGCCAGCACCTTGTTGAGAAAAATGGTACGTGCCGGTAAATTAGGACGTAAGACTGGAGAAGGTTTCTACAAGTATTAATATTTACTTGAACCGATAAGGCGAACCGTTTCTGGTTTCGCCTTTTTTTCAAAAGAGAGGATACTATCATGGAAAATGTAATTTTAGAAAAACAAGGACATGTATCGATCATTACGATCAATCGTGAAAAAGCATTAAACGCATTGAGCACTGCCGTTTTAAAAGACTTAGAAGAAGCTGTCAATACCGTAGAAGCCGATAAAGATACTTATTGTGCCGTTATTACCGGTGCCGGATCTAAAAGCTTTGTAGCCGGTGCTGATATTGCGGAAATGAAAGATAAAACAGTAGAAGAAGCAGCTGAATATGGTGCTTACGGAAATAAGATCTTCCGTATGATCGAAACCATGCATTGTCCGGTCATTGCCGCTGTTAACGGATTTGCCTTAGGTGGTGGATGTGAATTGGCTATGAGCTGTGACATTCGTGTAGCCAGTGAAAATGCAGTATTCGGGCAGCCGGAAGTTGGTTTGGGTATCACACCAGGCTTTGGTGGAACACAGCGTTTAGCTCGTTTAGTAGCTACTGGTATTGCCAAAGAGATGATCTTCACCGCTCGCAACATCAAAGCAGATAAGGCTTTAGCGATCGGTTTGGTCAACAATGTAGTTCCGGCTGAAGAATTGATGCCAACGGTATTAAAAATGGCAAACGGTATTGCCAAAAATGCTCCAATTGCCGTTGCTTATGCCAAAAAAGCAATCAACAATGGTTTGCAGACAGACATTGACAGTGCCATTGAAATCGAAGTCAAAGAATTCTCCAGCTGCTTTGCCACAGAAGATCAAACCTATGGTATGGAATGCTTTGTGAATAAAGTAAAAGAAAAAGAATTTAAGAACAAATAGAAGGAGGTAGTTTCAATGGCAAAAATTTTATCAGCCGAAGAAGCTGTTTCTTTAATCAAAGATGGTGATACTGTCGGTATCAGCGGATTTATCGGAATGGGACATCCGCAGGAATTAAGTATTGCCGTAGAAGAAAGCTTTTTGAAAACCGGACATCCACGTGATTTGACCGTTATGTTTTCGGCCGGAATGGGTGATGGTACGGACCGTTTAGGTGCCAACCATTTAGGACATGAAGGCTTATTAAAACGAATTGTAGCCGGACACTGGGGATTGATCCCAACTTTCCAGAAGCTGGTTTTTGAAAATAAAGTAGAAGGTTATAACCTGCCTTTAGGAACCATTTCTTTGTTGTTCCGTGAAATTGCCGGTCATCGTCCGGGCGTTATTACTAAAATCGGTTTAAAAACATTCATCGATCCTCGTTTGGAAGGAGCTAAGATGAATGAAAAAACACGTCAGGCAGAAGATTTGGTAGAACTGATTGAAATGGATGGGGAAGAATGGTTACGTTATAAATCTTTCCCGGTCAATGTCGCATTGCTTCGTGGTACCTATGCCGATGAAGATGGTAACGTAGTCATGACACAGGAAGCTGGTACGCTGGATTCCTTATCAATCGCACAGGCAGTTAAAAACTCTGGAGGTACTGTCATTGTGCAGGTCAAAGATATCGTACAAAATGGCACCTTGTCGGCTCGTGAAGTAAAAATTCCGGGTATCTATGTCGATGCGCTGGTTATCGGAAAACCGGAAAACCATTGGCAGACATTCTCACAGGAATACAATCCATCTTATTCCGGTGAAGTTCGTGTACCGGTCGATTCAATTGAACCTATGCCGTTAAATGCACGTAAGGTTGTTTGTCGAAGAGCCGCTATGGAATTAGATCCAAAGGCGATCATCAACTTAGGTATCGGTATGCCGGAAGGCATTGCCAATGTAGCCAATGAAGAAGGATTACCAGGTCTAAAATTAACGGTAGAAACCGGAGGAATCGGTGGAGTACCGATGAGTGGTACAGCTTTTGGTGCTTGTACAAACCCGGATGCGATGATCGATCAGCCATATCAGTTTGACTTCTATGATGGTGGTGGATTGGATCAAGCTTTCTTAGGATTGGCTGAATGTGATCGTCACGGAAACATCAACGTTTCTCGTTTTGGACCGAAGATTGCCGGTTGCGGTGGCTTCATCAACATTACACAGACCGCACCTGTCGTGGTTTACTGTGGTACCTTTACCGCAAAGGGCTTAAAGGAAACCATTGGTAATGGCAAGCTGGAAATCGTACAGGAAGGGCAGATCAAAAAGTTCAAAAATGAAGTAGAACAGATTACATTTGCCGCTGAATATGCTGCGCAGACAGGACAGAAAGTCATGTATATTACTGAACGTGCTGTTTTTGAACTGTTAGATGGTGTATTGACCTTAACAGAAATTGCACCAGGTATTGATTTGGAAAAAGATGTTCTGGCACAGATGGAATTTAAACCGGCTATTGCCGAAGATTTAAAATTGATGGATGCCCGTTTATTCACGGATGAAAAAATGGGATTGTTAAAATAAGCGGAGTACTTTCATAAGTACTCTCTTTTTGAAAGGAGGGCTTATGTTATTTTTTCGAAATGACTATGGACAAGGCTGCATTCCGGAAATCTTAGAACACATGAATCAGACCAACACCCAAAGCCATGTAGGCTATGGAGAGGATGAAATCAGTGCGCATGCCAAACAATTGATTCAATCCAAGATGGTCGATCATACAGTTGATGTTCATTTTATCTCCGGTGGTACATTGACCAATCAAACTGTGATCAAAGCCATGCTTCGTCCTTTTGAAGCGGTAATTTCCTGTGATACCGGTCATATCGCAACGCATGAAACAGGAGCTATCGAAGCTACAGGTCATAAGGTTATCACAGTTCCCAATGTCAATGGAAAACTGACTCCGTCATTGATTCAAAAATCATTTGATGAACACATGTTGACCTATGAACATCTGGTGTATCCAAAGATGGTCTATATTTCCAATGCCACAGAATTTGGTACAGTCTATACAAGAGAAGAGCTTGCAGCCTTACATGAAAAATGTCAGGAACTCGGTTTATATCTATATATGGATGGGGCAAGACTGGGCGCTGCTTTGATGTCCGGTGTCGATTATTCGTTAAATGATCTGGCTGGCTGGTGTGATGTATTTTATATTGGCGGCACAAAGAATGGTGCTCTAATGGGAGAAGCCATTATGATCGTCAATGATGCCTTAAAGCCTTATTTTCGCTTTTGTATGAAACAAAACGGAGCCATGATGGCGAAAGGTTGGTTATTAGGAATTCAGTTTGCGGGTTTGTTTGAAAACGATGCCTTTTATACCGTTGCCAAACATGCCAATGAAATGGCAGCACAGATTCAGGATGCTTTGTTTGATCTGAAATATCCATTTTTAATGAAGAGTGACACCAACCAGATCTTCCCGGTTGTCAATGAGAATGAATATGATTTTTTGAAAGAGAAAGTTGATTTTGAGCTTTGGGAAAATCGCGAAGAAGGAAAGGTCATTCGTTTTGTGACCAGCTGGAGTACTACACAAGAGCAGGTAGATGATTTAATTGCTTTATTGAAACAAGCAAAAGAAATAAAGGAAAAATAGTTGTAAACAGGCGACAGTTTGATCTGCCGCCTGTTTTTATTGATATTGTTTCTTAGAAGAAAAGCCACGTCCTAAAACTTCGCTGACACGACTAACGATCATAAACGCATCCGGATCGATCTGATGGACCAGTCTTTCGATCTTTGGAAGCTCACGGTTGGAAACAACACTTAGAATCACAGATTGATCTTGGTGTGAATAACCGCCTTTTCCCTGCAACAATGTGATACCGCGATCGACATCTTTTAAAATGGAAGATGCGATTTGTTCATGATGCGGACTGATGATCTTCACTTCGGTCTTCGTCGTACCCATTAAAAGAACTTTATCTAAGACGATCGATGTCAACAAGATCAGTATGATACCATACAATAATCTTTCTAACGGATTGTACAATGTCTGTGAAGACAAAATGATAAAATCAAAGACATATAAACTCATGGATACCGGAATCTTAAAGAAATGATGAAGTACTAAAGGCGGAATATCCATGCCACCGGTACTGGCACCACTACGAATCACGATACCTAAAGAAAGTCCAATACCTAAACCGGCAAAGATCGTATTTAATAATTCGTTATTTGTAATGACTAAATCACCCAGGAGCTGATTAAAAAATTCCAATGCCATTGGATATACCAATGTTGATACAATTGTTGTCATCACAAACTTTTTTCCTAAGATCAAAAATCCTACCAACAACATCACAAGATTAAATACCAGTACAAATAAAGAGACCGGTAATGAGAAATAATGATTTAGAAACAGGGCAATACCGGTCGTACCGGAACTCATTAAACTGGTAGGTAATATAAACAGCTTTACGACCAGGGCATACAAGAAATTTCCGAAGATAACCGGAATTACAGATCGTATGATCTTCATCATAAAAACCTCCTAAAAAAACACGCCTGTCAGAAAAAATAAATTTTCCCTAACAAGCGTGGATCAAGGCATTTGCCTAATACAGAGATATTGTATAGGATGTTGATCAAAAAGAAAAGAGTAAATTAATTTTCTAACTTTCTTAGATTTTTTAAATATGTCCATCCCAGTACTCCATCTTTTTTAATTTGTGCTTTGTCACGATATTCACGTACTATTTTTACGATATCTCCTTCTTTTAAAGGTATTTGATAATTGGTATAGTCCGAGGCATACCATTTGCCATGACGCTGTTCAATAAATTCATTATCGACCCAAAAAGCACGTTTTAAATGGAAACAATAAATATAAGACTGGTAACGCTCCTTTTTTAAGATTTCAATTTCACCACGATTCCAAGTCACAAACAAAGGAATTTGATTTTGATAATCTACACTTTGTATGCAAATGGCTGTAGGTAAGTCATCGTATCGTTTGACATCGACATGATTTTGTTCAAAAATCAATGCATTTAACTGACCGCCATGTTTGACGATATTACCGCCATCAATGCTGTAGATGTTCTTTTTGGGATCGTAGAGGGGATCAAAACTGGCAATGTACTTCTGATATTCAGTAACTGGCATATGACCACAAATAACTTTCTTTTTAAAAGTCTGTTTCGTTTCAAAAAACATAGGAGTGGTCATGGTGATCTTAAAGTCATCGCCATATTGTTTTTCCGATGCGATACCGGCATGGGTAATAATCATATCGGGTGTTTCAATCACATGAGGAAGATCATTGACAAAGGCCATTTCTTTGAGAAAGTGCTTTCGAAGCGTTGCACAATAAACTTCCATATCTGTATCTTTATGAAAAGACATTCCGATTTCATTAGCCATTTCATGAAGAACGGAATTCTTTTTTGTCAATAAGATTTGTTTTAAGAAATCAAGACGATACGATAAAAAAGCATTTTTTATGGTGAAGTCACAATTTCCCATTAAGGCATACGCATTTCCTTGTTCACAAAGTTGGATGATATAGCACAATGTCGCAAGGTTTTCTTCTCCTTTTTCCAAAAGATCACCGGCTAAGATCAGGCGATCGTTTGAACTATCGTAATGACAAAGTGACAATAAATGTTTTAACGCTTTCAAATTGCCATGGATATCACTGATCACGATCGTTTTTCCCTGGTGAAGGGCCGGTAAATTTAAAACTACAGGTTTACGATTCATAACTACTCATAATAAAACAAAAAATCCAAGAATAAAGGCGCTTCTTCTTCCCAGGAACTTTCGGTGTGTTCACCTTCCGGTTTGACATGAAAGAAGACTTTGGCACCATGCTCCTGTAATCGATTGGCCAGTTCCGTGCAAATTGTTGTTTCCTGCACAAAGGTATGTTTACCGTTTCCTTCCAGGGCACCCCAGGACATATAGAAATAGGATGGTTGATCAAAAAACGTTTGATCGGCTTCCATCAGGAAATAATCCGCTGTTGGGATCAAGTATGGTGAAATTACCAAAGAGCGAGAATAGATATCGCGATAGCGCATACCCGCAAACAAAGCCATTTCACCACCACAGCTGGAGCCGGCGATCCATGTTGTTTCTCGCTGCGGTAAAGTCGGGAAGTGGGCATCAATGTAAGGCTTGAGTTCATTGACAAAAAAATCCATTGTCTCTTCGCCCAAACCATTTAGTTGGACTTGCAGCTGTGCATCGGCAAAAGGGTAGGGGCTATATTCATCTAAGCGGTCATTGCCATGGTGTGAACACTCCTGACCAACTACGATCATATCCTTTTTACCTTCGATGATATGCCATGCCAAATTCCATGATTTTCCATAGGTCGCATCTTCATCATGAAAAAGATTATGTCCGTCAAACATGTATAAAACCGGATATCGTTTCTGAGAATATAAATAATCGTCTGGTAAATACATGTGGATCTTTCTTTGTTTCTGCAGGGCGGACATGTATAGCTCAAACTTTAAAATCACTTGTTTCGATCCTTTCTGGTAGATTCCTGAAATGCGATCGCAAAGAAAGCATCTCTTTCTTCTGTTGTATGAAAACGACAGGCCAGGGTTACATCGCCCATCGTAGCTGCATAGGCTTCCGGAAGATAGTTCGTGGCAATCCATTGATCTTTATACATCTTTTCAATTTCTTCCACACGATATTTATAGGCAATCGAATTTCGTCTTCCCGCAAAGCCGGCCGATTCACGGGCAATATGCATATAATCACCCTGCTGTGTTAATAATACCTGTGCCCAGATATCATAGACATCTAAAGAACCGGCATAGTTCATCAAATCCGGGGCAAAACCTCCCGGTGGACGGAAGTTGACTTCCAATCCAATGACCGTTCCTTTTTTACCCAAACCTTCTTTGTCTTTGGTCAAACGGAAGAATTCACAGTGAAAGAACCGATTTTTTAGCGCAAAGGCATGAATGGTACGTTGCGCAATGCTTCGATATTCATCACTGATCGTAAAGGCCGTATAAGCGCCAATCGATTGTTGGTACTGAACACTGTCCATACAGTTGCCGACATATTCTAAAGAATTCAAATAACGTATCGTTCCTTCCTGATCGCATACACCATCTAAAGTAAAGATATCACCTTCAATGTATTCTTCCAAGATCATCTGGTGTTCCTTGGTCAAATCTAAATACTTGATCAGATCTTCATCGCTTTTGATCGTATAAGTAAAAGAAGCGCCTACACCATGATCGGGCTTTAAAACCAGAGGATAACTGATCTTCTTGGCAAACTGTAAGGCGTTTTCCTTAGAATCCACCAAATAGTATCGAGCGGTCGGGATGTTGGCCTTTTCATAGTATTTTTTCATGGCTGCCTTACTCTGGTATTCCTGAATGGTTTTATAGCTAAAACCGGTCTTTACGTTAAAATCATCACGTAAGCGGGCATCCAGATCCAGCCAGGCTTCATTGTTGGATTCGATCCAGTCGATCTTTCCATATTTGAACGTAAAGTAACCAACAGCACGAAGCATCTCATCGTAATTGTTGAAATTGGAAACGACATAACATTCATCGATGTTTTCTTTTGATTCCGGTAACAAATTGTCATACGCTGTATCGACAATGGCCAAAACTGTCGCCCCGTATTTTTTTAATCCCCGGCAAAACATCCAGTAGTTTTCAGGGTAGTTGGGTGAAATCATGATAAAATTCATTTGACATCTCTCCTTTCCAAAAGCGCATATTGCAGGGCAATGATCGTTTTTCCGTCAATGATCTGATTGTTTTGAAGCATTTGTTGTACTTCTTTGAGATCAATCCATACTTTCGTAATTTCTTCATCTTCATCCATGTCCAGCTTATGTTTCGTTACATAAGGTTCTATGGCTTCATAGAGCCAGATGACTTCATCACAAAATCCAGGGGTGGAAACAAAGCGTATGATCGGTTTTAAACGCTTGCACTCATAGCCGGCTTCTTCGTTTAATTCACGCAGACCGGCCGTCATGGGATCCTCTCCATATTCAAGCTTACCGGCAGGAATCTCCAGTGTTTCCTGATCAATCGCATGACGCATTTGTTTAACCAGCAAAACTTTATCATCGACGATCAAAAGCACACCGACACCACCGGGATGGCGAATGATATCGCGTCTGTATTCTTTATTATGGATCGTTACGTCTTTTTGTTCTAAAGTAAAAATTTTTCCTTTAAAGATCTCCTTATTTTCCATACATTTTCATCTTCTTTCATAGTTTTCATTATATCAAAAAAACCGGTCGTTCTCAAAGAAACACCGGTAAAAGTTCAGTCAATTTGCGCTAAGATAGCCTCGGCAATCGAGCGGGCAATTCGATCCTGATAGTCTTCATTAGTTAAGTTGGTATAATCCTCGGTATTGCTTAAATAACCCAGCTCGATCATGATCGTAGAAAGTGATTGATCCATCAGGATTGGAAAGTTTTCATAGTGATCGCTGTCTAAACCATTAAAGCGGGAATAGTTGATGGACATCAGTTTTTCGTTGATCGCATTGCACAGATCGATCAATTCTTCCTTGGGATGGGTAAAAAGAGAATACCCATGAATGGTCGTATCGACATCATCGCTCATATGAATACTGATTAAATACTGCGCATTTTGATCTTTAGCCAGCTGGATACGCTGCTTGCTGGAATCGACTTCATTGGCTGAAACGATCGTTGAATCATCCGTTCTTGTATAAACGACATTGTATTCTGCCTGTGTAAGATAATTACCTATTTTTTGTACAATTTGTAAATTGATATCCTTTTCCGGTGTGTGATCACCGCTTGTATAGCCGGTATCGATACCACCACCCCCGGCATCCAGACAGATCGTTGCTTTGGAGTGGGAAATACCCATGTCGATCGTATCATTTGTCTTTGCGCTGCTTGTTGTGTTGGTTGGTGTACGCACCTCCGGCTCATGGACAGTTGAAAGATTTGGCTGTACGATCAATGCCATGATCAGTGCTGCTATTAAAAACCACAAAGCTCTTTTCATGGGTTCACCCCCTAAAATCTTTACCATCATATCATAAAAGGGTGTCTTTGACATCCATTACTCCTACTTTCTTGTTGTCTGAAAATTTGTTATACTGTGATATGGTGAGTGAATGTGGAATTTAAAGTAACGATCGATCAGTTTGAAGGTCCATTGGATCTGATGCTGCATCTGATCAAAGAGAATAAATTAGATCTTTTTGACTTAGACATGCTGGTCTTAGCTAATCAATATATTGATTTTATCCATCAGATGAAAGATCTTCATTTGGAAATTGCTAGCGAATATTTAAGCGAACTGGCTTCTTTACTGGAATATAAGAGTCGTAAGCTCTTACCGCGTGAAGAAGTGGTCGTGGAAGAAGAATATGAAGAAGAGCAACAAAGACAAAGACTGGTCGAACGTTTATTGGAATATCAGCGCTATAAAGAAGTATCGGCTTCTTTAAAAGATTCTTTTGAACAAAGACAGCTGCATTTTTCACGACCGGCGGCTTCTTTGATCGAGTCATGGGCAAAACCTATCGAAATAGATAATCTTCCAACACAATCACCTTATGAACTGGTCAAAGCTATGCAGCGTGTGATGCATCGCATGATCTTATTACAGCCTTATGAGACAAAAGTAACGATCAAGGAATTGTCAGTGGAAGAACGACTCGAACAAATTCAGCGCTTTTTAAATACGATCGATCATCCGATCACTTTTGAAGAGCTTTGTTCAGACTGTACCAATCTGCATATGATCGTTGTCACGTTTTTAGCTATATTAGATTTGATTCATCAGAAAATGTTGGATTTTACAATCAATGAAGAGGATCAAATTTATCTCAAGAAAGGAGAGCAGCTTCATGCATGATTTAAAAGCACTGGTGGAAGGCTTGATTTTTTTAAGTGGCGAGGAAGGACTTTCCATGATCCAGATACAAAACGCCCTACAAATTGAAGAAAGCCAGAAAGTACAGGATGCGCTTCTTTCTTTAAAAGAAGAATATGCCTCGTCTTCAAAAGGAATTGAGTTAGTGGAATATGCCAGCCGATATAAATTTGTCACTAAAGACTTTGTGTATCCATTTGGACAAAAGCTTTTTGAAAACATTCAACATCCGACACTTTCACAGGCTGCCATTGAAACCCTTGCAATCATTGCCTATAAACAGCCGGTCACACGTGTGGAAATCGAAGAGATTCGCGGGGTCAACTGTGAGATGATGTTAAAGAAACTGCAGGCCCGAGGTTTGATTGAAGCCAAAGATCGATTGGATGTCGTAGGAAAGCCTTTACTGTATCAGGTGACCGATACTTTTTTAGATACATTTCAATTAGAGACGATCAAAGAACTTCCGGAGCTTCCAAAGCCACAGGAAGAACAAGAGTTGTTTCATGAGGAGGAACTATGATGGAACGATTACAAAAAGCCATTGCCCAGTCTGGTTTTTGTTCAAGACGAAAAGCCGAAGAATATATCATTCAGGGAAAAGTCAAGGTAAACGGAAAAGTTGTCGATATCTTAGGAAGCAAAGTAAAGCCTAACGATACGATCACAATCAACGGACAGGCATTAGTGCGTGAAGAAAAAGTATATTATGTGATGAACAAGCCTAAAGGCTGTGTTTGTACAAGCAAAGATGAACATAATCGAAAAACCGTATTGGATTATATTCACATTGATCAAAGAGTGTATCCGGTAGGAAGACTTGATTATGATACCAGTGGTGTCTTATTATTGACAAACGATGGCGATTTTACCAATAAGATGATCCATCCTCGTTATCATTTGCCAAAGACGTATATCGTAAATCTGCAGGGAATCTTAAGTGAAGACGATATTCGTAAGCTGCGTAAGGGGTTAAGTGATGGTAAGGAAACTTTTCTTCCGGCAAAAGTCTATATGTTGGAAACCGATCCGACAAGAGAACGTTGTCGTTTTGAACTGACGATCACAGAAGGAAAAAATCATCAGGTCAAAAATATGATGGCAATGTTGGGGCATGAGGTGCGTCGTTTACATCGAAAACGCTTTGGTTTTATCGAAGCGGATGCCCTAAAGCCGGGTGAGATTCGGCAGTTAAAGCCATATGAAGTCAAAAAACTTTTGTATCTGGCCAATCAGGGAGAAACAAAATGAAACAAGTATTTGTAGAAGAGGCTTGTCAATTACACTCCAAGGTTCTTTTAGATACCAAACAGGCGCATCATTTATTTGATGTATTGCGTATCGAACAAAAAGAAACAGTACGCGTAATCAGTAAGCAGGGCGGTGCCTTTTTAGCCAAGCCGTTACAAAAGCCATATTTATATATCACGGATGAGATCGAAGTACCTGCTACCTTGCATCACATTACGCTTTGTTGTGCACTAATCAAGCAGGATTGTTTTGAAGTTATGCTACAAAAGGCATGTGAGTTGGGCGTCAGCCGCATTGTTCCTTTTGACAGTCGTTTTTCCATCATCAGACTGGATGAAAAGAAAAAGGAAAAGAAGTATGAGCGCTGGCAGCAGATCCTGTTGGATGCCTGCAAACAATGTAATCGCAACGATTTAGTGCAGTTAGAACCCATCCAAAGCATTGAAACCCTGCATAACTATCAGGGAAAATGCAATCTGGTCTGCTATGAAAAACAAAATGAAGCATCGATGCATTTGGCATCGTATTTAAAAGAAGACCCTAAATCGGTTACCATCGTAATCGGTCCGGAAGGTGGATTCGATGTCAATGAGATCGAAATCTTACAGGATGATCACTTTATTCCGGTTACCTTGGGAAAAAGAATCTTGCGTGCTGAAACGGCAGCGATTTATGCGCTATCCTGCATTGATTATCAACACGCTTTATCAAAGGAGGAAAAGTAGTGCGATTCAGTATTACGACACTAGGCTGTAAGGTCAACAGCTATGAATCCAATTATTATAAAGAACAGCTGGAAAAACATGGTCATCAATTGGTAGAACCTACTGATCCATGTGATGTTTGTATTATCAATACGTGCACGGTAACAAATACGGCGGCAGCCAAATCTCGACAAAAGATACATTCTTTAAAGAAGTCACATCCTAATGCCTTGATTGTTGTGGTTGGCTGCTATGTTCAGCATGCCAATCAAACGGAAAGAGAAAATCTGGATGTGGATTTGATCATCGGCGCCAATCATAAAAATGAACTGGTGCAGCGTATCGAAGAATTATTAAAGGATCATGTTCGTAAGGATCTGGTGGAAGATATTCGCGACTTTACATCGTTTGAAGAAATGCCGATCCATGTTTATGAATCCAAACACCGTGCTTTTTTAAAGATCGAAGATGGTTGTAATCAGTTCTGCAGCTATTGTGCAATTCCATATGCCAGAGGACGACAACGTTCTTTATCAAAAGAAAAGGTCATTGAAATTGCGCAGTCTTTATCTGATAAAGGACATTATGAAATCGTTTTGACGGGAATTCATACCGGTCGTTATCAGGATGGGGATACTACACTGGCTAAACTGTTAAAAGAATTACTAGAAAAAACAAATGAACGGGTTCAATACCGAATTTCAAGTATTGAAATTACCGAAGTTGATGATGAACTGATTGAATTGATGAAACAGACCACAAGAATCTGTCATCATTTGCATATTCCGATTCAGTCTGGTTGTAACGAAACTTTACAGCGTATGAATCGTCCTTACACGATCGAAGAATTTCAACAACGATTGGATCATATACGAAAAGAAATACCTGATATTTCCATCTCTACTGATGTGATTGTCGGCTTTGTACAGGAAAGTGAAGAAGAGTTTGAAACAACGTATAAAAATCTTGAAGATTGTGCTTTTTCTTTCTTACACGTTTTTCCATACTCTAAGCGCAACGGCACCGCTGCCAGCAGGATGAAAGGGGAAGTGCATGGCTCAATCGTTAAAGAAAGAGTCAATAAACTATTAGCACTTTCCAACAAACTTCGTCAAAATGATATGGAGCGCTTTACCAATTTAGAAGTCTTAATTGAAAAACAAGACCAGGATGGTGTGTATCATGGCTATTGCCAACAATATCATCCCGTTAAGATTTATAGTGATGTTCCTCCTGCCTCACGTATTCATGTAACGTGGGATGAAATCAAGGATCATACTTATATTGTGTTAAAGAAAGAAGGATCGTTATGCGACTAAGCAAGCTTTTTAAAAATGCACCGACCGTTAATGTCACAGGTTTATGTTTTGATTCACGTAAGGTGCAAAAAGGAGATCTGTATTTTTGCCTTCCGGGAATGACTTATGATGGACATGATTTTATTGCCCAGGCTGTAGAAAAAGGGGCAATTGGTATCGTTCATTCCAAAGAGATCGAAAACAAACTGGAAGGTGCTGTCTATATTCGTGTAGAAGATGTCGTTTTAGCCATGAATCAGTGTGCCCGAATTTTCTATGCCAAGCCTTCTGATAAAATGACAATGTATGGAATCACCGGCACCAACGGAAAAAGTACATGTGCCAATATCATCAAATATATTCGTGAGCTAAAAGAGCCTTGTGGCTATATCGGAACAATTGCGATTGAATATGGAAAGGTACGCTTAGCACCGGATCTGACGACACCGGATGCCCTGTTTCTTCAAAAGAAGCTCAGCGATATGGTAAGAGCCGGTATGAAATCTTGCGCCCTGGAAGTCAGCTCGCATGGTTTAGCACAACATCGTGTCGATGCGATTCGTTTTGATGTGGCAATCTTTACTAACTTTACTTATGATCATTTAGATTTTCATGGCACCATGGACAGTTACTTTAATGCCAAATCTATTTTGTTCAAAGATTTAGTTAAAGAAAACGGTGTGTCCGTATTAAATGTCGATGATGATAAGTTTGAAGATTTAAAGTCTTTATCCAAAGCCAGAGTTGTTACATATGGTGTGGAGAAGGAATGTGATTATCGGGCGATCAATGTTCGTATTGATCCAGAATCCACAACTTTTGATCTTGTGTATCAGGAAAAGATTTATCATGTAAAGAGCAGTCTTGTTGCGATGTACAATGTCTATAACTTATTAGCCTGTATTGCGGCCTTGCATCAGACCGGTATGGATCTAGCCATCGTCTTACAAGCCTGCGCCAGCATTCCGCAAATTGAAGGCCGTATGGAACAGATTGATTGTGGACAGCCATTCCATGTGATTGTTGACTTTGCTCATACACCCGATGGTATGGAACAAATGTTACGATATGGAAGACACATCGCTCAGAATCATCGTGTCATCAGTGTTTTTGGTTCTGCCGGGAAACGTGATATTGCCAAACGTAAAGTCTTTGGAGAACTGGCGGATCAATATGCCGATTTGATCATACTGACAGAAGATGATCCAAGAGATGAAAATCCCAAAGACATCGCCTGTCAAATTAAAGAGGGAATTCAAAATACCCCTAGCGTATTTGTCGAAGATCGCTATGAAGCGATTCGCCAGGCTATCGATAACGCATCCGATGGGGATGTCATCTTGATCTTAGGTAAAGGCGATGAACCTTTTATGTATCATACAGAAGGACGTGTTCCATGGACAGGCGACAATAACTGCGCCAGAGAATGTCTTGCGCAAGCAGGCTATACAAAAGAATAAACAACAAAGTCATTCCCACGAATGACTTTTTATTATTGTTCCTATTAAATATATAGGCTTATATGCATATGTATGCTACTATAGAACCAGGATTATTCAATATTTTATTGACCATAATATAAAAATATTCATTAAAGGTAGAAAGAGTATGAAACGTTTTAAGAAATTATCCACCACATTTTTGACAACTGTACTACTGGCCTGTAATACAATCACCAGTCCGGGGTTTAACGTATGGGCACAGGAAGAAAAGATTCCTATAGACAATCCATCGGATGTTGACAAATCCATCGAAGAACCGGTTGAAGAAACAATTGTTCCAGAAGAGCCAGCACTAGAAGAACCGGTGATCAATGAGCCGAGTCAAAATCATGAAGTTTCAATACCACAAACCACCGCAGAAGAACCAGTTGAACAAGAACAATTTCCTTCTTTTGAAAAGTCCATCGATATGAAAGATGGACCAACGGTAAAAGTAAATGCACCAGAAGGTGCATTTCCACGGGGGATACAAGTGGATATCCAAAAAGTAGATGTCGATACGATTTATGATCTTCTACATGCACAGGATGAAACCATCAAAAAGGAAGAGGTAATCGCGCTTGATTTTGATTTCTACACAGAGAACATGCATCATATAGAACCAAAACAAAAGATATCCATTACCCTGCAAAATCTGGATCTATCCAAAGATACAAAAGCCACTTTGTATCATTTACCAGATAAAAATGCTAAGCCTGAAAAAAAAGAGCTTACAACGTTCGATACCAATAAAAAACTAATTACATTTGAAAGTTCTTCCTTCAGTATTTACGCTTTGATAGTATCTCCTACAGAAACAAATGAGACTGTCCAGCCGGAAACTGTAGTTACACCGGAAGAACAGCCGACAGAAGAAACGGAGGATCACTCTACATCTACAGATCTTTATGATTCTTCCATCAATTTAGCACCCGGTACCAGTGATTCTTATTATGGTGGTGAAATCATAACAGTCTATGACAACATTTCTATATCCGGAAACAATACCGTAGTACCCGAAGGCGCTTATACCATTGTCTCCTTACCGAAGACATCGTTTCAAAAACCAAGAGAAAGTGAAGTTTCCACGTCCTTTGACAATTTTAAGAGTCTGGAAATCAAAGAAACAGATACCGATTATCAGATCATCTTAACGTATAAGACTTTATATGGCGGCTACAATGGAGGAACACCTATTCGTGTAAATCTTTTACCGGGACAAGTTATCAATAATTCACAACATACAATCACCCAACAGTTCTTTAATAAAGATGGTAAAAAATTGACACAGGACAGTACCCAGATCATTAAGGCAAAGGCCACAATCGAAACTTTACAAAAGAAAGATTATGAAGCAACACAATTGATTAAAGAAGTGGATTCTGATTTTGTGATTAAAGAAGGTACGTATGTGGATTTTATAGCTTATTACTACAGTGTTAATTCGAATAAAAATGATCCACGAGATAGACGCCTATATGCGAAGATTCCCGAAGGAACCAAGGTGAAAGAAAATACGGGCTGGACGTATGAGCCAGAAACAAATCGATATTATAGAGATATTCCTAGAGATAAGTTTAATGATGGCTATGATTATACTCTAAGAAGATATAATACATATTATCGAACAATTACCTTGGATCTGGGAGGCATTGATTTATCCAGTTATGATGCCTCCAACAAGTCAAAAGAATTTAGAGTCGATTTTAGTATACAGCCGGTTGTCGATGGTATCGTCCAAAATGATTTAGGACCAAATACTGGTTACTACAGTAAACCTTATTATGTCTTAAAAGAAATACCCAAACCACAAGGTGCCTCGCCTAGCTGGGATATTGCGAAATATGAAAAAATCATTGATAAAGATTATCAACCAATTGATGGGTCAACTTATCCAATAGATTTTACTTATAAGTATACGACTATTTCCTATAATAAGGATTATTTGTATACACATCGTATGCGCTATACTTTAAAAAATATCAATGTCTGGTCTTTATCAAATGCCAATAGAGAAGATGAAAGTATTCGCGAATTGACCATCAGAGATTCCAGGGTGGATATTAGTCCTTATGTAGAACCGCATCAAATTCGTTTAATGGTGATAGGTTTAAATGAGGAGGATGCGAAATGGATGAAGGAACAATTAACTGGAACAAAAGCGTATGGAATTACTTCATCCGGACAAAAGGTGCTGATCAGTGATCATGTACCGATCCATATAGATCGTTCCTATAATGATTCTTTTGATGGTGAAGACTGGCAGACACTTTCAAACACAGAGAATTATACAAAAGTAGAATTTGTTTATCCCAATGGCGGAGTGACCTTAAAAGGAAAAGATCAAATCGAACGCTGCAAGTATGCCATTTATTCGGATGTCATTGGCCGTGTAAAAGAATCTACCTACCAAACCTTAAAAGAAAAAATCGATGCACACCAAGAGGCATTGTTGGGAGACACCACTGAGTATGCGAATACCTCGATTACAACCAGATACTATAAGTTTGCCGGTGATACCGAGCTTACTTCCCAAGAGGATACTCGTCAATATGCCTGGACCACTGATTTTATTCGCATGCAAATAGAAAAAATTATCAGATATAATAGACTATCTATCACAAATGGAAGCCAGTTTTTTACCAACGATACAATTTCTACAAGTGAGAGGTATAGGCATTCTAGAATCGGAAATTTTTCTGAAGCAACAGAGCCGAAAAATTTAAATGTTTATTATTTAGTCCCGGATGGACTAGAACCCATAAAAAATACAAATACTTTTGAAAGTATCGAAGTCATTCGTGGATATAGAGATGGCATGAATTTAGTTATCGCCAAGCCAAAATCCATAACGATTCCTAAGCTAGATGGATCGTTGAGTCGAGATACGGATAATTGGCTCTATTTGGACTTTACCGTCACGACTCGACTGGATATTGGAAACTATACCATATATTCTTGTATGTCTTATGATAATAATAAGATTGGTGTAGATCCTAACGGTAATCAATATGGGATTCTACAAGATTCTTCACCAAGTGGGGTGTGGAGTACGATTTTAAAAGATGCCAACAATCGACCGGATGATAATACTCGCTTTACAAATTTCAACGCTTCTACCTTTAAGATCTATCCGCCGAAAGTATTATCGGCAATCAAGGAAGTAAAGCTGACTTCGGAACCGGATTCCAAATATGCTTCCTCTCTTGGCAGCAAGGCAACGATTGGGGATCAAATTGATTATCGCTGGGTACTAAAGAATAACTCCAATGCACCGATCGATCAGCTGGAGATTCTTGATATCTTACCGGATAAGGGGGATCATGCGATCGTTCATAACGATGCCGGTGAGTATCCGGCTCGTGGTTCTTCATTTACAACGCCACTTCTTTCCATAGAGGACAATAGTAAATTTGATTATTATTATTCAACGGATCCGGTTAAACAAACCACACAGGAAAACTATAAGGCCAACTGGTCCAGTTCGGTTGATGATATGAGCAAGGTCACGATGATCAAGGCTGTCCTAAAGAAAGGACAAACGATACCGGTGGGAGAAAATGCGTATATCGTTACGCACAATCAGATTGTCAATGATCCTAAGATTCAGGATGGAGACAAGGCGTATAACTCCTTTGCGTATACTTTGAATGAGGGAACATCTTTTATGGAAGCCTTGCGAACCGAAGTGCAGGTAACGTATCCAAAACGAGATGTATTGGTAGAAAAAGTCAACATGGAAGATGATTCGTATAAATTATTTGGGGCCACTTTTAATCTATACGAAGAAGGTACCGGAGAAAACGGATCGGATAAGCTGATTTTGTCGGATGTGGTAACAAATCATGATGGTATTGCCACCTTCCCGAATCTATTAGTGGGGAAAGAATATTATCTACAGGAAACAAAGGCACCATCGGGTTATGTGAAAACAGATACGAAAACCTATTTTACGGTCAAACCACCGATCAACGATACGGATGTACAGAAAATTTTGATTCAAAATGATGTGCCGAGAACTACTATGCACCTTCAAAAAGAATGGATCGGACCGCAAAATACGCAGGAAGTCACGATTCATATATTGGCTAACGAGAAGGATACAGGTCAAACGGTCGTCTTAAAGGCAGTCGATGATTGGAAAACAAGTGTTGAAAATTTGCCGGTCAATGATAAAAACGGAAATCCTATCGCCTATTCTATTCAAGAGGATGCCGGGAAAAACTATTCTTCATCCATCCGTGGTGATATGGAAAGTGGTTTTGTCATTACGAATACAAATACAGAGAAACGGGATGTTTCGGTTTCTAAAACGTGGATAGGGCCAAAACAGGACTCTGTACAGGTCACACTTATCAAAGATGGAACGCCAACGGATCAAACATTGACCTTACAGGAAGCAAATGAATGGAAGTCTTCGTTCGAGGATTTGATCAAATACGATCCAACGGATGGTCATGAAATTGTATATACGGTTCAGGAAAATGAAATTTCCGACTATTCTTTACAAATGACCGGTGACATGGATAATGGATTTGTCCTGACAAATACGAATACAGAGACTTTATCCATTTCGGTTACCAAGTCGTGGATTGGTCCGGTACAGTCACAGGCACAGATAACTCTTGTAAAAGATGGAGCACTAACCGAACAAACACTGACTTTGAATCAAGAAAATGGCTGGAAAGCTTCTTTTGATAATCTGGCAAAATATGATGCTACGGATGGTCATAAGATTGAATATACGATTCAGGAAGCGCCGGTTGAAAACTATACTTCTAAAATTACGGGGTCTATGGAAGATGGCTTTACGGTTACGAATACTAATACAGAAACGGTAAGTATTCCGGTCGAGAAACATTGGATTGGGCCTATGACAGATTCTGTTGACATTACATTGGTCAAAGATGAAGAAGATACAGAAAATACTTTGGTGCTGAATGCACAGAATGAATGGAAAGATTCCTTTGAGAATTTACCGAAATACGATGAAAAAGATGGTCACCTGATTGACTATAAAATCAAGGAAACAGCTGTTAAAGACTATACATCCAAGATCACAGGCGATGCACTAAATGGATTTGTAGTGACGAATACGAATGTGCATGCGATCTCTATCCCGGTTCAAAAAGTATGGGTTGGGCCGGCCTTAGATTCAATTGAAGTCTCTTTGCTGCGTGATGAACAGGAAACGGGGCAAGTATTAACTTTGACCAAAGATCAGGAATGGAAGTCAAGTTTTAATAATCTTTTGGAATTTGATCCATCCGATGGACATCGGTATGTGTATTCTTTAAAGGAAGCAGATGTTCCTGGCTATAAAAGTTTGATTACGGGTACGCAGGATACGGGCTTTACAATCACAAATACTATTACCGGAAAAGTATCTGTCGGCATCACAAAACAATGGATCGGAAAAGCAGCGGACTCGGTAACGGTAGATTTGATGAATGGAGATCAAAAAGTCGATTCGATAGAATTGTCTGCATCCAATCATTGGCAGTACACCTTTACCAATTTGGAACAGTATGATGAAAACGGACAGCCTATATCATATACAATCTCTGAGGTTAATCTGGATGGTTATGTATCAAAGATTACCGGAAATATGAATACCGGTTTTGTGATTACCAACACAAATACGGAAACAGTGGATATTCCGGTGGAAAAATCTTGGATCGGTCCTGAAGGAAAACAGGCCGAGGTCAACCTTTATAAAGACGGAATTGATCAGATCGCATCCCTGGTTTTATCAGAATCGAATCAATGGACCTCTACATTCACGGATCTTCCGGTCTATGATTCCAACGATGGACATAAAATTATGTATGCGATCAAAGAAACACCAATCGATGGCTATCAGTCTGAAATCACAGGTGATGCAAAATCGGGTTATCGTATCGTCAATACGAATATAGAAACACTTTCGGTTTCCGTTAAGAAACAATGGATCGGACCGGCTCAGGCCAAGGCTACATTTACACTGTATCAGGATGGCAAGAAAACAAATCAAACCCTGGTACTAAGCAAACAAGATCAATGGCAGGGATCTTTCACAGATCTTGCGAAATACGATCATAACGATGGGCATGCCTATGTATATACGATCGAAGAAACACAACTGCCTGATTATGATTCCAAAGTCGAAGGAAATATGAAGGATGGCTTTACCGTTACGAACACGAATACGGAAGCGGTAAATGTCCCGGTAGAGAAAAAGTGGATTGGACCGGCAGCTTCCAAGGTGGATATCCTTCTGGTTAAAGATGGAATTGAAACGGATCGGAAATTGACACTAAATGAATGGAATCATTGGAAAGGTGCTTTTAACGATCTTACAAAATATGACTCTAAAGATGGTCATGAAATACAGTATGCGATCAAAGAAATACCGATTGTCGACTATTCTTCAGATATCAAACAAACAACAGATGGTTATGTTGTGACAAATACAAACATGAAGACGCGCTCGATTTCAGTCGAAAAGAGATGGATCGGTCCAAAAGCTGACCAGGTCATGGTTGCTTTATATGCCGATGGAAAAGATACGGGTCAATCTCTGACATTAAGTGAGGAGAATGAATGGAAAGCTGTGTTTGATGGTTTAAGTCAATATGATTCAGAGGATGGTCATGAAATCAGTTATTCTATACAAGAAAAAGAATTGCCAAATTATACTGTATCCATAGAAGGTGATATGGTAAGTGGATTTGTACTGACAAACACAAACGTGTCAAAAAGAAATATTACCGTATCTAAAAAATGGATTGGGCAGGAAGGAAAATCAGCCACGATTTACTTAAAACAAGATGGCCAAAGGGTACAGACTGTCAGGTTGACTCAAGAATGTGGCTGGCAATATGAATTCAAAGATCTTGTGATGTATGATGTAAAGGATGGACATGCGATATCCTATGAAATCGAAGAGGAAGAACAACCAGGTTATACATCTAAGATTACCGGAAACATGGAAGATGGATTTATTGCTACGAATACACAAATTACATCCGATTCGAAATCAAAGGGTTCTACGCCAACCGGTGAATCCTTTGACGGCACTTCTATGATCGTTCTGGCCATAACCAGTGTTGTCATGTTGATTGCGCTTTGGATTGTAAAACGAAAAGGACTTTAAAAGTGAAGATGGCAGGATGTATTCTGCCGTCTTTGCTTTTATTTTATGCACTTTATGTACCTAAAGTTTTTATAAAACAGTTGAAATGAAAAAGGGAGTTTGCTATAATTCCTTTGGTTGTTGCTCAGGAAGGGAGGTTATCAAATGCCAAAGGTAGTTCTTAAAGAGAACGAACAGCTTGATGATGCATTAAGAAGATTCAAGCGTCAGGTATCTCGAAACGGCACCCTTGCTGAGGCCCGAAAAAGAGAATTTTACGTAAAACCAGGTGTGCGCAGAAAGTTAAAATCTGAAGCTGCACGTAAAGCACGTAGAGGAAAATAAGAATCTGCATTATGCAGATTTTTTTATATTAGGAGAAGCATATGGCATTTAAAACGATCGATTTATCAAATTATGATGTAAACGCAATACAGATCTTTGTAGGAAATCAGGATGTACACCTGCAGGTGCTCCGTAAAGCTTTTAAAACGGACTTTATCCTTCGAGATCAGCAGCTCAAGTTTGATTCAGAACAATTTGATGAGATTCAACAAGTAGTTTGTGCCTGTTTTGATTTAATCGAATCCAAGCATAAGTTAAATGAACAAGATGTAAACTATCTTTGTCGTTTGGCAAAGAATCATCAGCTAGATCAATTTGATCTCAGTCATTTACAGCCGATCGCGAAGACCAAGTCCGGTAAGTTGATCTATCCAAAGACTTTAGGACAGGCTATCTTATGTGATGCGTTTTTCCATAACGATATTATTTTTGCTTCCGGTGTGGCCGGTACCGGTAAAACCTATCTTGCGGTCTGCTATGCAGTCATGCAGCTCAAGAAAGAAGAAGTGGAAAAGATTATTCTGACTAGACCTGCGGTAGAAGCCGGAGAATCACTTGGTTTCTTGCCAGGGGATATGAAGGATAAGGTCGATCCGTATCTTCGTCCTTTATACGATGCTTTATATGATATGTTAGGTGTGGAAACCGTAGAACGATTCATGGAAAAACAAGTCATCGAAGTGGCGCCATTGGCCTTTATGCGTGGACGAACATTGAATAAAGCTGTCGTAATCTTAGATGAAGCACAAAATACGACACAGGCACAGATGAAGATGTTTTTGACGCGTATGGGTCAAAATGCACAAATGATCATCAACGGAGATGTCACACAGATCGATTTGATTCGAAAAGAGCAGTCGGGACTTGTACAGGCTACACAAATCTTAAAGGGAATCGATCGTATTGCCTTTGTACAGATGAGTGCGGATGATGTTGTGCGACATCCGCTTGTACAAAAGATCATTGAACGATATGAGACAATTGAAAATTAAAAGTCTTTAGGCTATACTAGAAAGGTATTTGAGGTGAAAAGAAACTATGGGAAGACATTTTGAAGTTCGTGCTGCTGCCATGCAGAAAACAGCGAACCAGAAAGCTAAGATCTATTCAAGATATTCAAAAGAAATTTTGGTAGCTGCCAAAAACGGGGATCCAAACCCGGATATGAACCAGACTTTAAAGAAAGCTATTGAACGTGCAAAAGCGAATAACGTTCCGGCTGATGTTATCAAACGTGCGATCGATAAGGCTAAATCCAGTGCCGATGAAAACTATTCGAGCGCCCGTTATGAAGGCTTTGGTTCCGGTGGTGGAAGTACCATTATCATTGATTGTTTGACGGATAATCCTAATCGTACGATTGCAAACCTTCGTGCCTGCTTCAACAAAAGCCATGCGAAATTAGGCGTTGGTGGATCTGTAAGCTTTGGGTATGAACATTTAGGTGTTATCGTAATTCAGTACGATAATGAAGAAGCGATGATGGATTGTCTGATCAGTAAAGATATCGATCTAAAAGAAATCGAAATTGAAGATGGATATATGACAATTACAGTTGATCCGACACAGTTGGATGATGCCAAAGAAGCTGTGGAAGAATTGATTCCAGGTGTTAAGTTTGAAATCCTGGAAAATAAGATGGTTCCAAACGAAACAGTTTCTTTAGAAGGAGAAGATTTGGATTTGTTCAAACGCCTTGTGACATTGTTGGATGATGTAGATGATGTACAGAACGTATATCATAATGTAGATAATTTAAACTAATTCGTTGAAGAAGAGAAATCTGTAAAACAGATGTAGAGAAGATCTGGCTGGTGAAAAGATCGGATGGGTTACAGATGGGACACTTTGGAGAAATCAGTGAAAAGCTGATCGTTGGTCGCGTTAAGACATAAGTGCATACACTTTGTGTATGAAGTAAGGTGGTACCGCGTGAAAACGTCCTTATATAAGGGCGTTTTTTATTTTATAGAAAGAAAGGTGAAACTATGTCGTACCAGATACCAAGAGGATGTCAGGATATTCTTCCTGAACAAAGCTATGCCTGGCAAAGCTTAGAGAGAACATTAAGAGAATTCTGTTATTTGTATAACTATGATGAGATTCGTACACCAATTTTTGAACACACGAATGTATTTAAAAGAGAAAATGATTCCAGTGATATGGTCAATAAGGAAATGTACACCTTCAAACTGGAGAACTCAAAAACTTCGTTAACGATTCGTCCGGAAGGAACTGCCGGTGTCGTTCGTTCCTTTGTCGAAAATAAGATGTATGCCAATCCGGATCTTCCTGTTAAGTTATATTATATGGGCCCAATGGCAAGACATGAACGCCCGCAAAAGGGAAGACTTCGTATCTTTAATCAGTTTGGCGTAGAATGTCTGGGAAATAAAAGTCCTTATACGGATGTAGAAACCATTGCTTTGGCATTTTCTATTTTAAAGGCTTTAGGCTTACAGGACTTAAAGGTTTGTTTGAATACTTTAGGCGATGATGATTCCAGAGCTAATTACCGACAGGCATTAAAAGATTATTTTGCACCCTACAAAGAGGAATTATGCTCGGATTGTAAACGTCGTTATGAACAAAATCCTTTGCGTATTTTAGACTGTAAGGTGGATAAAGACAAAGAGTGCATGAAACATGTACCAAAAATGAAAGATTACTTAAACGAGGAAAGTAAGACTTATTTTGATACAGTTTGTTCATTGTTGGATGAACTGGAGATTCCCTATGAAATTGATGATCAGCTGGTACGTGGTTTAGACTACTATACACACACCGTATTTGAGATCGTTTCTTTAAATAAAGAAATGGGCGCACAATCCACTGTTTTGGCCGGTGGCCGCTATGATGGTTTAATTCCATATTTTGGCGGACCGGAAGCCATGAGCGGTATCGGATGGGCCTTGGGAATGGAACGTCTATTGATTGCTTTGGAAGCAGAAGGAATCGAACTAGGCCAAAAACCGGATCTGGATGTCTTTGTGATGTGTCTGGATGAAGAGGCCAGAACGTATGCTTTTAAAGCCCTAACAGAGCTAAGAGCCTATGGATATCGCTGTGAAATGGATATGTTAGGACGTGGTTTTAAAGGGCAGTTTAAGGCAGCGGATCGAAGTCATGCACAATTTGCTTTGTTGTTGGGAAATAAGGAAGCACAGGATCAGACAATCACGATCAAAAACCTGAAAGAGAAAACGCAGGAAACAATTGCACGTGAAGCGTTGATTGGCTATGTGGATGCCCACATGGAAGAAGAACATGAACATCATCATCAGGAGGAAGAGGAATGAAACGAACACATTCAAACGGAGAACTTCGACTAAGCCATGTTGGTCAGCACGTGGATTTAGTCGGATGGGTTTCTAAAAAAAGAAACTTCGGACAGTTAAATTTTATCGATTTGCGGGATCGCAGTGGAATTTGCCAGCTGCTTTTTGATGAAACATTCAGTGAGACTTTAAAAAATGTGCGTAACGAATATGTATTATCGGTTTCCGGAACGGTCGTAGAACGTAAGGATAAAAATCCGGATTTGGCAACCGGCGATATTGAAGTACAGGTTGATCAAGTAACGGTTGTGAATGAGGCAAAAACGACACCTTTGATCATTGCCGACGAAACCGATGCTTTAGAAGATACACGCTTAGAGTATCGCTATTTGGATCTAAGACGTCCGATTATGCAAAAGAAATTGATGATGCGTCATCAGATTACACGAAGTATGCGTGATTACTTAGACAACCATGCCTTTATTGAAATCGAAACACCAATGCTTGGAAAAAGTACACCGGAAGGAGCTCGTGACTATTTAGTGCCAAGCCGCGTACATCCGGGAAGCTTCTATGCATTACCACAATCACCGCAGCTTTATAAACAGCTTTTAATGATCAGTGGCTTTGAGCGCTATTATCAGTTTGCGCGTTGTTTTCGTGATGAAGATTTAAGAGCCGATCGTCAGACCGACTTTACACAGGTTGATATTGAAACCAGCTTCTTAACCGAAAACGAAATTTTGACCATGATGGAAGAAATGATGAAGAAGCTGATGAAGGAAGTCAAAGGCTTGGATATTGAAACGCCATTCCTACGTCTGACTTATAAAGAGGCAATGAATCGTTATGGTAGCGATAAACCAGACAATCGATTTGGATTGGAATTACAGGAAATCACATCTATTTTTGAACATACAGAATTTGGTGTCTTTAAATCAGTTGTCGAAGCCAAAGGAAGTATCAAAGCCATTGTTATACCAGATTTTGCCCATATCACCAGAAAACAAATCGATGCCTTTACTAACCTTGCGAAAAAGAACGGAGCCAAAGGGCTTGTAGTCTTAAAGGCCGTGGATCAGGATTTGACCGGTTCGGCTCGTAAATTCTTATCAGATGACGAAGTAAAAGCATTATACGAAACTTTAAATCTAAAGGATCAGGATTGTGTATTTATCGTTAGTGATACATGGTCTAGAACTTGTACTGTTCTTGGTGCCCTGCGTAATGAAATTGGTATACAGCTTGGATTAAAGAAAAAGAATGAATTTTCATTCTTGTGGGTTACGGAATTTCCAATGTTTGAATATTCAGAAGAGTTAGGGCGTTATCAGGCACTTCATCATCCATTTACACAGCCAATGGAAGAAGATATTTCCTTATTGGATACCGATATTGAAGCGGTTCGTGCCAATGCGTATGATATCGTTTTAAATGGATATGAATTGGGCGGAGGAAGCCTTCGTATCTATGACAACAAGCTGCAGGAGAAAATCTTTGAATTGTTAGGCTTTAGTGATCAACAGATCAAAGATAAATTCGGCTTCTTTATCGATGCCTTCCAATATGGTACACCACCACATGGAGGATTGGCCTTTGGTTTGGATCGTATTGCGATGATTTTAACAGAAAGTGACTCCATTCGTGATGTTATCGCATTCCCGAAAAATGCCAATGCGAAATGTCCGATGTCCAAAGCACCGACACCGGTTGATCGGGCACAGTTAAAAGAGTTGCACATTCAGATTACAGAAAAAGAGAAAGTCGAAGACTAATTTTCAATTCAGGGACACAACCATGAAATGCATGGTAAGTGTCCTTTTATTGTTTATTTCTTGTAGAGCAAATGTTATTGCATATATAAGATAAACGATTGTTTTTGATTTTTACAAAATCCGTTTCCTTAAGAATGAAATGTATATTCGATTCACTTGGTAGTTCAACTATAAAAACAATCATTTTTGTCGGCAAAAAAGGAATAAACACAGCTATTCTAAAATGTCAAGACTTGCTTTATTTGTCAAAGTCGGCTATGATGAAACTGCCCAAGGACAACGCATTTTTCCTACACTTTGAGATAAGGGAGACCGGACGTTGTTATTTTGTGTTGAAGACCCGCTACGAGTGGGGATCCTAAGACTTAACACAGGTCACCCACCTGTACACACAGGGAAAGATCTCAGCTCCTTGGGACTTTTTTTATAAAACAAGGGATAGATTAAATACAGGGGACTATATGACATAAATGATGTCGAATTATGATTTATACTGAAATCATAGAAAGAAGGTATATTCATGAGTGAAATTTTTACCTGTATGATGATCGATCCCTATTTTTGTATCTTAGCCATCCTGCAGTTCGTATCCTGGATTGGCTTTGGAGCAGCTACGATATGGGGCATACATAAAGTATTGTTTGATAGAAAAGATGAGTGTTATGAATAGAAAAGAAGAATTTATTGAAACTTATAAAAAATATATTCAACGGGATGGATCCCAAGAGTTTTTAGACTATTTATGCAGCGCAAAATCTGATTTTTTCACAGCGCCGGCCAGTACTCGCTTTCATGGCAATTATCCCGGCGGCCTGGTCGATCATAGCCTGCACGTATTTAGCTGTTTAAAAGATTATTTAAGCCGAAACCGGGTCAAAGATGTTTATGGTATGGAGTATAGTGATGAATCGATTGCGATTGTCAGCTTGCTTCATGATGTCTGCAAGATCAATGTCTATAAAGAAAGCGTTCGCAATAAAAAAGTCAATGGGGAATGGGTACAGGTTCCTTTCTATGAATTTGATGACAAGATGCCTTACGGTCATGGTGAAAAAAGCGTATATATGATCACGCCATTTATGAAACTGTCCCGGGAAGAAGCCTTTGCGATTCGATATCATATGGGCTTTTCCAATGACGATCCGGCTAAAAATGTCGGCTATACCTTTGAGCATTTTCCATTGGCCTTTGCCTTGAGTACGGCGGATATGGAAGCTACGTATTTCTGTGATGAACAACAATAAGAAAACCGGCTAGCTGCCGGTTTTGTCTTTTTCCCATAAAGAAACTTGCTCTAAGTTGGATAAGGCATGCAGGAAGTTATCCTGTGCCTGTGGATATTTTCGATAAAATTGATGGAGCAGTTCTTTCATTTCCTGACGTTGGGTCACTCCATCATTAGGACAGACTCGCCGTACAGCCGGAATTTCATTATTTTTACAAATATCAATGATTTCCTGTTCTTTTAAATAGATCATCGGTCGAATCATAAACATATCCATTCGTGACATATACTGTTTTGGTTGAAAAGTGGCAATCTTTGAGCCGTGTACCATATTCAACAATAAGGTTTCAATCGCATCATCACCATGATGTCCCAAGGCAATTTTATTGCAGCCAAGCTCTTTGGCCTTATCGAACAATACGCCTTTTTTTAATGTTGAACAAAGAGAACATTGAATCTTTCCTTTATTGTTGGGGTGTAATTTAAGAATATCAAAAATCTTTGTCTTTTCGATATGAAGATCAAGATTATACTGCTTGGCAAAATCCTTCATCTTTTCATGCTCAAAGTCTTCAAAACCTACATCAACATGAATTCCGCAAAGTGAAAAGGGATGAGGGGCAAATTTTTGATACATCGATAAGGTGACAAACAACAACATGCTGTCTTTTCCACCGCTGAGGGCCACACAAATCTTATCGTTGTCTTCTATCAAACCAAAGTCTTGATCCGCTTTGCGGATCGCACGTAACACAGACTGAATTTTCATAAAGTTTTCCTTTCTTTCTTTGGCATTATATCATTTGCATAACAATTTAAAAATAAGTACAATGGACTAAGGTGATGAAATGGATGGAATTTTGATCGTAAATAAACACGCAGGCATGACAAGCCATGATGTGGTCAATCGTTTACGTAAAATTTTAAAAACAAAAAAAATTGGTCATACAGGAACCTTAGATCCACAGGCTACCGGTGTTTTAGTGGTACTGGTAGGAAAAGCTTGTAAGATATTACAATTTTTAAACGATACTGATAAAACGTATCGAGCCGGTATTCAACTGGGATATGCTACGGATACCATGGATGTCTTTGGAAATATTACACAGGAAAAAGAAGTGAACTTAGACTTTGATTTTGAAGAGGTATTGAAAACCTTTCAAGGCAAGATTTCTCAGCTTGTACCGATGACATCCGCAAAGAAGATCCATGGCAAAAAACTGATGGAATATCAAAGACAAAATATTGAGATCGAACCAATTTATCAGGATGTCGAAATATATTCGATTCGTGCTTTAAATGTGCAAGATCTAACTTTTGAAGTGCATTGTTCCAGCGGTACTTATGTTCGAAGCATTTGTTATGAATTTGCGAAAAAGACAAACAATGAAGGGTGTATGAAAAGCCTGGAGCGCATACGTGTGGGTCGTTTTTCCATTGAGCAGGCACAAAGTTTGGAAGAAATCGAAGCCTTGCCCCATTTTTATCCGATCGAGGATTTGCTTTCCCACATTCCACGCATGGATATGGACGATGTACAAGATGTGCTGCATGGTAAAAAGCTATGCATTTCTAATCAAACATCGGATCTGGTTTGTATCTATCATCAACAAAAGCCGCTTGCCATCTATGAAAGAGTCGATGGTGATTTATATGCATCTAAAAGGGGGTTATGGTAATGCAGGTATATACGATTGATCATAACGCATTACCACGCTTGGAAGATAGCGTTGCCTGCATCGGTTTTTTCGATGGCTTTCATAAAGGCCATCAAGCTTTGGTAAAGACTTGTAAACAAGAGGCAAAAAAGCGGGGACTGTTAAGTGCCATCATTACCTTTGATCCCGATCCCTGGGTGTTATTTCATCCTACGCGAGTCATTGAACATATCACGCCTTTAGAGGATAAAATCGAACTGGCTGGCCATATGGGTATTGATGCTTTTTATATTCTGAAGTTTACCAGAGATTTTGCTTCATTAGATACATCGCAGTTTCATGCACTTCTTTCCAATCTGCATATTAAATCACTGGTCTGTGGTTTTGATTTTCGATATGCAATCAAGAATGAAGGAAATACTGAGACGCTTCTAAAACAAGATCTTTTTTCCGTTCATGTGGTTGATGCGATCTTAGATCCGATCGAAAAGATTTCCAGCACGCGCATTGAAACTGCCTTAAAGGAGGGAAGAGTATTCGATGCGGCCCAAATGCTGGGCTATGGGTACTCGATCGAGGGGATTGTGGAACATGGCTATCATCGTGGGACTTCTTTACTGCAGATTCCGACGGCCAATTTAAAGCTGTCCAGAGAATTTGTCGTACCTTTCGGCGGCGTCTATGCAGGCCTTAGCCACTATAAAGGCATGCTTTATCCAACTATGATCAATATTGGCACCAATCCAACATTTAAAAATAAAAATATGAGTATAGAAGCCCATCTGATTTCCTTTCATGGTGATTTATATGGACAAACATTGCGACTTTTCTTTATTGACCGCATTCGTCCGGAACAGCGCTTTGATGGAATTGATGCACTAAAAAGCCAGCTTCACCATGATATTGATGAAACATTGTCTTTGTTGCAGAAACGGAAAGAGCTTGTCGAAAATACTTATCGGCTTTGGGGATAAAGGACTTTCAGTAATGCTTGAATTTTGGTATAATTGTTGATAGAAATGAGGGTGATTGATATGGCACAAGAATATATCACATTAGAAAACAGCAGTAATCTGGGAACTGTACGTTTAAATAAAAGTGTTTTTACTTCGATTGCGTTAAATGTGATTGAAGAGGATGAAAACGTAAAGCTGGCTGAAACGACACGCTTGCGTAATTCCAATACACTGTCTTCGGAAATTCATGATAATCAATTGACAATGAACATTCCTGTTCAAATTAACTACAAGGCAAACGTTTCTGATGTTTGCGCCAATCTTCAACACAAGATCTTTGAAAGTATTTCTTATATGACCGGTTTACAGCCTTCCTCCATTGAGGTACAGGTTGTCGGATTTATCTTTTAAGGAATCTTCGGATTCCTTTTTTTAAAAAGAAAGGAGCACTATGGCAGTATCGTTTGATGAATATCTTGTAGTTGGAATATCCAGCCGTGCTTTGTTCAATCTGGAAAAGGAGAACGAGGTCTTTGAAGCACAGGGGCTGGATGCATATCGTGAATATCAATTATCCCATGAGGATGAGATCTTAGAGCCGGGGACGGGCTTCACATTAGTTAATAATTTACTATCGATCAATGAAAAAACCGGCAAAAAACTGGTGGAAGTCATCGTTATGTCCAGAAACTCGGCTGAGACATCGTTACGAATCATTAATTCTTTAGATCATTATGGTTTAGATATCAATCGTATGGCAATGAGCGGTGGGGAGAATATTTCGCGTTACTTAAAGGCCTTTGGTGTGGATTTGTTTTTATCCTCTAATGAGTTTGATGTCAGTGATGCGATCAACAATGGCTTTGCGGCCGGCCTTGTCTATAACACGGACCAAATCTATCGTGCCGATAATGACCAGATTCGTATTGCCTTTGATGCCGATGCGGTTTTGTTTTCGGCGGAAAGTGAAAAGATCTTTCAGGAAAAAGGATTAGATGCGTTTGTGAAAAACGAGATAGAAAATCAGGATCGGGCCTTAAAGAAAGGGCCTTTGGCAAAATTCTTATTGTGTCTTGCCAATCTGCAACAAAACACAAGGGAATATCAACTGATTCGTACTGCTATTGTAACCTCAAGAGATAAAAACAGTGGAAGACGTGTGTTGAAAACATTACGAAAATGGAATATTGATGTAGATGAAGTCTTCTTCTTACAAGGTGCCAATAAAGCAACTATCTTAAAAAGCTTTGGCGCTAATATATTTTTTGATGATCAAGATGTACATGGGCTTCCGGCCAGTGAAGTTGTACCGAGCGCCAGAGTGCCCTATAAGAAAGGACAGGAACCGAAATGAATCGACATGAACAACGAGTAATTGCTTTAGAAACTATTTATCAAAATCTTCTTTTAAAAAAGGATATCCGGAAAGCTTTGTTTGAGTGTACGCACGGACAAAATGAGATCGATCCTTTTTTATACACTTTGACCATTGATTTGATGGATAAAAAAACGGCCTATCGCAAGGATATCGAATCTCGCCTGCGGGATGACTGGACCTTTGATCGGTTGAGTCTTCTGGAACAAACGATCTTGTTGATGGCCTATCAGGAATTCTATGTGATCCAGACACCAAAAGCTGTTGTCATCGATGAAGCTATCAATCTGGCTAAAGCGTATTGTGATGATTCCAGTTATAAACTGATCAACGGAATCTTGGATCAGCTATGAAAGAAGAACGCGTTGTCCTTGTTTCCTCGGTGTTGCAGCGAATCAAAGTCATCTTAACACAAACCTTTGATTTCTCAACCGTATGGATTCAGGGAGAAATCAGCAATCTGACAAAGCATCGTTCTGGACATTATTATTTTTCCTTAAAAGATTCCCGTGGAGAAATGAGCTGTGTCATGTTTTCTACCTATGTCAAACATCTGGATTTTTCATTGGAAGAGGGCATGAATGTACAAGTACAGGGAAGTGTCAATGTTTATGAAGTGCGAGGCTCCTTACAACTTTATGTCAAGCGTATTCGACAAGATGGAATGGGCGCTTTGTTTTTAGAATACCAGAAGCGCTATAAACGATTGTTGGAAGAAGGATATTTTGATCAAAGTCATAAAAAAGAAAAACCGGAATGGTTTGAACATGTAGCCATCATTACGGCTAAAGAAGGAGCCGCCTTGCAGGATGCACTTAAGACGATCCAAAGACGATGGCCGATGTTGAAGGCAACGTTGTATCCGGCTTATGTACAGGGAAAATTGGCTCCGGCTTCCTTGATCAAACAAATACAAAAGGCGGATCAAAAAGGGTATGATGCTTTACTCATCATTCGTGGTGGGGGAAGCTTTGAGGATTTATTTTGTTTTAATGATGAAGAACTTGTCAAAACTCTCTATCAGTGTAAAACCTATACGGTCAGTGGAGTAGGACACGAAGTGGATACGACTTTATGTGATTTGGTTTGTGATCATCGTGCAGTAACTCCCACAGCAGCGGCACAATGGATAACACCCGATCAACATGAAATTATTGAACAGTTAACCTTGAAAACCAAACAGCTGGAGCTATCCATGAAACATATCTTTGAACGCTATCGGCAACAATATCAGCTGCTTCAACAAAATCCGTATTTAAAAGAACCACTTTCCTGGGCCTATGAAAAACAACTGAAACTGGATTCTATGCATCAGGCGTTGGAACAAACGGCCTTGCAGTGGATTTCCAGAAAGGAAATCCTACATCAACGAAAACAGGAAATGTCTTATCAGCTTCAAAAGAAGATGGAATTTGCCTTCACTTCGATGCAGTATAAAGAGCAGCAGTTAGAAGAGCGCATGCATCAATTTAAGCGTTCCAGAAAGCAACAGTTGGAAAAGAATGCGGCATTATTGGACGCGTTTAGTCCTTTAAAGACATTATCCCGCGGCTATTCCATTGCGACAAAGGACAACAACATTATCAAAAGTATTCATCAGGTGCAAAAACAAGATGCGTTGCAGCTGCAGGTAGAGGATGGCTGTATTCATGTCAGCGTCACAGATAAGGAGGAAAAGGAGCTATGGCACAAAAAAAGTTAAAGTTTCAGGAAGCCATGAAACGATTGGATGAAATCGTAAATACGTTAAATCAAAATGATCTGGATTTAGAAGAGGCCATGTCACTCTTTGAAGAAGGATTAAAACTTTCCAAACAATGTTCAGATCAGTTAAAGACCTTTGAAGATCGAATGGATCAGTTGTTACACCAACAAGAGGAGACAAACGATGAACAATAAAGACTTTGAAGACTATTTGCGCCAACAAGCTACAGTTGGTCTTCCTTCACGTACCAAAGAAGCAATGACATATTCATTGATGAATGGAGGAAAACGTATTCGTCCGCTGATCTTATTTAGCCTTTTAAAAGACTATGGATTTAAAGAACAGCTGGGCTATCCCTGTGGCTGTGCCATTGAGATGATTCACACCTACTCTTTGATTCATGATGATCTGCCTTGTATGGATGATGATGATCTGCGACGGGGAAAACCAAGCTGCCATAAAGCTTATGATGAGGCAACTGCGGTTTTAGCCGGCGATGCGCTTTTAACAAGAGCGTTTCAAGTCGTATTGGAATCTCAGTGCTCATCAGAAAAGAAATGTGCCCTGGTTTCTAAACTCAGTGAATATGCCGGAATTGATGGAATGATCTATGGACAAGATTTGGATATGAAAGCAGAAACGCTGACCGATGCGCATTTTGAAGATCTTCAGGAAATTGAAGTGTATAAAACTGCCAAGCTGTTGACATTGCCTATGGTATGTGCGGCGATTTTGGCAGATCAAAAACAGGATATACCGGTTTTAAAAGAAATTGGAGTGCATCTAGGTATCCAATTTCAGGTACAGGATGATATTTTAGATGTGTCAAGCTCTGCCCAGGCTTTAGGTAAATCGACCAGTGATGCGCAAAATAATAAATTGACAGCGGTATCGCTATTAGGATTAGAGGAATCACAAAACTTAGTGGCAAAGCTGGATCAACAAATCCAATGTTTGTTAAATGATTTATCGACATCGACACCATCCTTTCAGAAAATCTTAGATTTTTTAATTCATCGAACCTGTTAAAAGAAAAGAGGTAAAAAGCTATGCGTCTATACGATATTGAATCACCGGATCAGATTCGATCTTTGACAATACCACAATTAAATGCTTTGGCCGAGGACATTCGTCATTTTTTGATTCATTCGATTTCGAAGACCGGCGGCCATTTATCCAGCAATTTAGGTATCGTAGAGACAACGATTGCCATGCATTATGTATTTCACGGACCACAAGATAAAATGATCTTTGACGTGGGGCATCAAGCCTATGTACATAAGATTTTGACCGGACGATCGACTTTATTTCCTACACTTCGTCAATTAGATGGACTTTCCGGGTTTCAAAAGCGCAAGGAAAGTGTTTATGACTGTTGGGAAGCCGGGCATTCCTCGACATCTTTAAGTGCGGCTTTAGGCTATGCAGCGGCAAGAGATATCTTACATCAGGATTATAATGTCGTAGCATTGATTGGAGATGGAGCGATTACCAGTGGTATGAGCATGGAGGCTTTAAATGATATCGGCGCACAAAAGCGAAAAATGATCATTATTTTTAATGACAATAATATGTCCATATCCAAAAATCATGGTGGCATGGAAAAACGGATCACCTCGATCCGCAGCTCACGTGTTTATCGAAATGTAAAACAGGATGTAAAGGGAAGTCTGGATCATAATAAATTCGGGACAGAAACCTTAAAGTTTATGACGGCTTTTCGAGATCGCTTAAAAAAAGGGTTGATCGATGCTCCTTTATTTGAAGAATTTAACTTAGACTATATGGGACCGGTCAATGGGCATAATATTGCCGAATTGATCAAGGTTTTTGAAACTGCCAAAGAACATGATGGACCGATCGTTGTGCATGTTCGAACAAAAAAAGGAAAAGGATATAGCTTTGCCGAACAAGATACGGTGGGAAAATGGCATGGTGTATCGCCATTTAATATTGCGACCGGACAGTCCTTGATGAAGCTGCCGCCAAATGAAAAAAGCTGGTCACAGATCATCAGCGATGCCTTGATACAGCTTGCCAAAAAGGATCCAAAGATCGTTGCGATCACACCGGCTATGGCACAGGGAAGCAAGCTGATGAAGTTTGCGAAGATGTTTCCTGATCGATTCTTTGACTGTGGTATTGCCGAACAACATGCGATCACGATGGCTTGCGGTATGTCCTTAGGCGGACTTCATCCTTTTGTCAGTGTGTATTCCTCTTTTCTTCAGCGAGCTTATGATCAGATGAACCATGATCTGGCGCGTATGAATCTTCCGGTTGTTGTAGGTATTGATCGTGCCGGTCTTGTCGGTGATGACGGGGAGACCCATCAGGGCGTTTTTGATATTGCGATGTTACGAAGCATTCCTAATCTGATTCTTTCACAGCCAAAAGATGCCAAAGAAGCATATGATCTTTTATATACTGCTTTTACATCCGGAAAACCTTTCTGTATTCGCTATCCACGTGGACAGGCCATTGTCCCCGAAACGATCGCTTTTGATTCGATTCCGATCGGCTCATGGACCAAGAAACAGTTTGGTTTACAACCAAAGGGAATCATCATTGCCTATGGACCTGATGTAGAGCGCATAGAGCATACGGTGCAGGAAAATGAATATGAGATGATCGTTGTCAATGCACGCTTCTTTAAACCGATTGACGAACATCTTTTAACTTCTTTATTGAATTTGAATTTGCCAATCTATGTTTTTGAAACGGATGTAACAATGGGTGGCTTATCCAGTGCTATTCTGGAGTTTCAAAATCAATATAAAAATAAAATCCATATTTTAGGAATTTCCGATCATTTTGTCGAACATGGCTCGATTCGTGCATTACGCAAAAATGAGCATATCGATCTGGAGTCGTTGTTTAAGGAAATTGATGCTCATGGATAAGGTGCGTTTGGATGTGGCCTGTGTTGCGTTAGGAAAAACACGCACAAAAGCACAAGATCTGATCAAACAAGGTAAGGTCAATGTCAATGGGAAAGTGATTTTAAAGCCTAGTGCTCTGGTCTTAGAATCTGATACGATCGAAATTGATGATGCGGATACCTATGTTTCCAGAGGGGCTTATAAACTAAAAGGTTGTTTAGATTCTCTTGGTATTGATCTTAGAGATCAGGTCTGTTTGGATATTGGAGCCAGTACCGGTGGCTTTACTCAGGTTTGTCTGGAAAAAGGTGCAAAAAAAGTCTATGCCCTGGATGTTGGTCATTTACAACTGGATCGTTTATTAGATCGGGATGCCCGTGTGATCAAAATGGAGGGACGTAATGCTCGTTATATTGAAGACTCCTGGTTTGAAGATCCGATTAATTTTCTATGTATGGATGTCAGTTTTATCTCCTGTAAGACCATATTAGAGCCGGTATTTTCTAAACTAAAGCCTGAACATTGTGCTGTGTTGATCAAACCACAGTTTGAATGTGGCCCGCAGTACTTAAATACAAAAGGTGTTTTAAAAAGTGAAAAGATAAGAAATAAGATCGTGGAAGACATAAAACATTTTGTCTTACAAACATATCAAGATGTTGTCGTAGAAAAAAGCCAGATCCAGGGGCGTCACGGCAACCAGGAATATATGCTTTATGCGAAAGGAAGAAGGTGACAAAATGATCGAACAGGTTATGGTAAAGGATTACATTCTATTTGAATCGGCGTTGATTGATTTTAATACAGGCATGAGCGTTATAACCGGGGAAACCGGTGCCGGAAAAAGCCTTTTGATCGATGCGATCGGTTACCTGATGGGAAATCGTATTCAAGGGAATATCATCCGCAAGGGAAAAGAAAAATGTATCCTACAGATGGTTTTAAGCAAGCCTTCTTTGGCCGTTTGCCAACAGCTGGAAGACAATGGTTTTGAAGTCGATGATGTTTTGATCATCCAAAGAACCATCAACCAGCAACAAAAGAGCACGATTCGTATTAACCAGCAGATCACAACCAATCATTTTGTCCGCCAGATCGTTTCTCAAATCGTTGATATTCATTCGCAACAAGATACCTTTTATTTAATGGATTCGTCCGTTCAACTGGATTTGTTGGATCAATATGCACAGACACTTGATTTAAGAAAAAAGACAAAAGAAGCTTATCATCTCTATCATCAGGCTTTACAGACATATTCTGATACCAAGGAAAAACAGTTGAGTGCAGATCAATTAGACCTTTATACAGCACAACTCAATGAAATTGAAGAAATCTGGATGCCGCAGGAAGAATATGATCAGCTGCAAAATAAGATTCAAGAACAATCGCGTGCTCAAAAAACAATCGAAGACTTATCCGAGTGCATTTATCTATTGGATCATGAGAATGGTTTAAGTGATCAACTTTACACGTTCTATAAAAAGCTGCAGTCAATCCAGACATTTACTGATTCCGAAAGCTATGTTCATGATGCATATTATCAAGTCATGGAAATATCGGAACAACTAAAAAAAGAGAAAGATCGTATCTTGCAGGATGCGGAAAATCTGGATCAGTTACAAGATCAGCAGTATCGATTAAAAAAAGCTATTCGAAAATATGGCGGTTCTTTAGAAGCCATGGCGCAAAGAAAACAGGAAATCATGGATCAGATCGATCTGATTTTGCATCGTGAGGATCTCTTAGAAAAGTTGAAGAAAGATTTGGATGCGAAAAAGGAAGCTTACGATACGCTTGCGTTGGAACTGTCACAAAAGCGACAACGTGTCTTTAAGAAACTAAGTACATCCTTAGAAACACATTTCAAAGATTTGATGCTGGAACATGCTCGCTTTCAGGTGGCTTGTAATCCCAAATCAGCCGGTGCTACGGGAATCGATGATATTGAATTTCAGGTCTCTATGAATCCCGGACAACCTTTCACTTCTTTAAAACAGTCGGCATCCGGTGGAGAGCTTTCTCGTTTGATGTTAGCGTTAAAAGTGGTCTTTCATTCCAAAGAAGATACGCAGACACTGATCTTTGATGAAATCGATACCGGTGTCAGCGGGAAGGTTGCCTTTAAGATGGGAGAAAAGATGCATGCCTTATCAAAACAATATCAGGTTCTTTGTATCACACATTTAGCCAGTGTTGCGGCCTGGGCCGATACGCATTATCGTGTAGTAAAAGAAGTGGTTGGACAAGAAAGTCAGACAAAAGTGGAGTCATTAAATGCTTCTCAAACGATTGACGAACTGGCGATGATGACAAGCGGACAGATCAGCTCTCGTTCTCAAAATGCGGCTTTGGAGTTAAAAGAGCGTATTCAGGAGATCCTGCATGGCTAGAGTGCTGTTTCATGTGGATTTGAATGCGTTTTTTGCCTCCTGTGAAGAGTTGAAAAATCCTTCCTTAAAAGGTAAGCCTATGGCGGTTGGTTCACTTTCCAAGCGAGGTGTATTATCTACGGCCAATTATGCAGCCAGAAAAGAAGGTGTGCATTCAGCTATGCCGGTCTATGAAGCTTTACGAAAGTGTCCTTCTTTGATCATCGTTCAGGGAGATTATCAATACTATCGATCGGTCAGCGCTCAGTTTTTTGAGTTTTTACGTCAATACACGACGCTTTTAGAACCTTGTAGTATTGATGAATGTTTTATGGATGTGACCGACGTTATTGCACGTTATAAGCGCCCTTTGGATTTAGCTTTTGAAATTCAGGATGAATTGATTGAGCGCCTGGGATTGAGTGTGTCTATCGGTGTCGCACCGACTCGTTTTCTGGCAAAAATGGCCAGTGATATGAAAAAGCCAAGAGGTATTACGGTTTTAAGAAAGGCCGAAATCGAACAAAAACTTTATCCTTTGCCCATCGAAGCTATTGTCGGATTAGGCAAGAAAACTGTTCCTTTTTTGAAGGAAAAGGGAATTACAACAATTGGTGAACTTGCTGATAAGAAAAACGAGAGTCTGGTTCTTCAAATTCTGGGAAGAAACGGTTATGCGCTTTTACAAAAGGTACATGGACAAAGCAGCGATCAATTACAAGTTTCCAGTACACGTAAAAGCATTTCTCTTTCCAGAACCTATGAACAAGATTTTTATACGATGGATGAAGTTTTGGTTCAGGCTCGTTATTTGACCCAGCATTTATGCGATAAAATGATACGAGAGCATCAGATGGGACAACTTGTATCGGTATCCTTGCGTGATACGGAATTTCACAATATCGTTCGTTCCCAAAATTTAGGACAATATACCAATCAGTTTCCACTGATCTATCAGGCGGTATCCAATTTGATCGAAGAAAATTTTGAACCGATAGGATATCGTCATATCGGAATTCATGTCGGTTCAATCAAAGACCAGGAGAAAATTCTTCATCAACCTTCTATTTTCGAAGTTCCGCAACATGATACAGACTGGATCTTAAACAAGCTGAATCGAAAAATGGATCAACAAGTATTTATGAAAGCGAGTGACCTTTTAAAAAATGGAAATCAACAAAAGTGACTTACGACTGGACTATTTCTTAGACAAAGAGCGTCCTTTATATCAACATCCAAAGCATTTTCACTTTAATACCGATACCAAATTATTAGCTAATTTCTGTACGATTCGAAAAGGAGAACGAATTTTAGATATCGGCTGTAATAATGGTGCTTTATTATATGCGTGTGATCAATATGATGTAAAAGAGCTTGTTGGTGTTGAGGTTTTTGACGAAGCGTGTCTGGTTGCACGATATAATGCTGAGCATTTTTTCAAGCATCCTACCAAGATCGTATGTTGTAGAGTGCAGGAATATCAGGATGAACCTTTTGATGTGATCGTATCCAATCCACCATATTTTAAGGTTGATGCGACCCATCCTGATATTTCCATGGATCCCAGACAAAATGGACGTGTAGAAGTGCATTTGACTTTAGAAGAGTTGATTAGAAATGCTTCTCGTCTTTTAAAAAGTAACGGGCGTTTTTATTTTGTCCATCGTCCAAATCGCTTCAATGATATCTGTAAGCTTTTATACCAGTATCATTTTCAAATACAAAGCATGCAGGTGGCATACGATCAAAATGTGGCGAAGTCTTTACTGATGGAAGCACGAAAAGAATCGGGATGCGACTGCAAGATACTTCAACCTTATTTTATAAAGTGATAAGATAGTACTATGAATATCAGGGAAGCATATGATGACTACATCATGCAACTAAAAGTGATTGAAAATAAGTCTTTGAATACGATAGAGAGCTATCAGAGAAATTTGAATGTCTATTTAAAGTACTTAAACGATCATGCGATTACGAATATGGAACAAATTCATGTACAAATCGTAGAAAACTTTTTGATGACGTATATGGATACACATGCGGCGGCAAGTGGAAATCAGATGCTGTCGTGTATCAAGGGCTTTCATGCTTATACGGTATTGAATCATCCAACGATCAAGGATCCGGCTGTTTCAATCCGTGGCTTTCAACAAAGTAAGCATTTACCGGTTTACTGTACCAAACAAGATTTAGAAACGCTTTTTGCCTCTTTTGATCAAAGCGATAAAGGCATTTATGAAAAAACGATCTTGGAGGTACTCTATGGCTGTGGACTGCGTGTCAGTGAACTTTGTACCCTTACAACCAATCAAATTCATTATGATCAAAAGATCCTGCGAATTCACGGAAAAGGAGATAAAGAAAGAATTGTTCCGATAGCCAAAGCTTGTATCGATCAGATGAAACTTTATCAAGATCTTGTACGCAGACAATGGCTGACGAATCGAACCGCACTTTTTTTTATCAACGCTAAAGGAAGACCCTGCAGCCGGCAGTATGTTCATACGCTGATCAAACGAAAAGTGCAAGAATGTGGCTTAGATCCACGTATCTCAGCTCACAGTCTTCGTCATAGCTTTGCGACTCACCTTTTAGAAGGGGAGAGTGATTTGCGCATTGTACAGGAGCTTTTAGGGCACAGTGATATTCAAACTACACAAATCTATACGCACATTCAAAATCAAAGATTGACAAAAGCGTATGATACGTATTTTAATGGGTTAAGTAAAACAAAGGAGGAGAATTGATATGTCTTGTGAAGGATGTCCAAGTAAAGGAAATTGTGGAAAAGATCAATCTACTTGCGGGGTAGAAAACAATCCCAACAATCATATAAAAAATATCGTAGCGATCATGTCCGGAAAAGGTGGAGTTGGTAAATCTACGATTACGGTTATGGTAGCTAAGGCTCTTGCGAAAAAAGGGTATAAAGTAGGAATCATGGATGCCGACATTACCGGTCCAAGCATTCCACGTTTATTCGCCGCGGAAAATGAACAGGCTTATTCGACAAAAGAAAACTATATCATTCCGGTGGAAGTTGCCGACGGAATCAAGATCATGTCCTTAAACTTCTTGATGAAGAATGAAAGTGATCCGGTAATCTGGCGTGGTCCTGTGATTGCCGGTGTAGTCAAACAGTTCTATACGGATGTATTATGGGGCGATCTGGATGTGTTATTGATCGATATGCCGCCGGGAACTGGTGATGTTGCCTTGACAATCATGCAGTCGCTACCGGTATCCGGTGTACTGATGGTATCTACACCACAGCCTATGGTTTCTATGATCGTAGCAAAAGCCATTCACATGTGCGAACAAATGCATGTACCGGTATATGGTGTCATCGAAAATATGGCTTATCTGGAATGTCCAAACTGTCAGGAAAAAATCGAATTCTATGATACGGCTCAGCTTCATCAGTTTTTTGAGGATACAAAGACTAAGCTTTATGGTACCTTGCCAATGTTGGATCTGATACGCGATCTGAACACCTATGCGCAATACAATGAAAACCAGAAAGAAATCGTTCATGATTTAATCGATTCGGCTGTCGATCAGCTGATTCAGGATATCGGATGTTAGAATATACTCTGATTCGTAAAAACAACAAAAATCTATATTTGAGGATTCGAGAGGGAAAAGTCGTAGTCACAGCACCTAAAAATGTGTCTAAAGCTTATGTGGATCAGTTTGTGTGTAAACATCGATCATGGATCGAACAACGTCTTACTACAAGTAAAAAGCCATTACAAAATTTAGATACGATTTATATATTTGGTAAACCTTATACCATTTGTTTTGATACTATTACTTCAAAGGATCCAACGATCATAAAATGTAGACCGGATATAAAATCCTTTCAAACATGCATTCGTTTGAAGATACAAGATATTTTCCTGCAACGCTTTCAAATGCATTGTGAGCGAATGCATATTGAAGGATTAAAGCTTCGTATCGGCTTCTTCAAAAGTAAATGGGGAAGCTTTCATCCGACAAAAAAAGAGGTTTCTTTGAATGGAAACCTTGCCTTTACGGATATAGAATGCTTAGATGCGATCATCATTCATGAACTTTGTCATGTTTCGTATCGAAATCATTCATCTGCATTTTATAAAGAAGTTTTACATTGGATGCCAAATTATAAAGAGGTGCATAAACGATTAAACTCTTATGAAATGCCTACACTAAAAAAAGACGCTTAGCGTCTTATACGTTGATTTCAGCGTGTAAGCCTAATACGTCTTTTTCTTTTGTCAAAATTGGATCGATATGTTCGCCAAAGAATTCTTCCGTCTGTTGTACAGAACGACCAACAAACTTTGATGGATCCATGATCGAAAGAATTTGTTCTTTTGTCATACTAAATTTAGGATCACCTGCGATACGATCAATCAAATCGTTTGGTTTTCCTTCTTCTTTGACAACTTTTCCGGCTGCCATAGAATGTTGACGAATCAATTCATGAAGTTCCTGACGATCGCCACCGGCTTTGACCGCATCCATCATGATATTTTCGGTAGCCATGAAAGGAAGCTCTTTTTGAAGATTGGCTTCGATGACTTTTGGATACACAACCAAACCATCTGTGATGTTTAAGTACAAATCCAGGATGCCATCAGTAGCTAAGAAGGCTTCCGCAATGCTGATACGTTTATTGGCGGAATCATCCAAGGTTCTTTCAAACCATTGCGTGCTGGCAGTAATAGCCGGGTTTAACGCATCGCACATGACATAGTTGCTTAAAGCGGCAATACGTTCAGAACGCATAGGATTGCGCTTATAAGCCATAGCACTGGAACCAATCTGACCTTTCTCAAAAGGTTCTTCAATTTCTTTCATATGCTGCAGCAGGCGAATATCGTTGCTGAACTTATGTGCACTTTGTGCGATGCCCACCAGAACACTTAAAACCTGCGTATCATATTTTCGTGTATAAGTCTGTCCGGAAACAGGGAAGTAAGCATCGTAACCAAGCTTTTCACAAATCTTGGCATCCAGAGCTTTTACTTTATCGGTATCGCCTTCAAAAAGCTCCATAAAGCTTGCCTGTGTGCCGGTAGTTCCTTTACATCCTAAAAGTTTTTTATTTTTCAAGAGATGTTCGATCTCCAGATAATCCATATACAAATCTTGCGCCCATAAGCTGGCTCGCTTACCAACGGTAGTTGGCTGGGCCGGTTGAAAATGCGTGAAAGCTAAACAAGGCATATCCTTATACTTTAACGCAAATGTTTTTAATTCAGCCAAAATGTTTACGATCTTGGTCTGAACTAAACGCAAAGCTTCATGCATGATGATCAGATCGGTATTATCGCCGACATAACAGGAAGTAGCACCTAAATGAATGATTCCTTTTGCCTTAGGGCATTGTTGCCCATAAGCATAAACGTGAGACATTACATCATGACGCACGATCTTTTCACGCTCTTTCGCAACATCGTAATTGATATCATCTTTATGGGCAATCAGTTCGTCGATCTGCTCATCAGTGATATCCAAACCGAGTTCTTTTTCACTTTGTGCAAGTGCAATCCAGAGCTTTCTCCATGTCTTGAATTTTTTATTGTTGGAGAAAATAGCCTGCATTTCTTTTGAGGCATATCTCTGAGAAAGAGGAGACTGATAAAATTCATTCATTCTATTCACCAAACCCCATTCGTTTAAAGACTTCCTGATAAGCGCCTTCCGGATCCCCTAAATCACGACGGAATGTGTCTTTATCCAAATGTTTACCTGTTTTCATATCCCAATAGCGACATGTATCTGGACTGATTTCATCCGCAAGAACAATTTGTCCATCGCTTGTTTTTCCAAATTCCAGTTTAAAGTCAATCAGTTCGATGCCAATCTGGGCGAAGAAATCTTTAAGTACATCATTCACTATAAAGGCATATTTTGTGATCGTATCGATTTCTTCCTGTGTGGCAGCGCCGATAGCTCTGGCCATATAAGAGTTGATTAGTGGATCTCCTAAATCATCATCTTTATAGCTGAATTCCAAAGTAGAGCATTTTAATTCAGTTCCTTCCGGAATTCCTAAGCGTTTAGAAAAGCTTCCGGCTGCCTTATTACGAATGATCACCTCCAATGGAATGATCGAAACACGTTTTACCACTGTACGACGATCATCCAGCTCTTCTACAAAGTGTGTAGGTACACCTTTTTCTTCCAAAACCTTCATCAAGTAGTTTGTCATGCGGTTGTTAATGGCACCTTTTCCAACGATCGTACCTTTCTTTTGACCGTTAAATGCTGTCGCATCATCTTTGTAGTCAACGATCACACAGTTTGGATCGTCTGTGGCATAGACTTTTTTGGCCTTACCTTCGTAAATCATGTCCATTTGTTTCATGTCATTATCCTCCATCTGTAACAGTACTATTATACTTTAGTGATATAGGCAATTCAATGTCAATTTCCCAACGTTTCACTTTTTTAGAGAGCTATTTTCTTGAACAAGAAACACTTTTGAACATGAAATCTGTCTGGAGAAAAAGGTATTCTATAGATACTGCTAGACACATATTGTATAATAGGGGATGGGAGCGTGAAGTATGAAAACATTATCGATAGTATCGACAAAATTAAGTGCCTTTCTTTTACGATTGATTGGCCGTGGTGGTTCTTTACCAGGCTCAATCGGTTTAAAAATAGATTCAAATATTTTATCTAAATTATCCTTTTCCGGCCCTATCATTCTTGTCACCGGAACAAACGGAAAAACAAGTACCGCCAATATGATTGCCGATGTTTTATCAACAGCCGGATACGATGTGATTTCCAATCGAAAAGGCGATAATTTAAAAGCCGGTATCGTAACTACCTTATTGACACAGGCAACACTTACAGGAAAAGTTAAAGCCACCGCCTGTGTTCTGGAAGTTGATGAATTAAACATTCGACATATTTTACCGGCAATACCGGTTACGGCCCTGGTTGTAAATAACTTTTTCAGAGATCAGTTAGATCGTGCCAGAGAAATGGAGCAGTTGATTCATTCCATTGAAAATGTACTGCCTGAGTATGATAAAGAATTGATTTTGAACGGAAATGATCCTAATGTACTACGTTTAGCACTTTGTGCACCAAAAGCGCATTGTACATATTTTGGAATTGACAAAAATCAATATTCTGTGGCATCCACTAAAGAAGCCAGCGAAGGAAAATTCTGTCCAAAATGTGGTCATAAACTGGAATATGAGTATTATCAGTATTCACATATCGGTTCTTTCCACTGTTCAAATTGTGATTTTAAAACACCATCACTGGATGTTTGTTTACAAAATATTGATCTGGAAAAAGAAACATTTGTGTACGACAATCAAACCATACATTCACCATATGAAGGGATGTATTCCATGTATAATTGTGCTGCCGTGATTGCCCTTGCGCAGTTTTTACACATTGATATAAAATATGTCTTATATGTCTTTCAACATGCGCCGCAGCCAAAGGGAAGAAATGAGCATTTCAAGAAAGAGCAAAAGGAATGTATTTTGAATTTGATCAAAAATCCAACCGGTGCCAATGAAGTCATGAAAGTTATTGATAAGGACGAAGACGATAAGGTTGTCTGTATCGTTTTAAACGATCATGAGCAGGATGGTACGGATGTCAGTTGGATCTACGATACTTTCTTTGAAAAGGTTTGTAAGCCTTCGACAAAAAAAGTCGTTTGTACAGGAACCAGAGCCTATGATATGGCTTTGCGCATCTATTATGAAAACTATAAAGGACCGATTGAGATTGCCGAATCGATCGAGCAAGCTATTCATTCCTCTCTTTCTGACGGTTTAAAATGTTATGCGATTGCGACATATACGGCCTTATTGCCAACACGAAATGCCATAGTAAAGGAGATGTCAAAATGAGCCACTCAATAAAAGTATGTTGGATGTATCATGACATCATGGATCTTTACGGAGACAAAGGAAACATGATGGTCTTACAAAAGCGATGTGAAGATCGCCAGATTGATTTTCACCTGGAAACTTGTGCTATCGGTGAAAAGAAAGATCTTTCTTCGTTTGATCTGGTATTTTTAGGTGGCGGCGCCGATAAAGAACAAATCAGTTTAATTCCTGATTTATTAAAACGTAAAGAAAACATCCAGAAAGCCATGGATGAAAACACCTTTATTTTATTGATCTGTGGCGGTTATCAGCTCTTTGGTCAATACTATATTGCCGCCGATGGATCTCGTATTGAAGGTCTTAAATTTTATAATTATTATACGGATACCGGAAAGCAGGGAACTCGTTGTATCGGAAACATCATCATTGATGCAAAATTAGATGAACTTCACACAAAGATCATTGGCTTTGAAAACCATGGCGGGCAAACATTACATGTTACACATCCACTTGGTAAAGTCTTACATGGGTTTGGTAATGCCTTTGATGCCGGCTATGAAGGATTTTATGATGGGAAAATTCTGGGTACTTATCTGCATGGACCGTTATTGCCTAAAAATCCAGATGTTGCGGACTTTGTGATCACAAAAGCCATTCAGAAAAGAAATCCTGATTTTACGATAAACGATTTAAAACCGCTGGATAATACGTTTGAGGAAAACGCAAGAAAGGCGTTATTAAAACGATTCCAGATTCAGGAATAGGAGGAAGTGTTTTATGAAAAAAATACTGTCTGTATTATGTTCGATCTTTATCGTTTTACTGTTTACCGGTTGTCAGGAAAATGATCCGACAATCTCTTTAAAAAAGGATGTAACCTTTGAATTAAAAGATGTTATGACGATTACCAACGATGAATCCAATTCAATCTATTATTACTATATGGCAACGATCACCAACGATTCAAAGGATACCTATTCGACCAATGACGTTGTATATTCCATAACCGATGATGGCAAAGAACATTTAAATCCTATTGACCAACATGAATCGATGCCGATCACAACGGTTTTACCGGAACAAACGGCCTATGTCTATGGATATATCGGCTTCCCCAATAATAATCAAAATGACATGGGATTCTATTTTAAGGATTCAGGTGAGTTCTTATCCTTTAACAACGTTAATGTTCGTAAGGCAACGAATCAAGATATCAAAGAATCAGAGGGTTTGGAATTTACGATGTACGAGGACAACGCCTTAAAGATTGAAATCAATGCCGAGGATGTAAAAGCACAGTTTGAAAATGGAAAGACAACACTATCGGATTTAAAGGTCACCTATACCAATAAAAGTGAACAACAGATCGTTGTTCCTTATCTGGTACCTAAAGCAGATCTAAATGGAATCTTACTTACAAATTATACGGATAAAGGTGATTTTTCTTCCATGAATGAAGATCAAATCAAAAAAATTGATTTTACGACCAACGGATTAGCCCCTAAGACCGATCCAATTGAGGGTAAAGCCTTTGGATATATGGTTGAATATTTAGATCCGGAGCAGAGCATTGAATGTAACGTTGGTTTTACATTCGAGAATGCTGCCATCAACTATCAGAGCAAGAATAAAGATTGCTTCGACATTCATCTGGTTTCCAGTGCATTTGGCATTACGCATGATATGACGGTTTCTTATTAAAAATAAAAACAAAACGAGCCTATATCATATCTAGAATATTGTATAGGCTTGTTTTATATTATAAGAATTAGAATTCGTCTTTCGTTTTTATTTTTGATGCGCTTTTTTATCTTTCATTTTATTAAGAAGGTGTTTCCAGTTTGGCATGTATTGACTTTCTTCAGCTTCTTTTTTTCGTCTTTCCTTGATTCTTTGTTGCTTATCTTTTTCCTGAATCCAAGATTTCACAAAGCGAATATATTCCTGAGGATGCCCAAGACTGAAAGCGCCATGCGTATAATTTTGTAATACAAAAATTTGCGCATGTGGCATCGCCTCGTGCAGAAGATTTGCACTTTCTTTCACGATCTTTTTCTCGCGTTGTCCCACTAATATTGCAACTTTGCCTTGTACTTTTTCAAGACCAGATGGCATCTCGTAATGATAAGTCGCATACAATTCATTCCTTACTGTCTCTTTAGACATGACTTTGTAGTTTTTATAATATTCCTCCAATGCGAAATCATCATTAAATTTGGTATAATACATAAATGAGTTAAAGAATTTGTTTTTAGCCAGAGAATTGAGATGAACCGCTGCAAAATCACTCCAGCTGTGTATTTTTTTTGTTTTCATCATGACACTTTCAATCATGATATAGTCGCTAAAATCCGGGCGTTTTGCCAAAATCTCAGTTACGATCTGTCCACCTAAACTAAAGCCGGCCAAAACCTGAACGTGACCGTCATAATTTTTCTCTATATATTCAATAATTGAAGTTGCCGCATCTTGAATGGTGGTAAAACCAGAGTGATTCTCGCTTTGTCCATTTAAGACTGGCAAAAGAATCGTATAGTCTTTCTTTAATTCATCTACTTCTTTTTTGAAACTGAAACTGGACAAACATTCTCCATGAATATAGACAAATAGTGGCTTGTTTTTATTTTTATAAATTTTAAATTCCATGTTGTACCTCTTAACATTATTATAGAGAAATATGTTGCGAAAGAGTTGTTTAATTTTTTGCGTTTTTCTCTGCAAAAAAATGAACTTCATCTAAATTTATGTTTTGTTACAATATACTAGGATTGGTGTAGTTATGAATAAAAGAAATAGAGATATTATTTTATACTTTTTGGATTGTATCCAGTACGATAAATCGTGTACATTACAAGATTTGATCACACACTTTGATGTGTCAGAGCGTACAATTCGCTATGATTTAGATACAATTTCCGAATTTCTTCAGACAAACGGACTGTCTCCGGTTCTTTTTAAGAATGACGGGACAATTTATTTAAAAGATGATCCAAAATTAATTTCTGATACCTTGAAACAAAATGATTTTTATTCCTTTAAACTCAGTAAGTCGGAAAGAGCAGATATGATTTCCTATCTGCTTTGTGATTCACAAGAATACATGACTCTTCAACAATTGGCAGATATTTTGTTTGTATCACGATCAACGATCATTCACGATGCAGAAACCGCAAGAGAGAATCTTAACGCCTACAATCTGAAAATTGTTCCCATGTCTAAGGGATTATTGATACGTGGAAAGGAAAGTGATCGAAGATTACTTTTGATGCGTTTGCTTTGTCAAATGACCATTATGTATTTCCACCAGTATGATGAAACACATCTACTTCCGGCCAAAGATCAGGAAAGACTTCATCAAATAATCCGGGATGCGGAAATTAAAAATCATATGTTCTTTACAGAAGAAGCATTTCATGATTTGATCGAATATTTAACCTTGATGATCGAGGAACAGAATAAGGGGCGATTGGTTGAAATTGACTATGTGATTCAACATATTTCCATGCAGAATATGGCGGATGATATCATTCATTCCATGGTAGAGTCTTTTGGTATCCAATATACCTTGGCTGAAAAATATTTATTAAGTGATATTTTATACAATATGAATTATTTAAAAAGAAATGATGTCGATGAAAAGCTGATGCGAATTCAGATCAGTACCAAAAAGTTTATCGATGCTTTAACAGAAGATTTGGAAATTAATCTTCATTCTGATTTCATATTTTATCAAAACCTGGTGAATCACCTGCAATCTACTTTTAAAGATATTGAGATGGAATTTGAAAGTAGTCGCTCTTTGCTCAATAATGTGATGAAACAATATCCGCATGTCGTATCGGCCGTTCGCAGGCATATCGGCCCTATGGAAGACATAGTGAAAAGACCGATATCAGAGGATGAGATTGCCTATATTACGATTCATATTTGTGCTGCTATGGAACGTAAAAAGAACCGTAAATCTTTGTCGGTCTTGCTTGTTTGTGATTCAGGAGGCAGTGAAATACAATTACTAATTTCAAAATTAAGAAAATTCTTTAGTTTTTATGTGGTAGAAGTAATACCAAGGCATGCACTTTCTTCCTATGATGTTTCTTCCATTGAACTGATCATCACTACGGTTCCGGTAGAAGAAAATCGCTGTGAGACCATTCTCGTACATCCGGATTTGAGTGATACGGAATGTTTGCTTCTTGGTGAGAAAATCGATAAATTGAAACGAAAGGGAAAATCGGATCAAAACGAGAATTTTCGTGAGTTACAGATTATTATTGCCAATGCGATACAGCGAAGTGGGGATGATAAAAATGAGATCTATAAAAATATTATCGAGGATATTAATACACAATATTACGGTGTAGGCCACAATAAAGTGGTTTTGAGCAATTTATTGTATAAACATATTCAGTGTGATGTAGAAGCGAACACATGGCAGGAAGCAATCGTGCAAAGCGCACTGCCTTTACTTCAAGAAAAAATCATCACGCAAGTTTATATTGATCAAATGATTCGAAATGTAGAAGAAAACGGTCCCTATATCGTAATAGCTCCTGGCTTTGCGCTACCACATGAATCACCGATTGGCACCAAAAAGATGGCTATGAATTTGATTCGTCTAAAACATCCGGTACTCTTTCATGCGGAAGGATCGGATCCGGTAGAATTCATCTGCTGCTTGGCCACTGTAGATAAAGATACACATCTAAAACCTATGTTTCATTTAATGAATCTTTTGGCAAGACCTTTATTCATGGAAGATTTGAAAAAGGCAAAAACGCCAGAAGAAATCTATCGGATTTTTGTACGTTATGAAGCATTATTATAAGTTCATGAGAAATCATGGACTTTTTTTGCACGAAAGTCTGAAAGAAACTGTTCTTCCGATTTAATCTTCTTTCTTCTAATATTTAAGTTAAAGAACAAGAAAATGAAAAGGAGATGGATTTATGAAATGCGTTGCGATTGGCGACATGTTCTTATCGGAAGAAAGTTTTAAAACCGTTTTAGAGCCATGTGGATTGTTCGATTCGTATGTTGGCTTTGAATGGAAAAAAGATTTAGGAAGAAAAGAGACAAGAGAGCTGATTCGAAAAATTGAAACCGAGGGGAGTGAAGCGTATCCACTTCCTGAAAAAATCGCAAAAGAGATTGAAGATGCCGATGTAGTTTTCATTCACATGTGTCCTATTGGAGAAAAAACAATTGAAAATGCCAAAAATCTAAAGTACATCATTACCGCTCGCGGTGGTGTTGAAAACATTTGTTTGGAAAAGGCAAAGGAAAAAGGAATTCGTGTGATTCATTGTCCTATGCACAATGCGCATGCGGTAGCTGAACTCACCGTAGGATTAATGATTTGTGAAACAAGAAATGTTAGTCGAGCAAACTATGCGCTCAAACATGGAGAATGGCGTGAAAAATATCCAAATTCCGGTCAAATCAAGGAAATGAGAAGCTCCACAATTGGATTGATTGGATTTGGCGCTATTGGAAGACTGGTTGTTGGTTTATTAAGACCATTTCACTGTTGTATTTTGATCAATGATCCGTATGTACCAAAGGAAGAAATAGAAAAATATGGATGCAAAGCTGTATCAAAGGAGGAGCTTCTTAAAGAAGCAGATATTGTTTCTTTACATGGGCGTATCGGACCTAATGATCCACCCATCATTGGAAAAAAAGAACTTTCTATGATGCATAAGAATAGTTATCTGATCAACACAGCTCGTGCAGTTTTAGTGGATATGGATGCATTGTATGAAGCTTTAAAAGCTCATGACATTATGGGGGCAGCTATTGATGTATTTCCTAAAGAGCCACTGCCAGACAATTATCCATTATTAAGTTTAGACAACTGTACATTAACAAATCATAGAGGCGGCGACACGATTGATTCTTATAACCGGGCTCCGGAACAGCTGCTGGAACAGTTTCAGGAAGTATTAAAAACAGGAAGTACAAAATACATGATTTAGGAGAATAAAACACATGAAAGTATTAGATACAAAATTTTTTAACGAATATATTGATATGGCTCTTCATGGGGATGCATTGGGATGGCATGAACGAAATGGAGGAAACTTCACCTATTGGATGACAAAAGAGAATGTAGATAAGATCAAGGAAGAGCTTTCTTTGGATGGGGAATGGAGACCTATCGGAACTTGTGTTCCTTTTTTAGCAAATGAATATTTTTTAATCAGCGGTACAGGTAAATTCTTTCATAATATGCGAAAGGATCCAACATCTACAACAGGTATCATTCAAGTTAATGAAAGCGGTGATCAATACAAGATTTGTTGGGGATTTACTGATGGGGGAAGACCAACAAGTGAGCTTCCTACACATTTAATGAATATGGAAGTAAAAGGTCAACAAGATAAAAAGAATCGAATTATTTACCATTGTCATTGTCCTAATGTAATCGCTATGACGTTTATTTTACCTTTAGAAGATAAGATTTTTACACGTGAGCTTTGGGAAAGCATGACAGAGTGCCCAATCATTTTTCCTGAGGGTGTCGGTGTTGTGGAATGGATGGTTCCCGGCGGAAAGGAAATTGCGATCAAAACCAGTGACTTAATGAAAAAGCATAAATACAGTGCCGTTATCTGGGCACATCACGGTGTGTTCTGTTCAGGAACCGATTTTGATTCTACTTTTGGGTTGATGCATACAATTGAAAAAAGTGCAGAAATTTGGATCAAAATAAACTCCTGTACAAACAAAAAAAGACAGACAATCACGCCAGATGGCTTTCGAAAACTTGCCAGAGAATTTGGCGTTACTCTAAATGAAGAGGCACTATTTGAAAAGAATTATTAACAGTTCAATTTTCTGCAGAATAAATTGAAAGAGACTACTCTTCTTTTATTGTCCTAATCATTTTATATTGTAAGCGTATTCAAACGTATTATCTAGATAGGAGGGAGAAAATATGGTAGTACTTGAATTTCTAAAATCGATGATCGATAACATGAGTGCCCCAATCATTGTACCGATTATCATCTTCATCATTGCCTTGATTTTTAGAGTTAAGCCTCAAAAAGCATTCTTATCCGCTTTGGAAGCTGCAGTTTCTCTACAAGGTATCTCGATGATGGTTTCTGCTTTTACACCTATCATTACACCGTTGATTCAGAATATGTCCGATTTCATGGTCAACATTACCGGTGTAGAGCTCAATGTGTTTGATGTTGGATGGCAGGCGACTTCACTGGTAGCCTTCTCGACCAGTGCCGGTATGATCTACTTAGGATTAGGTATCGTACTTCAGACTGTGCTGTTCCTGATCAAATGGACAAAATGTTTTCAGCCATCGGATTTGTGGAACAACTATTCTTACATGGTATGGGGAGCCATGGTTATCTTTGTAACAGGCAGTTTCCCATTAGGTATTGCTTGCATGGTTCTATGTAACTTGTACAGTTTGCTCGTTGCGGATCTATTGGCAAAACGTTGGTCAAATTATTATCAGTATCCAAACTGTACGATTATTGCGATGCATAATATTGAACCAGGTTTGTTCGCCATCGTAATTGATCCAATTTTGAATCTTTTAAAATTGAATAAAGTTAAGTTAAATCCTCAGACAATTCAAGATAAGATCGGTTTCTTAGGTGAACCTATGACAATTGGTTTCATTCTTGGTTTAATCATCGGATTATTAGGAAATGTTGCGAATTTAGGATCTATGGAAGGATGGGGATCAATCTTGTTATGTGCGGTTGCGACTGCTGCCGTCATGGCTATCTTCCCGAAAATCACAGGTTTCTTTGCACAGGCATTTGCTCCGATTACAGAAGCTGCCCGTAAATTCATGGGTAATGCCGGAGATCGTGAATGGTACATTGCCGTTAACGATGCTGTAGCTTATGGTGAACCTGCTACTTTGACATGTGGCTTATTGTTGATGCCAATCATGGTATTTATCGCATTCTTCCTACCAGGAAACCAAACGTTACCAGTTGTTGACTTAGTTGCTATTCCATACATGGTTGAAGGTTTAGTTGCCGTATTCCATGGAAATATGGCTAAGGTCTTAGTAACTGCTGTTATTTGGTTCAGTATTGGTTTGTTGATGTGTACAGCTACAGCCGATTTGTTTACACAAGTTGCTATTGATGCAGGATATGCGATTCCAGCTGGTGCTGCCATGATCACAAGCTTTAACATTTTAGGAAAGCCGTTAGTTGGTTTAGTCTTCTTCGCATTCTTGACTGGCAATCCATTATGGATTGGTTTGACCGTTGTTATCTATGCAGTGGCTTATATCTTATATCGTATGAATGACAAAAAGATCGAAGCTCACTTGGAAAACATGGCTGCCAAAAATGCCGGAGCTGAAGCTTAATTCAATGGTTTTCTACGCAGTAGTGAATTAAAACCTCACTACTGTTCCTTAAAAAATAGATAGTGAGGAGGTAGAAGGTGATCTGGGAAGATATGGACAGTGACCTGATCTTACTGAATCGAGATGCCAATTGTGAAGATGATGTCTTTGAAATCTTAGGTGGAACATTTATAAAAAAAGGATATAGTAAAGAATCTTATGTACAAGCCTTAAAAGATCGAGAAGCCGACTATCCAACAGGTCTTGATATCAATGGATTTGGTATCGCCATTCCTCATACGGATTCAAATCATGTGATTAAAGAAACAGAAGGTATCATGACTTTAAACAAACCAGTTAAGTTTATTCAAATGGGAAGTGAAGATATCGAAGTGGATGTAAATGTAGTTATGATGTTGGCAATTGAAAATCCTCAACAACATATTAAAAAGTTGCAAAGAATTCTAATGATCGTCCAAGATGAATCTGTATTGAGAAAAATTTATCATGCGAAAACACCACAGGAAGTAATCGAATGTATCAAGGAGAAAGAAAAACAAATTGAAATACAAGAAGGAGGTCTTTATTCATGACATCAGTTAATATTCTCTCTATTTGTGGTTCAGGTACTGTAACAAGCAGTATGGTTGCAGCAAAATTAAAAGATAAATTAGCTGCATATGGTTATCAAGTTAATGCGACAGAAGCAAAACCTACAGAAGCTTTAAACTTAGCGCAGTCTGGACGTTTTGATATCATCGCAAATACAAGTCCACTGCCAAAAGGAGATTATGGAATTCCTTGTGTAAATGCATTTGCCTGCATTACCGGTATGGGCGAAGATAAATTCTTCGAAGATGTTGTTGCTGCATTGAAATCAGTAGGTAAATAAAAAATAGGCAATGATGTCAAGCGATGTCATTGCCTTTATTAAAAATGAGGAGGAATATACATGAAAGTAAATATCGATGAAATTCAAAAGCTTTGTGATGCTTCCAGAGATCAACGTATTCTCGTGGATGATATCATCATTGAAAAAGGAGCCATAGAAAAATTACCTGAAATTATGAAGGAAAAATATGGACAGTATAAAAAAGTGGCTATGGTCTGTGATGAAAATACATATGAAGCAGCCGGTAAAAAAGTGGAAGAACTACTTCCAGATGTAATAACGATCTGTTTGAATCCGGAAAACCTTCATGCTGATGAACATGGAGTTGGTGCGGCCAGTGAGAAATTAGATCAATATTCGGATCTGGATTTTATGATCGCATGTGGTTCTGGAACTATCCATGATATTACCCGTTATTATGCTTATGAACATCATATGAACTTTTTATCGATACCAACAGCTGCCAGTGTAGATGGATTTGTATCCACAGTAGCTGCCATGACTTGGCACGGGTTCAAAAAAAGCTTTACAGCTGTAAGTCCTGTCTTTGTATTGGCAGATAGTGAAATCTTCTCTAAAGCACCAATGCGACTGACTGCCAGCGGTGTTGGAGATTTGATTGGAAAATACACTTCAATCGCAGATTGGAAGATTGGACACGTTATTACTGGAGAATATATCAGTTTACCGGTCGTAAAATTAGAGCAAGATATCTTGCAAGATTTAATTGATAACCTTGATGGATTAGGAGCACACGACTTTACTGCTTATGAAAATTTAATGTATGGCCTATTACTAAGTGGTTTGGCAATGCAGATGATCGGTAATTCCAGACCGGCATCCGGTGCAGAACATCATTGTTCGCATTTATGGGAAATTTGTGCTATCAACGATCCAATCGATTTCTATCATGGTGAAAAAGTTGGTGTTGGTTTATGTCTAATCTCCGAAGTTTATAAAAATGCACTTGCCAAGATCAAAGAGGGAAATTATAAAGTTAAAAATTCAGTCGATGTAGAATTTGATCTAATTCATTCCAAAGTAACAAATGAAGCTTTACAACAAGAAATCATTAAGGAAAATACTCCAAATTTATTAGCTAATATTCATGGTTCTCTATTAAAAGAGAAAGAAAATGAAATCATTGCAATATTAGAAGAGTTACCTTCGTCAGAAGATATCATTTCCTGGATGAAGAAAGTAAATGCATTGACCACAATGCACGAATTAACATTAGATGAGAGCTTAAAGCCTTTGACATTACGTATGAGTCCATATGCGCGTCAAAGACTTACCTTCATGAGATTGTTAAAATTTTACGATTTCTATGATGAGATTATTGGAGAGTAATACTATGTTAGAAAATTTAAAACAAAAAGTATTGGAAGCCAATCTGCTGCTTCCCAAATATGGACTGATTACCTTTACCTGGGGCAATGTCAGTGCCATCGACCGGGAAAGGGGGATCGTGGCCATCAAACCAAGCGGTGTCGATTACGATACGATGAAGGCCGAAGATATCGTGCTGGTCGATCTGGAAGGCCATATTGTAGAAGGCAGTCTAAAACCAAGCTCCGATCTTCCAACCCATCTGGAGTTCTACCGAAACTGGAAGAACATCGGCGGTGTGGTGCATACCCATTCCCGATGGGCGACAGGCTTTGCCCAGGCCGGTCTGGATATCCAGGCGCTGGGAACGACACAGGCTGACTACTTCTATGGAAGCATACCGTGTACAAGAGTCATGAGTGAAGAAGAGATCCACGGTGACTATGAGCTGGAGACCGGAAAGGTGATCGTGGAAACCTTCAAAGAAAGAAACATCGATCCCGATGAGGTACCGGCGGTTCTTGTTCATTCCCACGGTCCTTTCTGCTGGGGTACGGATGCGTTCAATGCGGTACACAATGCCGTGGTTTTGGAAGAGGTGGCCATGATGAATACGATGGCAACCCTGTTAAGAAACAATGCCATCGAACCGATGCAGCAGGTGCTTTTAGATAAACACTTTAAAAGAAAGCACGGACCAAACGCCTATTATGGGCAATCTAAATAGGTGATGTTATGCTAACAAATTTACAGGAGATCAAAGAAAGAATGAAGACGATCAAAGCCTTTATTCTTGATATGGATGGAACGATTTATTTAGGAAATGATCTATTTCCTTATACACATAAGTTTTTAGATAAGGTAAAAGAGACCGGAAGAGATTATTACTTTTTTACGAATAATTCCTCTCGTGATTTAGATGCATATATCACAAAATTAAAGAACATGGATATTAATATCACAGAGAAGCAAATGATGGTTTCAACCGATGTGATCTTACAGTATTTAAGTGAACATCATCCAGGCGCTAAACTTTATGTTGTTGGTACGCCAAGTTTATTAAAAGCGTTTGAAACAGCCGGATGGGTATTGGATGATCAAGAGCCGGATGTTGTAATCTTAGGTTTTGACACTACACTGACATATGAAAAGTTAGAAAAGATTTGTACTTTTATTCGACACGGAAAAACGTATTATGGAATTAATCCGGATTTGAACTGTCCAATTGAAGGTGGAGAGTTTATCCCGGATTGCGGAAGCATAGCACGTTGTATTGAATCCAGCACGGGTGTTTTTCCAGAATTTTTTGGAAAACCGAGCCATAGAACTTTGGATTATATCCAGAAGGCAACCGGACTTGCCGGTGACCAAATCGCAATCGTAGGAGACCGAATGTACACCGATATTGCGGTTGCGGATGGCAGCGACATTGTCAGTATATTGGTCTTAAGTGGGGAAACCAAGAAAGAAGAAGTTCCTGACAATCCAATTCAACCGGATATCATGATTGAAAATATTGGGGTTCTTTCAGACCTGTTAGATTAAAAAGAAGCTCTGAGGTCTGACCTTAGAGCTTTTACTTTCTTGGCTTTCCGGTAGTTTTACGGATGATCAGTTCCGGTTCGTATTCTAGACGCAATATGTAAGGATGTGACTTTTGCGCATTATTTTTTAGATGCTTCTTATAGATGATATCGACTGCTTCTTTTCCTTTTAAAAACGTGGCATGTTCGATTGTTGTCAACGAAATATCCGGAAGAGAAGACATCAGAATATTATCAAAGCCAGCCACGGAAAAATCCTTCGGAACTTTATAACCCTCACTTTTTAAAGCCGATAATACGCCTAGTGCTGTCATATCGTTATTGGCCAAAAAGGCAGTGGAATCCGTTCCTTCTTCCAAAGCTTCCATGGTGAGCTCGTAACCAACCTGATATTCGATATTTTCGGTCTGAATGCTTTCGTACTGCGCTAAAGACATGGTTTTTAGCTGGATATTTTGAATATCCTTACCTTGATCTTCAAAGGCATGAATCAATCCTTCATAACGATGGATACGAGAAATTTCTTTACCCATGACAGGTGCAGAGATAAAGGTGATTTTCTCATGTCCCAAGTTAAGCAGATATTCACCCATTAAATGACCGGCTCTTACACCATTTAATTCCACCGAGTCAAAACGACTGCCTTGTGGTTTATCACCGATAGAGACAACCGGCATTCTTTTAAACAAAGCGTTTGCCTTTGAAATCTTGGTAGGGGGATAGAGATAGATGATGCCAGCTAAATCCAAATTGGATAAAAGCTCATAGTAAGAGTCTTCCTGTTGTACATTTCGCATGGTCGTAATCGTAAAGACCGAGTAATTATGCTTCTTTGCCTCGTAAACGATAGAATGAATCAAAGTCGCATAATAGCTATTTGAAAGGTGAGGGGCAATCACTACAATTGTTTGATGAAGATCTTTCTGACTTGATTTCGACTTGTGGATTTCATTTTTATAGCCTAGTTTTTTGGCGGCCTGCAATACGATATCCTGTGTTTCTTTGGAAAAGGAAACATTCTCTTTATGTGAAAGGATCATTGAAACGGTAGATTGTGACAATCCGGTATATTCGGCAATATCACGTGTTGTTATTTTTTTACGTTTTCCCATAATGTTCTCCTTAAAATTTTGATTTATTTTGAATAATCAATCTCAATTAATCAAATTGTTTTTGATTACTAATATTATACTTTTGATTAATTGGTTGTGCAAGAAAAACCGTTAAAATCAGGACTTTGATCATTATAAAAAGTCAATGAATTTTTCAATGAATTAATCAGATATTTTGATTAATTAAAAATGCCTGAAAATCCTATATTTAAAGGCATTTACAAGTTTGACAACCTATTTTATGTGGGTTAGATTTACAGTGTATGAATACTATGGATGGAGGGGTACTATGTACGATGTAATCATAATTGGAGCTGGAGTCAGCGGTAGTGCAATTGCCCGTGAATGTTCACGCTTTCCACTAAAAATTGCAGTTCTTGAAAAGTGTGAAGACGTTTGCTGCGGAACTTCCAAGGCAAACAGTGCAATCATTCATGCCGGCTATGATGCCAAAGAAGGTACGTTGATGGCAAAATTAAATGTAGAAGGTAATTTGATGATGGACGAACTTGCCAAAGATCTGGATATTCCATTTCGGCGAATCGGATCTTTTGTAGTTTGTACGGATGAAGAAAATCGCGATCAACTAACGACTTTGTACAATCGCGGTATCACAAATGGCGTTCCCGGTCTTCGTATCGTTGAACGCGACGAATTAAAGGAAATGGAACCAAATATATCCGATGAAGCTGTGGCAGCTTTATATGCGCCAAGCGCCGGTATTGTTTGTCCTTTTGAGTTAAATCTTGCCATGGCTGAAAATGCGGCAGAAAACGGTGTAGAATTTTATTTTGATTCTCCAGTGGAAGCGATACAAAAAGTAGATGATCACTATGAGATCCAAACACCAAATCAAACATTTCATTCAAAATATGTCGTGAATGCTGCCGGTGTTTATGCCGATGTGATCCATAATATGGTCAGTGCTGATAAAATGGAGATTATTCCTCGTAAAGGAGAATATTATCTGCTGGATAAAAGTGCTGGAAAACATGTTTCTCATACAATTTTCCAGTTACCGACTAAGATGGGAAAAGGGGTTCTGGTAACACCAACCGTACACGGCAATATGTTAGTGGGCCCAACAAGTATGGATATCGACAATAAAGAAGGTATCAATACAACACGAAAAGGATTGGATGAAGTTGCTATGAAATCATCCATAGCTGTTAAGAATCTTCCTATGAGAGATGTCATCACATCCTTTGCCGGACTTCGTGCGCATCATCCGAATCATGAATTCATCATTGAAGAAGTCAAGGATGCACCAAACTTTATTGATGTTGCTGGTATCGAATCACCAGGTCTTTCTTCCTGTCCGGCTATTGGTGTAATGGTCGCAAAGATGATCCAGAAAAAAACGAATGCACATGAAAAAACAGATTTCAAAAAGTCACGCAAAGGATTAATCAAGCCATCACAAATGAGTATGGAAGAAAGAAATGAACTTATCCAAAAGGATCCTCGTTATGGAACGATCATCTGTCGCTGTGAGATGGTAACAGAAGGAGAGATCGTAGAAGCGGTACATCGAATCATTCCTGCCCGTTCACTGGATGGTATAAAACGTCGTACAAGAGCAGGTATGGGACGGTGTCAGGCTGGTTTCTGCAGCCCACGTGTTATGGAAGTCTTATCACATGAAGTACCGGATATCGATATGTATAAAGTTAGTAAATCCGGTGGACATTCAAACTTTATCGTAGGAAACGATAAAGAAGATCTGTAGGAGGCAAGACTATGAAAAAGGTAAATGTAGTAATTATCGGTGGAGGACCGGCAGGTCTTGCGGCCGCGCTCAGTGCTAAAGAAGCAGGCGAAAGTAATATCTTAATTTTAGAACGTGATATAAAATTAGGTGGTATCTTAAATCAATGTATTCATAACGGTTTTGGACTGCATACATTTAAAGAAGAATTGACAGGGCCAGAATACGCGAATCGTTTTATTGAGAAAGTAATAGAACAAAAGATTCCCTATAAGCTGAATACAATGGTCATGGATATTTCTTCCGATAAAGTAGTTACTGCCATGAACGCAAAAGAAGGGTTATTTCAAATTCAGGCAAAGGCAATCATCTTGGCCATGGGCTGTCGAGAACGACCTAGAGGGGCTTTAAATATTCCAGGTTATCGTCCAGCTGGTATATACAGTGCCGGAACGGCACAGAAATTAGTCAATATCGATGGATTGATGCCAGGAAAAGAAGTTGTTATCTTAGGTTCCGGAGATATTGGTTTAATTATGGCGCGAAGAATGACTTTAGAAGGGGCTAAAGTAAAAGTTGTTGCTGAATTGATGCCATATTCCGGCGGTTTAAAAAGAAATATCGTACAGTGTCTGGATGATTTTGGGATTCCGTTAAAACTAAGTCATACCGTAGTCGATATCGAAGGTAAGGAGCGTGTCGAAGCGGTCACAATTGCAGAGGTCAAAGATGGAAAACCAGTATCGGGAACCGAAGAAAGATATACTTGTGATACTTTATTATTATCATGTGGTCTTATTCCGGAAAACGAGCTTTCCAATCAGGCCGGTATTGAAATGAGTCCGATTACAAAAGGACCAAAGGTTAATGAATCGTTAGAAACAAACGTTGATGGCATATTTGCCTGTGGCAATGTATTGCATGTACATGACTTGGTTGATTTTGTATCTCAGGAAGCGAAACAGGCTGGAAAAAATGCCGTAAAATACCTGAAAGAGCAGGAAATCGAAAACACGAAAGTTATTCCTATCGAAACCGAAAATGGTGTACGTTACAGTGTACCTTTTGTGGTAAGACCCGAAGACATGGATGACTTGCTGACGGTACGTTTCCGTGTAGGCGGTGTTTATAAGGACCATTTTATCAGTGTCTATCTGGATGATCAAAGAATTCTTCATAAACCCAGCAAGATCCTGGCTCCAGGAGAAATGGAACAGATCATTCTGACTAAGAAAAAACTGATGGAGATTGATCCATCTACGATTCGCATTACACTGGAGGATAAATAATATGGAAACAAGAGAATTAACTTGTATTGGCTGTCCAATGGGATGTGCTCTAACAGTAAAAATGGAAGAGGGAAACGTAGTTTCTGTTTCCGGTAATACTTGTCAACAAGGCGATATTTACGCTCGTAAAGAAGTAACCAATCCAACCAGAATCGTAACCAGCATTGTTCCAGTAACAGGTTCTAAAGAAGAAAAAATGGTTTCTGTTAAAACTGCACATGATATTCCTAAGGATAAAATTTTTGCCTGTATGAAAGATCTAAAAGTCGTTAAAGTACAAGCTCCTGTACACATTGGAGATGTAGTCTTAAAAAATGTAGCGGATACAGGAGTCGATGTGATTGCGACAAAGGAGGCATTATAGGAGTATTTCTATGACAGAATTAGAACAGCAAACATTAAAAATCCTGAAGCCAGTGTATTAGGCACAAAGTGGATATCCAGGAGGATTCCTATCCGCTGTCGATATTTTGACATATCTTGGACTTGGATCAATGGTTGCTGAAGTCCTGGCAACAACAAGAATAGGTTATCCAGTATTAATGATCGGATTACATGATGAATTTGATCAAAAATGGCAAGCCCGAAGACTTAATGAAACTCTATTATTTAGATACTAGTAGTATTGCTTAAGTTATTCATGAATTTTTAAAATAAATCAAAAGCGGTCAATGATCGCTTTTTTTGCATAAATTCCCTATTTTATAAATTAGTATAGTCTACTTAACTATTAAAAATTTAGCAGAATCAAGTATTGTACATAATTTAGTAATATGTAATTAAGATTATTTTTAGTTATTAAACCGATAAAGATATTTTTATTTATAGACATTTCATTTTTTCTTTCTATATTTTCGCTCAAATATTTGGATGATCATGATTTCATCATAACTTTAAATAAATATGTTCACATGTGTGTATCAAACTCGATTAAATAGACTCTATGAGAGTACGTGAAAAAGAAAAACATCGGTAATCATACGTTCGATACGTTTTAGAGAGCCAAATAAGTAATGTATATTTTGATTATCATAATTATATATAAGAAAATAGACTAAATAAGATAATGATGAATTTTGTTAGATAAAATAGCATGAAAATCTGCATTATGTAAAGTTTTTTAAGACTGCAAGATGAAAACCGTGTTCAAAAATTAAATGTGTTTTAGATAGAACACGATTATACATTTTTTTACATAATATACATTATGCGAAGTAGAATGTAATAGTTCTTTCCGATCTTTTACTAAATAAAGGAGCTTGTTATTTCGATTACGAAGGACATATCTAAAAGAAATCCCTGCGCTAACAAAAAATGAGATAAACAAAAAAGCCCAGTGAGGGCTTTTTATATGTTATCGATTGTAATCATCTTCGATTCGTACTACATCATCTAAATGTGGTGTACTGACTTCGATAATCGTTGTATCTTCTAAAGCGGTATTCCGATGTCGAAAGGTCGGAGGATTGCTGATGATATCACCGGGCCCATATATATGGGTATGCATTTTTTTATGTTCATCATCTTCCAGGACCTCAAGCTTCCCTTTCAAAATGTAAATGTGTTCTTCTTTTTGATTATGATATTGAAAGGAACAGCGCTCACCTTTCTTAAAGAAAATCTCCTTTAAAGCATAGTGATTTGTTACTGCAAGCCACTTTTCGTAACCCCATGGCTTTTCGACATATTTGACTAATTCTTGTTTCATAATAATGAACTACTCCATATTGGCATGTCTTCCAAACATCGTATCGGAATCCATATGATTCTTTTCCATCAACATCATGATCGCAATATCCATAAACAAACCTTCGGATTGTTCAAATAAAGATCCCATAGGCTGTATGGATTTAATTTGTCCTTCTTTCGCACTTTTCGGACTCGGTGCACTGATTTCAATAACAACATCAGCCATCTTTCCTATCGTCGATTCAGGATTGATCGTGATCAAAGCAAGCTTAGCACCGACCTCTTTGGCTTTTTGCGCATGATTAACTAAGCTTTTTGTTTCACCGGAGCCAGAACAAATCACTAAGATTCCATCCTCTTTGATATTTGGTGTGCATGTTTCTCCTACAACATAAGATTTCTTTCCCATATGCATCAAACGCATCGCAAAGCCTTTGACTTGAAATCCGCTTCGCCCAGCACCGGCACAGAAGATTTCATCAGCCTGATCCACAAGCTCAACAAACTGTTCTGTTTTTTTGGTATCTATACTTAATAATGTATGTTGCAGTTCATTTAATACTGTTTTTGCATATTCGATCGTATTCATGATTTTAAATATCCTTTCATATCTTTTGCCATTTTTGCTCGGTTTTTGGCATTGCAGATGGCACCGCCAACCACAATGATCTCAGCACCTTCATTGACGATATCCTGAATCGTTTCCAGCTTTACACCCCCGGCAACCGCACTTTTCGCATGATGAATGACTTTATTGACTATCTTTAATTCTTCCAACGGATCTTGACCGGATTGCTGCACATCAAAGGCCGTATGAACACAAATATAATCGACACCCATTTCATCGATTTCTTTGGTTCTTGTGGCTAAATCATGAACATTGATCATATCGACCATGACTTTTCCGTTGTGATTTTTAGCAGATCGTACAACTCCCTGAATTGTTTCATCATGACTGACACCCAAAACAGTTACAATAGAAGCACCGGCTTCAAAGCATTTATCGGCTTCAAATTCACCGGCATCCATGATTTTCGCATCGGCCAGGACTTCAATCTCCGGAAATGTTTTATGAATCTCTTTGACAGGCACCATTCCTTCTTCAATGATAAATGGAGTACCTACCTCAGCAATCTCTACACTTCCCTTTGTTTGTTCTAAAAGTTGAATACATTCCTCCAGGCTTAATGTATCCAAAGCAACCTGTAATTTCATCCTCATCATCTCCTTGTGTAAAGCGTACATCATTCATCTCCTTCTCTCAATAAAAAGATTGGTTTTTATCAAAATAAAGGGTAAAAAACTTGGTAATATAGTATAATTTATTGGAAAACAAAGAATTAGGAGATAGTATGTCAAAGAATAATGAAAAACGTAGAAATGAAATTTTGAAAAAATTGGAACAACAACCTTCCCTTCGCATCAAAGAACTTGCCGAATCCTTTCAGGTCACAACCGAAACTTTGCGCAAAGATCTTTTTGTTTTAGAACAACGAGGTCAAGTGAATAAGACACATGGCTACGTGCATAGAAAAGATGGATACGATGAATTGCCCATTGAAGTTAAAGTTGAAGAAAATACAGAGTTAAAAGATCAAATTGCACGAAAGGCCATTGAGTTTGTATCAGATTATTCTGTTGTATATTTAGATCCAGGCAGTACCACGCTTTCTATAGTGCGTTATTTTGCGTTAAAAAAGGGTTGTACGATTGTTACCCCATCCATCCGTATTGCGCAAAGCCTGTTGGCCTTAAAACACGAAATTCTGTTGATTGGTGGCCTGATTCAGAAAAAAGGAAGTACGACAACAGGTGCCTTTGCCTTAGACAATTTAAGGCATGTCAAGATCGATACGGCATTCATGGGTACCGATGGCTTTAAAGATTGTCAGGGACCGACTACATTCTCTTTTCAGGAGTTATCGGTGAAACAAAAAGTGATCGAACAGTCTAAACAAAAGATCTTAGTCTGTGATCGTTCTAAATTCTTTAAGACCGGTACATATCCATTTGCTCGTTTCAGCGATTATGATAAGATCATTACCAATCCAATCGATCCAAAAGAAAAGGCAATGATCGATTCCGCTAAAGAAATCGTCATCGCCTGATTTTCTTAAATCAATAAACCAAGAATCATTGATCCAATTACAAGAAAACAGAATAATAGAATGAAGAAACGCTTTAAAAATACCATGATCTATTTTTTATTACAGAGATTTTTTAATGTCTGACTTGGCTTAAACTTTGGCAGCTTGGTTGCCTGGATCTTCATTCTTTCTTTTGTGACAGGATTAATTCCCATTCTCTCTTTACGATTAAAAATGATAAACTTGCCAAAGCCGGAAATATCAACTTCTCCATCACTGGCTAACGCCAGAGACATCTCTTGAAAGATTCTTTCTACCGCATGACCGGCGTCTTTTCTGGAAATCTTCAGTTCTTGATAAATCACCTCAGCCAAAGCTTCTTTATTTACATATTTTGCCATGTTAAAACTCCCTTTTCAGCTCTCGCAGCATTAAGTCATTGGCACATGTCTTTGGCTCTTTACCTTCGTATAGAATCTGATAGACTTCCTCACAGATTGGCATATCGATTCCATTTTCCTTAGATACATTGTGAACGATCTTCGCAGTACGAATCCCTTCCACTGTCTTTTTATTGTTCTTTAAAAAGTTTTCTACTGTATTTTCCTTACCGATCTGATAACCGGCTGAAAAATTGCGGGAATGAATGCTTGTACAAGTGACGATCAAGTCTCCGATACCGGTAAGCCCCATAAACGTCTGCTGCTGGCCACCAAACGCCATTCCATAACGAATCATCTCCTGTAAGCCACGGGTGATCAAAGCCGCTCTGGTGTTATCCTGATAGCCCAGGCCGGATAAGATTCCGGAAGCAATAGCCATAACATTTTTGATGGCTACACCTAATTCACTGCCCACTTCATCGCTTCCTGTATAAATACGAAGGTAATGGTTGGAAAATAGCTGCTGCACAACGATCGCATCTTCTTCATTAAGGCTGACTGCATCGATCGTTGTCAATAATCGAATGATTACTTCTTCGGCATGACTGGGTCCGATCAAAGAAACAACACTGCTTAAATGATCGGCAGAAATACAACGACGGATCACCTGCGATATTCTTTCATTGGTTATTGGATGAAACCCTTTGGATACATTGACAATGATCGTTTTCTTTGTCAACAGCGAATCAATTTGTTGACAAATGGATTCAATCGCTATGGTCGGTACTGCCAGTAATACAACATCGGCCTCTTTGACTACGTTAATATCCATAGTAGCCTTTAAGGAAGGATTGATACTAACATCTTCAAAATATTTGGAGTTTTTATGATGAAGATTGATATCATCCACTTCCGATTTCTCAATACCATATAATATGACATCTTGTTGATTGTCTTCTAAAACCTGTGCAAGGGCTGTCCCCCAGCTCCCGCTTCCGATCACTACTGTTTTCAAATCAAACACCTCAACTTTTCTTTCGCGCTATGATATGAATCGGTGTGCCTTCAAATCCAAAAGCTTCCCGAATTTTATTCTCGATATATCGCTTATAGCTAAAATGCAATAATTCCGGATCGTTTACAAATAAAACAAAGGTTGGCGGTTCTACGCTGACCTGTGAAGAATAATAGATCTTTAACTGCTTACCGTTATGTGGCTTGGCAGGATTCATCATTTGCGCATCCAAGATCACATCGTTTAATACATTAGTTTGAATACGCAAGCTGCAGTTTTCATGCACCTGATTGATCAAAGGCAGTAATTGATTGACTTTTTGATGTGTCAAAGCCGATACAAAGGCAATTGGTGCATAATCTAAATAAACAAATTGCGCACGAATTTCTTTTTCGATTTTTGCCATCGTTTTCTCATCTTTTTCTACAGTATCCCATTTATTATAGACGATAATGACACCTTTTCCGGCTTCATGAGCTAAACCGGCCACATGTTTATCTTGTTCACGAATTCCCAAAGAACCATCAATCAAGAATAAAACGACATTGCTTCGATCAATTGCGCTTAATGCACGTAAAATGGAATATTTTTCAATATTCTCATAAATTTTTCCTTTTTTGCGAATACCGGCTGTATCGATGATCATGTATTCCTGTCCATCGTAAGTAAACGGCGTATCGATCGCGTCGCGTGTCGTTCCTTCTATATTGGAAACAATAACACGGTCTTCTTTTAAGATCGCATTGACCAAAGAACTTTTTCCGACATTGGGACGTCCGATCACACAAAAAGACGTCATTCCTTCATAAGGAGATAATTTCTTTTCCGGCATAACTCTGGTGATCTCATCCAATACATCACCTAAACCGATACCATGGGCGCTGCTGACACAGAATGGATCCTGTAATCCCAAAGCATAAAATTCATACGCATCTAAGCGTAATTTTTCATTATCTACCTTATTGACAACTAACACGATGGGCTTGCCAGACTTCTGTAGTTTTTTGGCAATGACCATATCATCGGTCATAACACCTTCTTTACAGGAGACAAGAAAAACAATGACATCGGCTTCCTCAATCGCAATATCCACCTGCATATTGATTTCCTGTGCAAATGGCTGATCCTCAATCTGGATTCCACCGGTATCAATGATACGATAGGTTTTCGTGAGCCATTCTACTTCTCCATAGATACGATCTCGTGTCACTCCCGGTGTATCATCAACAATGCTTTTTCTTTGTCCAATCAAGCGATTGAAGAAGGTTGATTTCCCGACATTAGGGCGTCCGACGATCGCAATGGTACCCTGGATCATAAAATCACTCCTCTCTATACTTTTTCATCAATTATTTTTTGAATTTCTTCTACAACTTCCTCAATAGTCATATCCGAAGTATCAATGACCTGTGCATCTTCGGCTACTTGTAAAGGCGAATTTTCACGATGCGAATCTTGATAGTCACGTGCTACGATATCTTGAAAGATCGTCTCATAATCCGCATCAATACCTTTAGAAATGTATTCCTGATAACGACGCTGCGCTCTAGCCTTACTGGAGGCATCCATATAGATTTTTACCTCGGCATCCGGCAATACGACGCTGCAGATATCTCTTCCATCCAGAATATAGCCTTTATTCTTGGCAATCTGTTGTTGCAAATAAACTAGCTTTTTACGCACAACATTCAAAGCCGAAAACTTCGATGCTGCCATGGATATCTCATTCATACGAATTTCTTTGGATACATTTTCTCCATTTAAAAACACTTGATCCTCCTGAAAAGAGATATCTATATTTTCCAATGCGTCCAACAGTTCTTTTTCGTTATTTACATCCACCTTGTTTTTTAACAGATAGTAGGCAACGCATCGATACATAGCACCGGTATCTAAATGTATCATATGATAGGCATCGGCTAATAAATTGGCAATGGTACTTTTCCCGACCCCACTGGGGCCATCAATCGCAATATTAAATTTTGGCATGCTTTAGGCTCCTATTTGCGTAATGAAGTAGAAGGTAGCTGCTAAAGAAGCAATCAAAAGTAAGACTAAAACAACTAAGATCACATTGATGATCATACCTGATTTGCTCTTTGGCTCATTTTCCATCTCTTCCAAATCACGAGTGCTCATACGAATTTTTGCCGATGGCATTTCTTGTGAATCCTGAACTTTTTTTGATTTTGATTTTTTAGCCTTAGGTGTTTTTGTTCGTTTTGGCTGTGCCTCTTTTTTAGGCTGTTCTAAAACCTCTTCTTGTTTTGAAGGTTTTGTCGTATCGAAGAGACTTAAATGATCGGTATCTGCCGTATCGTCCGCTAAAATATCCTGACTTCCCAGAACAATATTTGTATAAGTTGCTTCCGGAGAATGATCCTCATCTTCTTGAGCCACATAGCTTTGTACGGAATCATCCATACCGACTTTCGGTTCTTCTACGACTTCCGGTTTTGTCTGGATAGGATTGATTCGCGTCAACTTCTGATTTGGCATATAGGTAGCCACGCCATCCACATCTTGTTCGATTTCCGGTTTCTGGATCTTCATTGTACCGCCGGTTTCTTCTTCCTCCATTGGTACGATATGCGTATTTCTGTGCATAGAAGAAGGTTTTTGATCCAGCTGACGCAAAATGTTGATCTGTGTATCATCCGTTATACGATTTCCCTGATCAATGTTATAGCGTTTCACTTCCCCTAACAGATCTTCCATGACCGGGCTGTTGTTGTTAGTCGCCTCTTGTGCAGATGATCTGGAAGGGACTGCCGACACATTTAAATCATTGGCATGTGCCAACGCCTTGTGTTGTGTTCTGGATAAGCGTGCAAACCCTGTCTGTTGATTGATTTTATCTTCCTGAGCAGCTGTCGTTTCTTCATCCAGCCGATTTCTTAAATCTTCATACCGTTTTGTTCTTGATAATTTTTCTGCCATAAGATCCTCCCAAGCATTCTTTTAACATTATACAAAATCTGATTCAATTCTACAATATGCTTTACATAAAGCTATTTTCTCTATAAGTCAACCACTGTCTTTAAAAATTTCAAACCGGCAAGATGTGTCTGTTCAAATCGCTCATACCAATCCGCCCAAAAGATACAGTCTTTGATTTCAAAATGACAGTTTTCAATTAAAACATCGATATATTTCAAAGATGCCTTGAATAAAAGATAAACTTTTCTCATGTCCGATTTATTCATTTTTATGCCATTTTGATTACAATAATGACATAAAAAACCACCTTCTTTGATACTCAGCGTTTCTAAAGCGTCTTTTCGATGACAAAGAGTACAACCATCGACAAACGGCTGAATACCTTCGGCACATAAGATTTCTTTTAATACAAAACAACCATAAGCAAAGACAGAATTTCTTTGGTCCTGAACCGCTTTTAAATATTCCAAAAAAGCTTCCAACAACAAGGGACTAGACTTAGTCTTTAATAAAATATCGCGTAAAAGAAAGCTAAAAGCCTGTATAGTTAGATCCTCCATTACGCGATAAAAGAAACAAATTGGTGTGGCATGTATCAACAATCCCGGTCCCTGATTTCTTTCTTCAATCTGCCATGTCGCATATAAAAAAGGCTGACAGCCACTTCTTAGCTTAGAACTTTCTTTCTGGATGCCTCTTACTCGAACCGAAACGATTTGATCCTGTGTCAACATCCATGCCAGCCCGTCTTTTTCTTTATAATCTTGAACCTTTAAAACAATGCCGGTCGTTTTAATCGTCATTTAGCTCATCCAATCCGAATTCTTTGATTTTTTGTTCTTTATTTCGCCAGTTTTTCTCTACGCGAACATATAATTCCAAATCCACCGGACAACCAAATTTTTCCTTGAGTTCTTTTTGTGCCGCAAGACGAATATTCTTGATCATACTTCCCTGTTTTCCGATCAATATCCCTTTTTGGGAATCACGATCAACAATGATCATTGCCTGCAGATGCAGACGACCTCCTTCCATCCTGCGATTTTCCAGTACGACCGCAACGCTGTGTGGAATTTCCTCTTTGGTCACAAATAAAATTTTCTCACGAATGATCTCCGTCGTTTGAAAATTCTCATCATGATCACTGATCATCTCCTGCGGGTACATAGCCATTCCTTCCGGAAGAGCTTGTTTCAATACTTGTAACAGCTCATCCAAGTTTTCTTTTTTGAGCGCACTGATTGGAATGATGGCATGAAAGTCATATTTATTCTGCCAATCCATCAACACTTTGATCATGTTCTCTTTTGAAAGATGATCGATCTTATTGACCAAAAGAAAACAAGGCTTATGTAAAGATTGTATGCGCTCCAGAATAAACGAATCGCCTTTGCCAAAGGGTTGCGTGCCATCAACGATCCATGCCAGACAATCACAGTCCTCCATGGCCATATACGCATTCTTATTTAAAACACGTCCCAGTTGCTGCTGCGGTTTATGAATACCCGGTGTATCCACAAAAACAAACTGAGCATCTTTCTGGGTTAAGATACCAGCAATATTGTTTCTTGTCGTATTAGGTTTATCAGACATAATAGCCACTTTTTCTCGCAACAATGCATTTAAAAGCGTACTTTTCCCAGCGTTAGGTCTTCCGATGATCGCAATAAAACCTGATTTATATGTCATACTCGTTCCTTTCTAAATTATTTTTTGAATAAGGATCGCAAATCCAATAAAAGCACTGAAAAGACTCAGTAAAAAGACAGCTCCTGCTGCCATATCCTTGATCTGTTTTGCCTGTTTGGTATGTTCTAAAGAAATATAATCGACAAGCTGTTCGATACAAGAATTTATGATTTCTCCAACTACAACAAGCACAATACATAAAAGGATCCAAAACCATTCTTGTACAGTAAATCCAAGCAACAAGCCAACCAGGATCACAAGCAGGCCAAACAGCATTTGAAGAGCTATGCTTTTATCACAAATCGCATAGCGCAGACCGCTAAACGCATATTTAAACCTACCTTTGAACCACTTCATCCAGTATCACATCCTGTAAATCAAACATCTCTTTTTCATCCTGTGGACACATGTGATCATAACCCATCAGATGCAAAAGGCCATGGCAGAAAAGAAAACAGGCTTCTCTTCGTTTAGAATGTCCATACTCCTTTGCCTGTGCGCTGATAGCTTCCACATTGATGAAGATATCTCCTAATTCGTTTTCCTCTTCCTCCAAAACGATGTTGGAACTGTCATCCTGCAGGGCAAAGCTAATTACATCCGTACTGCGATCGATGTTGCGATATTCTTTATTGATCTCATGAATCCTTTCCGGTGTCACAAAAATGACACTTAACGTATAATCGTGGTTACGATGCAGAATAGAACAAGCTCGTTCTAAAATTCTTTGATAGTCTTTTTTATAGCGATAAATACTTTTATCTTTTGCTTCATTGATCATTACTATTTCCATATAAGAATTATACACCAAACATGAAAAAAGGACTATTCAAATCTATAGTCCTTACTTTGTCGTTCCTTTAGGTATAAAAGAATATCCTAATTCAATGCTTTTGTTTTCACGTACAGATTCATCATCCACCAGCATTTTTGTCAATAAACGCATCGATACGGCCCCCATATCATACTCCGGAATATTAAAGGTTGAGATATTTGGTCGTGTCATGGAAAGATATTTATTATTGAGAACACATACAAGCTGGCAGTCATCCGGAATCTTATATCCGGCTTCCTGGCAGGAATTCAATACCGCAATAGCCTGCGAATCTCTAAACGTAAACACAAACTGGCTTGGTTTATTGGTCTTAAAGTATTCAGTTAAGAAATTATAAGAGCTTTTATATGTTTCATCATACGAAATGTATTTTTTAAACTCAGTTCCGTGATCATGGAAAGCACGCTCAATTCCAGATCGCATCTGTTCCATCATACTTAAATTTAACTTGTCTTCCACCAACGAAATATCATTGATGCCCTTATCAAACAATTCATTGACCATTTCATAAGCCATTTTTTCAAAATCGACATAGACATTGCCTACATTGTTGACTTTAGTTTCCGGCAACAAAGAACCAACGACAACCATTGGAATCTGATATTCCTGCAAGACTTCCATCTCATCCTCTGAGAAATTGTCATTGAATAAAATAACACCATCGACATGAGATTTGATGATGGATTCGATCACATCCTGCATTTTAGAAATGCCCTGTGATGTTGTATGGAACATGATGTTGTAGTTATAGATCTTTGCCACATCCATCAAACCATTTAAAATTTTTCCATTATAGGCAAACAGTTTTTCACTCATGACGATCGATACAGTCGTTGTTTTGGATAAGGCAAGCCCCTGTGCTATTGCATTGGGCTTGTAGCCTAACTTTTCAATGGCTTCCTGTACCCTTTGTTTAGTGTCTTCACGAACCACATTGCTGTCATTAATGACTCGGCTGACCGTAGCCAAAGAAACATCAGCCTCCTTGGCTACATCATAAATCGTTATACGTTTCATAGCTTATTCTTCATCCTCCTGTATACCCGAATCGGAAGTTGTACGATCTTTTTTATCAAGGAACTTACGGATTCCACTAAATACCGCATCCCCTACTTTTTGTGTAACTTGTTCCGCTGAATCCACGGCGTTTTTTAAACCTTCGCTCTCTCTTAATACATCCAGCTTTTCATCGGCCGTGTTCACAAAGTTTTTGATATTATCATTTTTCATCAAGGCATCGGCACCAGCTTTGATACCATCTCCAATCAAAGCACCGGCCCCCAGTAAAAAGTCTTTTCCGGCTGAAACTGTATTCTTAAACTGTTCTGAATTGCTGATTTCCACCGCTTTTTCTTTTGTCGCCTTTAAGACCTTTACCGTTTCATCTTTAGCCTTGTTCAAACCTTCTTTGACTTTCTCCGGTTCGGTATTTTCTTTGATCCATTCCTGCAGATCTTCAAAAATAGCCTTGATCTTTTCTTTGGCGTCCTGAATTACTTCTTCATTTTCTTTGTTGTTGTCTTCCTTCAGTGTCTCCAGCTGATCCATCGCTTCATTTTCTAATTCCTGAACAACTTCAGCGCTTTTGTTTTCATCACTCATGATTCATCCTCCTTATCTGATGCTGCATTAACAGGTTCTGTATCCATGACCGGGTTCTTCTTCGCATTGACCCAGTTCTTAATCTGATCTACATTCTTGACTACGGTACTGGCTGCTGTCTTTACGGCTTTTTTCGTAGTTTCATGTACTTCATCGATCGTATGTGAGATATTCTCTGCTGTAGAAAGAGGAGCATCCAGCTTACGAAGCTGCTGTTCGGTTGTATCCAAGGTTCGAGTAGCGCTTTTTACCGTTTGTAAAAGCTCTTTTAAGATCAAAATCACATATACTAAAACAACGATGCCCAGCACAGGTAAGATCCAACCTGCAACCATCGCAACCGTAGAAAAAAATTCATTTACAGTCAAAATATCACCTCAGAATTATTATAACATTTCAAAGGAAGGAAGACCATTTCTTTTTGAAAAATTTTTCATAAATCTTGAAAACGCTTTAAAATAAAGACGGAGTTGAAAAAAGACACCCTAAAGGCGTCTATAAACGATACTATTTTAGAAGCTTTGCCAATTTGTCCTTTAACAGGTAAATATCCTTACTGGACATAAAGACATAGACAGCCGGTGCCATCTCTTTTAAGACCTCTGCTGATTTTTCATCGATATCCAATAAGATAGAATTCGGACATAAATCTAAAAGATCTTGAATCGTAACTGTAATACTTTCATCTTCTCTTTGTGCATTTTTAGGGAAATCACACAATACAACTTGATCAGCCGTATTTAAGCTGTCGGCAAAATCTTGAAGGAAGTATTGCAGCCTGGAATAACGATCAGGTTTATACAAGGCAATAACCTTCTTTTCCGGATATTTCTTTCGTGCCGAATCGATCATGTAGCGAATAGCAGTCGGATGATGTGCATAATCATCAATCAATACACTATCCTTGACTTCTTCAATGACAAAACGGCGGGCAATTCCCTGATAAGTCTTTAATCCCTCAACAATGTCATTTACAGGCATTCCTAACACATGACATAAGGCAAAACAGCCTAAGGCATCCTGCAGGAAGGGATCACCAACCTCACTTAATTCGATATGTGCTAAGACCTTGCCCTGATATAGACAATCAAAGTGCATTCCAAAAGGACCTTGTTCGATATTTACAGCCTGATAATCATTTCCCTTTTGTAAACCATATGTCGTAACAGGTACCGAATACGATAATTTTGGCAAATATGGATCATCTCCAAAAATGACACAGTGCTTCTTTGTCTGATTGACAAAAGATTGAAACGCATCGAGATAATCATCCATATCTTTATAATAATCAACATGATCCAGCTCAATGTTAGTAATCAGTGCATAATCTGGATGGTATGCCAAGAAATGTCGTTGAAACTCACAAGATTCCAATACAAAATATTTCGCATCCTCCGGCATATGTCCATGTCCATCCCCAATCAAATATCCTGTCGGTAAAAGCTGTGGCAAAACATGCCCCAAAATTCCCGTTGTCGTTGATTTTCCATGCGTTCCTGCCACACTGATAGATGTATAAGACTCCAACAATTTTCCCAGGTATTCATTGTAGTAATATGTCTTCACCGTTGGATTTTGCATAGCCGCTTTCACTTCCGGATTGGTTTCATCAAACGAAAGTCCGATAATGCAGGTATCATGATCATGAATATGACTGGCATCAAAGGTTGTGATCGGAATACCTCTTTTTTCCACTTCATCCTGTGTAAAGATATATTTTTCAATATCGCTTCCCGTAACCTCTTTATGCTCATCATAAAGAATACTGGCTAAAGCCGCCATTCCTGTACCTTTGATTCCGATAAAATGATAGGCCACTTGACTCACCTCGAATCAGTCTTTTGAAAACAAAGTGGCTTGTTTGTTTTCTTTCTTTTCCGGTTTTTCTAACATCGAATCCAGAGAATATCCGCGATCCTTGCCGTTAGCTTCTTTTTGTGCCGGTTCCATCTTTGGAATATTCTGTACCACCGGTGTTACGCCCGGTCGATCGCCGTACATAGGCGAAAGAACTGTCATATAGTCTTCCAGCTGTTCCGGTTTATTTAAATCGATCGCATTGTGCACTTTGGACGTATCTTTTTTTGACTCTTCCATATTCCCAAAAATCGGAGAAATGATTGGTGTATATTCCAAATCCTCCTGAGTTCTGCGCACTTTTTTGGTTTTAGAGCGATCAAAATGATACATTTTTTTTCTTGGACGTGGCTCCTCGCTTGCTACACTGTCAACATCCAACCCTGTAAAGATCGTACTTTTAGGTTCTGTGCTTGCAGGAGTCTGACCAAAGTTTGCAATCTGTACATCTTCTGTCTGTGGTGCCAAATGAATCTGCGGCTCAACAAAAGTGGATTCCTGCGGTTGCTGTACCTGTACATTGGAAACCGGCGTCTCTTCCTTTTGAACAGGCTCGTTTACTTCTTCTTCCGGTTCTACTTCTTCGGTAAAAATAGCTTGCATTAAGTCTTTAAACATGTTTATTCCTCCACATCCTTTAACGCATCAAGATATGCTTCAATTTCCGGTCTAGTCTTTCGCAGTGAAGAGACAAAACGAGAAACTTCTTTTCCGTTTTTAAAGCTGACAAAGCTTGGGATTCCCATGATTTCCAATTCCTGTGCCAGATCCATCATTTCATCACGGTCTATTTCATAAAAATCATAGGCATCATAGGCTGCTTCGACACTTGGCATAAATGGTTTGATAAACATGCAGTCACCACACCATTTGGTCGTAAATAAGATGACACTGATCTTATCATTTTGAATAGCGGTATTAAATTCCTGTTCATTATGAATCTGTTTCATTTTCCTTCTCCTTTTTGAATACACAGCGATAGATAGGCTGTCCATTGGCAATAAATTTTTCTTCGTATTCGGTGATCGCATCTTCTTCATGCGGCTCTCTACGATAATTTACACATAAATCATCCAATAAAAAGCCGGCTTTCAAAAACTCCAGAACAGAATATTCAAACAACTTTTCATTATCCGTTTTCATCTGGATTTGTCCGTGCTTTGATAAGATCGACTGATATTGCTGAAGAAAGGAAGCACTGCTCAATCTTCGTTTCGCATATCGTTTTTTCGGCCATGGATCACTAAAGTTCAGATGCAGTATATCGACCTCTTCTTTGACAAACCATGTATCGATCAAAGAAGCATCTCCATGAATCAAGAAAAGATTTTCCACATCCTTGGCTTCATCAAATTTCTTTGCCGCAATGCCGGCTGCACTCTCATTCTTTTCAATGGCCACAAACAATTCATCCGGATATTTACGTGCCATTTCTAACGAATAGTTTCCTTTACCGCAACCAATCTCTACATGAAGCAGGCGATATTGTCCCTTCCATAAAGATTTTTTTTCTTCGGGATGGGTGACAAGCTTCTGACTGTCGGATAAATATTCCACAGCCCACTTTACTTTACGCATTCGCATGATTAACTACACAAAGATACGATCGCATCGGCATAAATAGCGATAGCCTGTATCAAATTCTCCAATTTAATTCCTTCATCTCTTTGATGACATTCTCCGACAAATTGATCGGTCGTTTTTACTTCATTTGGCAAGACCGGTCCATAAGATACGAAATTCTCAAACTTACGAGCGTAAGTTCCTCCACCTAATGTAAAGGCACAGGAGAACGTATCTTTCGTATATTTTTGATAAACCGACATCAGATCCGTAACCAGCTTAGATTGTGGATCGACAAACAACGGTTTGGAATCACTTTCCATGATTGCACGAATGTTGGAGGATAAAGAAGCACATGTCGCATCAAAGCCTTCCATAATCGTTTTCGCATCAGTATCGTTTGGATAACGAATATCAATCAAGATACGTGTTTTACCATCTTCGATATCGACAATACCTGTATTCATCGTCAAGAAAGACATATATAAACCATTTTTATAAATACCAACCGGTTTTCCCTGCCAGTCTTGTAAGATATGATATAAATCTTTGGCAAGCTGATCATCAAAGGACTGACCAACAAAATTCAAAATGTGAACTGCTGCATTTACTCCTAACCATGGCATAGCTGCATGGGCAAAAACACCGTCAATATGAATCGTGTTGCCTTCAATACTTCCCTGCAAACCGTTGACTTTGCAGTAATAAGCAAACTCTTCTTTTTGTTTATCATTGATGGAGGCAAGTGTACAATCCGCTTTTCCGATCACGATATTAGGTCGACTGCCGGCATGAAAAGACTGGATCACACTTTTATCCTGCGATTCCAGGACGACATGCAGGCCACCTTTTTCTCCGTAGATGACCGGGAAATCGGCATCCGGTACAAATCCCATCTGTGGAATTTCCGCATGTTCTTTATAATAGTCCATACACTCCATTCCGCTTTCTTCATCGCATCCGGTAATCAACATGACTCTGCGCTTTAAAGGAATGTTTTGTTCTTTAATGATCTTTAGCGCATAATAAGCCGCCAAAGCCGGCCCTTTATCATCCATGACACCACGGCCGAATACATAACCGTCATTGACAGTGACTTTTAGCGGATCTTTTGTCCAGTCATCCCCAATCGGAACGATATCCAAATGACCCAATACACCTAATGTATCTTTTTGTTCACCATATTCAATGACACCGGCATAGCCATCAATATCTTTTGTCACAAAACCATCACGTTTTCCCATCTCCAACATCGCATCCAACGCTTCTCGGCATTTCTTACCAAAAGGCGCATTCTCAGCTTTTGTGGATAAATCACGTGTTGATTCTATAGAAACCAATGTATTCAAATCTTTAAGAAAGTCATCTTGTTTTTCTTGTGCAAATTTCAAAAAATCCATATGTTAGTTCCACCTCTCTTTGGTATTTTAACACATTTCAAAACGACTATAAACAGGAATGACAAGTTATATCCGGTTTCGCACCTACAATCTTAACTTTACAGTTTAAACCATAATCATTCCCTGTAAATCATAAAAAAATAGAATCAACGTTTTATATGTTGAATGATCCAATACATGCCCCATTCGATAAGCAATAAACCAAGGTAAAAGAGCAGCCATACGATCAAGCTCATCCATTTAGCCTCAAACGTTTGTATGGCTCCATGTCCATCCACTCTTCTAAGCAGCAAAAAAATGGCAAAACCTAAAAACAGTAAAAACTGAATACCATTAAAAAGAATCCATCCTTTGTTTTTCATAGTCAGCCTCCTTATCTAAAAAGTAGTTGAATCCTTTCCCATAAGAAGTAATTCAAACCCTTGAACTATATTTTTTTGAACTTTCTTCTTATTTTGATCTCAACAATTATAAAATTTCTTAACTAAGATTGAAATGATCCATAAGTGTTTCTCAATCATCTATTCCGTTAATAATGATTGAGATCAAAAAACTTTAAAGTGTTCTCATCTTTTCCATAGTATATCACTTATCGCTGTTTACCAATATTCCTTTTTGTTAGTAAAAGGTTATAAAAATATGCACGTCAAACAAAAAAGGATTGCACTCTGCAATCCTAGTTCGATTCTTCCTTCTGTTCTTTTTTCGGTTCTTCCTTTGGTTTTGGAAGCAGTGCTTTGGCACTAACATTGATACGACCTTTGTTGTCGATCTCAGTAACCTTGACATCAATCGTATCGCCGATTTTTAAGACATCTTCCACTTTTTCTACACGGTGATGAGAAATCTTGGAGATGTGCAATAATCCATCCGTATTACCAAACAAGTTGACAAAGGCACCGAATTTTTCGATACGAACAACTGTTGCGGTATAGACATCACCAACTTTAGCTTCACGAACGATATTAGAAATCATTTCTTTAGCTTTGTTGATCGTATCATAATCGTGATGATAAATCACAACTTTTCCGTCATCATCGATATCGATCTTGACATTGTCACAAGCCGCAATGATCTCATTGATCATTTTTCCACCCGGACCGATAACATCCTTGATCTTATCTGGATCAATGTTCATCATCGCAATCTTAGGAGCATATGGACTTAATTCCTTTCTTGGTTCCGGAATACATGCCAACATGTTGTCTAAGATTTCCAGACGGGCTTTGTGTGCCTGTGCCAGTGCTTCTTCGAAAATATCCTTTGTGATTCCAGTCACCTTGATATCCATCTGTAAGGCAGTGATCCCTTTTGTAGTACCGGCAACTTTGAAATCCATATCACCAAAGTGATCTTCCATACCCTGAATATCCGTTAATACTGTATATTTACCGGAGTTATCATCCATGATCAGCCCCATCGCAATACCGGCTACCGGCGCCTTGATCGGAACACCGGCTGCCATTAATGACATCGTTCCGGCACAAATACTGGCCTGGGAACTGGAACCATTACTTTCCATAACATCGGCAACGGTACGAATCGTATAAGGGAATTCATCTAAGCTTGGTAATACCTGCAACAAAGCACGTTCTCCTAAAGCACCATGTCCGATTTCACGACGTCCCGGACTTCCCATACGTCCGGTCTCTCCTACACAGTATGGTGGGAAATTGTAATGATGCATGAAACGCTTAGCTTCAACCTCTGTCAAATCATCAATGATCTGGTTTTCGTTGATAGCTCCCAATGTTGTGGTAGATAACACCTGTGTTTCCCCACGTGTAAACAAGGCGGAACCATGAACTCTTGGCAATAAATCGACCTGTGAATTCAATGGACGAATTTCATCGATGGCACGACCATCCGGACGCACTTTGTCTTCAATGATCAAACGACGAACTTCATCGGCTTCAATACCACGACAAATTTCTTTTGTCTGTTTTGCGGCATTGTTCAATTCTTTTTCAGAATTGTATTCCTTGGCAGAGATCATCTCTACTGCTTCTTCTGTCAATTCATCAATTTTTCCGTAGCGTTCCAATTTTTCTTTGATGGATACAGCTTCACGGATTTTTGCTTCAAAGTTTTCACGAACTTCTTTTTCTAATGCTTCATCAACTGCATATAAAGCCACTTCGCGTTTTTCTTTACCACAGGCTTTTACAATTTCTTCCTGGAATGCACAAAGCTTCTTGATTTGTTCATGTCCAAACATCAATGCCTGTAACATATCTTCTTCACTGACCTCTTTGGCCCCGGCTTCCACCATGTTCAAAGCCTGACTGGTACCGGCAACCGTTAGATCAATATCGCTGGCAGCTGCCTGTTCAACGGTTGGGTTACAAATCAGTTCCCCGTTGACACGACCGACTTTTACACCGGCAATCGGACCGTTGAATGGAATATCACTGATGCACAAGGCAAGGCTGGCCCCAAACATAGCCGACATTTCCGGTGAATAATCCTGATCCACACTTAAAACCGTATTCACGACCTGTACTTCATTACGGAATCCTTCCGCAAACAAAGGACGAATCGGACGGTCGATCATACGAGCCGTTAAAGTCGCGTGCTCACTGGGACGTCCTTCTCTTCGTAAAAAACCTCCCGGTATCTTCCCTACGGAGTATAACTTTTCTTCAAAACTTACTGTTAGCGGAAAGAAATCGATTCCTTCCTTTGCCTGATTCGATGCACAAGCGGTTGATAACGTAACGGTATCTCCGTAACGCACGATGACAGCACCATCTGCCTGCTTGGCAATCTCACCAGTTTCCACTGTGATCCCCCGACCACAGAAATCTAAATGAAACTCTTGTTTCGCCATATTTTACCTCTCTTTATACCGATTGTTAGTGTAACATAATCAGACAACAAAAAAAAGTAATCTTTCGATTACTTTCTCAGACCTAAACGAGCGATCAAAGATTTATAACGTTCCAAATCTTTGTTCTTCAAATATGCCAACATATTTTTACGACGGCCAACCATTTTCATCAAACCTCTTTGAGAATGATAATCATGTTTGTGTTCCTTGAAGTGTTCTGTCAAACGGTTGATCTGTGCTGTCAATACCGCAATCTGAACTTCCGGAGAACCTGTATCTCCTTCATGTGTGGCGTATTCTTTCATAATAGCCTGTTTTTCTGCTTTCAATAACATTTTTTCTTCCTCCTGTATTGTGTTCTAATGATCCAGGAATAAGGTCGGAAGTCTCCTTGTTCTTAGACCAAAAGCACAAATACTATATCAGTTTACATCGAGGAAATCAACTAAAATCGTATTTAAAATTTCCATTCCCTCAGGTGTCGGTTTTAAATACGGTTTTTCATAAACAAGATATTCCGGCATGTATTTTCGTAATACATTTTGATAGATCGTATGAAAATCCTTCTGATACTTTTCTTGCCATTGGTCAACATTTAATCCAAAACTCGTTCGCAATGCCATCATGATCGCATCAAAAGCATTGTCCTCTTCCAAATAAACAGGATTGGGGCCTTCTTTTAAATACGTCTGCATATCCTTTGTATTTTCATACAACAACCCATTTTCTTTACCGGATGCACCACAGCCAATACCATAAAAATCCTGATCCGACCAATAATGAAGATTATGTCGAGAATAGGCTTTCTCTTTGGCAAAGCTGCTGATTTCATAATGTTCAAATCCATGTTCAATACACGCCGAAACGATGGTTTCATACATATCCGCTTCCAAATCTTCATCACAGGGCATAATATGCCGTTTTCCAAAAACAGAATTTTCTTCGATCTGTAAGGAATAGATGGAAAGATGCTTTATATCTAAGGCAAACGCATGGGCCAGATCCTCTTTCACATCCTCTAAAGTCTGATTTGGTAAAGCATAGATCAAATCAATGGAGATATTATGGATACCGGCTTTCTTAAAATAAGAAATCGCATCAGTGACTTGTTTTATAGAATGTGTTCGACCAATAGCCTGCAGCTTTGTATTCGAAAATGTCTGAACACCAAGACTGATTCGGTTAACACCCAGCTTCTGATACAAAGCGGCCTGTTCCTGTGTCACATACTCTGGATTGCACTCTACCGTCCATTCATAATTGTTATCTAAATACGGTTTGAAGAAAGAAGCTAATTTGATAAATGCAGACTCTGAAAGAGAGTTTGGTGTTCCCCCTCCAAAATATAACGTCTTTAAATGCGATATAGATTTTGAATGAACTTCTTTTTGAATCTGATCCAACCATGGATCTATTCTGTTTTCATCGTAGATCCAGCGACAAAATGCACAGTAATAGCAAATGCTCCTACAAAACGGAACATGGACATAGCATGCATCCGCCATTATTGATCATCCATAGAAAGAACAGCCATGAAAGCTTCCTGAGGAATTTCTACCGATCCCACTTTCTTCATACGCTTCTTTCCTTCTTTCTGTTTTTCCAACAATTTCTTTTTACGAGAGATATCCCCACCATAACACTTGGCTAATACATTCTTACGCAACGCTTTGATATTGGTACGGGCAATAATCTTTCCGCCAATAGCTGCCTGTACCGGAATTTCAAACTGCTGCTTAGGAATGATGTCTTTTAATTTGATGGTCATCGCATTGCCACGATTATAGGCAAAATCCTTAAACACGATCGTACTTAAGGCATCGATGATTTGTCCGTTCAATAAGATATCCATTTTTACTAAAGCACTTGTTTTATAACCACTGAAATGATAATCCAGACTGGCATAACCCTTAGTATAAGATTTCATTTTGTCAAAGAAATCATAGATGATCTCACTTAAAGGTAATTCATAAACCATGTTCATACGAAGATCATCAATCACCTGCAGATCGATGTATTCGCCTCGTTTTTTCTGACACAAATCCATCATGGCTCCTACATAATCCTTTGGTACCATGATTTCAGCGCGTACATAAGGCTCTTCAATATGATCGATATTTTGTGTCGGCGGTAAAGCAGCAGGGTTATCGATTTCCAACATCGTTCCATCCGTTTTATACACATGATAAATTACGGAAGGTGATGTGGCGATCAAATCCAAATTGTATTCTCTTTCCAACCGCTCTTCAACCACATCCATGTGTAAGAGTCCTAAAAAGCCACAACGGAAGCCGAAACCCAAAGCCTGGGATGTCTCCGGCTCAAAGCGCAAAGAAGCATCATTTAACTTTAATTTGGATAAAGCTTCTTTTAGGTCATCATAACGAGCATTATCCACCGGGTAAAGTCCACAATAAACCATTGGATTCATTTCACGATACCCATGCAAAGCCACTTCACAAGGTTGTTCCACTTTGGTAATCGTATCACCGACACGTACATCCTCGATATTTTTGATGGCTGCACTCACCCAACCGACTTCACCGGTCACAAGTTCAGATTTAATAACTTCCTTAGGTGTTCGAACACCAACATCGATGACCTCATATTCGGCACCGGTTGCCATAAAGCGAATCTTGTCTTTTGGTTTGATCGTTCCATTTTTAACACTGATAAAGGCAATAACACCACGATACGAATCGTAAAGGCTGTCAAAGACCAGGGCTTGAAGCGGTGCATCTTTATCACCTTTTGGTGCCGGTAACTTATGCACGATCTGCTCCAGTACCTGATCGACATGTAAGCCGGATTTGGCACTGATTTCTACCGCATCGCTGCAATCTAAACCGATGAGATTTTCAATTTCCTCTTTGACAACATCCGGTTGTGCGCTGGGAAGATCGACTTTATTTAAAACCGGTAAGATCTCAAGATCATTTTCTAAAGCCAGATAGACATTAGCCAAGGTTTGTGCCTGTACCCCCTGAGCCGCATCAACGACAAGCACAGCACCATCACAGGCAGCTAAAGAACGAGAAACCTCATAGCTGAAATCGACATGGCCCGGTGTATCGATCAAATGAAAAACATAGTCCTGTCCATCTTTGGCATGATAAATCAGCTGAACCGCATTCAATTTGATTGTAATACCTCTTTCTCTTTCCAGATCCATAGAATCTAAGATCTGATCCTTCATCTCTCTTTTTTCCACAGTATCTGTTAATTCCAAAATACGATCGGCCAATGTAGATTTGCCGTGGTCGATATGTGCAATAATTGAAAAATTTCGTATATTCTTCTGATCCATTTCACCACTCCTTAACTGACACGTTTCCCTTTTAGATTTTGTCCTTGTCCATTGGCAAAATCCAGACCGGAAACAACCGGTTTTCCTTCCATTTGGCACTCCAAAATGATCAAAACGCCATGATGAAGACTTAAACCAAAGCCTTGATCCACTTTACCTAACCAAACAAAAGGCTCCTTAACTTCCTGTTGTATATAATCTACTTTATAAATCTTAAACTTCTTGTTATTGACTTCAATGTAGCCTCCCGGTGCATGCGATAAAGCATTGATCTGACAAAGAATGGCTTTGTCGTCTTTGGAAAGATCGATCTTTTCATCTTCTTTTTCAATTTTGGCCGCAAAGGTTACCAATGATTCGTCCTGTTCTACATAGTGTGCATCCTTAGAACAGATCGCATCATAATCTCTTATCAACAAGCGACTGGCCGCCAGTGCCATCTTTTCAAATAAGCTGGATGATGTTTCCATTGGCTCAATCACGATTTCCTCGGTATCAAAAACCGGTCCGGCATCCATAGCCGAAACCATCTTCATCAAAGACATGCCAGTCTTTTTTTCACCATCCCAAATGGCTCTTTGAATCGGTGCCGCTCCACGATATTTTGGCAATAAAGAACCATGAAGATTCACACAACCATAAACCGGTGCTTCTAAGATCACATCCGGTACGATCTGTCCAAATGCACAAGTCACGATCAGCTCCGGCTTGGCATCCAAAACAGCCTGATACTCCTCTTTGATGCGATATGGCTGGAACACAGGAATGTCATGATTCAAAGCACATTCCTTAACCGGCGAATAAGTAATCTTCTGCTTACGGCCTACCTTTCGATCCGGCTGTGTCACCACCAGCACGATATCGATACCAGCTTCTATCATATTTTCTAATACGGTACAGGCAATTTGCGGGGTTCCCATAAAAACGGTACGTACTTTTTTCATATCCATTCCTCCAATCTTGGCTATTATACCCTATTTTTTTGAACTTGTGTTGCATTAAGAACAATATTTTGTTATAATTCAAAAGCAATTTAAGTCAGGAGGTGCAAGCCATGCCACAAATTAAATCGCAAAAGAAACGTGTTAAAACAAATAACAAAGCGCACAAATTAGTTGTATCCAAAAAAACGGCTTTAAAAACTTCCATTAAAAAAGTTTTAGCTGCTGTAGAAGCTCAGGATAAAGAAGCAGCAGTTGCCGCATACAACGAATGTTGTTCAAAGCTTGATAAAGCTGTCGCTAAAGGCGTACATCATAAGAACTATGCCAGCCGACAGAAATCACGTTTGGCTACAGCTATCAACCATATTCAGTAAAAAAGTTTCCGCTTGGGAAACTCTTTTTTTTACATCCATTTTAAGATCATGTTCTCAAAACCTTCATCCTTATCGATACGCCCCATTTTCATTTCCTGATCCAATGTAGCCAAGGTTTCCAGCTGATCCAATAATTCCTCACTGGTAAAAGACTGCGCCTTTTTCATATTGATCTGCACCCGATAAGGATGCGCCTTTAAAAACGAAGCCATCTTTTCTTTTGTCATCGCCTGATCCATACAAACTCGAACCTGAAATAAAAAGCGAACCTGTGATGCCAACAATCCGATGATTGCTACCGGCTCCATATTCTGTTTTCGAAAGTTTCGATAAAAAGCTAATAAACGAACCCCGTTTTTGGAAAACAGCGCATCGACCATCTTAAAAACATCGTTGACCGGCTCCGGCGTAACCAATGCTTGTACATCTTCTAAATGAATCACATCTCCATAGGTTTTTAATTTATAGATTTCTGAATCGATTCGCATCGCATCCAGTCCGACTCTTTGACAAAACCATCGTAAAGCATCCGCATCCATATGCAGCTGTTCTTTCTTGATATGCTCCTGAATATAGCTTCTCTGGCTTTGTTCATCTAAGGCAATACAACTATACACCGTGGAAATTTCCATCAACTGTTTTACTGCTTTTTTTCTTTGATCCAGCTTGGCGCTTTCACAGATCAAAACAAGTACATAGCCATCTTCCCCATTTCTTTTTAAAAACGGTTCAATGTCATAATGCGTGGTATTTTTCGAAGACAGGAAAGTGCAATGCTCCAGACAGATCATCTTAGCCTCATCAAAGATAGAAATGCTATCCATCTCCTGCAGGACTTCCTCCTGTGTTTGCACCAGTGCATCCAAACGTACGATATTTTGAATCTTGTGTTTTCTTTTTATCACATCTACCTTTTGATGAATACGACTTGTATCATCACCAAATACGATATAAAACATATTTAAATCACCGAACCAATTATACCAAAAATATGATTCCCTGTTTGAAAAAAATGTAAACCATGAAAGCTGTAAATTTGTATCATCCCCACATCCGCAGTATTCAGTGCATCAATGCCTGCTTTCTGTAAATTATTGAGTACCTCAAGATCGGGATGTCCGTATCGATTGCCTTTTCCAGAAGAGATCAAAGCAAGTTGTGGATGCACGTGATACAAAAAGTCTGGTAAAGAACTGGTTTTAGAACCATGATGTCCTACTTTTAAAATGTCGGCTTTTAGATTCGGATATTGGTGAAGCAACTGTTTTTCAATCATTCTTGAAGCATCGCCCATCCATAAATAGCTCTGATCATCATAAGTAAAATAAGAGATGATACTTTTATCGTTTTCTTCTTTCGCATCACGATTTTCCAACAGTGAATAAAACGGATACGAAACATTGATTTTTTGAAAAGGCTGCGTAATGATCGTATCAATCTGTAAATGCTCCTTTAAAGTTTCAATGCCACCGATATGATCAAAATCTTCATGAGTCAAAATAACAGCATCAATTCTGCTGATATGCTTCTTTTGAAGATATGGCAATACTACTTTTTCCATATTGTCCGGATGCATGATATTTTCTCCACAGTCAATCAATACGGCTGATCGCAAAAAAGGTTCTGTGATCAAAGTGCAGTCCGCCTGTCCGATGGAAAAGACCGTCACTCTAAAGAAAGGATCACAATATGGTAAAACAAAAGGCGCCAATATCGTGATGACTGATAATAGCACAGTTATTCTCTGTTTGTGATAAAAGAGCAATCCAAAACAGGCGGATAACCATATCAATAAAAATAAGAGACCGGCATCATAAAACCACGTAAGCGAAGGAAGTGCATTCGCAAACGCAGTCCAGTATGTTGAAATATCCACTGCCGGAAACCACAATCCAACACATGCCAGCAATAATACGATACCGCTCCATTTATGCAGCCAGCTAAAACAAAGAAAGCTGAATCCATCCATCTCTTGAAAGTATAAAAATGAAAGTCCGAATAAGAGAAGCTTTCGTACCAACCATCTTTGTACTGAGCCTGAACACAAAACGACTGTCAATGAAAACAAAGACGGAAGAACAAAGGCAAAGGAAAGTGCTTTTTGCGGCATCAAAAGTAGACATAAAAAGGTCGTACAGGCAAATTGATATTCCCATTCCTTAAAGAAATAACGAGAAATCTTTTGGCAAATATAGCGACATAAAGAGGCTGTAAAAACAAACAGCAAACCACAGAAGAGTCCTATCAAGATCATGAATAGAGTTATCCCTGAAGACGATACAAACCGTTTTAAAGCTTTCTCTACAGAATAGAGCAAAGACATCAATGGAAGCGATAAGCGCATGATTAAATCCGGTGTATCTTCCTTATAAATGCCATATAAAAATCCTTGTAAAGACGAAGAATGATGACGAATAAAACGATATACATCACTGCGTAAAGACCTTCCCTTTTGAACCAGAGAATCTTTATGAACAATTCCCTGATAATAAATATCGGACGTCTGAAGATACTGTTCAAAGGAAAATAACGAAAGATTATTCAAGGAATGCACACGTTTAAATTCTTTTATATCGTATTGATCACCATAATCTGCATCTTGAAGATCATATAAGAGAATCTTTGTTGTAGAATCCGAGGCAATCGCATAATTAGTCTTTATTTCTTCTATCACATACGTACCAGGTTTTGGCATTGTCGGCCGCATAGGATAAAAGCACAAAGAAACTAAACATACCATTATCCAAAGTACAAGGATACCCAAATACTTTGTATTGGTTGCACAAAACAAAAACAAACCACACACAAAGAGAATAAGTAGAAAGTATATATCCTTTATTGCCAACGACAGCCAGAAACCAACCACAAGAAAGAACATATTCCTTTTCATAGCGAAATCTGATCCTTGATGACTTCAAACAGTTTGGGCCCAATTCCTTTGACGTTCATGATTTCTTCCAGCGTAGAAAACGGCTTTTCTTGACGATAGGCAATGATACGATCGGCCATGGCCGGACCGATTCTATGCAGGCGGCAAAGTTCTTCCTTGGAAGCAGAGTTTATCGAGATTAAATGCGCTGTTTCTTTTGAAGATGGAATCATGATCGTACTGTCCGGTTCCACATTTTCTAACAATGTCAAATTTTGTACGTCTGCTGCCTTGGTAAGTCCGCCTGCTTCCTCAATGAGATCTTGTATTGTAGCTTCCCACTTGATAGAATAAATCCCTGGTTTGTTGACTTCTCCTTTTATCTCTGCTTTCTTGATCGTTGGTGCGACTAAATCCAAAGAAACCGGCTGATATCGATTCCAGTACGCAAAACAGAGACAAAACACAAATAACAAAAAAAGAAGAGTTCTTTTCATAATATATCACCCTTCTTTTATATACGTATAAAATTTGAAAAACTATTACTTTATACTTAAAATTTTTACTTTATATGGTTCTTCGACACGTGTAACGGTTACTGTCTCTCCAACTTTGTGATCCAAAATAGCTTCGGCCAATGGTGTATTGTTGGAAAGCTTTCCGTTTAATGGGTCAGCTTCAATAGAACCTACGATAGAGAATGTGTTCTCCACATGATCCTGTAAATCTTCCAATGTCACGATCGATCCCAACTTCACAACGGCATTTTTCTTCTTTTTCTTGCCATCGGATTCTTCGATAATTTCCGCATTTTTGATCATTGTCTCCAATTCACGAATACGAGCTTCTACCTGCGCCTGATGATCTCTGGCTGCATCATAATCCGCGTTTTCGGACAAGTCCCCCTGTGCACGGGCTTCCTGTAATTCAATGATGACCTGCTGACGGACATTTTGAACTAGATTTTCATGCTCTTTGACAAGATCATTATACCCTTCCTGGGTGACATAAAATTTATCATTTTCCATTGTTTATTCACTCCTTGATTGCATTGTGATTATAGCATACCCACTGTTTTTTTCAATCCTTAATTCAAGATCAGACCCAGCTCTTCACAAATGCGCTGATGTTCCTCATACGTCTTGGAATAATACACCTTACCATCTCCATGAATATCGGCCGCAAAGAATAAATACTCTGAAGATTCCGGTTCTAATACAGCGAGTAAGGCATCGCCTCCGGGATTTAAAATAGGTCCAACCGGCAGTCCGTTATTCAGATATGTATTATATGGAGAATCCACATCCGTTTGTGTTTCACAATCCTGTGGATCATCAAACTGATCATACAACGCATAGCAGACAGTAACGCTGGATTCCAAACGCATATCCTGATTTAAACGATTGTAGAAGACACCGGCAATCGTGGCCATATCTTGTTTAGTACCGGACTCAAACTGTACGACACTGGCAAGTGTTACCAGTTCATGTACCGAGTAAGAGCTATTTTCAAAAGCGGACTTATGTTCTTCATAGAAAAGTTTAAACTGATCCAGCATTGTACGTGTGATCGTATCCAGATCGGCATCATCCGCTAAGAAATACGTCTCCGGAAACAAATACCCTTCGAGCTTCACTTTATAGTTATCGTTGTTAAGGGCATCCGCATCCAAAAAGGCATAATCTTTTGACAATGTTTGAATATATTCGCTGTCATTCCACAAAGATAGAATCTCATCGGTGCTGTAAGATGGATACAGGCTGGAAATCGAAGCGGCTACTTCCTTAGCCCATGTTCCTTCCGGTACTGTCAATTGTTTTTCTTCCTGTCGGGCATTTTCCTGATTTCCGATATACGATAAGATTTCTGAAGTGCTCATACCATCGTTTAACTCAAATAGACCGGCATAATACTGATTCATTCCTGTAAAGCGGGCATACAGCTTAGCCACGGAATCAGAGCGAATCAAATGTTGTTCTTCTAATGAGGTCAAGACAGAATCAAAGGTTTCTCCTTCTGTAATTTCAAAAGAAATGGTTTCTTCTCCATTTCCCACCGGCTCTAAATTCATGCGCACATAAATAAATGTACCGATACCGGCAATCCCCAACAACAATACGATAATCAGCAGGATTCGAGGCCATAAAGCCTTTCGCTTTTTTCTTTGTTTAGGCATTTTCCTCATCCTCAGCAAAGGTGTTGATCACTTCCTCTACCATTTCCCACTCTTCTTCGCTTTCAATCGGATATAAATTTCCCTGATCGTCATAACAGGAGGCAAATACTTCTTCTGTATCGTGGTCAGCATCCTGAAAAACAACGTACTGTTTCTTTTTGTCTTCACTGTCAAAAGTAAAAAGAATAGTCATCTTTTTTTCATTTCCGTTTTCGTCCTGTACATACAAACAATTTGAATCTAACATAATTTTGTTTCCTTTCCAAAAAAAATAGGGATGTTTAAACTCCCCCATTTTGTTGATCTAAATACCCTTGAAGAATCTCGACTGCTGCCAGCTGATCGATGATCTTCTTCCGTTTTTTTCGGGAAACATCACCTTCTAAAAGGATCCGCGTTGCACTGACTGTCGTCAAGCGCTCATCCCATAGAGTTACATCGTAACCCTCTTTTTTTAATTCTTCGGCAAACTGGATCGATATCTCGGCCCGTGTGCCTATATCCCCATTCATATGCTTTGGTAAACCAAGCACGACTTTTTTAACTTGATTCTTTTCTAAAAGATCCAATACCTCATCAAAACAGATATCATAACCTTCCGATGGAAAACGGATCGTTTTCAAGGTTCTTGCCACTAATCCTGTCGCATCACTGATCGCAACCCCACAAGTAACGCTTCCAAGATCCAAACCGATGATACGTGCCATTATTTTTCCAAATATGCGCGAACCAGCTCTTCGATAATTTCATATCGTTCAATGCGCTGAATCAGATTACGCGCATTTTTATGCGATGAAATATAAGCCGGATCATTGGAAATCAAATAACCGGCAATCTGATTCACCGAGTTATAACCACGTTCTTCCAACGCCTCAGAGACTTCACGCAAGATCCCCTTGATATTTTCTCGACGAATCTCTTCGGTAGTAAATGTCATAGTTTCTGTAATATCTTTCATACTATCACACTCCTTGCTACGAGTAATTATACACGATTCAAAATAAAATGAAAACATAAACGATTCAATAAAAAAGGAGATTGGTGATCCCAATCCCCACATTAGATCTCTTTTAGTGTATTTTCTACCAGTTTCATGGCTTCATCGACCTTAGAAATGTCCTTTCCTCCGGCCTGTGCCATATCCGGTTTTCCACCGCCGTTACCATCACACAGCATGGCAGCCTGTTTAACAAGTTTACCGGCATGCACACCTTTTCTCACCGCTTCTTTTCCAGCTCCGGCAACAAAGACAACTTTATTGTCATTTACATTCACAAAGAAACATACGATGTTTTCATCCTGGCCCTTTAAATTAGAAACGATATCCTTTAAAGCCGACGCATCCATGCCCTGTACCTTTTTGATCAAAGCTTTGATAGATCCACATTCTTTAGCTTCCAGGATCCATTCTTTGGACTTTAACGCAAAAATCTGATTCTTCAAATTTTCATTTTCCTTTTGCAGCGCATGCATCTGTTCCAGGAAAGAATCAACTTTCAGTTCAATTTCCTTTGTGCTCTTCTGTTTGGCACTCTTGGCAATGTGTTCCAGCTGTGCCTGCTGATGCGCACATTCTTTATAAGCAGCATATTTTGTCTTGGCCGTAATTCGACGAATATCCGAGCCGATACTTTCTTCACTGATGATCTTGCACAAACCAATCTGTGAAGTATGATCCACATGGCAGCCACCACAGAATTCTTTGGAAACATCACCCATCGTTACAACACGAACACGATCACCATACTTTTCATTAAACAGAGCTGTAGCTCCGGATTTTCTGGCATCTTCAATATCCATAACTTCTTTGGTAACGGTATAGTTGGCATCGATATACTGATTAACCAAGTCTTCAATTTCTACCAGCTGTTCTTTGCTCAGCTTTTCAAAATGATTGAAGTCAAAACGCAAGTAATCTTCACAAACATAAGAACCAGCCTGTGAAATATGACTTCCGACTACTTGTTTTAAAGCACTCTGCAACAAATGCGTACAGGAGTGATTAGCTGTAATGGCAGCACGTTTTTTAGAATCTACTATCTGATGTAATGTCATGCCCTCTTTTAAAACGCCTTGTTCCAACTTGACCTGCAGCAGGTTTTGTTTATTTGGTGCTTTTTGTACATCCAGTACCTGTGCTTTGATTCCATCAGCTTCCAAAACACCTGTATCCGCAATCTGTCCACCACTTTCGGCATAGAAGCAGGTCGTATCTAAGATGATCTGGCCTTCCTCTTCTAAACCATCCACACGTTTTCCATCCTTGAACAAAGCGATAATCGTTCCATCACATTCCAAATGATCGTATCCAATATATTCACTTTCCTGTGTAAATTCCATCAAATCTACATGTTGCGAAGCAAAAGATTCTTTGGTATTACGGGCATTACGAGCACGTTCTTTTTGAAGTTGCATCTGGGCATCAAATTCATCACGAAGCACTTCCAAACCACTTTCCTGAGCAATTTCCTGTGTCAACTCAAATGGGAACCCATAAGTATCATACAGCTTAAAGACAATTTCACCGGAAAGCTTACCATTCTGCGCTTTCTGAATTTCCTCATCCAGTAAAGCCTGTCCATTTTTCAAAGTCTTTTTAAAAGTATCCTCTTCTATTTTGATCAAACGCTGGTTAAATTCCACATGCTCCTGTAAATACGGATAGAAGTCCTGCATCGTATCGGCAACAACCGGAACCAGTTTATATAAGAAGGCATCCTCTAATCCTAACTTCAAGCCATAGCGAACCGCTCTACGAAGCACACGACGAAGAACATAGCCACGACCACTGTTTGAGAAGTTGGCACCATCACTTAACGCAAAAGTTACGGTACGAATGTGATCGGCAATGACACGATAAGCCATTTTATATTCACCCTCGTATGGATGTTTGGCCAGTTTTTCAGTCGCATGAATGATTGGTAAGAATAAATCGGTATCAAAGTTTGTTTCACCATCCTGAATCAAGGCAACCAAACGCTCCAGGCCCATACCGGTATCAATATTTTTCTGTGGCAATTCTTTATAATCTTTTCGATCGATAGAAGGATCACAATCATATTGAGAGAATACGATATTCCATACTTCGACATATCGATCATTTTCCTGTTCTTCAAAGAACAGACGTTCTCCCAAGTCTTCCGGATCGTATTTTTCACCACGATCAAAGAAAATCTCAGAATCCGGTCCACCCGGTCCTTTCCCGATTTCCCAGAAGTTATCATCCGTTTTCAAGATGTGTTTTGGATCTACACCACATTTTTCAGTCCAAATGCGATACGCATCCTCATCATCTGTATAAACCGAAACATACAAACGATTTTTATCGATACCCATCCATTTTTCACTCGTCAAGAATTCCCATGCGAAAGGAATGGCTTCTTCTTTAAAGTAATCTCCAATACTAAAGTTTCCCAACATTTCAAAGAATGTATGATGACGTGCTGTTTTCCCTACATTTTCAATATCGTTGGTACGAATGCTCTTCTGTGCATTGGCAATGCGATTACAACGCGGTTTTTCACTTCCGTCAAAATACTTTTTCAAAGCGGCAACTCCCGCATTGATCCATAATAAAGTTGGATCATTGTTGGGGATCAAGCTGGCGCCCGGTTCGATCATATGTCCTTTTTCTTTAAAGTAGTCCAGGAACATCTGTCGAATTTGATTTCCACTTAACTGTTTCATTTCTTTCCTCCAATAAAAAAACGTCCCTATCTCTAGGAACGTTATCAACGCGGTACCATCCTAGTTCGTCTTCCTGTTGGAAAACGCCCTTAATTCTTCTTTAACGCAGAATACGGCTTCACTCCAAAGTAGCTTCAAAGAGTCTTATTGTAAGGCTTGCACCAAACGCCTTATCTCTAACTGTCCAAATTCTCTTCTACTTATCTTTTTCATCATCAAGCTCTCAAATTCTAGCATTCTTTTAAGATTTTGACAAGTAACTTCAACCCTTCCTGCAGACGATCTCTATCTAAATACGCAAAAGAAACGATCAGACGATCTTTTGTCGGTGTATCGATACCGATTCCTTTTTCTTCACAAGTCTTTATGATCGCAAAGACATCACAATGTGAAATATCGATCTGATAGCTAAAATACGCCTCCTGCAAAAGGACAGAAAATCCGGCGGAAGAAAGAAGATCATGCGTGATCTGCTCTTTTTTCGCATACTCTCTTTTTAGCTTGCGCACATGTTTTTCCAAATATCCATTGGCGATATATCTTGCCAGTACCAGCTGTTCCAGCTTGGAAGCGGTCGGGCCAAATGAATCTTTAAACTGTTGATGAGCGTATTGAAACTTTGTATTTAAGATCATATAGCTTAGACGTAAGGATGGCAATAAGAGTCTTGAAAAGGAACTGAAATAGATTACATTATCCATGACACTGGCAGATTGTAAAGCCTGTCTGGGTTTGGAATGATAGGTCAATTCCCCATTATAGTCATCTTCCAGAATTAAAAAGCTTTTATCATAGGATAGATGTAAGATCGTATCCCGCATAGAATTCGAAAGTGGTGCAAAATCACGTCCAAAACAAGCCGTATTGATATATAAAATATCAATATCCAGTAAAGATAATTCCTCTATATATCTTTCTTTGGATAAAAAGTGACAATCAAATCCAAAGGATGTAAACACATGGTTGACTTCTTTGGATACACCTTCTTCCATTGCGATCGAAACCGGTTTTTCCAACAGTGAACAAAAATCAAACAACAATGATTGAAATCCAGATCCTACTAAAATCTGAGCACCAGTCGCCAAGATTCCTCGATTATGATAAGCATACTCACTAAGGGCGGTCCGCAATTCTTGTTCGCCCTGTTTATCTCCATAGGTTGAAATCAACGGCGTATCTTGGAAGACATCTTTCATATATCGTTTCCAGATTCTAAGATCAAAGCTATCCTGACTGACGGCATGACTTCTAAAATCATATAAGTATTGTTTCGGTATGTCTGAATTTGAAACCTCTGCTATGATTTGTTGGCGATGAAGCTGATAAGGCTTGATATCCACGATAAATCCCTTTTGTGCCTCGCTGATAATATAACCATCCAATACTAGTTGTTCATAACCTCTTTCAATGCTAGTTTTTGAAAAGCCGAAGATCTGCACACTTTTACGAATACTGGGAAGTGCATCTCCGTATTTTAAATATCCTTTTTTGATATCCTCTACAAATTTGTTATAGACCTGCATATATCGTTTCATAAACTGTCCCCTTAAAATTTAACATAATTGTATATTTTATAAAAGACACTTTATTCGTAAAATAGAGACAAAGGAAGGAATGAGATAGATATGAAAACAAACAAACAAATTCAACAAATTGTGCTCAGTGCCTTAGGAATTGCCATTGTATTTGTCGCAACGATCTTGATTCGTATTCCCAATGCGATGCAGGGATATGTTAATATGGGTGATGGATTTATCCTTTTATTTGCTTCAATTTTAAATCCCGGTTTATCATTTCTTGTTGGTGGGTTAGGCAGTGGTCTGGCTGATGTAACCGGAGGTTATGGATACTACTTTATTTTCACTCTGATCATTAAAGGGCTGGAAGGTTTTATCGTTGCGTATCTGTTACAAAAAAATGATAGGCCGATGTATCGCATACTTTGGTACCTGATTGGCTCTATGATCATGATCGGTGGTTATTTTATAGCCGATTCGATAGTTAACCAAAGTGTATGGTTAGGTCTTGCCAGTGTGTGGGGTAACTTATTTCAGGCTGCCATGGGATTTCTGGTTGCGATCGTTGGCTACCCTCTTTTATCAAAACTTCATATGGTATCTTCTGAAAAAGCCACACATTAACGTGTGACTTTTTTTGTGATAATAAAAAAGAACAAATCCATATGATTTGTTCTAATCTTTTAAATGGTCCCCGAGGCCAGACTCGAACTGGCACGGTATCGCTACCGGTGGATTTTGAGTCCACTGCGTCTACCAATTTCACCACCCGGGGAAATCTCTTTATCGCTGTTGCTTGTCTATTATAACGAATTCAAAAATAGAAATCAATACCTTTTTTTTCAAAAGCTGAAAACAAGCCGAAGAAGCATTTGAAAATTCCACTGAATTTCTCTATAATGGGCCTATGGAAAAAGTACTAGTTGGATTAAGCGGCGGCGTAGATTCTGCCATTGCCGCCTATATATTAAAAGAACAAGGTTATGATGTAACATGTTGTTTCATGCGAAATTGGGATGCGTTTGCCAATAATGATATTGAAGGCAATCCTACCATACAAAATGATGTATGCCCGCAGGAGCAGGACTACATGGATGCCAAGGCGGTGGCTGAACATTTAGACCTGCCGTTATTACGCGTTGATTTTATTAAAGAATATTGGGATTCTGTTTTTCAAACCTTCTTAAATGAATATGAAAAAGGACGTACACCCAATCCGGATATTCTTTGTAATAAATATATTAAGTTTGACGCTTTTTTTGACTATGCCATGAAACATGGATTTGATAAAGTGGCTACCGGCCACTATTGTTCAAACGAAACCAAAGATGGATTTACCTATCTAACACGTGCTGCCGATCAAAACAAAGATCAAACTTACTTTTTGTGTCAGGTGCCGGAAAAAGCATTGGCAAAAACGCTATTCCCTATTGGGAATCTAATTAAACCGGAAGTTCGAAAACTGGCCGATCAGCTACATTTAGAAAGTGTTGCCACAAAAAAAGACAGTACCGGAATTTGTTTTATCGGTGAAAGAAATTTCAGACAGTTTCTTTCCAACTACCTTCCCAATAAAGAAGGTGATATCGTAGATATCGACACCGGAAAGAAGATTGCCAGACACTGTGGTGTTCTATACTATACGATCGGTCAAAGAAAAGGCCTTCATATCGACCATGAAAAAGGCCCGTGGTTTGTCTGTGGAAAGGATGTTCACAAAAACATTCTCTTTGTATGTCATACCAATCATAGAGAATGGCTCTATTCGGATTCCTGCATCGTTAAAAGCATTAACTGGTTAGTACCGGATTTAAAAGAAATCCCAACCAAGCTGACCTGTAAATTTCGATATCGTCAGGCTGATCAGGATATTGAAATTGTTTCTTTTGACAAAGATAGTGCAATGATTCGATATCCGCAAAAGATCGCATCGGTAACCGTGGGACAGGAAGCTGTCTTCTATCATGGACATATTTGTCTGGGTGGCGGTGTTATTGAACAAGTCTTTGCGGGTGATGAAGATTTAAACGAGAAAATTATTCAAACATATAAGGAGAAAATCAGTGGATAAACAAACCATAAAAGCCAGTTTGGATTTTATCATATTCGAAAACCAGGAAACCCACTATGTTGTGGGTTCTTTTTCTGAGACGGAAACATATCATACTTTTACCGGAGCCGGCCGCCTGCAAAACCCGATTGAGGATCAGGAGTATGAATTGGTTGGCCGCTACATTACGCATCCAAAGTATGGTTCTCAATTTCAAATACTTAGTGCGCAGAATGTTCTTCCAAAAAAAGAACGAGCTATTCTTCATTTTTTGACCAGCGATGCCTTTCCTACCATTGGTAAAAAGACAGCACAGGCCATCTATGACACATTGGGAGAGGAATGTCTGCATCATATCATCGAAGATCCCGAAAAACTCGATATGGTTCCCGGTCTAAATGCCAAAAAAAAGGAGATCATCAAGGAAGGTTTACAATCCTTTGACGGCTTTAACGAAACTTATGTCCGTCTTATGGAACTGGGATTGGATCAAAAAAAGATCGAACTGTTGGAACAAGCCTATGACAATGTTTTAGATGTGATTGAAGAAGATTGTTTTCGCCCTTACTATGAAATTTATGGTTTTGGCTATCGATCAGCCTTAAAGTTAGCCGATGGCCTTGAAATGGATAAAAAAGATACTCGTCGTATGGATGCCTATGTCTATGAACTGACAAGAAATCTAAGCATGGCAACCGGAAACACATATATTTTTAAGACTTCCCTTTTGGAACGTTTGCCAAATTGTTCGATCGAATTATTGGATGAAATCTTAGATCGCTTATCTCTGCATAAAAGTCTTTATGTCGATGACAACAAAGTTTATCCGTTTGGTTTATATGATGAGGAAATTGAAATTGCCAAAATCTTATCCCATCACCAGTTTAAAGTAGACACCCTTTCCAAAAAAGATTTAGATAAAAAAATAGAAGAAGTGGAATTTGCTTATAACCTTCAATACGACAGTGTACAAAAACAAGCCATTGAAACTTTTTTTAATCACAGCATTTGTATCATCAATGGTGGACCGGGTACCGGAAAAACAACGACTGTTAAAGGGATTCTGGCTTTATACAATGCCTTCTATCCGGATTCAAAGATACAGCTTTGTGCTCCAACCGGTCGTGCCAGCAAGCGTTTGAGTCAACTGGCTTATGCGGACAGTAAAACCATTCATTCCCTTTTAAAATGGAACAAAGATGATAATACCTTTGCCAAAGATGAAAACGATCCCCTAGAACTGGATGTATTGATCATCGATGAATTCAGTATGGTCGATACCCATCTTTTCTGCAGTTTATTAAAAGCCCTACCGGATCATGCACGAATATTAATGATCGGTGATGAAGATCAGCTGGAAAGTGTTGGACCGGGAAAAGTATTTGAAGATATCATTTCAAGTCATGTCTTTCCGGTCATTCATCTGGAAAAAATCTTTCGTCAAAAAAATGGTTCTGGTATTGTTACACTGGCTAAAGAAATCCGCGAGGAAACTACATGTACCTATGAAGATGGAGTCAACTTTATCGAAGAAAGTTCACAAAGGATCCTGCCAATGATACAAGGACTCACAAAAGATATGAATCTGGATGATTTTCAGATCTTATCACCGATGTATAAAGGGGCTGCCGGCATCGATGCGATCAATGTGGCGATGCAGGAGCAATTTAATCCAGCCTCGATAAACAAGCAGGAGCTAAAGGTCGGTACAACTACCTTTCGTGAAGACGATAAGGTCATGTTACTAAAAAATCTTCCAGAGGAAGATGTATATAACGGCGATATTGGATATATCATCGAAATCGATAATTCTTCAAAAGCAAATCAAAGAATCAGCGTGGATTTTGGCAATCGAATCGTAGATTTTACGTATGATTTTCTCTATTATCTCAAACATGCCTACTGCATCAGTGTTCATAAGGCCCAAGGCAGCGAATATGACACGGTTTGTTGTGTGGTCGATCAAAACTCTTTGCACATGTTGGAAAAGCGCTTGTTATATACGGGGATATCTCGTGCCAAAAAACAGCTTTTCATCATTGGACAACGCTATGTTTTTGAAAAACAGGTACGTTTAAAAAATCGCAGGATTCGACAAACAACACTAAAGAAAAGGATACAAGACTATATACGATAAAAAAAACAGGTCACGGCCTGTTTTTTCTATGCAGAAGATTATGAATACCTCTTTTTAAAACAGTAAAGAAACCAAGGGACTGTACCATTTTATCTGAAGGCATATGATTACGAATCGCACGAAGAAGCTCTTTATTGCGTTTCCCCGCTGAAAAAGAGAAACTCCCATCACTTTTCGTAAAGATCGCAAAACGATTGATATAGCGTTTAAAATAAACCGATGCGGCTAAATAGTCGATTTCCTCCCAGGGAATTTGAATGTAGTCTTCGACCTTACGATCGTTATAATATTCAAACGCTTTATCACCGACCATGATCTTACCGGTACTGGTCAAGCCCATAAAGCAGCTTCCCTTGACCGTCAACTCTGCTTTTGTATTCATTGATTGAACCATCGTATCACCTCAAAAAGAAGAAGTCCGGCAAAAACCGGACTTTTATACATCCTACATGAATCCGCAAAGAACACCAATGATACCAACAATGAAAAGTCCAATGATAATAACGATCGGCGAAATGTTCTTTTTCAATAGCCAGCAGATAAACAAAGTCAATAATACCGCCAGTAAACCTGGTGTTAATGAGTTTAAGTTATCTTGTAATGTAGTCGATGTTGTATCATACAAGAATTTTCCACTGTCATATTCACGTAAAATGGCCTGTAAAGATTCACCGGTACCGTCAAATTTAGAGAAGTCGATGATATTAACTTCATCATTGGCAACGGTAGATACAACCGGTGTTAAAGTGATGCTGACCCAACGCTGAACCAGGCCACCAATGACAAACATACCAAGGATACTGGCTCCCTGCGTAATCTTTCCTAACAATCCACCGGACAAGTCTTTGGTGATTGAAGTTCCTACTTTATAGCCAAACTCCTGCGTGTACCACATGAACGCAAAACGAATCACATTCCATAATACAAAGAATAATACAGGTCCTAACAAATTACCGCTCAGGGCAAAAGAAGCACCTAAAGCCCCTAAGATTGGACGCATGGTAAACCAGAAAGCCGGGTCACCGACACCAGCCAATGGTCCCATCATACCAACCTTAACACCCTGGATTGCCACATCATCAATTGGTGCACCATTGGCACGTTCTTCTTCCATGGCCAAAGTAACACCCATGACCGGAGAAGATACATAAGGATGGGTATTATAGAATTCCATATGACGCTTTAATGCGGAAATCTGATCTTCTTTGTTTGTATATAGTTTCTTGATAGCCGGAATGATGGAATAGCACCATCCACCGTTCTGCATACGTTCATAGTTCCAGGATCCCTGAAGAAACTGATGACGCCAACAAACTTTCATACGATCTTTTTTAGATAAAACAATTTTTTCTGCCATACTAATCTCTCCTTTCGATCCTAGTAATCATTCAGGATATCCCCTAACGGGTCACCTGTATTGGAGGCGTTTCCACCGGAACCTCCGCTTTCCTTCAATGCCAGATAAATCAAAGCTAAGGCAACACCAATGACACCCAGACCGATCAATGTGATCTCCTGGATACAAGCCAGTGTGAAACCTAAGGCGAAGAATGGCCAAGTTTCCTTTGTAGCCATCATGTTGATGACCATGGCATATCCAACAGCGGCAACCATACCACCACCAACGGTCATACCATTATTCAACCATGCCGGCATTGCCTGTAAAGCACTGGTAACGATATCCGATGGAACAAAGCACAAGATAGCTGCCGGGATCGCAATACGAAGTCCCTGCATCAAAATGGCGATATATTGCCAGATTTCAATCGTTTTAAAGCTTCCTTTTTCAGCCGCACCATCCATAATATGTACGATAGGAATGGCCAGCGTACGACAAATCATCGTTAAGAACAATCCAGCTACTGACAAAGGAACCGCAACCGCGATGGATGTAGAAATAACACTGTTTACATCGGTAGCTCCGTCTAAACCAAGCACCATGATAATGGCAGAGGCAACCGATGCCAAAGCAGCATCCGGTGCCACAGCAGCTCCAACGTTGGCCCATCCTAAAGCCATCAGCTGAAGATTTCCCGCCAACATGATCCCTTCTGTTAAGTGACCTGTTACAAGTCCGACCAATGTACATGCAACCAAAGGCTGATGGAACTGGAATTCATCCAAAATTCCTTCCATACCCGCTAATAAGGCTACAATGACAATGAGAATCACTGTAATAATATTCATATTAACCTCCAAAAACAATCTTATCCAAGTTCAGCTTCTGCTTTTTTCAAGATCGCATCCATATTTTCCGGGCTGTCGGCCGGAACTTTACGGACATCAAATTTAACACCCAGCTTTTCAATCTCACGCATGGTCTTTACATCGTCTTTATCAAAAGCTAAAGCCTTCGTAACCGCAACTTTTCCCTGTGAATGTGCCATGGAACCTACATTTAATGTTTTGATATCCACACCACCCTGAATTGCTTTTAGGGCATCCTGTGGTGTTTCAAACAACAACAACGCTTTGGTTGCACCAAAACGAGGATCCTTAGCCACAGCAATCATCTTATCAATCGGTACAACATGTGCCTTAACTCCCGGAGGAGCAGCCTGTATGATCATGTTTTTTCGCAATTCATCGTGTGCTACATTATCAGAAACAACGATGATACGATCCGGATTGGTTGATTTTGTCCATGTTGTTGCCACCTGTCCGTGCAATAAACGGGTATCGATTCGAGCTAATACATATTTGATATGTCCATCACCCAGCACGGTTCCTTCCGGAATGGCCTGCTGCATGACAGGAGCCGCACTCTGCTCTTTTTCTTCTTCCACCGGTTCCAGATCTTCCGGTTGAATGCGAACACCCTCTTTTGCCGTCTTGGCAATGTGCATCGCAATTTCATGAGCTGTGTCCATGCTCATTCTGGATGCATAGGCTTCAATCAACATAGGCAGATTCAAACCGGTTACGATAGCCCAGTTTTCATGCCCGTCTTTTAAAGCACTTGCCTGATTGAAAGGCGTTCCGCCCCAAAGATCCACCAGGAATAAAATCTCATCCTGTTGATCAAAGGAAGCAATCGCGTCTTCCATTTTTTTGCGAATATCCTGAGGTCCCTCGCTTGGTTTTAAAATGCAAGGTTTGACATTTGCCTGATCGCCAAAGATCATAGATCCGGACTGATGAATCCCTTCGGCAAATTCCCCATGACTCGCTAGGATAATTCCTACCATATTAACCTCCTATCTACTCACCTGTATATAAGTGATCATGTTGCCTGTATAAAAACAGCTCGTATTTGTATTCATTATATAGCTATACTATTTTTATACAGTGGTACATTCATCCTTATTTTAAGAAAATTAAAGCGATTTCGCAATAGTTATTCACAAATTTTCCCATATTCCCCTATTACCATCATCATTATCACATATTATTTGCATAAAAGAAAAACGAAGAGTTTCCTCTTCGCTATCTGTTTTGGTTAACTGATTTCATGATCTGACGAATCTGCGCTTCACTAGGTTTACGACCCATTTGTAAGAACATAGCACGAATCATCTTTTCATTGATCGGTGGATTTTCCTTTAATTCTTTTTCAAACTTTTTCTTTGTGAAATAAAAACCTAAAATCCCGCCAATAACAACCCCAACTAAGGTGTAAAGTATTGTACTTAACCAATCCATATTTAATCCATCCTCACTATTTACATACTTTATATTACTATTTTTTTATTCTTTTGACAACCGTTTGAAAATTCTATTTTTATCAAACAGAGATTCCCCTTCTACTAAGATAACCGACAGAAAAATCAATAAACCACCAAAGATCATGATCCACGTCTTTTCTTCGTGCAACAATGCAAATCCAAAAATATTGGCAAATAAAGATTCTGTACAAAGAAGCACACTGGCACTGGAAGAATCGATATATTTTTGCGCCAGAGTTTGTAATTGAAATGCAAGCCATGTGGCAATCAAAATCATATAAAGGCAGCTGAAAATGGCCATCGAGGAGATGTGTGAAGGCATCGCTTCCAAACATAAGGCACCTGGAATAGACACTAATGCAGCCACTGACATTTGAACCGCATTGATAAGTCGCACATCCTGTCCTTTTGTCGAATACTCCAAAGAGATAAAGTGACAAGCAAAAAAGAAGGCACACATCAGTGATAAACCATCTCCAAAAGAAAAGTGAAACTGCCCCTTTGATAGAGAAAGACATCCAATACCAATCAGACAGATCAAGCTGGCAAATACCTGCATGAACTGTGGTCTTTTCTTAAAGATGAGCCAGGCGATATAAGGTACCATGACCACATTGACCGCCGTTAAAAAAGCATTTTGACCGGTATTGGTCATATCTAAACCAAAGGTTTGAAAGGCAAAGGCCAAATACAAGAAAATACCTGATAAAGCCCCTTTTAATACACCGGCTTTGGTAATGCGTATTTTTTGAATTCCTACTATGAGCCAGCACACAAGACTGGCACCTAAAAAGCGAATCAATAAAACGGTAAACGGATCAAAGGTGGCCAAAGCGGCATCGGTCGCAATGAAACCACCGCCCCAGATGGCTGCCACCAAGATACAGATGGAACTCGCATTTTTTCTGGACATGCTTATACCTCAAAAAGTGAAAGCTGTTCACTTTCTTCCTCTGACCAGTTTCCTTCCTCAATACAATCCAGATTCTCAGGAATCGTATAAGCTTCCAGCTTACCAAATGGATTCGAGAACGTTGATTCTACCGACATCAAAGAAATGGATGCCGGTACAAAGCGAAGAAGCTCTTCACTTTCCAGCACGATTTCCTTTTGTAGATCACGAATCTCCTTCATTTTATATAGATGACTTGGATTTGATTTGATCAGCTTACAAATGCGGTTTCCTTTAGCCGGTCGATTAAACTGGGCAATCTGATCCATCTTGACACGTTTCATCTGCCCTTCGCTTGTCATAAATAGAATTTGTCCCTGCAAGTCACGACAGACAAGCATATCTTCCACACAATCGTCCCTTGTCAGATTGATTGATTTAACACCTTTGGATTTTGCCGATACCTGCGGTACTTGTTCAACCGGATACGTCAAACCAAAACCATTTTTTGTCACCAACACGATCTGATCCGTTTGTGTCATGGATGCTTTTGCCGAAATCATTTCATCGGCTGATCCAACTTTCATGCAGACCATCGTTTTATTGGCACGAGAAACCTGCAGATCTTTTAAAGAAGTTCGCTTGATCATACCTAAAGCCGAGGCAAAGACCATCTCTACATGTTTATCAAAATGATCGATCAAATAGGCCTGAACGATTTTTTCCGAAGAATCGATTTTCAAATAACTGCTGATATGTTTTCCCAGATCCTTCCACTTGGCTTCTTCCAAGGTATAGACCGGTAAATACCCATAGGTTCCGCGATTGGTAAAAAACAAGAGTGTCTGTAAGGTGCTGGCCTGGCCACTGCATACGATAAAATCGCCATCCTTATGACCACTCAGGCTATCCGGTGACGCATTGTAAGAACGCAGACTGACACGTTTGACATACCCATCATGTGTCATTGTCACCATGACTTGTTCATCCGCAATCATAGCTTTTTCATCAATGACGATCTCTTGAATATCATTTTGAATCTCACTGCGTCTTTCGGTCTTAAAAGTCGTATTGACTTCTTTTAATTCTTTGACAAGCAATGCATGCAGCTTTTTCTTATCCGATACGATACCTTCCAAACGTTGAATATCCTTTAAAAGCGCATCGTATTCATCCTGCAATTCTTTAATATCCGTATGTGTCAAACGATATAAACGCATGATGACAATAGCTTCTGCCTGTTCTTTGGAAAAGCCAAAGCGAGAAATCAGATTGTTTTTGGCATCGGCCTTATCTTTAGAGGAACGAATGATGGAAATAATCTCATCCATGACACTGACCGCTTTGATCAAGCCTTCCAAGATATGCGCTCGTTCCTTTTTAGCCTTTAAATCATAATGACTTCGCCTTAACACTACATCTTCCCGATGTTGAATAAAGGCATCCAGCGCCATCGGCAAAGACATCAATACCGGTGCCTTATTGACAATGGCAATCACATTATAGTTATAAGAAATCTGAAGATCGGTATTCTTATAAAGATAATTCAAGATCGTTTCATCGGCACAATCTTTCTTTAAGTCGATGACAATGCGCAATCCATTACGATCACTTTCATCACGTACATCTAAGATACCATCGACTTTTTTATTGATTCGAATATCATCGATCTTCTTGACCAGCTGACTTTTGATCACTTCATATGGAATTTCGGTAACAACCAGTTGTTTGATTGTTCGTGTCTGTTCCACATGCACTTTGGATCGAATCATGACTTTTCCTTTTCCTTTTGAAAAAGCTTCTTTGATTCCCTCAATGCCCATAACGATACCACCCGTCGGGAAATCGGGGCCTTTTACAATCTGCATCAGCTCATCAAGAGTACACTGAGGACGTTGAATGCGATATATAGCCGCTTCAACAACTTCATTTAAATTATGGGGTGGTATATTGGTCGCATAGCCTGCCGCAATACCCGTGATTCCATTCACCAGCAAGTTGGGATAACGAGCCGGCAAAACTGTCGGTTCCATCTTTTCGTCCGAAAAGTTGGGAGCCCATTCTACCGTATCCTTTTCAATATCCTGCAACAAATAATCCGAAAGTTTGGAAAGTCTAGCTTCCGTGTATCGCATCGCAGCCGCCGGATCATCGTCAATAGAACCGTTATTTCCCTGCATATCGATCAAAGGATCGGCAATTTTCCAAGATTGTGATAATCGTACCATCGCGCCATAAACGGAACTATCCCCATGCGGGTGGTAATTACCGATGACGTTACCGACAGTTTTGGCACTTTTGCGATAAGGCTTATTGTAGGTGTTTCCATCTTCATACATCGCATATAAAATACGTCTCTGCACCGGCTTTAAACCATCCCTGGCATCGGGCAGGGCACGCTCCTGAATGATGTATTTGGAATATCGGGCAAAGCGATCCGCCATGATATCTTCCAGTGAATTTTTTAAGATATGATGTTCTTCCACTGTATTTGCCTTAGTCATGGCGTACCTCCTTTACATAATCATCTTCCAATGTGAATACGACATTGTCTTCGATCCAGTTACGACGAAGCTCGGCTTTATCTCCCATCAGTTCATGGACACGACGCTCAGCCATGACCGCATTTTCTATCGTCACACAAATCAAGGTACGCGTAGCCGGATTCATGGTCGTATCCCATAACTGCGTGGCATTCATTTCACCAAGACCTTTATAACGGGTGATGGTATAGCCGTTTTTGAGCTCTTTTTTCTTTTCATCCAGTTCTTCATCCGTGTATAGATAGTATTCATTCTTCCCTTTGGCAATCCGATATAAAGGTGGCAAGGCGATATATAACATCTCTTTATCGATCAGATCGCGCATATAGCGATAAAAGAATGTCAATAAAAGATTTTGAATATGCGCCCCATCATCATCTGCATCGGTCATGATGATGACCTTATAGTAATTGGAATCTTCGGCGGTAAAATCTTTTCCGACACCGGCTCCCAGGGCATGAATGATCGTATTCAATTCTTCATTTTTCTCAATGTTTTCCAAAGATGCCTTTTCGGTATTTAATACCTTTCCTCTTAATGGTAGGATGGCCTGATATTTTGAATCTCTACCTTGTTTGGCACTACCCCCGGCCGAATCACCTTCGACAAGGTACAGCTCCTTTCTTCGGGCATCCTTGCTTTGCGCACTGGCAAGCTTTCCGGACAATACTCTTTCTGCCTTCTGTTTGCCTTTGCCTTTACGCGCTTCCTCTCTGGCCTTGCGAGCCGCATTACGCGCATTGGCCGCCTTTACAATTTTTCGCACCAGCGCCTGTGCCGTTTCTTTATTTTCCTCTAAGAAATAACGTAAGTTTTCACTGACGATCGCATCCGTAGCTGATTTTGCCTCCGGTGTTCCCAATTTCTCTTTTGTCTGTCCTTCAAACTGAAGAAGATTTTCCGGAATCGTCAGATTGATGACAAGCGTTAAGCCTTCCCGAACATCACTGCCATCAAAACTTTTATCCTTCTCTTTTAAGAAACCATTTTTACGGGCATATTCGTTGAACACTTTGGTAAAAGCCTGTTTCGCACCGGTTTCATGACTTCCGCCATCCCGTGTACGAACCATGTTGGTAAAGCTGAATACATTTTCCTGATAATCATCGGTATATTGAAAACAACCACGCACTTGTATGCCATTATTGTTGCCTTCAAAGCTGATTGGATCGTGCATCGGTGTATGATCTTTATCAATTTCCTCGATAAAAGCCTGTAAGCCATTTTCATACTGATAGACCATTTCCCGTTTTTCTTTTCGAAGATCGGTCACTTTCATCTCTAAGCCTTCTAAAAGGAAAGCATCTTCCTGTGCGCGTTCACAGATCTTGGAGAAGGAAAAGCGATTTTGTTTAAAGATGTGAGTATCCGGTAAGAACTGTACAGTACTTCCGGTACGATTGGTCTTACCGATCTTCTCCAGCTTTCCGACTTTCTTTCCCCCATCTTCAAACAACATAGACCATACATTTTTACCATCATGCACCGTTACTTTACACCAGGAACACAATGCGTTCACAACACTGGCCCCTACACCATGCAAACCACCGGCACTTTGATAGCCTCCACTGCTGGTAAATTTACCACCGGCATGAAGCACCGTAAAAATAACTTCTAAGGTGCTGACACCGGACTTATGTTTTCCGACAGGCATTCCACGTCCATGATCTTCTACCGTAACACTGCCATCGGCATTCAATGTAATATGGATCTGATTTCCATAGCCATTCAAAGCCTCGTCAATCGCATTATCGACGATTTCCCAAACCAGGTGGTGAAGACCTCTGGAATCCGTAGAACCAATATACATACCCGGACGTTTGCGGACTGCTTCCAGTCCTTCCAGGATCACAATACTATTCTCATCATATGTCTTATCTGGCATCTGATCATCCTTTCGCATAGCTTTAATTATATCAAAGTTTTCTGCATAAAAAATGTCAAATTCTAGATTTCAAGGCGATTTTTGATCATTTTATGAAGAAAAAGAAAAGCCTATCGCCAAGGATAAGCTTTTCTATAGACTCTTTTTTACTTAGAACCATTTGTTGAATGTTGTATAAGCCAGTTTTTCCCTTCGACCAAACGAGTTACGATCATGCTGGCAATCGTATCTCCACTGGCATTTAAAGCCGTTGCCATAGGATCAAACAAGAAGCCCAGAGTTGCGATCAATGGAAAGGCTTCCGGTGGAAAGCCAAACATCGATACGATCAAGACCTCTCCTACTAGGCCACCACCCGGTGCACCTGAAAGTACAAAGGCAGAACAGATGGCTACCAAGATCGACATCGCATAGGTGTCAATGCCGGTAAATGGTAGATTAAAGGTTGCGAATAAAAATACGATCTTTGTGATCGAGCTTAATACCGAACCATCCATATGCATCGTGCATCCCATCGGTAAGACAATATCACTGATATCCGATGGTACACCGATCTTTTCACAAGCTTCCTTATTGACCGGTAATGTTGCAGCCGAACTTTGAGTCGCAAAGGCTGTGATTGCCGGTGTAAAGATATGCTTAAACATGCGCTTAACTCCTTCCTTACCGCCGGAGAAATATGCGTATAAAGGATAAAAAATAAGAACATATAAAAGACATAAAGGATAATATACGATCATGCTGCGACCATAATCGCCCAACAGCTGTGGACCATACTCGGCAATCAAGTTCGCAAAGTAAGCGCCTAATCCAATCGGTGCAAGTTTCATAATGATGCCGACAAAACGCATAATGATCTCATTTAAATTCTTTAACAACTTTCCAACCGGACTTTCATCACCACCGCTCATGGATACACACAACCCAAACAAAATTGCAAAGATGATCAGCGCCAGCATATGTGATTTATCCAACAGCTGATAAAAATCAGAAACTGTCAAAGTGGATACAATCAATTCAGAAACACTTTGTGTCTTATCGATTTCTGTCGTACTCAATTCGATAGCCCCACCGGATGCCGGACTAAAAAACTGCACCCAGATCAGGACAAGGGCTGATGCGAATAAACCCGTAACGATAAAAGTCACTAACGTACTTTCCAAAATCTTACCTAGCCGCTTACGGTTTACCATGGTTCCCACGGCTGCCGTAATCGATATAAAGACCAAAGGCACAACGATCGTAAATAACAAATTGATAAAGATATCACCTAGAGGTTTTAAAATCTTTCCTGTATCTGGACTGAAGATTCCAATCAAAGAACCGATCAGAATTCCACCCAACAATAACAGAACGGAGCCATATTGCTTCCAGAACTTACTTTCTTTCATTTCTACTGTTTACCGCCTTTTCTAACTGCTTCATTGCCTGTCTTAACACACTTCTTGAACAGGCTACATTCAATCGCATATAGCCTTCCAGTCCTCTTTCAAAGTCACCGCCGTTATTCAAACCTAATTTGGCTTCCTGAATAAAGAAGGCATTCAGTTCTTCCTGATTCAAATGCAAATCACGACAATCCAGCCATACCAGATAGGTCGCATCTGGTCGCATGGGCTTGATACATGGAATGTGATTTCTGCAGTACTCCACAACAAAATCAATGTTGTCACTTAGATAAGCAAGCAGTTGATCCAGCCATTCTTCCCCTTCATTCAAGGCTGTTTCCATCGCAATCAGACTGAATGCGTTGTTGCGGTGAATATCCATCCTGGCCCAGTATCGATCAAACACTTCCTTCTGTCTTTCATCACTGAATACGACCGTACAGGCCTGCAGACCGGCCAGATTGAAGGTCTTCGTACACGAAATACACGTGATCACATCCGGATCGATCAGAGCCGATGGAATATGTTTCTTTCCATGGAAGACAAGATCCGAATGAATCTCATCCGATACAACCGGAACCGAATACTTCTTACAGATGGAAAACATCCGTTCCAGATCCTTTCTTTCCCAAACGATGCCTAAGGGATTATGCGGTGAGCATAAGATAAACAGAGACGCCTGTCTTGCCTTTTCTTCAAAATCCTTCCAGTCAATGGACCAGTTTCCGTTTTCTTCCACCAGACGGTTTTCAATCACCGTACGATCCCATGCTTCAACGACATCGTAGAATTCCGGATAGACCGGTGTCTGGATCATGACTTTTCCACTCAACGGACTAAAAAGCTTGACGATAGCACTCAAAGAAGGAACCACACCTAACGCGTAGGACATTTTCCTGACATCCGGTTTCCAGCCATGACGTTTCTCCTGCCATTTGGCATAGGCTTCAAAATAAGAATCATCTCTGGAGGTATAACCCCATATGCCTTCTTTGGCCCGTGATTCCAGAGCATCAATGATCGGCTGTGCGGTCTTGAAATCCATATCTGCCACCCATAGAGGAATGACATCCTCTGTACCAAACTTTTTGATTCGTTCATCATACTTCGCTGCATGATTCTTGGAACGATCTATGATTTTATCAAAATTATAGTTCATAAAATCCTCCTTTAGTTGTTTAGGAACTATACTATCTATTTAGATGATAGCGCTTTCAATCTATGGAGTCAATACTTTTATTTAGATTCTAAACAAAAAGATTGTGTATTTGTACCTTTTTTCTTTTTATGCGATAATAAAGACATCTTGGGAGTGTTAAAAATGCATAAAAATGAGATTAACTTACAATATAAAGAATTAAACCAACAACACGATTACGTCTATCAATTTGTAATTTTATATTATAACTATATTCTAGCCAAACATGATTATGGAACCGGTGAACAAGTAAGTATGATGGAAGCTCATACAACCACTTTCATTGAAGAACATCCGGGGACTACTGTCAGCGAAGTTGCCCGCTTTTGGAATAAGACAAAAGGTGCCGTTTCACAAACTGTAAAAAATCTTCTGGAAAAGGGTTATATTCGTAAAGAAAACTCTTCTAAAGATCGAAAAATAAACTATTTATATGTTACGGAGAAAGGAGATCAACTTTCACAATCACACAAATTGTATGATACGAAAGATATAAAAAAGACATACGATCAACTCTTAGAAACATGCAGTGAACAAGATATACAAAGTTTTTATAAAGTGTTAAAACAATATATAACTTGTATAAAAAATGATTTTAAATAAAATTCCTTTAATCTGAATCATGACAACGAAACTTTGTTAAAGGATACATTGGTTTATCTATTTAAAACGGATAAACCTTTTTTGTATTCATCTAAAATCAAAACTATTATTTCTTTTTCAAAATATCCACAATAACCTTCTCTGTTTCTCTCATTCCGGGATCAGCAATTTCACCCATATTTTTTAAAGTATCTTCAATCGACATTCCATTAATTCCATGAACAGATTCGATTGAAACATCAGCCATTGCCAATTGTGCACTTTCAAAAGCTATATCAACAGCAGCCATTCCTTTCATCACACAGCCATGGTTTCCCCCATCACAAATCATACCTGTAATGCTCGATGCCATGTTTCGAATAACATGATCGATTTGTTCTTTATTTCCCTGTTGAAGATACACTAAGCCACAAGCCATTCCGGTTCCAGCCGCAATCCCACAGCCACAAAACGCTGAAAGTTTACCTGAATATTCCTTGATATACATACAAATCAAATAGCTCAATGCTGTTGCCTGATACAGCTGTTTATTCGTACAATGATTTAAAACAGAGTAAGCATAAAGAGGCAAAGTTGCTATAATTCCATGAGCACCGGATCCTGTTATACTCATTGCAGGCGCCTCCAATCCCAAAACACGAGCTTCAATAGCACCATTACACAATAAAGAGGCACTTTTTTGCACATCTTTTGAAAAGATTGTATTTTCATTCATTCTATATAATTGATGTAAAATAACAGTCTTCTGAGATTGGAGTCCTTCTTTAAATAAAGACATGTTCATATCAAATGCTTTTTGAATGAAAGATAATTCTTCCTCTGAAAAAGATCGAACTGCTTCCCATATATCTTTTACAGAATATTGATGAATAAGCGGTGTTGTATCTTGCCTGTTTTGAATGACATTATGAAAAATATATTGCCCATTCAATCGAATGGATGTGATATTTGTATGCGACTGCTCGATGGTTACTGTACACTCTTCATGTTTAGAATATACAGTTGCCTGACAGTATAATGCACTGGAAATACCACTAAGTTTTACAATTATTCGATCTTTCTGAATTAATTGTTCTGCCTTACGGTCGTCATCCGGAGTAATTCCTTCCAAAGCCTGCAAGCCTTTTTGAGAATCTGCCATGATTAAACCAAATGCCGCAGCATATTTTATCCCATAATGAGAACTGTTGGGAATACCGCAAGTATAAGCATTTTTATATAGACCGCTATTTAACGATAAAACTACTCTTTCTGGTTTACTTGTTAAATAACTCTTTGCCTTCGCAACCGCAAAGGCAATACACCCTGGTTCCGTGACTCCTAATGCCGGAACCATATCTTTTTTAATAAGTTCAATTAATGGATGCATAAACTTACTCCTTCTTCTTCATATCATAGCAGAATGATCTGATAATTCAATAGTTGTTTAGAATCTAAACATATGTATTATAGTACAATCAACGAAATATAATTTACATTTCCTATAAAACTGTTTAGAATAAAATTGTTGAAAAGGTGAGAGATTATGAATTTTTTATATTTGATTCTTTGTATTTTACTGGGCTATCTTTTAGGTTCCATTCCCTTCGCATTGGTCATTGGCAAGGTTTTCTATAAAACCGATATTCGTCAATATGGGTCTGGAAACTTAGGAGGTACCAATGCCGGACGTGTATTAGGAAGAAATGCCGGAATTTCCGTTATTGCCTGTGATATTTTAAAGGTGGTATTGGCCATGGGTCTGGCAAGCTTGATTGATGGCTCCTGCAGCATCTGGTGCGGTGTAGCTTGTTGTATCGGACACTGTTATCCTGTATTTGCGCACTTTAAGGGTGGAAAAGCAGTCAGTACGATGTTTGGTTTCTTAGTTTCCTTATGGTTTTTTACTTTCCATGATATCAGCTATGCCCTGGTTCCATTAGGCATGTTTTTAATCATTCTCTTTATTTTTAAATATGTATCATTGGCCAGCATTTGTGCATCGATTGCCAGCTGTATGTATATCAGTGCCCGCGTTCTTTCATTAGAGCTGAATCCTATTTTTATCGTTTTAGCTTCATGGATCATGATGTTTTTGATCATTTATCGCCATCGTTCCAATATTCAAAAGATTATGAACGCAACGGAAAATAAAATTTCCTGGCTCTAAAATTCTAAAAAGTAAGATATTGGTAAGAACACTTCATTACTCTAAGAATGAGGTGTTTTTTTATGACAAACTATCTATATTACAATTATGCGAACAGTTCTGTTTGTAAGGTCGCAGAAGAACAAATAGAATATGAGCCCTGCTCCAGCGTTCATCGTTATTTTGACCAGGAGTGCCTACGTCATGGTTCCACTTTAAAAGGGCGAAAAACGGCCTATGCGAACCAGATGAACCAAAAACAGTATATTCCTGTCATCGTTCAGGAAAAACCGCATTGTATCTTTTTTCCAATCAAACCTTTAGATGATCCTAAGAACATTTGGATTTGTTACGAAAAGATTGATTTTGTGACCTACAACAAAAAAATATGTACGATCCATTTTAAAGATCATACATGTTTAGAGTGTGAAGAGCCGCATCGTGTTCAAAAACAGATGCGTCAAATATTTCGTTATTTAAGACGTTTGGATGTCTAATCGTGACAACCGCCATTGCATCCATGACAGCCGTTAGAGCAGGCACTTTCCTTTTGTTGGTGTTCATAACGTAAAGTATTTACCCCTAAGGCTTCAATTGATACCAGCGCATTCTCTTCCAGATTGTTGACCTCGACAAAGCTGCAGGCCGGAAAAGGTGCTTCCACAAAGTTTTTGAAAGCCTGTAAAAAGGATGTTTTATTTTGGATATCTGTAAGATATACGGTAAATTTTACTAAGTGATGCATCTGTAAACCAAAATCCTCGATCGCATCCAATACTTTATTGCATGCGGTCAAAGTCTGTTCTTCTATTGTTTCTCCGTTGCCGGTTTGTGCGCTGACATATACAAAATCACCTAACATAACGGCTTTGGATACACAATCGCATCCTTCCTGTTTCCCTGTGGAATTCAAAAAAACGTTCATTACTACATCTCCTATTCTTCGGGGTCTTCCAAAGTATTCTGCACTAAGATCTTTCTTGGCTTGGAACCATTGGCTGGGCCAATTACTCCCTGGTCCTCTAAGGCATCGATCAAACGAGCAGCACGCGAATAGCCTACCGAGAACTTTCTCTGAATCAAGGAAGTACTGGCTCTGCGTGACTGTACGACAAAGTTTTTGACTTGATCATAGAGTGGATCGGCACATTCGGATCCGACTTCCTGTCCCTGTGACTGCAGATCTTTGAGCTGAATAAAGGCATCGTCATAATGAGGACTGGCCTGTGACTTGACATAGGCTGAAATACGGTTGACTTCCTCATCTTTGATAAAGACCCCCTGTATTCGTTTTGGACTTGTCTCCCCATTAGGAAGATACAACATATCTCCATATCCAAGCAAGCGTTCTGCCCCGGATTGATCTAAAATCGTTCGAGAATCGGTTGAAGAACTAACCGCAAAGGCAATTCTGGATGGGATATTGGCCTTAATGATACCTGTGATCACATCAACACTAGGTCTTTGTGTCGCAACAATCAAGTGAATACCGGCGGCTCTGGCAAGCTGTGTGATGCGCTGAATACTGGATTCCACTTCCTTTGCGGCAACCAACATCAAATCGGCCAACTCATCGATAATAACCACGATACGCGGTAATTTCTTTAGACTGTCATCCGGATGGTTTGTGACATGTTCATTGTAAGATTGAATATTTCTTACACCCAAATGGCCAAACAAGTCATAGCGGTGTTCCATGATCTGGACGATGACTTTTAACGCTTTATTGGCCAAGTCACCATCCGTGATAACCGGCGCTAAAAGATGTGGTACATCGTTATAAGGGGTAAATTCCACCTTTTTAGGATCGATCAATACCATTTTTACTTCATCCGGTCTGGTTCGCAACAAAATCGATGAAATAATAGAGTTAACACAGACGGATTTTCCGGAACCTGTAGCACCCGCAATCAATAGATGCGGCATTTTATTCAATTCACCATAAACACAGTTTCCCATCAAATCTTTTCCCAAACAGAATAAAAGCTTTTTATCTTTTAAAGAATCCGGAATGCTTTTGACAAGCTCTTTCATCTGTACGGTTGTTTTCTCTACGTTTGGTATTTCGATACCTACGGCACTTTTCCCCGGAATTGGCGCTTCAATACGAATATCTTTTGCGGCCAGAGCCATTTTTATATCATATTGCAGATTACTGATGCGATTGACACGCACACCCAGCTCCGGACGTACTTCAAATTTTGTGACACTGGGCCCGATATGAATTTGCACCAGAGTCGCATTAACGCCAAATTCATGCAGAATTTCCATCAATTTCTGACCTTGTTGCTTTGCTGACTGCACATTGACATTATTCTTGGATTTTTTCTCAATTTCATTTAAGATAGAAAGTCTTGGCAAGCGATAATTCGCATATGCCTTTTCCTCATCCGCAATATACTCTGCAGGTTGATCAATAACTTCTTTGGCTTCTACAACAGGCTCTGCTTTTTCTATGATATCCGGTTCAATGGTATGAATAGCCGGTTCATCCATATCATCAGCCACAAATAAGCTTGACTCTTCCGGATCAGCCTCCAGAAACATGGAATCATTCAATACTACTTCTTCTTTCGGCTTAGTTTTTGTTGGTTTCGATTTTTTGGTCTGTGTCTTCTTTTGTGCACGTTTATTTTCTATCAACATGCGTATAGAATCATATCCAAACAAGCTGAATGCGAGAATGATAAACAACACGATCAAAACGATACATCCTGTCGCATCGAACAAGCTGTAAAAGATACCGATCAATAAAGCACCGATCAATCCGCTTTTGGTCAAAGCCGAACCCGATAAAATAGAAAAAACATTTGATCCGATCCCACGCAATACACTCCAGCTTTCCTGATTGACGACTTCATTCAACCCTTCCAACATCAACCATGCGATAAATAAGAAGAGCACGCCGACATAGTATCGGGCAGGGATTTGCTGAAGATCAAAACGTATAAAGACCAATAGACTTCCCAAAATCAAAAGCATGTAAAAAATGCTTGCTAATGAACCCAGTAATAAATTAGCCAAATGATAAAAGAAGGTTCCTACAATACCCAGCTGAAAAAATGCAATGATGCTGATCGCAATAAGAGAAAGCAGAAGACACACGCGAACAAGGTTCGATTGTGTCTTGGACGCCTGTGTCTTTCGTTTTGTCGATGTTTTTTTACGATTTGATGTTTTTTTTGTTCTGGCATTAGCCAATTTCATCAACTCCTTTTACTGATTGTTGATTTCCAAGATAACCGGTAAGACCATTGGTCTTTTAGCGGTCTGTTTGTACAAATATTTTGAAATCTTATCCCGGATTTCATTACGCGTTGTCAAATTATCATACGTTTTATTCGCCACCGCTTCCTGAATCGTATCCTCTAAGATCTTTCCGACATCCGTGGTGATATATTCTGCATCTTTGACATAGATCAAGCCACGTGTTTGAATATCCGGCCCGTTAATGATCTTCTTTGTCTTGGCATCTAAACCGATGGCCAGAATCATGACACCATCAGTAGAAAGAATTTCACGATCCTTTAAAACCACACCGGCCATATCCCAGTTTTCCTTACCGTCGATCATCACATCGTGTAGTTCCAGTTCCATAGAACAGGAACGCAATTTCTGGTTTTCAAATGTTGCGACCTGCCCATTATCCAGTAAAATGATCTGACTTGGTTTATAGCCCATTTCCAGTGCAATTTCCGAGTTCATGAACAAATGACGATACTCTCCTTTGACCGGAATGTAATATTTTGGTTTCATCAAAAAGAGCATCATCTTTAAGTCTTCTTTAGAAGGGTGCATGCTTAATACATTTCGATCCAATACAAGAATTCTTCCCTCTTCCTTATAAATATCGTTTTCCATCGATTTAAAGACTTTTTCCACACCCGGAATCACCGGTGATGCGATTACGATCACATCGTTTTGAGTGAAGACGATATCTTCCACTTCATTATTGGCAATGTTGGACATGGTCTTGAATAAAGATTTTCCCTGTCCGCTGATAATCACCACAACATTATCCGGTGCTTCCTTGATATAGGATGGATCTAACACCAGTTTATTCGGAATCGATACATTGAAATCTTCTAAATTCGTAACCAATTCTCTCAGTTCTTTAGAATAAAAGATCATAGGGCGATCGTATTGAATACAACACTCGATGATTTCCTGAATACGATACACACTTTGCGTATAGACACTCACAAAAACACGGTTATGATCGGTCTGTTCCAAAACCTGAGAGAATTTTTCCGTAATGCGATGATTCGGTGCCGTATGGCCGGAGCGCTCTGCACCTTTACTTTCCTGTAAAAGAACCAGTACACCTTCATTTCCCAGCTTAGAACAAGTTGTAAAATCGCCACGATAACTGTCATGCAGATCATCGTAATCTTCGATAAACTCACCGGAATAAACGATATATCCCTGACTGCTTGAAATAGCCAGACCAAACGTACCCGGATAGGCATGTGTTACCGGAAAGAACACGACCTTATGTGTTCCGATCTTTCTTTGATCGTGTCGTTTGATCGTATAAATCTTGCTACCGGTAATTCGTTCTTTTTTGAATACCTTATGAATCGCCTTAGAGGCTAATGGTGATGTATAGATATTAGCTTTGACATTTTTCATCAGATACGGCAAAGCACCCATGACATCATCATGTCCATGCGTAATAAAAATACCGGCGATACGATCTTGATTTTCAATCAAATACGTAAAATCCTGTACGATAAATTCAATCCCCAGCGATTCTTTTTCTTCCGGAAATTTAATTCCGGCTTCGATGATATAAATATCCTGATCGACTTCTACGACCATCATATTCTTACCATCTTCATCCAATCCTCCTAAACAAAAGATACGGATTCTTTCATTCACAGAGCTGATTTCTTTATTATTTTTGTTTTTCATAAGCCCTCGTTTCTAATCTAATCATTCTTTTTCTTATTATATCATATTGCCTCTCCATCCAAAGAGAATGTTTTTCCGGTTTTGATACGTACTTTGACAAACTGTCCCGGTTCGATATTTTCTCCGGTAAAGTTCACCAGCTTATTTGTATCGGTATATCCCGAATAGACATGCTCATCCTTCTTGCTGGTGCCATCGACCAAAACTTCCACAATTCGTCCTTCATAGGCTTTATTCTTTTCTAAGGCATAGGCATTCCAAACCTTGTTTAGACGAGCCAGACGTTTTGATTTTGTTTCTATATCGATCGAATCTTTCATACGAGCTGCCGGTGTACCCGGACGCGCGGAGAAGATAAACGTAAACGCATTATCAAATTTGCACTCTTCCATGACCTTGATCGTATTTTCAAACTGTTCATCAGTTTCATTTGGGAAACCCACAATGATATCCGTACTGACTGAGACATTTGGAATTCGTTCCTTGATTTTATAGAACAATTCCATATACGATTCTTTCGTATAGCGACGTCCCATCATACGTAAAACTTCCGAATCACCAGACTGCAGCGGTAAATGCACAAAAGGCATCACATTATCATATTTGGCGATCACATCGATCATATCATCGGAAAAATCCCACGGATGGCTGGTAGTAAAGCGAATACGTGGAATACCGATCTTCGCACATTCTTCCAACAAGATCGCAAAATTGATATTCGGATCAATATCCTTTCCATAGGCATTGACATTCTGTCCCAATAACGTAATTTCTTTATATCCCTGCTCTTTTAATTCTCTGACTTCACTTAAGATTTGTTCCATAGTACGAGAACGCTGCTTTCCACGTGTATAAGGAACGATACAATACGTACAGAATTTATCACAGCCGTACATAATATTGACCCAGGCCTTAAACTTTCCAAAACGATGTACCGGAAGATTTTCATAAACCTCCCCTTCTTTGGAGTAAATCTCAACCACACGTTTTCCCTCATGAATTACACTATATAACATCTCCGGTAAATTCTGAATATTATGCGTACCAAATATCAAGCGTACCTGAGGATATTTTGACAGTAGATTTTCGACAAAGCCTTCTTCCTGCGACATGCATCCGCACACACCGATCACAAGATCTTTATTTTCATAATAAAAACGTTTAAAATTTCCGATTTCTCCCAACACCTTATCCGTGGCATTTTGGCGAATAGCACATGTGTTGATCAAAATAACATCGACATGATCCGGTTCCAGGGAACGCTCAAACCCTAACGCATCCAAAATACCGGCCAAGGTTTCACTATCTCTTTCATTGGCCTGACAGCCATACGTTGAAATATAGTATTTTTTATTACGTCCGATCCACTTTGCCTCTTCCGGTATGATAAAGGAATCAATGCGAGGCGTAGGCAGTTTCGTTCGCTTACGAGCCGCTTCCAAATCCGGAAGCATCCACTCTGGTCTTATTTTCATTTTCTTTCCTCCATTAAAAAAACCAAGCACTTTGGCTTGGCTTAGTCTCTACAGATAATTACTGAGAAATAGCTCCAACAGGGCAAGTTCCTACACAAGAACCACAGTCGATGCAAGTAGCTTCATCACAAGTAGATTTACCTTCATCGTCCATAGAAAGTGCCCCAACTGGACATCCACCAACACATGCAGCACATCCGATGCAAGCGTCTTTATCAATAGTAACAGCCATTTTTAATGTTCCTCCTTATTTAACTTCATGTATAGTATAGACGTTAAATTTAGGGGTTTCAAGCCAAAGTAGTAAGTAAAAACTTACTGGTAATTAAAGCTATGACGGACGCTGTAACGTCCGTCATTTCTTGTTCTATTTTGCCAATTCCTGAGCACGAATCTCACGAATCACATTGACTTTGATCTGTCCCGGATACGTTAATTCCGATTCAATCTGATCACGAATCTCACGTGCCAGTTTTACACAAGTCAAGTCATCCACAGATTCCGGATTTACCATAACGCGAATTTCACGTCCTGCCTGGATCGCAAAAGCGTTTTGTACACCTTCATACGAAGTTGCGATCTTTTCCAGATTTTCCAAACGATCGATGTAAGCCTGAGCGCTCTCTTTTCGTGCACCCGGACGTGCTGCGCTGATCGTATCAGCCGCAATGACTAAATGGCTTGTCAAGAACTTCGGTTCCACATCCCCATGATGAGAGAGAATGGCATTTAATACAATTTCCTTTTCACCATGCTTCTTACAGAACTTATAACCCAGTTCTACATGAGAGCCATCCTGCTGTTCGATGTTCAAAGCCTTTCCTATGTCATGCAGTAAGCCGGCACGCTTAGCCATCTGCTGATTCAAGCCCAGCTCGGCAGCCATAGCGCCTGCTAAGTAAGCCACCTCAATCGAATGCTGTAACGCATTCTGTCCATACGAATAACGATACTTCATCGTACCAATCAGTTTTACGATCTCACGATCGATTTTTCCGATTCCTAACTTAAAGATGGCATCTTCTCCCGCATTCATGATCTCCTGATCGATTTCCTGCTGGTATTTCTTTACCACTTCTTCAATACGACCCGGCTGAATACGTCCATCACGAATCAAATGCTCCAAAGCCAATCGTGCGACTTCACGACGAACCGGATTAAAACAAGTGATCGTAATCAAATCCGGTGTATCATCAATGTTTAATTCTACACCCGTTGCCTGTTCAAAAGCACGAATGTTACGACCTTCACGTCCGATGATTCGACCCTTCATCTCTTCGCCGGGAATGCTGACAACGCTGACCGTACGCTCCTGTGTTTCCTGCTGTGACATACGCTCGATCGCTAAGGCAATAATATTCTGCGCTTTTTGCTGCGCCGTTGCCTTGGCTTCTTCTTCCTTGTCTTTGATGTACGCAATTGTTTCATGCTCCATCTTCTTTTCCACAACAGAGAATAATTCCTTGCGGGCATCCTGCTGCGACATCTTAGCTACACCTTCCAAAACCACGATCTGGTTATCGATTTGTTCCTGCAGCTTTTTCTCTTTGTTCTCTAAGGATGATAGTTTATCAGTCACTTTCTGCATTTTTTCGGTAATCTGACGCTCTTTTTGATTTAAAGCTTCATCACGAAAATTCAAGTTATCTTCTCTACGCAATAACTTGTTTTCCAGGTTTTGTACTTCCTGTCTTCTTTCTTTGATGTCTTTTTCTGCTTCGATCTTTAAATCGTGAGCCTGTGTTTTACCATCCAAGACTGCCTGTTTCAGTTTTGCCTGCGCTTCTGATTCGGCATCTTTTAAAATTCGTTCTGCTTCTTGCTGATTTTTATTAAACCCTGCTTTGTTGTAGACGATCATTCCACCGCCGCCAACACACAGACCTATGATCCCTGAGATAAGAGCGGTTATTGGATCCATACTCATACCTCCTAATCCTAGTTAAGTTTTTAAACGAAAAACCATATCTATTATACATAAAAAACACATCAAAGTCTAATGATAAATATA
>CABOGK010000003.1 GCA_902399855.1 Erysipelotrichaceae bacterium
TGATAAGGGGCGGTAGTTTAATAGCTATCGCCTACTTTCTTTTATGTGCTTTTGAATTGCATATTAAGACTTCAAATAAAGATCCTCCTCACTCCTTTCTTTTAACCAAGAAGAAAGGAGTGAATAAGGTGAAAAATGATTATAATCGATACAATTTTTGGACAGAAAAGCATGATGGAAAACTTGAATATTACATGATAGTGGAAAACAAAAAAGTGAGAGTACCCAGAAAGGCATTTTTGGTATGTCAGAACAGTTACCGGAAGATGCTCAGAGATTCAGAGAATGATAAGAATTTATACAACTTTGCTGATCTTTCAAAAGCTGAAAAATATCAAATTAACAGGATTGCAGAAGAGGAAAGAATAAACCAATGGTATAGAAAATATGAATTGAATCAGGCATTAAACAAACTCAATGATCAGGAACAATACATCATCCAGGAAATCTTTTTTAAAGGTCATTCTGAACGGGAGTTAGCAGAGAAGATGGGACTTCCAGAAAAGACATTGAATAATCATAAACATAAAATTCTTCAAAAATTAAGAAAAATAATGGCTGAAAATTAGGAATAGTTTCCCTTCTTTAAGTGAAAGGGATAGCCCTTTAAAGGAGGAAACTATGCAAAAGAAAAAAGCATGGATATATGCACGTGTATCTGAACGAACTCAAAGAAATTTAATTTTTTATCAGAAGGATTTGTTGTGCAGCTTAGCAGAACATATGAATCTTGAAGTTTGTGGTTTTGTACATGAAATAACAAAGGGAAACACTCTAAATACAAAGGGTATCAGAGATATTCTGGTTCATGTAAGAAGAAAAGATTTTGATGTGCTCTTGATATACGACTGGACAAGGTTGGTGATTTATAGAGATTTGTTTATGGAATTTAAGATGTTCTGTGATCAACATCATGTGAGCATTCTAACTATTCAAGATATCGAAACTAGGTTTCTGGGATGATGAAAATTGCATCTTCATCCCCTCCCAGACCACCGCCGGGCTTTGACTTTCTTGACTGAAAGGAGAAGCTGAAATGGGATTTAATTACGCAGAAGAATATAAAAAATGGCTGGAATGGAAAGAAGAAGAGGAAGAACTGTTACGAACTCTTAAAGTACCTGAAAGTACGATCAAAGAACTAAGAACTTATGATTGGAATGAATTTAAGCGAGAACGAAGCATAGTATCCAGACAAGTTCCCACTAAAGAAATATTTTTTGTTGTCAGATCGACATCTGATAAAAGAGATATTTTTGATGTCGAAGATCTTCTGAATGAAATTAATGATGAAGATTTATATATGATTTTGTCAAATACAGATCACACAACATTAAATATTCTTTTGTTAAGGATTTTAGGCTATACAATGGATGAAGTTTCTAAAATAACAGGGATTCCAAGGTCATCGATATACTATCGAATCCATATACTGAAAGAAAAAATAAAAAAAATTTAAAAAGATTTGGACAAAACAAGGGTTTTAAATGCCTATATGGTGAGAGGTGAACAACCTCCCCTTGTGAGTTCGATCTTTGAAAATTGAATAACAGCCATTTGATACATTATTCATTAGATGAGCCTTTTAGTAAGTACGCGATGACATCGAATGATCGAGCGATTACATACTGAACTATAAAAATGATGTGGCAGTCATTGGGCCATGATATCTGATGATGACAATGATACTCCTGTTCAGCCTCAGCCCTGTCAACCAGGATCACGCAAAGGGAGCAGCTGCAAGAGAACCTTGCGGGAGTGAAATTCTCGTGAAAGTTTGCCAAAACTTGTTAAATGGTATCCTTTTGATTTTCGGGTAGTCAGGGAAAAATAGAAAGTCAAGATTTATAAAATGATAGGCCAGATCTTTTGATCTGGCCTAATTACATAAGGAGAGGTAGTGAGTGATTCATGAGAATTCGAAGAGGCGAAATTTATATTGCGGATATGTGTATGAATATAGGTTCTGAACAAGGTGGAGTGCGCCCAGTATTGATTCTTCAAAACAACAAGGGAAACAAACACAGCCCTACAACGATAGTTGCGAGTATAACTAGTCGTGTTGGAACTAAAAAATACTTACCTACACATGTCTATTTACCTGATGATCTAGGTCTAAAATATCGATCAATCGTCTTGCTTGAACAGATTCGCGTGATTGATAAAAGTCGTCTGATTCATAAAGTTGGAAAAGTCCCTCAGCGGACTATGAAAATTATAGATAAAAAGATCATGACAAGTTGTGGTGTAAGTCCTAATTGGCATGTTCTAAAAAAGAATTATTTAAAATATAGCGATCCCTAAATAACAGTTTTCTCTAGAGGAAACCAGGGAATTTGATGATTTAGTTTTTTTAAAGTACGCTTGCTTCAAATGTAATTGATTAGAATTCGCACATTTGTTTATAGATTTACGGATAACTAAAATGAAAGTGAGGTGATAAAAATGAAACCAGTTTTATATGAAAAAAAGACTTATACTGTACAAGAAATCATGAAGATTCTTGGTATTGGAAAAAATTCTGCATATCAGTTAGTGCAGGAAAATCGTTTTAAATCTTTTAGGATCGGATCCTCGATTCGGATTTCCAAAGAATCATTCGATAAATGGCTGAATGAAAAAATATAAGGAGCGAACTATGGCAATTATTACGAAAAGAAGAAAAGCGTATTCAGTCATTTATCAAAGAGTGGATAAAAACGGAATCAAAAAACCGGTATGGGAAACCTATTACGATTATTCATCGGCCGTTGCCAGGCAAAAGGAATTGGAAGAAACATTCAATTATGACAAAATGCATATAGATAAAAGCTCAAGAATCATCGATTTTTTAGAGCAGTATGTAACAAAGATTGGCCCACAAAAATGGTCTGTTTCCTATTGTGAAAAGTTTCAGGGAGTAATCAACAATTATTTGAAAAAAATCTTTGCAGAAAAAAGAATTGCAGATATTCAAGATAACTTCGGTGCACAAACAATGAAATTGCTGGAAGAGATATCAGGTATAGGAAGACGACATCAAAAGGCAGGAAATAATGTACCGTTTAGTATGCAGAGGAGTATATTATCTTTATTGAGAAATACATTTGATTACCTGGTTGCTGAACAACTGATTGTTTACAATCCTTTTCTTGAAGTGAATTTAAAGATGACAGCTAAAATATCTCATGATACAGAATGGAATTTAGCCTATGTAGAGAGTTTGCTCAGAAATATTCAGGATATTCGTCTATTCTTGTTGGTTCACCTTTTATTCTCCACAGGACTAGACATTAATGAAATAACGGGACTTACATGGGATAACATCCATATAGATAAAGATCTGATTGAATCAGAACGATGCTTTATCAAGTCAGATAAGCTTTTAAAAAGAATGAATAAGAATACCCTTGCCACATTTTCAGAATCACAGATTATTCAACAATTTAGATGTGAAGGCTACAATCATACAAATACAAGTTTAACTTTGATGTATAAAGACTTGTCTTCAGTAAAGATTGCTCATCTGCATCAGCCGGTAGCTATGTTATTAAAAGAATGGAAAAAGCAACAAGAACATTATTACTCTTCTTTGAATCCTTGTAATCTGGTCATCATGTTGGGATTTGAGAAACCATGTGATACTCGCAGCTTATCCAAGATGTATCATGCTGCCTGTAAGAATGGAAAACTGAAAAACTTGACATTGGCAAAGCTCAAAAGTTTTTCAAAAAAACAAATGAATGAAAAAGGGTGTACCAATGCAGATTATTACTATTCTCATCTAGATAATCCAGTTAAGATTACGGACTTACAAAGGAATCCGGTTCATGTATTGAGGATGGTAACACAAAAAGAATTCAATTCAAAAGTAAAGTTTGAAATCTTTGAAAAAAGAAATGAAGAGCTTCAACTGTTGCTTCATAAGCTTCAGGAAAATCCGGAATTGAAGATGAAATTGATTGATAAAATTAGAGCGGAACGATAATGTTTCGCTTTTTATTTGATCTATGAAAAGAAAATCGCACATTCGATTTTGTTTTCCATTCTCTTTAGAATTACTTTAGGATAAGAAAGGAGAATAAAGATGGCATCCATTCAAAAGAGAAATAAAAAGTATGCAGTGGTCTATACTTATGAAGATGATGAGGGAAGAAAAAAACAAAAATGGGAATCCTTTGGCTCATATAAGGAAGCAAAAATCAGAAAATCGGAAGTGGAGAACAACATGGATAAGAGTGTATTTATTCCTCCTAGCGCACAAAATATTAATGATTTTCTGGATCTGTTTATTGATTTATACGGGGTTAAAAAATGGGCGCCTCAAACGTATGAATCCAATCTGAGACTTCTTGACAATTATGTAAGGCCTATAATCGGGGATATTCCCATACAAAAAGTGAATACCTTATTTATTGACAAGTATTACAGTGATTTGCTAAAAACAGAAAGTGCGGGAAATTTGATTTTCCACAAAAAGAAGAATGTCAGTACAGGTACAGTGAATCAGATTCATAAATTGTTGAAGTGTGCTTTCAATGCCGCTTTAAATTGGAATTTGATCGGTAAGAACCCCTTTTTATCAGTGGATCCTCCTAAGCATATCTATAAGAAAAGACAAATCTGGACATCGGATATGATCATTAAAGCCTTGAACAATTGTGAAGATCCTAAATTATCTCTATGTATCCACTTATCCTTTGCCTGCTCATTACGAATAGGCGAGATCCTAGCATTGCAGTGGAAGAATGTTCATATATCCGGTGAGGATCTTGAAAAAGAGGATGCGCATTTGATTGTTGATCGTGAATTGACCAGAGCGAATGTTAAGGCACTTGAAGCATTGAATTATAAAGATGTGTACTTTGTCTTTCCGGATAAAAATCCAAATCACAAATATAAGACAAAGATGATTATTAAGAAGCCGAAAACGGAAAGCAGCATTCGTAAAGTATGGATACCTAATACATTAGCCAGAATACTGAGAGAATGGAAAACGGAACAGGATAAATACAAAGATTTTTTTGGTGGTGAATATACGGATTATGATTTGGTCGTATGTTTTGAAGATGGAAGAAATTGTTCAGAAAGTGTGATTATGAAAGGATTGAAGAGACTGATTGATAGCTGTGGCCTTCCTCCGATTGTTTTTCATTCATTTCGACATACCAGCACTACTTATAAACTAAAAATGAATCACGGAGACATCAAAGCCACGCAGGGAGATACAGGACATTCACAAGCAGATATGGTAACAGAAATATATAGTCATATCTTGGATGAGGATCGAAAGGTCAACGCTCAAAAGATGGATGATACATTCTATAAGAATTTTGGTGATGGTATCGATCATATTTCAAATGCCAAGAAAGAGGTTGACATTGATTCCCTGGTTGATGCCTTGAAACAGGATCCGAAGCTGATGACACAGCTGATTGAAGCTCTAAAGTAAGACAGTGTTCTTACTTTTTTATAAGGGCAAAATTCGCGCTAATCGTCTGATTAGCAAAAGTGTCATTTTCATTAGCAAAAATCATGAAAAACAGTTCGATTCTCATTAAAAAAACAGTCGATTGCAATGACCGACTGTTCTTTGAAGAATAAAGCGACTTTTAATAAACTACTATAAGATATGAAATATAGAAATTGATCAAAAATGCTTTATGTATCGATAAAATGGCGCCCTCGGAGGAAATTGAATCCCCAACCTTGCGCTTAGGAGGCGCACGCTCTGTCCGATTGAGCTACGAGGGCAAGTGTAAATTTTTTTGCAATTTGCTAACGGTAAGGCTAGAGCACAGCTTCTTCTTAGGAGGCGATTGCATTATCCGTTATGCTACGAGGACAGAATATAAATTGCTTTCTGATTATATCATGATATTTCATAATAAACAAAAAGCAAGTCCATAAGATCAGTTAGCCATATGAAAGGATGATTCATTTTTAAGTGGAATTTCTTTTTCAGTCACAGAATCAATTTGAAATCGGGGCACTTGGTGTAAATGATGAATCAAGTATTCTATTTTTTCTTTTGCGCCCTGTACTTCACAAAGCACGCTTCCATCCATTTCATTTCGAACCCATCCTATCAATTTTAACTGAGTGGCCATCTGATAAACTTCATAGCGAAATCCTACGCCTTGTACGATGCCTTCAAACTGAATTCTATAACGCAGAATAGAGCTATCTGAAAAGGAAGGAAGATCTTTCTTTTGTGGCGTATAAAATTGTTTTTGTAGTTTCTTAAAAAAGTTCATGGATATACCTCTATTCTAATCGTAATCAATTTCATCAAAAAAAGCCAGTGGAGACTGGCTAAAGTAATGAGACCATTGTGTTGATAAACTCTTCATAATCTTTACAAGCTATGATTTGTTTGACATTTTCATGCTCACTCAAGATCATGGTAATCGGATCGTAGATTTCATTAAAGATGTGACGTTCATTTTTATTAAAGCACATCATGATTACTAAGTGAACTTCATGGCTTCCCCATGGAATCGGATTATCACTGACCAGAATATTTAATCCGGTTTTCTTGGCATACATTTTCATGGCATGAGGAATCGCAAAATTGCCAAAAGCCGTCGATGAAATCAATTCTCTTTCCAACACTTCATCTTTAAAAGAAGCATCTACATATTCCTTTGCCTCTAATTTCTTTACCATATAATCAATACATGCCAATTGGGATGACAGATCATTTTTTCGTTCAAAGAAGTCTGGGATGATCAACTCTCTTAGATAGCTTTCAAACTCTTTCTTTTTCTTTTGTTTCTGAAGTTCGGTGATTCTTGTGGATAAAAGCGTTTGATCCTTTTCATTCACAAATAAACTAATCATAATATTAGGTATCGTACTTACTTTAGAAAGAGGAATGGTGGATATAATCAAATCAATATCGTTGATCTTTTCAATCTCACTTTCTTCCGTAAGGATGTATTTGATCAGAATATCATCTTTAAAATGTTGGTTGATCGCATCGGTGACTTTGCGGTTTATATCATAGTAATTCGGACAATATAAAGCTGCGGTAATCTTTGTCGTTAAACTTTTTTGCGCTTCCAGAGTGCTTCCTAAATGAAAAGCAATATAAGCAATTTCATCATCATTAATAGAAATGCCGGTTTCTTCTTTAATGATTCGTGCCAGATTTACCGAGGCATCGTAAATCAATGGACAGGAAACTTTAATGCTTTCGGTTAATGGATTTTTACTGAAATAGTCATTTTTAGAACGTACTAACAAATTTCGGATATGCAGCGCAAAACGTACAAGAAATTCTGGTTCACTTAAGTCAATATAGTAAAACGCATTGACATCCTCAATTAACAGATGGACTAAATCCAGACATTCTTTTCCGATAAACTGTTCCAAGTTTGATTCATTGATGCTTTTGTAGTCAATTGTAGTGGCTCTGGATATGATCAGCAGAGTCATTTCGTAGATTTCCGCATTGCTGAATTCAATATGAAAATGATCTTCCAGCTTTTTAGCCATTTCCTGCGCTAAGGCAAATTCGTGCAGGCGAACCCCAGGCAAAGAATCAATATTTTCTGTATTCATATTATGATTGCGGATCCGATCTACGGCAATTGTTACATGCAAAACTAAGTTGATCAGCGAATAATCATTGATAAAGTAATGATATTTATCAAAGATTTCCAGGATCGTTTGTCGTATAAAAGGAATATCGATATCTAAAAAGGCATGTTGTAAAGACTCGATGTTCACAAAATTGATGTTACTTTCATCGTAGAGGATCGAGCTTAACATTTTCCGTTTATTTTTTTCTAAACCTTCGCATTCGATGTAATCGCCTTTAGAAATCAGACTTAAATCAAATTTTTTCAATTTCTTCTTCACTTTAACCAAATCATTTTTCAGCGTTGATAAAGACACAAAAAGTTCATCACAGAGATCATATACATTTAATACAACACGTGAATTATGGTTGAGTTTATTAATGATATAAGAACTTCTTTCTTCGGATGTTTGGGGAATGTGATTCGTAGAGTTGGAAAGGATTGTTAGGGCGTTTTCCGGTGTGATTTCATATCCTTTATAAGAGGATCTTATTGAATCTGGGTATTCAATATTAATTTCACGTACATAATTTTTAATGCTGCGAACGGAAACTTTCAATTCGTCTGCCAGTACAGCTGCCGTTTTGGGCTGTCTGTCCAACAATGAACGAATAAGTTTTCTTGTCTTTGCCTTCATTCCCCACACCCTAACTTACTTAAGCGAATCTTAACGATCCTTTTAATCTGGCATTATCATATCTAGTCTATATGTTAAAATCCAACAGACTTTTGCACGCCCTACAGGCAACTAATTATTTGCCCACCCTTGGGGCAAAAGTTGGATGGAACCTTCTTTTTTCTTTTTGCATAATGAAGATAGTTAAGGCAATATGCCAAGAGAAAGGAAGATCATTATGGACAAAAAATTAAGTGTATTACTCGTATGTGGATCAGGAGCCAGTTCAGGTTTCATGGCTGCCAACATGCGAAAAGCGGCTGCCAAGGAGGGGCTGTCAATCGATATCAAAGCACGCAGTGAATCAGAAATCGAAAACTATATCGATGATATTGATGCTTTGATGGTTGGACCACATTTGGCTTATATTCTGGATGAAGTCGAAGAATATAAAAATGGTCGAGATGTAAAAGTGATTTTAATGAAACCAGAGTATTACTCGACTTTAAATGGGGAAAAAGCCATAGCTCATTTAATGGAAGAAATGAATAAATAATAATTAGGGCAAGGAGAGATTATTTATATGCAAAAGTTTATCAATTGGCTCGAAAATAGTTTTGCGCCAAAAATGAATGTAGTAAATCATAATGTTTGGGTAGTAACCCTAAAAGATTCCATTATGCAGGTTCTACCATTTATTTTATTGGGATCTTTATTCTGTATTGGAACAGTTATCGAAGAATACGTTAGTCTGCCATTCTCTTTCTGGACACCGTTTGGATGGACAATGGGAATGATTTCGGTGTTGGTATCTTTCTTGATTCCATTCAATTTCTGTGAGAAGAAACGTTTAAGAAAACAACGTTTAATTGCCGGTGCTACTAACCTTATTTTCTTTTTGATTTCAATAACTCCAGTTGTAGTAGCAGAAGGTGAACCAGGGTTTGGATCCAGTGCATTTGGTGCCGGTGGTATGTTCTGTGCCATGATTACCGGTGTTATTACATGTATCGTATTCAATTTATTTGGCAAATTTACTTTCTTCAAAGAAGATAGTGCCATTCCTGATTTTGTACGTCAGTGGTTTGATGCCTTGTTGCCAATTGGAATTGTGATTTTTGGAGCGTTCTTATTAGTACAAGTATTCAATGTAGATTTATATACAATTATTACAAATTTGTTTATGCCTTTGCAGGGTATCTTGAATACATGGTATGGATTTATATTATCTGGTTTTATTTATTGCTTTATTTATTCAATGGGTATTTCTTCTTGGGTGTTAACACCATTAAGTCAACCAGTTAAATTAGCAACAATTGCTTCTAACTTGGCATTGGTAGCTGCCGGAACTGCTACTGTAGCTAATATGGGTCTATATACGGAAACATTAATGTATGCCACATATATGTGGATTGGTGGTATTGCATGTACTTTCCCTCTTGTTATTTTGTTGGCACGTTCAAAATCGATGAAACTAAAAGCCCTTGGACGTGCGTGTTTAGGACCAGCTATTTTCAATATTAACGAACCAGTTATCTTTGGTTGTGTGGCATGGAACCCTCTAATGATGCTTCCAATGTGGATCATCGGTATCGTTTTACCGGCAATGACTTGGATTGGTTGTAAGGTATTAGCTATTTTCCCAATTCCGCAGATTCAGTTTGAAATGTGGTATTGCCCATATCCTATTTCTACATGGATTTCTACACAAGGTTCCTTGATGGCTGTATTATTTGTGGTTATCCAGTTTATTGTAGCTGGATTGATTTGGTATCCATTCTTTAAAGCTTATGAAAAACAATGCGTTGAGGAAGAACAAGGACAAATTGAAAACGCATAAGAGGTGTAAATATGATGAGTGAAGAAACAGTTCAGTCCGCAATGTCAATCATTTTAAATGCAGGAGATGCACGTGTTGCGTGTAAAGAAGCATTGGATGCAATTTCAGAATTTGATTTTGAAAAGGCAGAAGAAAAATTAAAAGAATCTCATGAAAAAATCACGGCAGCTCACAAGGTACAAACTGATGCGATTCAGGGCGAAACAAGAGGCGAAGAAAGTGAGTATTCATTGTTGTTTGCTCATGCACAAGATACTTTGATGACGATTTACAGTGAAATCAATATCGCAAAACAATTATTGAAAATTTTTAAATCTTACGAAAAACGCATTGCTGCCTTAGAAGAAAAATAGAAATGAAAAGGGGATTTCAGGCAATGAAATCCCTTATTTATTAAGCAGAAAGAGAGGACATACAAATGAATAGAGTACCAACAGGATTTCCAAAGAATTTTTTATGGGGCGGAGCTGTAGCTGCTAACCAATTAGAAGGAGCCTATGATTTAGATGGTAAAGGAATGTGTGTGGCCGATATTAACGAATTTCATGATGATATCGATATTCAGAAAAAATATAATGAAGAATTAGACACAGCATTTGTAAAAGAAGCCATGAAAGCAGGGCATGGAGATGGAAGAATATTTCCAAAAAGATGGGGAATTGATTTCTATCATACTTACAAAGAAGACTTGAAATTATTGGCCGGATTAGGTTTAAAAACTTTCCGTACTTCCATCAACTGGTCACGTATATTTCCTAATGGAGATGATGAAACGCCAAATGAAGCTGGATTAAAGTTCTATGACAATTTGATTGATGAAATCATTGCCAATGGCATGGAGCCTATGATTACAATTTCTCATTATGAAATCCCATTAAATTTAACATTAAATTATAATGGATGGTATTCACGTGAAGTTATAGATTTCTTTGAGAAATATTGTAAGGTCGTATTTGATCGATATGCAGGGAAAGTTAAATTATGGATCATTGTAAATCAAATCAATTTGATTGGACATGAATCGTTTAATCATCTGGGTGTAGCAGAGGATAAAGTAGATGATTTACAGAGTGCAAAATACCAGGCGGTTCATAATGAAATGGTTGCTTGTGCTCGTGCTACTCGATATGCACATGAAAAATATCCGGAAATGCAGATTGGTATGATGCTTTGTGGAGGGCCTTCCTATGCGGCAACATGCAAACCAGAAGATCAGCTGGCAACTTTAAAACATAATCAAATGGAATATTTCTATAGTGATGTTTTATTAAGAGGTTATTATCCGGGATATGCCTTCCGCTTCTCTGAAGATAAAGGAATTCATGTGGAATTTGGAGAGCATGATGAAGAAGACTTAAAAAATACATGTGATTTCTTTTCTTTCTCTTATTACTATACTAGAGTATGTGATAAAGAATCTTATGAAAATGGTAATCAAGTTTATAGAAATATGGAATTACCGGCAAATGAGTGGGGCTGGACATTTGATCCGTTAGGCCTTCGCTATATGCTGAATGAGTTCTGGGATCGTTACCAGAAACCAATTTATATTACCGAAAATGGTAGTGGATATTATGACAAGTTGGAAGATGGTAAAGTACATGATCCATATAGAGTTGACTTCTATCGTATGCATATTGAGCAGATGAAAGAAGCCATTAAAGACGGTGTTGACTTACGCGGTTACTATGCATGGGGGCCTATTGATATTATCTCTTGTTCTTCCAGCGAAATGAGCAAGCGTTATGGCTTTATCTATGTAGATTTGGATGACTATGGTAAAGGCACAGGAAAACGAATTAAGAAAGATAGTTATGACTGGTATAAAAAAGTAATCGCATCCAATGGAGAAGATTTAGATTAATGCAAAGGCAAAGAATGGAGATGGTACTAGGTATCATCTCCGCTATTCTATTGACGGGTTTGGGTGTTGCCTTATTTGTACACGCTAATTTAGGCAGCGATACGATCACTGTTTTTGTGGATGGGGTGCATTCGTCTTTACATGTAAGCTATGGAACGGCCTCTCGTATTTATAATATTGCGGTATTGATCATAGCTTTGATCGTATCTTATAAAAACATAGGATGGGCCACTGTAATTTATGCATTAACAGTGGGATTTACCATGGATTTCTTTGAACAAATGTTAGCACCTTTGCATATCTCGGAGTTGTCGATCGTCATTCGTTTACTTTGTGTATGCTTAGGACAGATTTGTTTTGGAATTACGTATGCGTTATTGATAAAATACCGGAAAGGTATGAATCAAATTGATGCCATTTCCTATGCGATTGAAGAGAAGACACATGTTCCATTTAAATGGATTCGAACGGGGATGGATGTTGTCTTGTTGATTGGAGGATGGCTATTAGGTGGTGTTGTTGGTATTGGCTCGGTCATTGCCATGACGACAACCGGAATATTGATTGATTTTTTCTTGCGTTTATTAACGAAAAAGGAGCAGACATGAAACAATTACCTACAGGTTTTCCTAAAGATTTTTTATGGGGTGGTGCGGTAGCTGCCTGTCAGATTGAGGGCGCTTATGATGTGGATGGAAGAGGTCTTTCTACTTCGGATATTCACCGATATGATAAAGAAATGGACAGGGCACATATTGAAAAAGAAGGTGGAGGAACCCTTGCTCAGATTAAAGCGGCTATGAACGATAAAGAAGGGTACTATCCAAAACGGTATGGTATCGACTTCTATCATACTTATAAAAGTGATTTGGCACTTTTTAAAGAAATGGGATTTAAAGCGTTTCGTACCAGTATATCGTGGTCTAGAATTTTTCCTAAAGGCGATGAAGAAGAACCTAACGAAAAAGGGTTACAGTTTTATGATGCATTGATCGATGAAATTATAAAAGACGGCATGGAACCGGTGATCACGATGTCACATTATGACATTCCTTTGTATCTGGTTACAGAATATGGCGGCTTTGCCAACCGAAAAGTCGCGGAGTTTTTTGTGCGCTATGCCAAAGTGTTGTTGGAAAGGTTTAAAGGAAAAGTCAAATATTGGATTGTATGTAATCAGGTGAATCTTGTTCCTACTGTGCAATTTGGTTCTTTGGGCATCTATGATGATCAAACTACGCCGGATAAAATGGAAGAATTGATGTATCAGGCCGTTCATAATCAGTTTGTAGCCTGTGCCAAGATCAAGAAAATGGCTTCCTCAATCGATCCCAATGCAGTTTTAGGCACAATGATTGCGGATGGAACTTTATATCCGGCTACCTGCAAGCCGGAAGATATCGTCATGACCATGCAGAAAAACAGGATGCAGTATTTCTTTACCGATGTACAGCTTCGTGGAGAATACCCTGTCTATGCACTTCATTATTTTGAAGAAAAGGGAATTCATTTGGATGTAACACCGGAAGAAGAACAATTATTGAAAGAAAATACATTGGAATTTTTGGCGATATCGTATTATTACACTCGTATTTGTGACAGTACTAAAAATTCAATGAAGCCATTTGAGGGAGAACAAAATCCTTATTTAAAGCCGACACCTTGGGAATGGCGTGCGGATCCGTTAGGGTTATATAATACGCTGAGCCAGTTAACTGATCGATATCAAATTCCTATCATGATTGCGGAAAACGGGTTAGGAGCGATTGATACAGTTGAAGAAGACGGAAGCATACATGATGTGTATCGAATTGAATATCTTCGTGAGCATATTATACAGATGAAAAGAGCTATACTGGATGGTGCGGATGTATTCGCCTATCTAAGTTGGGGACCGATTGATATTGTATCCTCTTCCAGTGCAGAAATGAGTAAACGATACGGGTACATCTATGTGGATCTGGATGATTATGGACAAGGCAGTGGAAAGCGAATCAAAAAAGATTCTTTTTATTGGTATAAGGATGTCATCTCCAGTAATGGTGAAAAACTGTGATTCGTTTATTAGCCTTTGATGTGGATGGTACACTAAGCCATGAAAAGAATGAAATTTCGAAGCCGTTAAAAAGAGTATTAGGCATCTTACAAAAACAGGGAATGGAAATGGTTTTGGCAACAGGAAGACCACTGGTCGATCTAAATGCGTTTCGACAGAAAAACAACTTTTATACACCGGCGTTTTCTTAAATGGTGCTGCCATTCTTCAAAAAGAGGATGTGGTAACCGACTGTGTGTTCCTGGATGAAAAAGAAAGTTCTTACCTGATTTCTATGTTAAGACAAAAAGGATATCCTTTTGTATGTTATATGGAGTCAAAAATGGTAGAATTTTTAGGTTCTGAAAAAAGATATGCTCAGATTATGGGTGCACATCTCAATCATGAGCCGGAACTGGAAACTTTATTTAATAGTTTTGAGCTGTATGATCCCACATCATTTGAAATGGATCGTATCTTAAAAATTGAAATTTGTTTTGAGGATGTACATGTCATTCCTGATGTCAAAGAGATGATTTTAAATCATGTGAATCTTCATGCGGTCAGTTCTATGGGCTTTAACCTGGAAATCACTTCTTTATCGGCAAACAAGGGAAAGAAGCTAAAATCTTATGCACAAGACCGGCATTTTAAAGAGGATGAAGTAATGGTTTTCGGAGATGGCGAAAATGATATTTCGATGTTTGAACAATTCAAGCATTCTGTGCTTATAGAAAATAAGAATCATCTATTTGATTATCCTACACAGTATAGAGTATCTTCTAAAGAAGATGCATTAGCTGAATTCCTAAAAGATTATTTTCAAATCAAAGAGGCGTGATGCCTCTTTTGATTATGTTAGGGAACAAGATTTACCATGGCAATACTCCACTAAAAAGTAATTAGTGTTCATTAACTTAAATAAGGTAAGAAGATTTCTATTATATACCCAATTTCACTAAGAGGAAATTGGACTGAAAATACTTCGTAAATTAGTTGTATATTTTTATCTATTGTTTCATATAAAGCCGGATACATTTTTATTAAACTCTTTGATTTTGGATAATTGTAAGGCTCTTTTTTTATACATCTTTCAATGGTAAAAGATGTATGAAATAAAAATTTTATAAGTAGGTCATCGCTGTAAGGGATTGATAAATCATTAATGATATTTAAAAGCACCATATATAGCGTTTGACATGCTTTTGTTGGATTTAAAAAAGTTAACGACTCTGATAATAGTTTGGTTTCTATCTCTTTCAATAAAGACATTGGTTGAGTTTCTATATTATTAGTTATACTGTGGGTGATTGTATTTTTTTCTTCTTTGAATTGTATATTATAAATAGAAACGCCTAATGCTTCTATTCGAGACGAAACTAAAATAAGGTTTTGGAGAGAAATATCTTTTACTAATTTATATATTTTTGGAATTTTATTTTCTTTCTCTAATAAGGTTATAATTGGTTTAATATCAGTCGCTATAATAACGCCTTTTCCACGGTCTACTGTTTTAAGCTTCTCAATCAATTTTTGCTCTAAGATATTTGGATCTAATGTCGAATCAATATAGAAGCTCTCCACATATGTTTTTGTATTTCTACCATTTAAATATACTTTATAATTATCTGCAATTCTTTTGTTTTTAAAACAAAGAACCATTTGGATGTATTCTTGATTAATCCATTGAGATGAAAGATATAAATAAGTGGCTATGTAATCGATTTCAGAATTTTCTAAAGTAAGTTTGTATTCTCTTTTTATAAGTTTATTTATTGCGTCTGCAAGTTTATAATCTTCTTTTTTTGCAATCTGTCTATTCAAAGGTGCGAATAGAGACTGAGGTGCTCCTTCTTTAAATTTGATAATAACATTTGAAATATGCACCAGTAATCCATAAAGTAAATGCTCGTTTTTGCATAATGGATGTTCTTTGACTATAGGGTAAATCGAGTCATAAATTTGTTTTACAGAAATCGATCTGGTTGTATTCAGCTTGGTTATGCTGGCGTGATTAATATCATTAATACATTGATTAATCAAATCTTCTTGGGCTTCATTAATATATATCGATTTATCAGTTTCTGAATTATCGTTAATCTCATAGAGTAACGCAAGTTCAGGATTAATTTGGTGCGGAGTAAAAAATAGAAAGTCATTCTGAAAAAGATTAAGAGTTTCATGAAGTTCTTCTATTCGATCATCGATATTATGGATATCTGTTAAAACCTGTGTGGAAATATCATCGAAATTAATGTTTAAATAAAATGAATTATGTTTTAGGTGTTGATGGTAAGCAATAGCGCATGATTGTCTAACTTCAGAACGTAAATGAGCTAAATTTCCTTTGTATTCGGACATAACAAAACAGCTTAAAACATCTTTTGAAATACGAATGCCTTGATTAATTTTTATGCATTCATCTTGAAAATATTGAAGTATAATTACTAGTTTTTCCATTATAGATCGCTCACTCAGATTTGGCAGATCAATGACCATTGGAAAACAACGATGGATGTCACTATTATTTAACATAGATTTTTCTGAGGAAGTAGCAATAATAGTTGCTGTTAGTTCAATGGTTTTATTAGAATTTATCGGAGAGAATGAATGGTCTAATATGGCGTTGAAAAGAGCCGTTGAAGATTTCTCGGGTAGTTGATTGATATTATTGAAAATAACAATATTCTTTTTGCTTTGATGCAAAGCTCCTTTTTTTGCCTTTCCGGAAGATTGAATGTTTTCTCCAAAAATAAATCGTAAAAAATTTTCTGGATTTTGATCTGCATAATTTAGGCATTCTATAATGTTTATTTTTTGGTCTGAATCAATAATTTCTCTTTCTTTGGCAAAATTATAAATAGATCTAGCAAATTGTAGTCTTCCAGATCCTTGCTCACCAATAATTAGAATATTTAACCCTTCAGGATATAATATAGCTGATTTTGCTTGTTCGACGGGGATGGACATTTTGCTTTGGGGTGTGTTGATGATATATCTTGAAAAACTATTTATTATGTTATTTTCCTTCTTTATAACCGGTCGAAAGAAATCTGTGATTTTTTGATCTTTTTGCAGAACTGAAGGGATAAAAATATTTGTATCATAGTTTTCTAATGATTCCCTTTCAAAGAAAAGAACAGGACGATCCAACTGCTTAATCAGTCTTCCTTCGTTAAATAATTGATTTAATAATCTAGACGCATTTGCCCTATCCATTTTTAGTTTTTGCGCAATATCCAATGAATCAAATCCTAAATTTTGAAAATCATCATTTTGTATTTTCTTTATTGTCTCGTTATGAATGTATTGATAAATCATTTCTTTTTTTTCCATGGAATTCTCCTTATGTCGTTTCTTATCTTTATAATATCGGAAAAAAACATTATTTGAGATATAAAATTGTGTAAAACAATCAAAATCATCTGGAATATCATGTAATTATGTTTGAAATGTATATTTGTTAGTGTAATACAGTGTGTAAATTATTAAATATTATAAGTAAACATATACCAATTATGAATTGTTTTGGCCTGAAAGATAGATACACGAATCATTTGCAGTGTAATAAAAGATGAGATTTTACATTGAAATTTTTAAATGATAGATTGAGACTATAAAAATTGTTGCAATAATTTTATTAAACAGGAAAAGGAGAACGAAAAATGGTTGGTCTACTATTGGTTACTCATGGGGATCTGGCCAAATCACTGTTAAACAGTGCTGCCTTGATCATGGGGGAGGCTCCATTGATTGAAAGCTATGGCCTATATCATGGAGATGATGTTGATGAATTAAAAGATAAGGTCCAGCTAGCTATTCAGCGTTTATATGATAAGTCTGAAGGGGATGGTGTTCTTATTTTGGTGGATTTATTTGGAGGAAGCCCTTCTAACGCTACTGCCAGAAGCCTTCACGATTTGAAAGGATCTGTAAGAGCTGCATGTGTTACAGGGGTGAATCTTCCTATGCTTTTAGAGGTGGCGACGAGTGTTTCTTATTTGAAACTCGATGAACTGAAAAAGAAGTGCTTGTCTATTGGGCCTGAAAGCATACTTGATTTATGTGAAATGATTAATTTGTAGAGACAAGGAGAAGAGAATATGCAAATATCAATTTTACAAGCTATTCTGTTGGGTTCTTTGTATTACCTAACAAATAACGGAACTCCAGTTTTAACTGGTTTAGGAAGTGTATCTATCCGTCAGCCAATTGTCTGTGGGACTATAACAGGTCTTATTTTAGGCAATCCTGTGCAAGGATGTATCATTGGTGCCACTATTAATACTTTATATTTAGGATTTGTGAATGCCGGAGGGACTTTACCGGCAGATGCTGGAATCGGCGGTATTGTCGGCACAGCCTTGGCATTATCTTCTGGGGCATCTGCAGAAGTGGCTATGGCAATTGCAGTTCCGTTAGGAGTACTTGGAACGATGATTTGGACGCTAAGACAAACCGTTGATATTTATTTTGTACATAAAATGGATCACTATGCTGAGCAGGGTGATACTAAGAAAATGGCTTTCTGGCAACTTTGGCCAGCTCAGATTTTCGCTTACTTAGTAACAGCAATTCCTGTAGGTCTTATGGTGTATTTAGGAGCGCCTGCAGTTACAGGGATTATTGAGATGCTGACAGGAACACCGTTACACATTTTGCAGGTGATTGGTAGCTTGTTGCCTGCGATAGGAATTGGAATGTTATTACAAATGTTAAATACACGTAGTGGAATCTTATTATTTTTCATTCTTGGATTTTTCCTGGAAACTTATTCTGGATTAGCAATGCTAATTGTTGCCATCTTTGGTGGAATTTTTGCATGGGTATATAGTGAATTGAAATTTAGAAAAGGAGAAGAGTAGCATGAGTCAGGTTGAAGAAGTAAATAATGTTAAATCTGAAGTTAAAAATGAAGTTTCTTTAACTAAAAAGGATTTAAATAAGGCATATTGGACATTTGAAGTATTTGCTCAAGCATGTTGCAGCTATGAAAGATTGCAGGCTCCTGGTTTCTTTTCAGGTATGAAGAATATAATTGAGAAATTATACCCTAAAAAAGAAGATCGAATTGAAGCTTGTAAAAGGCATATGGAGTTTTACAATTCTGAATTTGCTTTAGTAGGTCCAGTAATTCTTGGTATTGCCATTGCTATGGAGGAAAAAAAGGCAAATGGAGCCAGCGTTGAAGGAGAAGCAATAAGTGCCATTAAAACGTCTTTGATGGGGCCCTTGGCTGGCATTGGAGATACTTTGCGACAAGGAACATTGATTCCGATTATCGGTTCAATTGCAATTTCAATTGGAACAGGTGGTAATTTATTAGCTCCTGTATTGTATATGGTTGCAACTTTAGGAATTAACTGGGGTATTAGTTATAACCTGTTCCATAAAGCATACGAAAAAGGTAGTGAATTGGTTGGCGAATTTTTCCAAGGCGATCGCATGGAAAAAATTATGACTATGATTACTACTTTAGGTGCTATAACAATTGGCGCCTTGGCAGCTAACACAGTTAAACTTTCTACAATTTTAGAACTTAATTTTGGCGAAAAGCCTTTAAATCTTCAAACAGGTATATTTGATACTATTGCATTGAATATTCTTCCATTTGCTGCAGTAATGCTTGTTTATTATTTGCTTAGAAAGAAGGTAAGTGTAAATAAGATTATTATTCTGATTTTCGCTTTTGCTATCGTTTTTGGATTATTAGGCATTATTTAAAATATCGGAGGATGAACATGAAAATATTAATAACCTCCAATAGTTTTGGAAAATTCGATGAAACACCTAGAAAAAAGATGTTGGATTTGGGATGGGATCTCATTTCAAATCGCTATCATAAAATATTAGGTGAGAAAGAAATGATGCAGGAAGTGCAGGATATTGATGGAATTATTTTAGGCTCCGATACAGTAAATAGGAATGTCCTTAATTGTGCAAATAGATTGAAAATCATTTCAAGATATGGTGTAGGAATTGACAATATTGATTTAGAAGAATGTAAAAATAGAGATATTAAAGTAACGGTAACTAAGAATTGTAATACAGAAGCTGTAGCAGACTATACAATAGGACTCATGTTGAATGTTTTGCGACATATTTGTAATGTTAACAACAGTTTAAATGCCGGTGAGTGGAAAAAAGAAACAGGGTTAGATTTGTGTCACAAAAAAATAGGAGTTATTGGGTTAGGATCCATAGGACGACAAGTGATTAAACGTCTTAAAGGATTTGATTGTAAGATTCTTGGATTTGATTTGTATATTGATCAAGAATATTGTGAGTCTAACGATATTGAAATCATGACTCCAGAAGAAATATATAAAAATGCAGATGTTATTACATTACATACGCCTGGGAATAGTGATGGAAGTCCAATGATTGGACAACGCGAATTAGAAATGATGAATGAGCATACCGTGCTTATTAATACTGCTAGGGCATCTTTAGTGGATGAGGAAGCCTTGATTTGTGTCTTAAAATCAAAAAAGATTTATGGCTATGGAACGGATGTATTTGCGGGTGAACCGGTAATGAATGATGGTTTTAAAGGATTAGATAATGTTGTTTTAAGTCCACACAATGCTGCTGTTAGTAAAGAAGCGGTTAACAAAATGTCAAACTTGGCAGTGGATAATTTAATTGATTTTTTTGAAGGAGGAAAGTAAATGAAGGATATAGTCTGGACAAGAATTGATGATAGATTGATTCATGGTCAGGTGATGACACAATGGATCCAGCATTGTGGAGCCAATGAGGTTGTTATCGTGGATGATGGTGTGGCAAAAGATACTTTTATCCAAATGGTTATGAAGTCTTCTGTGCCTAAAAAAATCAGTTTGAAAGTATTTAGTGTTAAAGATGCAATCACATATTTAACTGGTGAGCCAAATAATGAAAAAATTCTGATTTTAGTTAAAATTCCAAGTGTATTGGTGTCTTTAGTAGAGGCAGGAGTCAACATTACGTTTGTCAATGTTGGAGGTATGGGTGCAAAAGTCGGAAGAAAATCCTTGTTTAAAAATGTGTCAGCTAGTGAAGATGAAAAGAATGATTTGAGACGTTTGATTGACCAAGGAGTTAAAGTCTTCTTTAGAGTTATTGTTACTGAGTCTGAAGAAGATGTCGCAAAATACTTATAATGGAGGATAAAATGAACGAAGAAGTTGTTAAATTTATTGAAGATAACAAGGTGCTGGTTATTTGCCGTGGTCTTTATGGTGAAGACTTATATAAATTAATTTCAGCCCTAAATAAAGGTGGAATCAAGATGGCTGAAGTTACATTTGATCAAGCAGATCCAGATGCAATCGAAAAAACATCAAGTGCTATTAAGATGATCAAAGAAAACTTTCCGGATATGAAAGTTGGTTCGGGTACTGTTACTTGTAAAGATCATGTAACAGCTACTAAGGAAGCAGGTGGAGAATTTTGTTTATCACCTAATGTAGATATTGAGGTCATAAAGGCTACTAAGGAAGCAGGATTAGTCTCTATACCAGGAGCTTTGACTCCTTCTGAAATTATAGCTGCCCACAATGCTGGCGCTGATATCGTAAAAATTTTCCCGGCTGGTTGGTTAGGATTACGATATTTAAAAGATATTAAAGGGCCTATCAATAATGTTAAGTTTTTAGCGGCTGCTGGAGTTAATGAAGAAAACTTTGCAGATTTCTTAAAAGCGGGATATTGCTCGGCAGGAATTTCCGGAAGACTTTTAGATAAAAAAGTGATCGAGGCTGGAGATTATGAAGAACTTACCCGTAGGGCAAAAGTATTTACAGAGATAGCTTTAAATAATTAAAAGTCAAGCCAGCATATGCTGGCTTTTTTAGGAGGATTTACATGAGTATTAGTCTTAAAGTAGCACATGGGAAAAGTGAAATTTTAATAGAACGAGATGTTCGCAATAGGTTGATTCAACATGCCAATCTGGATAGAAAAGTATTGGTTCTTTGCGATGATGGAATACCTTATGAATATGTGGAAACTGTTAGGAAACAATGTGGTATACCTTTTGTTAAAATTATTCCTCATGGTGAGAAGTCCAAGTCTCTAAACATGGTAGAGGAATTGTGTGCATTTATGGTCCAAAAAAGTTTTGGGAAAGAAGATCTAGTGCTTGCTGTAGGTGGTGGCGTTGTTGGTGATTTAGGAGGCTTTATCGCAAGTATCTATCTAGGAGGAATCGATGTGATTTCCTTACCTACGACAACTCTGTCACAAATAGACTCAAGTATTGGTGGAAAAACAGCAGTTAATTTCGCTGGTGCTAAAAATATGGTTGGAACATTTTATCAACCCTCGAAAGTATTTATTGATTTAAACACATTATCAACGTTAACCCGAAGACAATATTATAGTGGAATTGTTGAAGCACTTAAAGCGGGCTTGATCCGTGATCCGAGGCTTTTTGATTTATTTGTTAATAATAAGGTGGATTTTGCAGAAGAGATACCTCCTGCAGATTTAGAAGAAGTCATTGAAAGATCACTATACGTAAAACGAGATGTAGTGGAAGAAGATGAGAAAGAAGAAGGAGTGCGCAAAATCTTAAACTTCGGACATACAATAGGGCATGCTATAGAAAGCTTATATATGGGAAAGTATTATCACGGAGAATGTGTCGGATTAGGTATGTTGATAGTTTTGGAAAATGAGAAGTTACGCAAGCAAGTTAAAGAAATATTAAAGAAAATGGATATGCCGACAGATGTTGAGTTTACGGTAGAAGAATTGATACCTTATATTACAAAAGATAAAAAATTTGATGGAGAAAAAATTTCTTTAGTTCAAGTAGATACAGTCGGAAAAGCGTATATCAAGGAAGTAGATTTAGATTGGATGAAACGACATTTGGAGGAATATAAAAAATGAAAAAAGCCATTATATTTGGGGCAGGTAAAATTGCTAAAGGATTTATAGGACAATTGTTGTATTTAAGCAATTTTGAAATATGCTTTGTTGATGTTTATAAACCTATGGTCGACCTACTAAATGCACTCAAAAAATATCATGTTCATGTCTTAGGAAATTCAAAATTAGATTCAGAAGTAACAGGATTTCAAGCTTTTACTTTTGATCAAAATAAAGATATATACAAAGCTTTTAAAGAAGCTGATGTTGCTTTTGTATCGGTTGGTGGGAATAATTTGCCTTCTGTAGGAAAGAATTTAGCTGAAATATTAAATGTATTTGGTGTACCTAAACGTAACTTGAACATTGTAGCTTGTGAAAACTGGAAAGATGCGGGAAAGGTATTAAAACAATCAATTTTGGAACACTTGACGAAGGAGAATACAGATCTGTTTGAAACATATATCGGTGTTACAGAAGCTGTGATGATGAGGACTGCTACACAACCTGATGAAAAATTAGCCAAAGAGCATCCAGAAGATGTATGGGTTCAGAATTACTGGTATTTACCAATTGATAAATCTAGAACCAAGGGGGACTTTCCTAATATTCAGTCAGTTGAATTAATGGATAATTTTGGGAATTTTTTATTGCAGAAAATGTATACCAATAATACGAGTAATGCTGTTATTGCCTATACAGGTTATTTGTTGGGGTATGAAATGATTGCTCAAGCTGCTAACAGTCCAGAAATTAGTAAAATATTAGATACGACATATGATGAAATTAATGCAATTTTAGAAGCTGAACTTCATGTTGATCCACAACAGCAAAAAGACTTCTCAATAAAGGCAAGAGCCAAATATATGGATTGGACAATTGTAGATAAAGTGATTCGGCATGCTAAGGACCCAATTCGTAAACTGGGACCTGATGATCGTTTAATTGGACCTTGTAGGATGGGGATTCGGCATGGTATATACCCAAAAACGATTATTGAGACTATCGCAAAGGCCTTATATTTCGATGAAATAACGGATGAATCTGCGCAAAAATTAAAGAAGATGCGAAAGGAAAAAGGCATCCCGTATGTTCTAGAGCATGTATGTCAGTTAGATTCAGAAGAACCCTTATATAACTGCGTGTTAAAAGCAGTAGAGAAGATTCAAAAGGAGGGATTGACAAAAAATCATGAATAGAATCGTCATTATCGGCGCTGGCCAAACGGGTAGAGGATTTATCAATCGACTCCTCTATTTAAATCATGTAGACGTTGTGTTTTTAGACATTAATCATGAACTGGTAAATAGATTGAATAGAGAGAAGCAATATAAAATTAGTTTTGGATCTCAAAGACGTGAGAGCTTAATTATAGACAATTACACAGCATATACAATTGATTCGAATGAAGGTCAGCAAGAACTAAAAAAAGCAGAACTTATTTTTATTAGTGTAGGACAAGGCAATTTATCTAGAGTAAAAGATGCATTAGAAAAAGCAAAACCTTTTGAAAGAAATCATATAGACATTATTACTGCAGAGAATGGTATAAATGTATCTAGAATATTTTCAGATATGAATTTAGGGACATCATTTTTGATTTCAGAAGCGATTGTTTTTTGTACAACTTTGGAAGCTAAAGGATCATTGGATATAGTCAGTGAAAATCTTGACTATTTACCTTATGACGTAGATTCTCTAGGGCATCAACTACCGTTTAAAGGGATACAAGCAACTAAGAATATAGAAGTCTTAATGCAAAGAAAAATTTATACATATAATTGCATCTCGGCTTGTATTGCTTATTTAGGTTATTATAAAGGCTATCAAAATTATGCGGAAGCTTCCAATGACTCGGAAATTCAGAAATTGGTTTTAAATTTAAGAAAGGATTTAGATGCATGTATTTCTAGTCATTATGGAGTTAGTTATAAAGAACAAGAAGAGTTTTCTCAAAAAGCAGTTTATAAATTTGAGAATAAGGACATTGAAGATACCATTGAGCGAAATGTTCGAGATGTAGATAGAAAATTAAAAAGTAATGAAAGAATCATGGCTCCTTTACATATACTAGAAAAATATAATAAGAAGTCAGATTCTTTACTTTTGGTTGCGTCTGCCGCTTTATATTATGGAGAAGAAACAAATACTCTAAAAAAAATGCCAGAGGGTTACTTAAACACTTTGCCGGAATCATGGAAGGTACAAGTTCTCAAAGGTTTAGAAAATTTGAAAATTAAAAAGGGACTTATAGAGATATTAAAATCACAAAAAAATAATTGATAGTAATAAGTCACTACGCGCTATATTAAAATCATTAAGAAAGCATAAAGAAACGCATTAAATAAATCCGATATTTAAAGAATAACATTCACGTGTTTATGAATTATGAACAATTTCTTTATAAAATCTTAATTTTATACACTCTAATCTTGATTCCTTTTATGAACGCGACTACAATGGATATACTGTTTGATTCGCAAGGAGATAGATATGAAAATTGCAATTGTAGGTGACGGAAAAGTTGGCTTTGCGCTAGCTTGTCAGTTGAACCAGGAAGGACACGATGTAACGATCATCGAAAATAAACAGAAGGTATTAGAAGATACAGTTAATCGGTTAGATATTATCGGTGTCTTGGGAAACGGTGCCAGTGTGGATGTTTTGGTGGAAGCCGGCGTCAAAGAGTGCGAGTTGTTGATTGCCGTAACCAGCCAGGATGAAATCAACATCATCTGTTGTATGCTGGCAAAGAAGCTGGGAACGAAAAATACGATTGCACGAATTCGAAATCCGGAGTATGTCGCAGGTTTGAATATGATGAAAGAAGATCTGGGCTTGTCGATGCAGATCAATCCGGAAATGGCAGCCGCCCTGGAGATTGTTCGCTCTTTACGCTTTTCCAGTACGATCAAGGCAACCTCTTTTGCCAAAGGACGAGTAGAGCTGACGGAAATCAAGATTCGTGAAGGAAGTCCGTTGATTGGAAAAAACCTGATGGAAATCAGTTCTCGATATAAATCAAATGTTTTGTTCTGTGTCGTACAAAGAGGTTCACAGATCATCATACCGGATGGACAGACGATCATTCAGGAAAATGATAAAGTTTCATTGACGGGTTCTATGCGTGAGCTGGAACAATTCTTTAAAGAAATCAAGCTGTTAAAAGATAAAAAGGTTGAAGAAGTCATGATCGTCGGTGGGGGACGAATCAGTTTCTATCTGATACGTCTTTTACTGCATCTTGGCATTGAAGTCAAAGTTGTGGAAATGAATAAAGATGTCTGCCTGCAGCTGGTCGAGAAATTTCCATCGATTACAGTTATTCACGGCGATGGAACGGATCACGAGCTTTTACGGTCAGAAAATCTGGAGGACATGGATGGTTTTATCGCTTTAACGGATAACGATGAAGAAAATGTCATTATTTCCATGTTTGCTTCCAGCTTAGGTGTGCAAAACGTACTGCCGAAAGTGAATCGTGTATCGCTGGGCTTTTTATTAGAGAAACTTGGTTTGGAAAATGCGATTACACCTAAAAATATTACGGCCAACCAAATTTGTCAGTATGTCCGCGCTATGCAGAATAGTGTAGGTTCCAATATCGAGTCTTTGATCAAGATCGTAGATGATCAAGTAGAAGTGCTGGAATTTAGAGTGCGAAAGAACTGTAAGTTTATCGGGGTACCTTTAAAAGATCTGACCTTTAAGAAAGAAATGCTGGTGGCTTACATCACACGAAGAGGAAAACCACAAATTGCACAGGGCGATTCGTATGTAGAAATTGGCGATACATTGATCTTGATCAGTAAGATTGCCGGATTGAGGGATATCAACGATGTATTGGCTTAAACGAAAAATGAAGAAAGTCAATTGGCGCTTGATTGCCAATATGAACGGATATGTATTGATCTGTCTTGGATTGTTGATGGTATTGCCACTGATTTGTTCGTTGTTGTATAAGGAAAAAGTTGTTTATGACTTTTTGATCACGATTGCGAGTTGTCTTTTGGTTGGGTTTGCCCTATCACGGATTCATCTGGATCGTAAAGATTATTTCGCAAGAGATGGTATGATTGCCGTAGGTCTTTGTTGGATTACCGCCAGTTTGTTTGGTTGTCTTCCTTATTTTATATCACAGGAGATTCCCAGCTTTGTAGATTGCTTCTTTGAGGCAGTTTCGGGGTTTACTACAACCGGTTCTTCTATCGTACCTTCGGTTGAAGAATTATCAAAAGGAATTCTTTTCTGGCGGAGCTTTACGCACTGGATCGGCGGTATGGGAATTCTGGTATTTATCTTAGCGTTTTTCCCGAAATCGAATGATCGATCAATGCACATCATGCGTGCCGAAGCGCCCGGCCCTGTAATTGGTAAGCTGGTGCCACGTATCCAACAAAGCGCTATGATCTTATATGTGATGTATATGGGGTTGACCTTGTTGTGTATCGTGTTTTTGTTGGCAGGAGGTATGCCTTTATTCGATACCCTTTGTTATACATTTGGAACAGCCGGTACCGGCGGCTTCAGTATTTCTTCTTTAGGGTTAGGTCTTTACAACAGCGTTTATTTTGAAGTCGTCATTACGGTTTTTATGTTGTTGTTTGGCATAAACTTTAACTTGTACTATTTTCTGTTTTTAAAAAACTTCAAACAGATTTTTAAAAATGAAGAATTACGCATGTATGTATTTATAGTTTTCAGCTGTATCATTTTGATTACCTTGAATATATCACATATGTATGGAGGCATTCTGGAAGGCTTACGCTATGCTTCTTTTCAGGTGGCTACGATTATTTCGACAACTGGTTATGCGACGACCGATTTCAACCTCTGGCCTATGTTCTCAAAGGGAATCTTGTTGCTGCTGATGGTATTGGGGGCCTGCGCCGGATCGACGGCCGGTGGTATTAAAGTCTCTCGTTTTGTGATCATCTTAAAAAAAATTCGTTTGGATATTCAACGACTGGTGCATCCGCAAAAGGTGGAAGCGATCACGATGGATGGCAAAGTCGTCGATGATAGTGTAGTATCGCAGATCATGGCTTATTTTGGCTGCTTTATGTTGATCTTGTTTTCCTGTATCTTCTTAGTTTCTTTAGATAATCTGGATTTTGAGACAACAGTCAGCTCGGTCTTTACCTGTATCGGTAATGTTGGGCCGGCCTTCGGTTTGGCAGGGCCGATGGGAAATTTTGCCATGTATTCGGATTTTTCCAAATTAGTATTAAGTTTCGCCATGCTGGTAGGACGATTGGAAATCTATCCGATTTTGATTTTCTTGTTTCCGTTGTTTAAATTACCGGATATGTGCCGCCGAAAAAAATTCAATAAAATGGACTAAAAGACGGGGGAACTCGTCTTTTTTGGTATAATGATAGAGCTATATGATTCTTGAGGGGACAAGGATCAAAAGGGGGATATAGAATGGCTATTTATGTATGCAGTGATATTCACGGCTTGCGTGAAAAATACGATGCTTTATTGGAAAATATAGATTTAGATCAAGATACTTTGATCATCTTAGGCGATGTGATCGATCGAGGGCCTGATGGATATTCTATCTTAAAAGATGTGCTTCAAAGAGAGAATGTGCATCTTTTGATGGGCAATCATGAATATATGATGTTAGAGCTGTTAGAGGAGTATCATGGCAAGATTCCTAATGATATCCATGTATTAAACTGGATTCTAAATGGTGGAGCACCGACTATGGCGGCTTACAATAAGGCCGATGCACAGGAACAAAGCTTCATCCTACACTCTCTACAAAAGCTTCCTTTTGCTTATACGAATTTCAAAGTAAATGAGCGTACATTTTATTTGTGTCATACGGCACCTGGAAAGGCCAAACGAAAGAATATCTTATATCGAGAGGACATCATAGATCCTTTACATTTTGTATGGGATCGCATGGACCCGAATGGGCCTTTTTTTCGCAATAAGACGATCATCGCCGGTCATACCATTGTGTTAAACTATCATCCAGACCTGCAGGTGTATTCAGATACCGGCGATTTAAAAAAGGCGCATTATATCGATATCGATTGTGGTTGTGCCATGCAGGACGAAAGAAGCAAGTTAGCTTGTTTATGCTTAGATACGATGGAAGTTTGTTATTATTAGTTTGTGCCATAAATAATGACTAAATATATGCTAGTTTGAAACCAGAGGTGATGGAGATGCTTATAAGTATCGATAAAAAGGAAACGGGGAAACAGATCCGACGTATCATGGAAGAAACAGGATATACCTGTAAAGATATTCAAAATTATTTATCTTTAAGCTGTGTACAGACCGTATATCGATGGTTGGATGGAACCAACTTGCCGACATTGGATAATTTGTATGCTTTATCCAAATTGATGGGAAAGCCATTGGATGCTTTTGTGGTTGGTGTGTATGCACCGGATTATCCATCGATTCATATCAAAGAGAAACAGATTCAATTTTATTACGCATAAGAAAAACCAAGGGTCGCCTTGGTTTTTTAGTGTAAATCTTTGATTTTGATATAACCGACACTGCTGCGATACGATGCGCTGACATCGATTTTCTGATCGGATACCGGTGCTTCACTGGCAATGGTGTACCAGTCATCCTCTTGTTTTTCAATGACAAAGCTGGCAATTTCCTTTGCCGGGATAGTGTACAAGATGGAACTTTCTTTTTTATCGGCATACACAGGAATATCGTTTTGCACAAATTGCGTTTGGATGGTTATGCTTTTTTGATCCTTTTGATGGCTTCTTGTATCTAACTGATAATAAAAATGAGCTGCTTTTTCACCCCAGTATGGATCACTGGCATATTGCACATTGATGCCGCTTGCCTTATTGCCAAACCAGGAGCCATGATAACGACTGTCATCAGGATTGGCATATCCATTCTGAATAAATCCATAGGCATGTTGATAGATACAGTCTTCTAAAGATTTGTAGGTTGTGGCACTGTCCGGATTTTCATCATAAGCCGCATGACCAAACAGATTATAGTTGGTCAAGGCATATTCACTTTGACCATAACCACTTTCATTTAAGGCTACCGCAAACATCATGGAAGCATTGACACCAGTCTGATTTTGTACATCGATAAAAGTCGATCCTAAATCATAAAGAACGCTTTCATTATCGGCACAAGGATAGGAGGTGGCTGTTTGCGTGATACCCATTTCTTCTAAATAAGCGTTATAGTTGGCGTTTGTCAGTTGTGTATTTGAACGATGCGGTATATATTGATAGAAATTAAAGTAAGCATCTTCGTTTACGGCATTATCATGGTCCTGGTCCAGAATATCTTCCCGCATGGCTGAAAGATCGGTATAGAAGTAGTTTCCATCATACGAATAATAAGTAGTATCTTCTTTCATAAAATCCGGTGCCGGGCCAATCGACAATGGATTTACAACACCCTGAAGAAGATTGGTGGATATTGTATGAATCAAAGAATCATTTTGCACCGTATAGTGCGATAGGTAAAGCGAATCATCCAATAAGTAAAGCTGTATGTCTTCTACCGACACCCATCCCTTTACGCCGCTGATCTGCATTAACACTTGTGTTCCATCCATAGAAGTATCCAGATACAAGGCATCCGTACCATAGCTGCCATTGGTATAGCCTTGTTTATCGGTGCCATCTATCGTATATAAGGTATTTTCATTAACACTTTTCGTATTTAAATTGACAATTCCCTTTGATAACGCAACAACTTTTCCATCTTCTCTTTGGATATAGGCATCCTGTGCATCCAGACTGTTCATTTTAAGCTGGGCAAACCAAAAGTGTTTGTACACACCTTCCTCCAAAGTTCCATTTTCATTGACGGAAATAACAGTAAAAACACCATTTTCAGTAAGCTTTAATGCCAGAAATCCAAGAGCTATTATAAGTACAATTCCCATAAGGAATAACCGCAGCTTGTGTACTTTTCTTTTTCTTCGTCTTTTGTTTGTATAGGTTCTTCTTTTTCGTGCCATAGTAACAGTGTATCATAAGCATATTAAACTGTCATTTCATGGGGTTCTATGTTACACTGAATGGGTTGAAAGGATGTTGGAAATATGGCAAAAATGGAAGAAAGATTAGATTCGATCGTCAAGCGATATAATGAGATCAATGAAGAAATGATGAAATCGGATGTCGTATCCGATCGAAAGACTATGGCCAAGCTGGGCCGTGAACAAAACGAACTGACACCCATTGTAGAAACATATCAGGAATATAAACAGGCAAAGAGCGAATATGCAGATGCCCAAGAACTGTCTAAGGAAGAAGATAAAGAGTTAAGAGAATTGGGACAGGCCGAGATCGAAAGACTGGAGCCTTTGATGCAGGAATATTTGGATAAATTGGAATTGTTGCTGGTACCAAAAGATCCCAATGATTCACATAACTGTATCCTTGAAATACGAGGAGCTGCCGGAGGCGATGAAGGAAATATCTTTGCGGGTGATTTATTCCGCATGTATTCAAAATATTGTGAATCCAAAGGTTGGAAGATCGAAGTTATTGAAGCAGAAGACAGTGAAGCCGGAGGATATTCATTGATTTCTTTTAAGGTTAATGGCGATGGTGCTTACGGAACGCTAAAATTCGAATCCGGATCCCATCGTGTACAACGTGTACCAAAGACAGAAGCACAGGGGCGTATCCATACCTCAACAGCTACAGTATTGTGTATGCCGGAAATCGAAGAGGAAGATTTTGACATTGATATGAATGATCTGGAAATCGAAACGATGCGTGCTTCCGGTGCCGGAGGACAGCATATCAATAAGACAGACAGTGCTGTACGTATCATTCATAAGCCGACAGGAATTATCGTAAAATGTCAGGATGGACGTTCGCAACATGAAAACCGTGCCACGGCTCTGATGACGATCCGTGCCCGTGTTTATGAAGAACACCAGAGAGAATTGGATGAGAAAAACGATGCGGAACGTCGTACCAAGATTGGTACCGGAGATCGTGCCGAAAAAATTCGTACCTATAACTATCCGCAAAATCGTGTGACTGATCATCGTATCGGTTATACTGTCAACCAGCTGGATCGTATCATGGATGGTCGTTTGGATGATTTGATGAATGCTTTACAGTTGGCCGATCAACAGGCTAAGCTGGCAGGAGAAAAGAGCTAATGCGTTATCGCGATTATATCCATGAAGGAAAAGAGCGATTGTATAAAGCCGGGCAGGGCGAACAGGCAGCACAACTTTTTATGGTAGAGCTATGCCGACAAAAGGGTATCAACCTCTATATGGACATGGATGAAGAAATCGACGATGAAATTCGTGTTGATTATCTGGAAGGCATCCATGACATGGAAAAAGGGAAACCATTAAGCTATGTACTAGGCTATGAATCCTTTTATGGTTACGATTTTATCGTAAATGAAGATGTTTTGATTCCTCGTCCGGAAACAGAAGAATTGGTTGGTTTAGTGCTGAGTTTATATGATGAACATTTTGGAAACAGAGAACATGTCAATGTGTTTGATGTGGCCACAGGTTCCGGAGCGATAGGAATCACATTAAATCTGGAAGAACCTAAACTTGATGTGATTGCCAGTGATATTTCAGAAAAGGCGGTGCAGGTTGCCTTAAAGAACAATGAAAAATTAGGTGCGCATGTGAATTTTATTATTGGGAATATGTTAGATCCTTTTATTGAAAGAAATCTGCATTGTGATATTTGTGTGTGCAATCCACCCTATATTCCTTCGGATGAAAAAATGGAACATAGTGTTGTCGATTATGAACCACATGTAGCCTTGTTTGGAGGCGAAGATGGTTTAAAGTTTTACCGGGATGTTTTTGAGAAGGCCCATTTTGTACTAAAGGAGAAAGCTTTTTTAGCCTTCGAAATGGGATATGATCAAAGAGAAGCTTTAAGTGCTTTAGCTAAAGAGTATTTTCCGCAGGCTAAAATTTGTGTTCACAAAGATATGTCCGGAAAAGACAGAATGTTAACGATAGAAATTGGATTCTAAAACATATTTTACTTGTATGTATTGGAGCATGTGTTATAATAAACATGTAAAAAGACAGGTCAACAAGAAGTCCTGGATTTGATAGTATATAGGAAGACTACCTAAGTTTCCGAGGCCCAGGTAGTCTTTTTATATGTCATTTACTTCGAATCATTTCAATCAGAAGTATCACGACTATATGAAGCATCATTAACATTATATACAATGTTTCAAATGATGTCATAGCGCTCACCTCCTAAAACAGGCCATCTATGTTAACGAGGTTTAACGCTCCCCGGTCTAACGACCAGGACTACCTGTGTTGATCTGTCCAGATTTATTTTAACATATTTCCTATATGCAAACTATGAATTCAAAATTCAACTTTTTCCATTATTCTGAGGGATTATTTTCACTAAAATCAGTGAACACATCTAAACTTTTATCTTCTTTTTGTGCAATTGAATCTAATACAAATGTGTCTTTGTTTCGCAAAAAACGCCAATATTCAATAAATTCACTGGGTTTGGTGGAACCTTCTTTTATCTCTCTTGTCTCCATATCCACTGTATAATCAATCATCTTTCCTTTAATATAAACCCAAAAACTATCTTTTTCATTTTCTTGAAAGTCGTGCACACTGACGATTTTGTGATCAAGTAATTGAATGTTTTTCAAAACGTTTTCTTCATGTCGAAGATCCATGAAACTTAATTTGATCAGCCATCGATCATATAGTGGAGGACTTAAATATTTCTGAAGCGTAGAAAGATCTTTTTTGCTCCAGGCTTTTTGTACGGAATAATAAGTCTCCTCTATGCGTTGATCTAGTTGATCTTGATTCCAGGATTGATCCAGATCATCGATCTTATTTAATAAGTTTTGCGATTTTCTCTTTTTCTTATAGAGATTTATCGAAAAGATGATACCGCCTGCTCCGGCAACCAGGCAAAATACTCCGGTTTGAATGACACTAGCCAAAGGGGAATAGGGGCCGGACGATCTTTGTGAAGTCGATGAATGACCGGAAGAACCGCTTCCGCCTCCATCGCTGCTTCCGCCACCGCCACCTCCGGCACGTGCATATACGGGGGTTGGCAAAATGAAACAAAACAATAATAGAAAGATACACAGATTTCTTTTCTTCATAGAATTACACTTTCTATATGAATGCATAAGCATTGTTATGTATATTGTACGCAATTTTAGAGAAATGAGGTATTACTTTTGAATGATCGTTGAAAAAGTGTATAATGATTCAGTAAAACAAATAGGAAGTGATAGTGTGATTAGTAAAAATATGCCTTGCTGGTGTGGGTCCGGCAAAAAGTATAAACATTGCCATCAGGAATGGGATGACAATATCAATGTTTTAAAATTACAGGGGAAAATTGTACCTGGTCATGACTTGATCAAAAATGAGGAAGATATCAAGTGGATCAAAAAAGCGGCTAAGATCAATAATGAAATCTTGGATATGGTTGGTGAAAAGATCCATGCCGGTATGTCCACAGAAGAAATTGATCAGTTAGTCTATGATTATACGGTGAGTCATGGGGCCATTCCGGCCTGCTTGGATTATATGGGATTTCCGAAAAGCTGTTGTACATCCGTAAACAACGAAATCTGCCATGGTATTCCGGATAAAAATGTAATTTTAAAAGAAGGCGATATCGTCAATGTGGATTGCACAACGATCGTACATCGTCATTATGCCGATGCCAGTCGTATGTTTTGTATTGGGAAGGTTAGTGATGAGGCTAAACGATTGGTTGATGTGACAAAAGAGTGTTTACAAATCGGTATTGAAGCGGTACGGCCATGGGGTTATTTCGGTGATATCGGTGCTGCCATTCAAGAACATGCTCATAAAAACGGATACAGTGTGGTCACTGATTTCTGCGGTCACGGTGTAGGAAATGCCTTCCATGAGGATCCTTATGTGCATCATGTAGGAATCAAGAATACAGGCATGGTCATAGCGCCGGGCATGGTCTTTACGATCGAACCGATGATCAATCAAGGTGTCAGTACATTATATATCGATAAACAAAACGGATGGACGGCTTACACCAGTGATGGAAAGCTTTCGGCACAATGGGAACATACCATTTATGTAACGGAAAAAGGAGTAGAGATTCTAGCTTATTAGAATCTCTTTTTTAATTTATATTGGTAAAACTATCGTATATAATTATTGTAGAGGATAGGCTTGTTTTTACTTGATATTTATCATACAGATACGATTATTTAGGAATTTCATAAAGAGGTGATACTTATGTTGTTTGTGGCGGTTGTGATTTTGGCAATTTTAATTTTATTCATTCTTTGGCTGTGGTTATCATCGATCCGTGATGAGATTCGTAAAACAAATCAATTATTGGAAGCTTTACTTCAGGAAAGTAAGAAAACGAGTTAATTTTCTTGCTTCTGGAAAAATCTGACATGCTTTTAGAATTTTGGGATGCAGCCTATCTATGGATCTTATTAGGATTGTTTGTGGCAGTCTTCTGTGTATTTTTTCTGATAAAAGAAGGATTAAATCGTGATGTTTTTTGCCCGGTACTGTTTTCAGATGCCGGGCTTTTATAAAGCCGAAAAGTTCACATAGAACTCTTTTGAGAAGATCAAAAATACCTGTTATAATAAGAACTCGACAAGGAGAAAATATGGAACAAACAATTATTGAACAAATCGCTAAGGAACATCACCTGCAACCGGAACAAATCTATAATACATTGGAATTATTGGAAGAAGGCAGTACCGTTCCTTTTATTGCCCGTTATCGAAAAGAAAGAACAAAAGGACTGGATGAAGAACAAATTCGTGTGATTCAGGAACAGTATGAATATCAAGTGCATCTTCAAAAACGAAAGGAAGAGGTTTTGGAACGTATTGAAACCTTAGGTAAGTTGGATGATACGATCAAAAGCAGCGTTCTTTCCTGTACCAAACTGGCAGAAGTCGAGGAATTGTATCGCCCTTATAAACAGAAAAAGAAAACAAGAGCCGGTATTGCCATAGAAAATGGAATGCAGCTACTGGCTGATCTGCTTTTACGCTTTCCTCGTTCTTTTGATGAAGCTGGCGCAAGTCAATTCTTAAATGAAAAAGTGGTCGATGTAAAGGATGCCATACAACAGGCAAAAGATATCATTGCGGAAAAGATCAGTGAAGATCAAAAGATACGAAATAAGATTTATGACTCCATGGTACAATATGGAAGAATTCAAACGAGTGCCAGGAAGAATCATAACGATGAAACAAAAGTGTATCGCATGTATTATGATTATTCAGAAAAAGTATCGACCTTGGCGGCACATCGAATCATGGCTATCGATAGAGCCGAAGATCAAAAGGTTATTTCCGTTTCGATTGTATTTAATGAAGAATATATAGAAAACTGGGTGTGCAAAAGAGTAATCCGGTATCCGTCTTCACCGGCTGCCGTTTATGTACAGGAAGCTGTGTTAGATGGATTGAAGCGTTTAGTATATCCTTCGGTTGAACGCCTGGTACGCTCGGAACTGACACAAAAAGCACAGGAAAGCAGCATGGATGTCTTTTCTATGAACCTGGAAAAACTCTTATTACAGCCACCTATGAAGGATAAGATCATCCTGGGATTTGACCCGGCTTTTCGAACGGGATGTAAATTAGCGGTGATTGATGCATCGGGAAAGAAGTTATGTGTCGATGTGATCTATCCTCATCAACCGAATGCCCGCATACCGGAGGCAAAGAAAAAATTGGTACAGCTGTGTAAGGACTATCATGTTGATCTGATTGCGATTGGCAATGGTACAGCCAGTCGTGAGAGTGAAGCCTTTGTGGCAGAAGTAATCAAAGAATATGATCTTTCGGTAGCTTATACGATCGTCTCGGAAGCGGGTGCCAGTGTATATAGTGCCAGTAAGCTGGCCATTGAAGAATTTCCGGATTTAAAAGTCGAACAACGAAGTGCCATATCGATTGCGAGAAGATTGTTGGATCCTTTATCAGAATTGATCAAAATCGATCCACAATCGATTGGGGTTGGTCAATACCAGCACGATCTTCCTAAGAAAAGACTAGGGGAACGCCTTTCCTTTGTCGTGGAGAAGGCTGTTAATCTTGTCGGAGTCAATATCAATACTGCCAGTCCGGTATTATTGACAAATGTATCAGGACTCACAACATCCATGGCTAACAGTATTGTTTCTTACCGTCAGGAGCATGGCAAAATCACATCCAGAGAAGAAATTAAAAAGATTTCCAAGATCGGTGCAAAATCGTTTGAACAGGCAGCCGGCTTTCTTCGCATTGAAGATGGTATCGAACCACTGGATCGCACGGGCATTCATCCGGAGTCTTATGAGATAGCTCGTCAGGTGCTGCAAATTTTAGATTTGCACCCAGAGGATATGGGCACAGACAAGGCCAAAAAAGCATTGGAACAAACATCCCTTCAAAAGATACAAGATCAGGTTTTGTGTGATACTTATACCTTAAAAGACATTTTAGATGCGATCAGCACACCTTTACGCGATTATCGTGATCAAAACGATGCGCCTTTATTACGTAAAGATATTCTTACCATGGAAGATTTGCATGTGCATGATCAACTGGAAGGAACTGTTCGAAATGTTGTGGATTTTGGTGCTTTTGTCGATATCGGCTTACATGAAGATGGACTGATCCATATTTCACGGATGTCAAAGAAGAGGATCCATCATCCTAGTGAACTTCTTTCCGTTGGTGATGTGATCACGGTTTGGGTATATAAGATCGATGAAGAAAAACAGAAAGTGCAGCTAACACTGATTCCTTAATTGTATCTATGAAAAAACCAGAAGATTCGCCTTCTGGTTTTAAATATAGCTTTTCTATTTCTTGTGTTGATTCACAGCTTGTTTCAAAATGTATTCAATTTGTGAATTGATGCTTCTTAGATCTTCTTCCGCCCAAATCGCAATATCTTGCCATAAGGAAGCTGGAAGTCGCAGGATGAGTTGTTTTTTCTGCTTTTCTTTGAGTTTTAATGCTTTCTCTTTTTCGAGAATTTCCTGTTCCAATTGCGCTAATCTTTGTTGTCGTTCCTGAAGCTTTTTTTCTTTTTGATCTAAATCCATTAGTAGATCGATCCGCTGTTGACGATAGGCTGTGTATCTTTATTGGAACAAAGAACGACTAACAGATTGGAAACCATTTGTGCTTTTCTTTCCTCATCTAAAAGAACGATTTCTTCTTCTCCTAATTTATCAATGGCCATTTTCACCATGCCGACGGCACCATCTACAATTTTCTGACGTGCAGCAATGATGGCATTGGCTTGTTGTCTTTGCAGCATGGCAGCTGCAATTTCTTCGGAATAAGCTAGATGTGTGATACGAATTTCTTCGATATCCAATCCGGCACAGGCCACACGACGGTCTAATTCTTCTTTCATATCATTGGCAATCGCCACAGAGCTGCCGCGCAGCGTTCTTTCTGTATTGTCTGCATTTTCTTCCTGATCCAGATCATCATAAGGATACAGTCTTGCGATATTACGAATCGTACTGTCCGCCTGAATGGATAAGAATTCGGCATAATCTTCTACGTTAAAGACGGCTTTGGTTGGATCGACAACTTTCCAAATCACAACAGCGCCGATGATGATCGGATTTCCCTGTACATCATTAACTTTTTGAACACCGTTATCCAAGGTCATGCTTTTGAGGGAGACTGTCTTTTTCCCTAAAGTCATACCACTAACTTCGATCGAGTTTTCCTTGATACCTACTTTTTTAGTTTGTGAAGTGATGCGGTTTTGATAAACCGGGTTGATGTAGGAAACAAATGGATTTACGAAAAAGAAACCAGGCTTTAAGATCGTACCATAATAGTTACCAAACAAAGTTAAGACCAGTGCTTCATTTGGTTTTACTACTTTTAGACCGCATAATACGATCAAAAATACGATAAACAGAATCACACCGCCAATGATAAAGGTCACACCGAGTCCGACATTGGTTTCTTCAGCAGCCATAATGCAGCCCCATACGAATAAGAAGATGCTTCCAATCATACCGACCAAACCAATAAACAACGTTATAAATCCGTTGATGGGATTTATTTCTTTTTGAACAACTTCCTGATGCATAACTTGTCCTCCATAAATATCTATTTGATATCATTATGATATCATAAAACGGTGAAAAGTAAAGGATAATGCATAAAAATAGGACCTATGACCACATTGGTCAGTCCCCAAATCTTGTCTTATAGGGTGTTTAGGAGTAAAATGAAAACGAAAGGAAAGGAAGTATCAGCATGGAAAAATGGACTCAGGAACAGTATGCAGCCCGTTTACAGGAAATGAAACAAGAAGCACATGACAAGATGTGGTTGTACATTGAAGTCAATGCCAAAGAATTCATGAATGAATGTGAACCAGGTGTAAAAGGTAACACGACTACCTGCTGTAAAGCTATGTTAGATGCGATGTTAGAAGGGGACGGTTTTATCGTTGAACCAAAAGTTAAAACGAAAGTAGCAGGAACATTAACGATCCGCTATTATGTTGACAATCTGCATCCGGGACGTAGAAAATATTCAGAAGTTAATAACTAGTTATAGCATTACAAAACTCTTTGAAAGAGAAAGAGGGATCTTGAGCCTTTGTGCTTTGGATCCCTTTACTTTCCGTTTTTCCTGGTAGCTTTCCAGATAAATCATGTATAATATAAACAAAGGTGCATCATATGAATAAACATGTAATTATTACTATTTCTCGACAGTTTGGATCGAATGGAAGAGAGATAGGAAGACAATTGGCAGAGTATTTAGACATTGGCTATTATAATAAAGAAATCATGGAATTGATTGCCAATGATTTTGGAATCAATCCAGACTTTTTCCGTGAAGAAAACCGAAATGAACAAGGCTTATTTTCGGTAGCCGGAAGACATAAGATTTCAGCAATTACAGAGCTTTCTATAAATTCTGAAGTGTATGAAAAAGCCTGTGAATTGATTCAGGGGATTTCCCAGAGAGAAAGTGCAGTGATCGTAGGGCGCTGTGCCGATTATATCTTAAAAGATCATCCCAATACGATAAAACTGTTTATCTATTCAGATTTGGAAACACGAATCAATTGGAGCATCAGCGAATATAAGGTGCCGGCTCGAAAGGCAAGAAAGTTTGTTCATGATAAAGATGAAAGACGTGCCGGTTTCTATGAGTTTTATACCGGTCAGAAATGGGGCGCCAGTTCCAATTACGATATGATGATCAATACCTCTTATATGAATACGGAAGAAATTGTGAAAATGCTGGCCAAACTTTATGATATAAAAATAGGCACAACCAGTATTAAGGGGGCATATATGAATCAATATCTGGATCATAAAGATATTACGATTACAGAAGTGGAATAGGATTGAAGGATGTGATGGATGACATCCTTTTTTTGAATGTGTTAGTATCAATGATGTCGATTTATAGATGAAATTATGTCAAAATAAAAACATACAAAAAATGAACAGAAATATTCCTAATTTCTGATGAATGTGATATAACGATTTAAATGATTGGAGAGAAATATGGGAGTCTATAAGATAAAAAAAGGTTTTTTTGGAATGTCTTTAATCAAAGCTCTAGAAAATGCATCTTTAGATGATGTATTTGTTTTAGAGGAAAACTATTGTGAAAATATTGGTAAAGTAACGATTCGACAAGATATAACGATCATTGGAACGCCTGCCAGCATCCCCGGAGAAGAACAACAACGACTTACGAATACTTTAACTGGTCAAATTTTTGTTGCAGATGGGGCTAATGTTACATTACAAAACTTGACTTTGAATCATTTACAACGTGTTTCGGGAACCCAAAGCAATGCGATCAATGTGAAACAATCCACATTGAGATTTGATCATTGTATTCTAATCTCGGATGTACCTGCATCAAACTATCCATTATTGTATATTGAAAATAGCGATTTAGAGATGTTACATTCTAAATTTAAATCGAATGGACAAGGAGATATTGAATTTTATATACCGAATTCAAACTTTGAAATCTCTAATTCTATCTTGGAAAATATACGCATACATAGCCTAAATTCGAACGGAATCATGATGGATACAAGTATGGAAAATGATTATAATTGTGTACATGCTGTTGATTCTACTTTGGAAATCTATAATAGTACCCTAAACGGCAAGACCATCGTAACCGAGGAAGGGACAGCTTATCCCACCGTGATGCTTGATCATGTAGAATTGACGAGTGAAAATTCGGCATATTATCAGGAAGTTGTATCAAAAAACTCTTTGTATGCGAAAAATAATTCTATTTTTCGTTCTGTCAATGATTCCATAAAATGGATAGGGTTGTTTGATTCGAAAGCCTATTTTAATGATACTGTTATTCAAGGACAACTTCATATGCATCGTTCCTATGCCTATGCGCAAAATCTTACATTTCAAGATGCTGTCGAAGACTACTATTATCTATTTGCGGAGGATTATTCAACCGTTTACGGATCGAGGATACATTTTTCAGATCATGCATATACCTTATTTAAAATGAGTTCATATTCCTCTTTTGTGATCGATGAAGTAGATCTTCCTCAACAGTATGAAAATGTACATCGATGTGATGAAAATTCAAGGGTTTGCGAATTTGTTACAGAGTCAAAAACAGAAAATCAAAAGGAAGTTGTATCTTCTGTATCCGCTTATAAGAAGCTACAAAGCCTTGTAGGACTGACTCGAATTAAGGATGAAGTGGAAAATATACGTAAACTGGTCGGGTTTAATGAAAGCCGAAAGAAAGAAGGAAAAAAAGTACAGGAATTATCCCTACATAGTGTATTTATGGGAAATCCTGGTACTGGAAAAACGATGGTCGCAAGACTGATCGGCCAAATTATTTATGAACTCGGTGTATTTCATAGTGATGAATATAAGTTTGTTGAGGTAAAGGAAAGTGATTTAATTTCCAACCATGTAGGGGAAACCGCCATACAGACACAAAACATATTACAATCCGCATTAGGGGGCGTTTTGTTTATTGATGAAGCCTATACATTAAATAAAAAAGACGCAAGTGTTAACTTTGGACAGGAAGCGGTGGATACTATTCTTACTTTTATGGAAGAACATCGCGATAATATCATGATTATTTTTGCCGGGTATCCAAAAGAGATGGAAGAATTTTTACAGATGAATAGTGGCCTGGCCTCCAGAATTGCCAATACGTTTATATTTGATGATTATACTAGTGAAGAAATTGTTCAAATTGGATTGAATGACTTATCACAACGTGATTTTCTGTTAGAGGATGAATCCTATTATATACAAAAAGTCAAACAAGCTTATGAAAGAGCCTTAGAGCGAAGCAATGGACGATGGATACGAAATTTCAATGAAGGTTTGATTAAGATGTTTATCTCCAATTCCAGCGATAATGTAACGACAATTACCGCTTTGGATATTGATAATTATTTAAATAAAGATCAAAAGTATCGTCAATCGGATAATGAAGCTTATCAGAAACTACAGGATCTAATCGGAATCCATACGGTAAAAAAACAAGTCGATGCGTTCATTGCGCAGGTAGAATACAATCGTCAACGGATGGAACAAGGCTTTAAAGCGGATGATATTACTTTGCACTCCTTGTTTTTGGGAAATCCTGGTACAGGAAAGACTACCGTGGCCAGGCTTTTAGGAAATATTTTATATCATAAGGGCATCACAAAAACTAATAGCTTTGTAGAAACAAGCCGATCGGATTTGGTGGCCGGTTATGTAGGGCAAACGGCCATAAAGACCAAAGCCATCCTTCAGTCTGCTTTAGGTGGAATATTATTTATTGATGAAGCTTATACTTTATATCAGGGGGATAATGATTCTTTTGGACAGGAGGCCATTGATACAATATTGAAGTTTATGGAAGACTATCGCAAAGATATTGTGATTATTTTTGCAGGATATACAAAAGAAATGAATGATTTTCTTCAGAGCAATTCTGGTCTAAGAAGTCGTATTCCATTCACATTTAATTTTGAAGATTATACAATGGATGAACTGGTTCAAATCGGGTTGTTGGATCTTCACAAGAAACAATATGTTGTGGATGAAGCATTGTATAAAAGATATTTATCCGATGCCTATACATCCCAAAATGATGACAGCAATGGACGCTTTGTGCGCAATTTCAATGAGAAGATGATTTTAAATCTCTCGGTTCGAGTTTCAAAAAATCCGAATGTAGATATCAGTCAAATACTTGAAGAAGACTTTCCTAATGCAGAGCTACATAGTGTAGGAAATTGTCCTTATTGCCATGATGAAATCGTTGTAAAACATCGAAAAGACGGCGGATTATATTATGTTCATAAAATGAAAAAAGATTGTAACTTTAAATTGTATGAACATATGAAACGATATAAAGACAATCAGGATGATATCTATGTGGGAGAAAACGAAGCGAAAGCCCTCTTGCGTAATGAAAGTATAAAAGCAACCTTAGAAAGTAAAAATGGTACAATGTTTCGTGCACTAGTGCGAGTCAAAGAAAGTCCTAAAGGATACTGTGATTTTGAAATCGTAGATTTTTTAAATGAATGATGCAGGATTATCCATTTGCATTTATATGACTTAGGTGAAAATGAAAAATGAGGAATTCTAACAGCTTCCTCATTTTTTTATGTTCATTATTTAATTCTTTTTAGGTATCTATAGATAGTTGGAATGGAGACATGAAGTTGTGCTGCGACTTCCTGTATCGATCCCTTCGTATCTAAAATCGCATCGTCTTTTAATTTTTGAAGCACAGTCAGTTTATCCTCTATGCTCATATAGGCAACGGGTACTTTTTGACGGGCAATGATTTCTTGAATGCGAGATTTAGCAATATCAACAATCGAAGAGTCGAATTGTTCAGTGATATTTTCCTCTTGGTTCTGTATTAAATTATAGGACTTCAATAAGTTTTCTAAGGCAAACATTGTATGTTTTGCCGGGGTTAAATTTTTATTGATACAAAGCATACCGATAATCGTTTTTCCGTTTTTTATAAAAAAAGTAGAGGACAGGAAATCGTGATGTTTGCTCTGCCCATTGTAATTTGCAATAAAATCTTGATTATGGTAAAGACCTTGATCCAGGATTTCCTGTGCAAAGTGCGTTAACGCGTCTCCTTTTTTTCTTCCGGAAACAGGATTTTTTATTGCGATAATCGAAGCTTGTGGATTTGTTAAATCATGAATTACGATTTCGCATTCATTTCCTAAAACGGCTGCCAAGAATGGTAGAAGATCGATATATTGTTTAAATATTTGTTGGTCTTTCATGAGAATTCACCAGTCTTTCATACAGCTATTATACATGGAATCGGATAGATTTACATAGCAAAAGATAATATATTTATCATATTGATAAAATATGTATTAACTTCTTTAGGTAGATGGATGATAATGAAATTAACATAATGATAAAAAAATTATAAAGGAGGAAGTATGAAAAAGATCATTATTGCGACATCTGGTGCTCCCGAAGCCATTGGTCCTTATTCACAGGCTGTTAAGGCAAAAGGAGAAATGCTTTATGTTTCGGGGCAATTACCTATTGATCCCGTAAGCAAAAAACTTGTTGAAGATAATATTTCTTTACAGACACATCAATCGCTTAAAAACTTAAAAGCTATTTTAGAAGAAGCAAATATGGGCTTTGAGAATGTTGTCAAAACGACTGTTTTATTGAAAGATATTCAAGATTTCAACGCCATGAATGAAGTTTATGCTCAATACTTTGAAAAAGACTGTCCGGCACGTGCGGCTTTCCAGGTAGCTGCCCTGCCTATGAACGCAAGAGTTGAAATTGAAGCTGTTGCCATAAAGGAATAGAAGTATGAAGGCAGAAGGTGGAAAAAAGATCGGTCTTTGGAATATTGTCGGTCTTGGGTTAGGTGGTGCGATTGGAACCGGAATTTTCATTCTGTTAGGTTTTGGTATTGCCAATGCAGGCAGAGCTATTTTACCGGTTGTTATTGTTGGCTGTTTCTTTATGTTGTTGGCCTATTGGTATAATTTGGCTATGCCGAGTATGTTTGTAATAGAAGGTGGAGACTACAGCATGAAAGCTATGCTTTGCAGTCCTACAATGTCTGGCTTTGGAGCATTTTTGACTATTGTAAATGCCTTTGCATTAAGTGGTTATGCCATCGCGATGGTTGATTATGCGGCAATCGTATGGCCGGCACTGGACGGATTCAGAAGTATTGCTGCATTAGTTATCACTACGATATTTTTTGCCAGTTCGATCAAAGGATCTCGCTTTATTACCATTTTAGAAAATATTGTTACATTAGTCTTGATAGCGGCCTTAGTTTTATTTATTGGATTTGGCATAGGACAAGTAGATCCATCTGCCTTCTTTGAAAATACAAGCGGAAATCCATTCTTTTTAGGTGGTATAGGCGGATTTGTATCGGCTTTGGCCATCATGGGGTGGGCTTGTCAAGGAACAACAATGGCACCGGTTTCTATGGCAGCCGTTACCAAAAATCCGAAAAGAAATATACCTCTTGGGATCGTGATCATTACTTTGTGTTTAGCTGTTATTTACGGCTTGATGGCTTATGTGGCCGGTGGGGTTTTACCATATGATCAAATCGCAGGGCAAAATATATCTGTTACCGCCAAAGCAATATTCCCACATGGTATCTACATGTTCTTTGTATTAGGCGGAGGTATAGGAGCCATTGCATACAGTTATATTGGCGGACTTGGTATGTTCCGCTATCCTTTGATTCAGATTGCAGAGGATGGATGGTTGCCTGAATTCTTTAAAAAACAGACAAAATCGGGATATCCGTACATGACTTATTTAATGTTTTATTTAATCTCCGTTTTCCCAATAGTAACCGGAATGTCACTGGATGCAGTTGTATCTTTGGTCATGATTCCGGCGATGATTATGAACATCTATATGAACTTGGCATGTTTCAATTTACCTTCTAAATTTAAAGCGCAATGGGAAAATCGTTCCTTACGTATGCCAGTTTGGTTTTGGAAAGTATGCTGTGTATTAGGTGCATTCTGTGCCGGCGTAGTTACATATAACTTATTTAAAGGATTGAACGGCAGAGATATGATAATCTGTGTCATAATATGTGTAGTATTATTTGCTTTATCAGTATTGCGCTTGAAACAGGGCGCTGTTAGTCGAGAAGGCTTGGAAAAAAGTAAAGAAAGAATCATTGAGGAAGCCATTAATGCAGATGTAGAGGAAGAAAATCCAAAGAAAAGAGAGGTACTAGTAAATGAAATTTGATTTTGAAAGTATTATGGATCGCCATGGTAAAGATGCCATAGCGGTGGATGGTGTGGGGACGATGCCGGGCTTTGCTCCAGATTGTCCTAAAGAAGGATTCGATGTTATTCCTATGTGGGTAGCCGATATGAATTTTCCTACTGTTCCGACGATCCCGCAGGCTATTCAGGAACGAATAGAACATCCGGCTTTCGGATACTTTAGTCCAACAGATGAATATTTTAATTCCATTATTCAGTGGCATGAAAGAAGGAATGCAGTCAAAGGATTAACCAAAGAGCATATCGGTTATGAGAACGGTGTTTTAGGCGGCGTTATCTCTGCGTTAAATTGTGTATGTTCCAAAGGTGATAAAGTCTTAGTTCATTCTCCGACTTATATCGGATTTACAATGGCTTTAGGTAATAATGGCTACGATTTAGTTCATTCTTCTTTGATGAAAGATGAACAAGGTATATATCGTATGGATTATGAGGATATGGAAGAAAAGTTAAAGAGTCAAAAAATACACGCCGCCATTCTTTGTAATCCACACAACCCTTGTGGAAGAGTCTGGGAAAAATGGGAACTCGAAAAAGCTATGGCGTTGTTTAAAAAATATGATGTTTATGTCGTATCTGATGAAATTTGGAGTGATATCATGTTGAATGGTCATAAACATACACCAACACAAAGTGTTTCGGAAGATGCAAGAAACCGCAAAGCGGCTATGTATGCACCTAGTAAAACATTCAACTTGGCAGGACTTGTCGGATCGTATCACATCGTATATAACCGTTGGTGGCGCGAAAGAATCGAAAAAGAGTCTTCTTTACCACATTATAATGATATGAACGTATTGTCGATGCATGCCTTGATCGGAGCCTATAAACCGGAAGGGACATATATGTTGTTTATTGATTGTACAAAATATTGTCAGGATCATCATTTAACGATTCAGCAGTTGGAAAAGAAAATGTGGGATGTCGGTGTTGCGATTCAAGATGGAACTATGTTCCATGGCCCTTGCCATATTCGTATGAATTTGGCCTTACCACATTCTCGTGTTCAAGAAGCATTTCATAGATTGCATGAATACGTATTTAATCAAGAATAATAATTTAAAAACATAATAATAAAGCCGTGTTCAATGGGTTGAGCACGGCTTTATTCGTTTTTCCTTACATCATGTATGGTGTCGCAAAGTAGATGATAAAGATCACCATCAATACCCAGACTGTCGGATGAATTTGTTTGATTCGTCCGGCAGCACACATTCCAACAGTATAGACGATAAATCCGCAGGCAATACCGTTGGAGATGGAATACATCAAGACCATCATTAAGACTGTAATAAAAGAGCTTGTCGCATAGACCATATCATCCCAGTCGATACCTTTTAGCTGTTGTGCCATCATAACGCCGACAACGATCAAAGCCGGTGCCGTAACTGCGTTTGTGACTGCGCTTAAAATGATTGGTGAAATCAAGATCGATAAAAGGAATAAAACACCGGTCGTAACGGCTGTAAGACCCGTTCTTCCGCCTACGCCGACTCCGGAGCTGGATTCTACGAAGCTGGTCACGGTGCTGGTACCGATGGCAGCTCCAAATACCGTACCGATCGCATCAGCCAACAGGGCTTTTTCAGCATTTTCCAGTTCACCTTTTTCATTGACCAAACCGATGCGGTTTCCAATGGAAATCAAAGTTCCAGCTGTATCAAAGAAGTCCACGAACAAGAAAGAGAAGATGATCACAAAAGCAGCCATCGGATTACTGAAGAGTTCGCCAAAGCCATCCATGAAAGCGCCGGCTCCATGCATAGAAAGATTTAATGTGAAATCTGTTGGTAAAGATGGCATATTGGCAAGTCCCATCATACCGCCAATGATTCCTAAGATGGCGGTGATGACCATACCGACAAACACGGCTGCCGGCACATTTTTGATTACAAGGGCAATCGTTACCAACAATCCGACAACTGCTAAAAGTACTGCCGGGTCCGTCAGATTACCAATACCTACCGCTGTCGAAGTATTTGATACGATGATACCGGCATTTTTTAAACCGACAAACGCAATGAAGAATCCAATACCTGAACCAATCGCAAGCTTTAGCTGGATCGGTATGGCATTGATGATCATTTGACGAATACCGGTCACAGAGATCAACACAAAGATCACACCGGAAACGAATACGGCACATAAGGCAGCCTGCCAGCTGTATCCCATTCCCAAACAAACCGTATAAGAGAATAAAGCGTTTACCCCCATTCCTGCTGCTAACGCAACCGGATAGTTGGCCACAAGTCCCATGACAATACTGGCGAATGCTGCAGATATGGCTGTTGCCATAAATACAGAGCCTTGATCCATACCGGCATCCCCTAAAATAATAGGGTTGACACCAAGGATATAGGCCATTGCCAAAAATGTGGTGAGTCCTGCCAGAATTTCCGTTTTTACGGAAGTCCCTTTTTCCTTGAGCTTAAATAATTTTTCCATTTTCCTCTCCTTTGTCTTTTATGAAACAAAGACGCATCTATTGTAACTTGTAAATTGGATATGAACAAGATATTCGCTATAGAAAATATAGGAAATGAAAAACAAAAAGAGCCTTTTCAGGCTTCTTTGTGAATGTCGATAAATTTTTTTAAGTAAAACGAATAGATTTTTGTATCGATCGTCGTATTCTCGATTTGTTTCATAGCGTTCTGATACGTTTCCAGCTGTTTATGATATTGCTCTATAAATTCTTCATCACTTTCTAAATGATCGGTTTTAAAATCGATGATCACGATTTTCTCTTTTTGCCAAACGACAAGGTCCATAAAGCCATGTACGATGTTTTGTTTTTCTTTGATGATATACGGACATTCAAAGCGATGTTTTTCCTGCATATACAAAGCGTATTCTGTATTTTGATTCAGTTCTTGAATAAGCTGCAGATCATAACGAGTTAAATCATAGTCATGTACTTTGGCAAACTGTGTCAAATCTTCTTTTTGATATGGATAAGCCAACTGTGCAACCATTTCATGAAACAAGGTTCCCCTTTGTGCTGATGTAGAAGGTTTAAGATCAACTTCCGGCCACTGAAGCAATTGCTTGTTTAGCGTTGCGGTCGCATTGGAAAAAGAAAGAGATTCTTTATTATATGTCGTATGCTCCATTTTTCGTTTTGTATTTTTCTTTGAAGTTGGTCGATCATAAAGCTTCTGGACTTTTTCAAAGTGAACTTCACTTGTGGTCGAATGATAATACGCATGAAAGATCCAGCTGGTATAGCTTTGTCTTTTCAAGAGTGTTTGTAAAGATAAAGGGGCTTCATAGTTTTTGGCGCTGGAAATTGAATCCAGTAAGATCAATTCTTTTTCTGCTCTTGTAGTGGCCACATAGAAAACGCGCATTTCTTCTTCCAGTTCATCCTGCAGTTTTTTGGTGCGGATCGCAAGATGAGCTTTACTGGGAAGCTTGATCCTTCCTGTGGTATCGAGCTGTAGAAAGCCTAAGCCCAGTTTTTCATCAATCAGGATTGGTTCGTTAGAAATACGATCTTTCGTTTCATGTTGTGAATAAATATACACGATCGGAAACTGCAACCCTTTGGAATGATGCATGGTCTTGATTGATACGACATCGGCTTCTCGTCCATAAGGATAGGCTTCTGATAAATTGTCAAAACGACTGGCCTGTACATGCTGCTGCAGAAAGCCATCCAGGTCCATGGGATCGTTTAACTGGCTGGCAAACTGTAAGAATAAATCTAAATTGGTTTTATCCTGTGCACTGGTATACGATTCATAAAAATCATGCCAGGCGTAGAGCTTGCGAATTAGTAAAGGAACCGGATCGTTCTTCCATTCTCGCATCGTGAAGTAATCCTGCATCAAATCAGTATCTTTTAACTGAACATATAGAGATGCTCCTTTTTCTTTTCCAAGGCAGGCTTGTGCCAGCTGGTCAGGTGTAATTTGACAAAACGGAGAGAATAAAGTAGCACATAAGGCGATATCGTTATAAGGATCTAAAATGGCCTGCAGGCAGGAAAGAACGATCTGAATGCTGGGATTGGTATAAAAACCATGATCGATCTCAGCCAGTACAGGTATATCATAGGCTTCCAATGCTTTTTTGATCTCTTCCTGAGGACCATGGCTTCTGGTCAAAATACAGATATCCTTGAAAGAAGCACCTTGTTCTTTATGTTTTAAGATATCGTGTGCTAAGATATCCAGCTTGTTTTCTTTGGCTTTTGTTTTTGCCTCCAGCTTAGAAATGTTGAGTTCATCTGCCAGTGCATCCGATTCCATATATAGAAAGCGAATCGGATATTGTTCTCTTTCGCTTTGGGCCCGGGTGCCAGGTTTTGCGACATCTTTTTGATCAAACTGTGCCGGCATTCCCGCTACATTCATGATTTTTTTATAAAAATGATTATTGAAATCAATGATTGAGGCATTGGAACGATAGTTTTCATCCAGCACCAATGTGCAGGAAAATTCATCCTGCTTTTCCATATGATGTTTCATGATCTCCGGCTTGGCATGACGAAATCCATAAATGCTTTGTTTGATGTCTCCTACACGAAAGACATTGTTTTTGCGGGCAAAACAAGACAAAATGCTTTCCTGCAGATCGTTGGTATCCTGAAATTCATCCACCAGGATCATTTTGTATTTATTCTGCACTTCTTTGGCAATATCACTTTGACTGAGAAGCTGATAGGCAAAGTGTTCCATATCACCAAAATCCATCACTTCTTTTTCTTTTTTGATCTGAGCATAGAATTTTTGTGTTGTCAGTGCCAAGGTACAAAACGTCTTTTTTAATGCCTGTGTTTCCTTGGTTTCTGTTTCATACAGATTCTTATCAAATAATACATCGGTGATTTTCTTTTCAAACTTTTTATAGGCATCATTATCATTTTTTGTATCGATATCATCATATTTGTTTTTAAGACGTACCGTGTTGGAAAGATAGACCAAAAAAGAACTCTTAAACAGGGCATAGTCTTTTCGATCCAGTTCTTCCAGACATGGGCGCAAGGCTTCTTTTTTGGTAATAAGATCTTGGTCTTCTGTCTTTAAGATCAACTCTTGAAGAATCTGCTCCATGGAAAGAACACATTGTTTAAAATATTGAAAGAACCAGCTTTCCATCAGGGAAGAAGTTTGTTTTGTCAGGGATTGAATCCACTCTTCCGGTTCCGGCTTGGACCATGCGGTTTGAATCAGGGCTTCCAAGCTTCTTTTGATGTCATCTTCTTTTTTTCCAAAGCCGGAAAAGAAAAGAGAAAGATTGGCCATCTCCTTTACAGGTAAGCTAAAGCAGGCTTGTTGATAGGCCTGATCAAAGGCCTGCTTTTGAATCGTGTCATCAATTGTTCGAGACATTTTATAGCTGATGGGAATTCGATAATAATAATTTTGTACAATGCCAAGACAAAAGCTGTCGATCGTACAGATGCTTGCGGTTTCCAAAAGCGCCAGCTGTTCTTCAATATACGGAGAAGAAGGTGCATTTTCCAAAGAGATTTTTAAACGACTTTTCATTTCATTGGCCGCATCATTGGTAAACGTCATGGCCAAAATCGAATCAATGGAAATTTTATCCTGTAGCACAAGCTGGCAAAGCCTTTGGACAAGAACACTGGTCTTGCCACTTCCGGCACTGGCAAAAACCAGCACATTTTTATCACGAATATCGATAGCTTGTTGTTGGGCAAAACTAAAGCGCATGTTCTTCCTCCTGTTCTAATCGATTGGCTTTTGTGACTTCATTGGCCGCGTTTCGACAAATCTCCTTATAGGCACAATAATCACAGGCACCTTTGGCATGATCGGGCTGAATCACACCATTTTTCATGTCTTCCAATAAGGAAAAGAGGATCGTTTGCCATTGTGTTTTGATTTCAGGATATTCCGGCTGTTCTTTTTTTCTGGCGAAATGCTCATGATCGCTGTATATGGATAGATCCTGAAACATCAGACCGGTAAATTTCCTGGATTGGGCAGCCTCCTGTGCCTGTTCTTTGATATCTAACGGTGTAGCCTCCGGAACCTTTTTTCGATAGTTGACCTTATAGGCCAGAGCGGTTTGCGGCGATGTCTTTAGTGAAATATAGTAACAGCCTGCCGGCAGACTGCCACTGGTTGTTTCATAGGCAATTGTATAAGTAATCAGCTGCAGGGCTAGTCCGGCATCGAAATCCTGCAGGGACAAATCTTTATCCGAACTTTTGTAATCAAAGATCACAAAAGAGCTTTGCGAGGCATCGATACGATCGATATACCCATAGAGAAGAATCGGTGTGCCTTGCCAATCCAGCTGCATCTGCACTTTATACTCCTGATGCGAAGTACGCATATGCCAATCTTGTTCGAAGTCATCTAACTGTTCTAAAATCTTTAAAATTTTATCGATTGTCTCCCATACGTTTCTTTCAAAGAAAGGTGCCTGTTGTGGATAAACATTACAAATAAAAGTAAATTCGTTTTGAACGAGGTTTTTGATTGTTTTTGTATCGGCCTTGGTATAGTCTTTTTGATACGTATCCATCAAGATTTCTAAAATATGGTGATAGATCGAACCCTGCATACGAATATCCATGGTGTCTCGTTTTTCTTTTAAGTACAACCCATGACGAAGAAAGTGTTGTAAAGGACAACGGGCAAAGGACTCTAGGCGAGAGATCGAACCGGCAAAACGATCCTCCGGGAAGAAAAGCGAGCTTGCCAAAGAAGTGTTTAGGGAAAACTCTGGTTTTTCGTAAACAGAGCTTTCTTTGACATCCACAAACTGTGCTTTTTGGCCGATCCACTGTACAAGCTCATGACTTTCCGGATTTTCCTTTCCATCGTACGAAGCTTCCGGTACAAGGATATATAAAGTCTTTGGCAAAGAAAGGCATGTGAAAAGTTGATCACGCTGTTTTTTTAGCCTTGTGGCTAAGGATGGAACCGAAAGATCGGCTAAATAGGTTTCATCATAAATACCACTGTGCATAGAAAGGTCCGGGAAAGAGCGCGCATGGGCATCAGTCAGGAAACAAACTTTTCGCAATGCTGTGATCTCGCTGCGCTTTCCAATCAAAACGCCCTGGATTTGAGAAGCCGTTGAATAATTTGTTTTAGCGTTTAAATATTCACATAAAAACAAGAGATCTTCCCTGGTTTTCAAAGAAGGAAGGCACTTTCTTAACACGTCTTGTATTTGATGGAATGCACGAAGATTTTCCAGTGTGCAGGTATTTTGTGCCTGTATATACTGTAAGACATCTTCTATATCCTGTAATGTCCAATGACAGAGTGCCTCGTGTTCCTCTAGCCATGTCAATGTCGTTTCTATTTGTTTTTGTAAATGTTCAAAGCTATAACGATCCATAAAAACATTGTCCTGATATAGATCCGGAAGATGTGATTTTCTGGTCGTAAACAAATCCGGGAACTGTCGCAAGGTTGGCTGTATGCTTTCTTTGGTATCTGGATGCAGGGCATTGATCATCGTGATAAAGCTTTCGATATCTTGTAAGGCGATCCATTTTATGCAGCAAATCAACTGATACTGTAGCAAAGAAGGTGCATCTTCCGTTAAAAAGGTATAGGGAATCTGATAAGTCTCTAACATCTGTGCCAATACCTGCATTTGGCTTGCCTGTTGACAACAGATAAAAACATCGTCGGCATCGTATTGATCAACGATGGTCTGGGCAATCAAAGTTGCCTGCTTGCGGGCATTGGCCACGGATACATACTGCACATCTGTTTCTGCTGCCTCTTCCAATGTGTGCGCCCCATTTTGGAGTAAGAAGTCGATCCAAAGGCTTTCTTCTTCACTATATTCATACTGCAGGATATAAATATTCTCTGCATGGAATGGCTGCTTTAAAATTTCCGGGATTTGTTTTTCGCGTACATCCAAATTTTCCAGAGGACAAAGGATCTCTTTGAGATCTTTTTCTTTCTGGCTGTTTTCATGCAGTGTATGAAAATCGATGCCATAGGTTTTGGCATAACGTACAAATTGAAGAGTATCGCGGATAAAATCATAACTTTTCCGGCTGGAATAAAACACATTGGTCGAAGAACAAGCCTGACATTTTTTCATGGTTTCAAACAATAACGTCACTTCATCGACAGGTTGTCCCTGAAAGAATTGTTGTATGAAGGAATGTAGGCTGTACACTTCCAAACCGATCGTGTTTCCTTTGGCTTGATGTATAGCTTGGTATAAAGGCAGATGCAGACTGGCCGGTGCAATCAGTATGCCTTGTTCTGGAATTTTCAACATAGTTTCATTATATCGTAAAAACGAAGGAATAAAAATGTGCTGTAAGAAAACTGCTCGCAGGATTTAATTTTTTGGTAAAATGATGATATGAATCGAAAAAATAAGATGTATCATTTTTTAAATACAAAGAAAAATGTATTTTATAACTTATCGATGACACTTATGATGTTGTTGTTGGTCAGCGGGATCGGCAGCTTGTTTTATCGAATGGGGTTAGACGATGCGACGATCATATTGTTGTATCTTTTGGGCGTGATGATCCTTGCGATACTGACAAGTCATCGTTTATATTGTGTGATTTTTTCTATTGTCAGCGTGTTGAGCTTTAATTATTTGTTCACTTATCCACAGTTTACTTTTCAGGCCTATAATAAGAATCACATCGCCACTTTTTTGATCTTTTTTGCGGCCTCCTTTTTAGCCGGTGCTTTGGCGATTCAGTTAAAGAATCATGCGCGTATGTATTCACAGGATGCTTACAGCGCACAGGTGTTATTTAATACCAGCCAACAGCTCTCCAAGGCTAAGGATGCTTCACAGGTTTTTTCCTGTACGGCGGTACAGCTTCATAAGCTGATGAATACCGGGATTATCATTTATCCAATACAGGATGGAAATCTGCAGCCTTCGATTACGTATGGGACGATCTCGCAGGATATGTTATATAAAAATGAGAAGAATGTCGTAGATAAGGTGCTGAAAAAGGGAGCCTATACCGGTTTGATCGCTTCTGAGCATGGTGTATATGCACCGATTCATATGGATGACAGTTATTTTGGAATTGCCGGGATAGAAATTTTAAAGGAGCAGATCGATTCCTTTGAAGAAAACATTTTATTGTCGATTTTGGGGGAATCGGCCATGGCTTTAAAGAATCTGAAGATTTTAAAAGAAAAAGAGGAAGCGGCCATATTGGCTGAAAATGAGCGCCTTCGTTCCAACTTATTGCGAATGATCTCGCATGATCTTAGAACACCGTTGACTTCGATCTACGGCAATGCCAGTAATCTTTTAAATCATGAGGTGCTTTTAGACGATTCCGTTCGCCATAATATTTATACGGATATTTATGATGATTCCAAATGGTTGATCGATTTAGTGGAAAACCTTTTGGCCATTACACGCTTGGAAGAGGGTGGTTTGGACCTTCATATTAGTGATGATGTGATCGAAGATGTGATTGATGAAGCGTTGAATCGGATCGACAGACATGAAAAAGAACATTCGATTGAATTTTTGACCAAGGATGCGATCACAGTAGCGAAGATGGATTCGCGTTTGATCGTGCAGGTCCTGGTGAACTTGATCAACAATGCGATCAAATATACACCACCTGGTTCCTGTATTCAAATCGAAACTTGTACCAACGATAAACAAGTTGAGGTAAGGATCAAAGATGATGGACCGGGCATTCCGGATGAAAAGAAAGAAAAGATTTTTGAAATGTTTTATACAGGGGCAGACAAAATTGCGGATTCAAGAAGAAGCTTAGGTCTTGGATTAGCACTTTGTCAAAATGTGATTCAGGCGCATCATGGAACGATCAAAGTGGAAGATAACGTGCCACATGGGGCCATATTCACATTTACATTGCCGGCAGGAGGAATACAATGAACAAGATGAAAATATTAGTAGTAGAAGATGATATATCTGTAAAGAATTTGATCGTGACGACCCTTCAGGCACACGGATATCAGTATTTGAGCGCCAAAGATGGGCAGGAGGCCATCTTAGAGGCTTCCAGTCATAATCCGGATGTGATCTTATTAGATTTGGGATTACCGGATGTGGATGGAGTGGAAATCATCAAAAAGGTGCGTTCCTGGTCCAATATGCCGATCATCGTTGTCAGTGCGCGAAGTGAAGACAGCGATAAGATTGAAGCGTTGGATGCCGGGGCTGATGATTATCTGACCAAGCCTTTTTCCGTGGAAGAATTGTTGGCCAGACTTCGTGCCACACAAAGAAGACTTTCTATCCTGCAGAATGCATCGCTCAGTGAAGCCTCCAGCTTTACCAATGGAGATCTTCATATTGATTATGCGGCAGGATGTGCCTATTTAAAAGGCGAAGAGCTGCATTTGACGCCGATCGAATATAAACTGCTTTGCCTGTTATCACGAAACATGGGAAAAGTGTTGACTCATAAATATATTACCCAGGCAATATGGGGAACATGCTGGGAAAGTGATGTGGCCTCTTTACGTGTTTTTATGGCTACTTTGCGCAGAAAAATCGAACCAAAAGGTTCTTCCACACGTTATATTCAAACGCATATCGGCGTAGGCTATCGCATGTTGAAGGTAGATGAGGAATCTTAATTCAAAATTAACATAAATTTATAAAGCCTATAGAATTTCTTAACCTTAACTGTGCTACAATGAAATCAAAGTAGAGGAAAGCATATGAACCTGAATGGACAGTCCAGTAAAAACAAAGGAACGATTTTGAATGGGAAGCCACTCTATGGGTATGACAATGCCAAAAAGATGCGTTATCAAAGCCATATATTTAAGCATCGGACGACCGTTCAAAAATGGCGAAAGGATTCTCGAATGTCTGATAAAAACAAGCTGATCATGGTTTTGGCCATGGTAGTGATGATCTGCATTTTGAGCTTTCTGATTGTGTTCGTATTTGGAAATGGATAGAGAGGAGTTATTATGTTTATATTGATACCGATTTTGATCATTGTTGGCATTTGTATATTTTATACAGTGCGTATTGTGCCACAGACCGAAGAATATGTGATTGAATTTTTAGGAAGGTACAAGACGACATGGAGTGCAGGTATTCATTTCCTGATTCCATTCTTTGAAAGAGTTGCCTGTAAAGCCACTTCAAAGGAACAATGTGCGGATTTTGAACCACAGTCCGTTATCACAAAGGATAATGTTTCTATCTATGTAGATACGGTTGTTTATTTCAAAATCTTTGACTCAAAGCTTTTTGCCTATGGAGCAGCCAATCCTTTATTCGCCCTGGAAAATTTAGCGGCTACTACGCTTCGTAATTTGATTGGGGATATGACCTTGGATGAAGCTTTGACATCCCGTGATACGATCAATGTGAAGTTAAAAGACATCTTGGATGAAGCTACCGATCCATGGGGTATCAATGTCAGTCGTGTAGAATTAAAAAACATCGATCCGCCAACTGAAATCAAAAATGCCATGGAAAAGCAGATGAAGGCAGAACGAGAAAAACGTGAAAAGATCTTACAGGCTGAAGCTTTCCAGGAATCAGAGATCAAAAAAGCCGATGGAGAAGCTCAGGCTATGATCAAACGTGCTCAGGCCAAACGTGATGCGGACATTGCGATTGCCCAAGGTAAGGCCAAAGCTATCGAATTGACATATAATGCGGAATCAGAAGGTCTGAAACGGTTAAAAGAAGCTAATGTAGATGCACGCGTCGTTCAGTTGAAATCATTTGATGCCTTACAAAAAGTAGCAGATGGCAAGGCGACAAAGATCATTGTTCCAACATCGGTTGCCGAAAGCACGACAAGGCAATCTATCTTTGCGGAGATGTTAAAGACACCGATCGAAGAGAATCCAACAAAGTAGAGACCCCTTTTAAAATTGAGAAAAGAAAAGCGAGTAGAGTTTGTATACCTGATGAAATAAAAGGTTAAAAACTCTGCTTTTTTGATGTTTAGACGATGAAGATTCAAATTATGTACAGAGCGTTTTTATACGATAACTAAAACTTTGAGATTGTTTTCTGTAACAAAATAATAACTTCTAGTTGACTTTTGCATACGGGGGGGGGTACTATTTATGTGACTTATATTAAATATAAGTCAAAAAGTTATTTTTTTTGTACAAAAAAAGCAAACTTGAAAAAATTAGGAGGTGTGAAAATGAAAAAAATAACGAAGACTGCATTGTCAGGACTTGTTGCCGTAACAATGATTCCTGCAGTAGCAGCACCTTTAGTGGCCAATGCGGAAGGAACACAGCCGGCTGTTGAAGAAAAACAGATTCCATTGCAGGTGGAGTTTGTACTGGCTGACAGTACCGTTGTTGGAACTTCCAATGTGAATTTGACCGTTGGGGCTCACAAATTCTCTGAATTGTCTTTACCACAAGGCTATGAACTGGTTAGAGATGATACCTTTACTGTTGCGAATTCCGCTGATATTTTTCAGGTTACTGTCCGGGCTACGGCTGCTGAAGAAGAAGTCACAACGGCTATCGCCAACGTACAGTTTGTTGATGCAGATGGAAATGCTGTAGGTGGTGGTTATTACACTTTACCTGCCGGTGTACAGAACATATCGATTTTAAGTCAATATGTACCAGAAGGCTATACATTAGCGGAAGCCGGTGATTTCTATGTTGCACCGGATGGATTCTATCAGGCAAAAGTAAAGAAAGAAGAAGCACAGACTGTGATCACAAACGTACAGTTTGTTGATGTTGCTGGAAATGCTGTAGGCGGAGGGTACTACACTTTACCTGCCGGTGTACAGAACTTATCTGTTTTGAATCAATATGTACCAGAAGGATACAAATTGGCGGAAGCCGGTGATTTCTATGTTGCCCCAGATGGATTCTATCAGGCAAAGGTAGCCAAAGCCGGAAGTTCTATTATTCATGTAACATTCAAAAGCACAGGCGGAAAAGCATTAGGCGGCGGTGACTATTTCGTAGATGAAGATGGTGACGGGATTGCCAACTATTCTGAACTGCAGTTGCCGGAAGGATACAATTTGACAGAAACCGGTGATTTCTTTGTGGATGCAAATAAAGACTATGAAATCACATTGAAGAAAGAAGTAGAAGGAACGATCATCAATGTTACATTCGTTGATGAAGAAGGAAACAACTTAGGTGGCGGAGACTATTTCGTTGACTTAGACGATGATGGAATTGCCAACTATTCCGAATTACAGTTGCCGGAAGGCTATGAATTGATTCAAACCGGAGATTTCTTTGTGGATGCCAATAACCCATATACTATTACATTACATAAAGTTCAGACTCATGAAGTAGAACAAGATACAGCCACATTGGTTGTCAAATATGTAAAAGAAGGTACAAATGAAGTTGTTGGCGAAGATGAGGCCTATACAGCTGACGGTGTAAAAGGTGAAGTGCATACTTTCACTGTTGACTTGAAAGCGCCTAAGGGTTATGAATTGGTTGAGGATGAAGATTCATTATCTTTAGATGTTGAATACGGTCAGAACGCTGAAGTCTTCGTTAAAGTAAAAGCTGTTGAAGACAAAAACGAAGGTAAAGAAGACGAAGAAAAGACAGATGCAAAGGAAGATTCCAAGAAAGAAGATAAAGGCGTTGATACAGGTGTTGCGATGCCATTAGCCGGAATCTTTGGAACAATGAGTGTTGCATTAGGTGGAATGATCGCATTACTTCGTCGTAAAAACAGAAAATAATTTTTACTCATTAAATGACTAAAAATTAAAATCAGTATAAAAAGCGTATTTATTAAGAATGCGCTTTTTATTATGGGCTGCCATGTAAAGCCTATGGTGCATATTTCTTTACTTTGTATGTTGTTCTTTGTATCTTATAAACATGAGTATTCAAATATTTACCGGCCTGATCTGGGGCTATGACAGCAAGGAGCAGTTTTTAAAAGATATGTCTGATTTTTACAAGGCATGTCATACGCAAGGTGAAGATGGATTCACAAAACGTGCCAATGAATTTGTAGAAGGGATGAAAAAGAAAAAACGGTATGAGTATTAAACGATTACAAAGTTTGGCTATGCAGTATGAATCCGAAGAAGAATTTTTGAAAGCTATGAGCAAGATTTACGATTTAGCCAAAGAAGACAATTTAAATATGCAAACACTGGTGGATGCGACAAACGGTAAGATTTACGGAAAACAAAACGATTAAAGTTTACTGTTTTTATTGCATGTATCCTGGATTGCAGTATAATCATTTTATAGCAGAGTAAAAATATGTGCGTTAAGTGTTTCAGACACGGGGAGTTGGCCTGAAAACGAAAAGAGTTCTTGCGATACATATTTTGCATCCCGCTGTTGTAATGGACAAACTATGCCTCTTTTTCCATTGCACGATGGGAAAGGAGGTATTTTTATATGAATCAATACTTTGTTATGTTTAAAGAAAATGCGAAATCTTTAAAAGATGTACGTGTTTTGGTTGGCGTGAGCTTATTTTGCGCTCTGAATGTGATCCTCAATATGTTTTCTATTCAATTAACACCGATGTTGAAGATCTCTTTTGGAAGTATTGCCGTCGCAGCCAGTTGTTATTTTTATGGGCCTTATCCCAATATGATTGCTGCATTTGTATTAGATACGATCAATTACATGCTTCGTCCGGTAGGGCCTTATCAGCCATGGTTTATGATCAGTGCGGTCGTGATTGCGGTGCTGTATTCTCTATTTTTCTATAAGCAGGAAAAGATAGGAATCATACGTTGTGCTTTGGCGCGTTTATCTGTCATACTGATCGTCAATCTTGTCTTAAACTCATTATGGCTTTCTATGATGTATGGCAATGCTTTCTGGGTGCTTGTCAGTGAGCGTATCTTAAAAAATGTGCTTATGTTTCCTATCGAGGCATTCGTGTTGTATTTGACAATGAAATTGTGTCTTCGCATTAAAGATCAGGTGAAAATGTAACCTGATTTTTATTTTTTAGCACTTTTTACTTTACAGTGCTAAAAAGCGTGCTATAATATTAGCAGAGTTAGAAATAGAGTGCTAACTCGATAGAATATTCATTACGTTTAATGCGGAGGTGATATGTATGAAATTCTATCCAGGATATAGAGCATTTGATTTGTTTGATGACTTGTTTAATGATAATTATGTATCCAAGACACCGGCTAATTTATTGAAGACAGATATTACCGAAAAGAATGGATATTATGAATTGAATATGGAAGTGCCGGGCATCAATAAAGAAGACATTCAGTTAGAGTTAAAAGATGGTTATTTGAAAGTAACCGCAACAAGAAACTCTAATAATGAAGAAAAAGACGATCAGGGACGCATCGTTCGTCAGGAGCGTTTCAGCGGTTCTTGTTCACGTAGTTTCTATGTCGGAGATAATGTCAGACAACAGGATATCAAGGCCAGCTTTGAAAATGGTGAATTAAAGATCACAGTTCCAACGCAAGCTAAAAAAGAAGAGGAAGAAACAAAGTATATCCCCATTCTTTAATCAAGTTCCCACAATGGGAACTTTTTTATTTCTTTTTTGTAGCTTTGGTGGTAAAATGAATACACGTCAAATGGTGCGCTGGAGAAATGGTTAACTCACAGCCCTCTCAAGGCTGCATTTACGGGTTCGAACCCCGTGCGCACTACCATAGTCAATAAAGTGCTTTATGTAAGGCGCTTTTTTATACTTATTCGATCAATATATTGTTTATATACTGTTTTTTAAAATTTCATCTTCTACGGCCTTAAGGATTTCATCGCCATTAACATCTAATAAGTGCCCGTATCTGTCCAAAGTTGTAGATATAAAAGTATGTTTGTCCATAATCATATGTGGTAGCATAAAGAAGATTGTTTTTGTTTACATACTTTTCATTGCTGTATATAATGTGATTAGGTTAGGAAGTTCATTGTGCTAACCGAGATGATTGCTATTTGGTCATTCCATTAGGCCATTCATTAAGAAAAGAGGGAAGTGCTAGTTCCCTCTTTTCGTTTTACCACCATCAAACAGTCGATCCAGCATCTTTTTTATAAGATATAGTAAAGACTGTAGCAATAAAGTGATGATTGCATTTATTAATTTTTCCATTGGGCCATTCACCTCCTTCGGCCATAGGCTAAGGAATTGATGATGGTCTTTTTATTTTATATGATTTGTTAATTTGAAATGTTGCTTAAATACAGTATTGCCATGAAATCGGAACGAAAACTTTTATACATACCTTTATAGAAGATAAAGTGTTAGAAAAATTAAAGAATAAAATTACGAAGACTTTTCAACTTGTTTATAAAAATGTTGAAACCAGTGAAAATCAACAAAAAAACATTTGTGATAGAGATATAAATAGTAGTGGAAAAAAGTTATTTTATCCGTTTTCTTTTTATGCAATGAAAGAAATAGTTTAAAAAGAAATATTGTCAAAAATGATAAATTTTAGGATGGATTTTTTCATTTTACAATTGATAAAAACTTCACAACGTTTTACGTGCATTGTAGGACACTTTGTTTTATACTAGACACGAAAGAGGTTGTGAAAAATGATAATTAATGAACTAGAAGGAAAAGTAAAAGGAAAAGGAATCCGTATTGTATTTACAGAAGGATGGGATCCACGTGTACAAAGAGCTGTCATTGATTTGCAGGCTAACGATGTTGTACATCCGATTTTGTTAGGTTCTCCGGAACAAATTCAGAAATGTTCTGAAGAAAATGGACTGGATGTTTCTAACATCGAACAAATCAATCCATTAAACTATGATGGTATTGAAGAAATGGCTATAAAAATGGTTGAACTTCGTCGTGGTAAAATGGATCTGGAACAGTGCCGTAAGGCATTACAGGCTTCCAACTACTTTGGAACTATGTTAGTGCAGATGGGAATTGCCGATGGTTTGTTAGGTGGTGCGACTTACTCTACAGCCGATACGATTCGCCCGGCATTGCAGCTTGTCAAAACAGCACCGGGACAGCCATTAGTAAGTTCTTGTTTCTTATTGGTCAAAGGCTCTGAACAATACATCATGGGAGATTGTTCCATCAATATCAATCCTACACCGGATGAATTGGTTGAAATCACTGTACAGACAGCCCATACAGCTCGTCAGTTTGGTATCGAACCTAAAGTAGCCTTGTTGTCTTACTCCAGCATGGGCAGTGCCAAGGGTGAATGTGTTGCCAAAATGGCCGAAGCCGCTACACGTTTAAAACGTATGCCAATCGATTTTGAAGTTGATGGGGAAATGCAGTTTGACTGTGCCGTAGCACCGGAAGTTGCTGCTTTAAAGGCTCCAAATTCAAAGGTTGCCGGACATGCTAATACGTTTATCTTCCCAAATCTTTCCAGTGGAAACATTGGGTATAAGATTGCCGCTCGTTTAGGTGGATGGCAGGCCATTGGACCGGTATTACAGGGATTGAATGCACCGATCAATGACTTATCTCGTGGATGTACTTCACAGGAAATCTATAAAATGGCTATCGTTACCGCTGCTCAAAAAGCATTAGGTATTTAGTTAACCTCAAATTTGACTGTTGGTTCTTTTGAACCGACAGTTTTTTTGTTATACTGTGAATTATGAAAACAGTAGAAAAATTTCCTTATGATGTAGATTTTGGTGCCATTATGGATTATGTGGATGATCGTTTTATGCTGGTTATCAAAGATGAATCCTGGAGTGATGAAGAGATTGCACTTTTACAAAAAGGCGCAAAGCTTCATTTTTGTTACACGATGGATATCGTCATATTCATTTTTGAGGGTGGGGATATCGACAGCAGTGATTTTTATTTTAATGTACAGGACTGTGATGCCAAAGATTCGCTTTTGAATCAAGAAATCTTAGATGTGGAACTTCTTTTGGTCAATGCCGCTAATGAGGTATGCTTTAAGAGAAGAAAGACCTTGACCAAAGAACAGAGTGAAAAGATCTTGGCTCGACTGCATCACCAAAATACTGTGACATTTATGCCGGATGAATTTGATGTCAATGTGCAGGGACTGCAGGATGCCTATGAACCATTTGAACTGGAAAAGTATGCGGTAGTCAGCCTGCCGTTTTAGGAGGAGAGAACATGAAAGCAATTATTACCGTGATCGGAAAAGATAAAGTTGGCATTTTGGCAATGATCGCCAATGAATGTGCCAAAGCCAACATTAATGTGTTGGATGTGAGTCAAACGATCGTAGATGGCTTTTTTACAATGACCATGAGCGTAGATTTAGAAAACATGGAAACTTCTTTGTCTTCTTTTAGTGATCATATGGATCAGTTAGGAACAGAAAAAGATCTTGTGATCCGTGTTATGCATCAGGATATCTTTGATTCCATGCATAAAATCTAGGAGGGCTTATGCAGACAAAAGAAATATTAGAAACGATCAAGATGATCGATGAAGAATATTTGGATATTCGTACCATTACCATGGGGATCTCTTTGTTGGATTGTATGGATACCGACATTGATAAAAGCTGTGAAAAAATTAAAAAGAAAATCTGTTCCAAGGCAAAAGATCTTGTCAAGGTGGGCAATGAGTTCGGGAAGGAATATGGGATTCCGGTTGTTAATAAACGAATCAGTGTGACGCCTATATCGATGTTAGTGGCAGTATCCGGTGGGGATCCGGTCAAATACGCACTGACACTGGAAGAATGTGCGCAGGAGCTGGGTGTTGATTTTATCGGAGGTTTCAGTGCCTTGGTGCAAAAGGGATATGCCAGTGGGGATAAAGAGTTGATCGAGGCCATTCCTGAAGCTTTGGCGAAAACACAGCACGTTTGTGCCAGTGTCAATGTGGGATCGACAAAGGCCGGTATCAATATGGATGCCGTCAAACAGATGGGGCAGATTGTAAAAGAATGTGCCCGGTTGACCAAAGACGATCATTGTCTGGGGGCTGCCAAGCTTGTGGTTTTCTGTAATGCGGTCGAAGATAATCCGTTTATGGCCGGTGCCTTTCATGGTGTAGGCGAAGCCGATTGCGTGATCAATGTTGGTGTCAGCGGGCCGGGTGTGGTTCGAGCTGTTCTTTCCAAAGCCGATAAAAACCTGCCTATGGATAAGATTGCCGATCTGATCAAGCGTACAGCCTTTAAGATTACTCGTATGGGACAGCTTGTAGGTACGGTAGCTTCCGAAAAGTTGGGTGTTCCTTTTGGTATTGTGGATCTATCTTTGGCACCAACACCGGCAATTGGCGACAGTGTAGCGTATATATTGGAAGAAATGGGTTTAGAAACCTGCGGAGCTTATGGAACCACCGCATGTCTTGCGATGTTGAATGATGCGGTCAAAAAGGGTGGTGTCATGGCCACTTCCAATGTCGGCGGTTTATCCGGTGCTTTTATTCCCGTCAGCGAAGATGCCGGTATGATCCATGCGGCTAAAGCCGGTGTCTTATCTTTGGAGAAACTGGAAGCCATGACCGCAGTATGCAGCGTGGGTCTGGATATGATCGTTGTTCCGGGCGATACTTCGGCTTCGGTCATCAGCGGTGTGATTGCGGATGAAGCGGCCATCGGTATGGTCAACTCCAAAACGACAGCGGTTCGTATCATTCCGGCAATCGGAAAAGAGGTCGGGGAAGAGGTAGATTTTGGCGGTCTTTTAGGCTCCGGCCCGGTCATGCCGATTCGCCAGACCAAAAACGATGTCATGATCAATCGTGGGGGTCGTATTCCGGCACCGTTACAGTCTTTGAAAAACTAAATGTAAGCGATTTTCAGAAAATGTTTTCAAAACTTTTCAATTTTTTGTTGCAAAAAAGGATTTCGTGTGTATAATTATGTCCATAAAGACAAAGAAGAGAAGAAGTACAGATGGTTTTCTTTGCAGAGAGCGAATGGCCGGTGAAAATTCGCAGGAAGAAATCTGGAACGTGTCTTGGAGTCGCATTGTCGAAAGTGTGAGGCAATGATCGTGTATTCGCGTTAAGAATGAGGTGTCATCCGTATGGCGGATGGAATTAAGGTGGTACCGCGAGTCAATCGTCCTTTGTAAGAAGGGCGATTTTTTTTATAGAAAGGAAGATGCGAATGAGTAAAGAAGACCGACGACGATGCGATAGATTCGCATCCAAAAACAAGTAAACAAAAAAAGAAAAAATAGAAGAGAGAAAGATGAGGAGAAAACATATGAGCAAATTATTAAAAATGGGATTAGCAGCTGCTATGGCTGCCACAATGGTTGGATGTTCAAACAGTGAACCAGCTACAGAAGACAAAGATACAAAAAAGATCACAATTGGTATTTCACCAGATTATGAACCATATGAAAGTCTGAATACAGATAATGAGATGGTAGGATTTGATATCGACATGGTTGACTGGTTTGAAAACTACCTGAATGAAAACGAAGAAACTTCGTATAAGTTCGAGTTTAAGCAGATGGACTTCGATAACATCGTTACACAGATTCAGGGTGATCAGATCGACTTGGGAATTTCCGGATTCACTTACGATGAAGACAGAAAAGTAGAATGGAGCGAGCCGTATCTTGGTTCTGCACAGGTAGCCGTTGTACCGGCAGGTTCTGATATTACTTCCATCGATCAGCTGGCCGGAAAATCAATTGCGGCACAAACCGGGGCAACCGGAGAACAGGCTGCCAAGGATGCCGGTGGGGAAGTAACAGGTTTGAAAAACGTACAGGATATCATGAATGCCTTGAGTGCAAATCAGTATGATGCGGCCGTTATCGACTCTGGTGTCGCCAAGAGCTATGCCGAAAGTGGAAACTTTACTGTGTTAGATGGTGTCTTGATGGATGAAAAGAACTACATCATTGCCAAAGAAGGCAACACAGATATGATCGATTTGATCAATAAATGCATCGAAGCGTTCATCGCCAGTGATGATTATGCCAAGATGTGTGAAGAATACGGTCTTACGGCAGTAGAATAAATGAAAGAAGAGGGATAGTATGTTTTCAGCCTTTGAGCAAGTATTTACACTTGAGACGGCGCTATACTTTGCGAAAGGAGCGTTAGTATCATTAGGGATGGCCATACTATCCCTATTTATTGGTTTGATACTCGGTGTTTTGGGAGCCAGTGCCAAGCGTTCTAAATATATCGTATTGCGTGCGATCGGTAACTTTTATGTAGAAGTGATTCGAGGAACACCAATGTTGTTACAGATTTTGATCATCTTCTCGGTGATTCCTTCGATCTATACCGCTATTACCGGCGAAGTATTGCGAATCAATGTGTATTTAATTGGTATCATTGCCATGAGTATTAACTCCGGTGCGTATTCAACGGAATTGATTCGAAGTGGGATCAACGGTGTGGATAAAGGACAATGGGAAGCCTGTGAAACCTTAGGATTAAGTTCATGGCAGACTATGCGTTTTGTCGTATTACCGCAAGCCTTTAAGTTGATCGTTCCACCGATCATCAGTGAGTTTGTCACTTTGATTAAAGACAGCTCTCTAACCAGCACCATTGGTGCTATTGAGTTATTAAAAAGTGCGCAGATCGTAGGTGCTGAATACTATGAAGTAATGTCGCCTTATTTTTTAGCGGCGATCTTCTATTTAGTAATGACGATCAGTATTTCTTATATTGGAAAACGTGTAGAAAAGAGGTTGGCTGTCAGTGATTAAAGTAGAACATATTCGCAAGAATTTCGGACAACTGCATGCGCTAAAAGATGTATCGCTGGAGGTCAATCAGGGAGAAATCGTATCTTTGATCGGCCCTTCCGGTTCCGGCAAGAGTACATTGTTGCGATGCATTCATGGTCTTGAAAAAGTAGATCAGGGAAAAATTTATATGAATGGGGAATTGATGGATCCCAAGGATGAAAAGAAATATCGTCAACAGCGCAATAAAATGGGCTTTGTGTTCCAGCACTTTAATTTGTTTCCCAATATGACCGTTTTGGAAAACTGTAATCTGGCACAAATTCAAGTATTGAATCGTTCTAAGGAAGAAGCGGAAAAAACATCTTTGACGTATTTGGAAAGAGTCGGACTGGCTGACAAGAAAGATGCCTATCCCAACAATCTTTCCGGGGGACAAAAACAGCGTGTGGCAATTGCCCGTGCTTTATGTATGAATCCGGAAATGATGTTGTTTGATGAACCAACCAGTGCTCTGGATCCGGAGATGATCAAGGAAGTGCTGGAAGTTATGAAAGATTTAGGAAAACAAGGAATGACGATGATCGTGGTCACACACGAAATGGGCTTTGCCCGCAAGGTGGGAAGTCGTGTTGTATTCTTAGATCATGGCGAGATTGTGGAAGATTCACCAAGTGAAGAGTTTTTCTCCAATCCACAATCCGATCGTGCTAAAGATTTCTTAAGTAAGGTATTCTACGAATGAAACTGGCAGATTTTAAAGTTGAACAATGGATGAATGAGAATGAAGGACAAGCTAAGTACAATTTGACGGACACTTGTGCTTCTTCTTTTTCTATGGAACAACTCTTACAAATGGTAAAGACAGATGTATCCAAACTGGTTCTGGATTATGGAGAGATTCAGGGAAGTTTGGCATTTCGGCAACAGATTTTATCTTTGTATAAAACCGGAAGTGTAGAAAATATTACCACCACCAACGGTTGTCTGGAAGCCAATGTGCTTGTGATGGAAACCCTTTTAGAGCCACAGGATCATGTGATTGCCTGTGTTCCGGGATATCAGCAGTTTGTCAGTTATCCCCAATCTTTAGGGTGTACAGTTTCTACGATTCAACTTCTTCCGGAAAGTCTGTGGCAGCCTAATCTGCAGGAATTTTTGAATGCGATCCAGGATCATACAAAATTGATCATTTTAAATAATCCGAATAATCCCACCGGTACACAATTTCAACTTCCTTTTTTAGAAGAATTGATCAAGGTTTGTGATCAAAGAGGAATCTATATTTTATGCGATGAAGTCTATCGGGATCCAAATCGTTTGCCAAGCATCAGTGATCTGTATCAAAGAGGAATCAGCACATCTTCTTTAAGTAAGATGTATGGTCTTGCGGGGCTTCGTTTAGGATGGATCAAGGCCGAACAGGATCTGATCACTAAGATCAACAGTCGAAGAGATTATACGATGATCTCAACGGGTCCTTTATTAGATGCCTTAGGTGCAGCGGCTTTAGAAAACAAAGAATCGATTCTGCAGAGAACAAATGCGATCCTGGATCAAAATCGGTCCTTTTTAAAAGAATGGTTAAAAGATCAAGATTTATTTGATTGTGTGATTCCCGAAAACGGAACTGTATGTTTTTTAGAGATCAAAGGGATGAAAGACAGCGTAAAAACAGCGCAATATTTATTAAAAGAGCACGGCATCTTTTTTGTGCCTGGCGCTTGTTTTGATCAGGAAGGCTTTATGCGTTTAGGTCTGGGGCAAGATCCAGATCAATTTAAAGAAGGCTTGATCCGCCTTTTTGATATCTTGAAATCTAAAAAAGGCTTATGATACACTGTAGGCGTTAAGGGGCTGATGAAATGAAAAAATTGGGGATGATCCTGGTATCGGTGGCATTGCTTAGCGGGTGTGCCAGATTAAGTGATTTTAATACGGACAATAGCCGTACACAAAAAAAACAGAAAGAAGATAAGACGCCGGCCACAATGACATGTACCAGTGATAAAAACGATACATTAATGTTTGAGGCAAAAGGAGATCAGATTCAAAATATGACACAGGTATTTACGATGTCTTTTGCGGATCTGGGAATACGAGAGGATCTGGATGCACAAAGCATTCAAGATAAGATCAATCAGTCGCTACAGTCTTTATATGACCTGAAAGGTGTTGAGGCAACCGGAAAGATAGTAGAAGATCATGTAGAGATCACATTGCGTGTAAATTATGAAATTGCCAATGACAAAGAACTTGTAGAAGCCGGTCTTTTACAGGAAGGAGAAAGGGATAGCGAGCATATCTCGTTAAAACAGACTCGTAAAAGTCAGGAAGCTTCTGGTTATACATGTACAGTAGAGTAAAGCGGCTTGACCGCTTTTTTTCATAAGGGAGGTGAGATCATGCGCTATTATATTGCGGACTGTCATTTTTTTCATCGTGCATTAAATGAACATATGGATCAAAGAGGTTTTGAATCGGTGGAGGCGATGAACGCTTATATGATTGAGCGGTGGAATGCGAAAGTGCGGAAAAATGATGAAGTTGTCATATTAGGTGATTTCAGTTGGGGAAAGGCCGATGAAACCCAGGAAGTTTTGAAGCAGCTTCATGGCCGTCTGTACTTGATCAAGGGAAACCATGACCGCTTTTTAAACGATAAGGACTTTGATGCCTCCCGCTTTTTATGGATCAAAGACTATGCGGAATTGAACGAAAATAAACGAAAGGTCGTTCTTTGTCATTATCCGATTGCCTGTTACAATGGACAATATAGAAAAGATGAAAGCGGCAATCCCAAAACGTTTATGCTGCATGGACATATTCATAAAACGCAGGATCAAATGTACCTGGATGCATATCAAAACTTTGTCCAAAAGCAGATGCATCGCAGTATTGCGGGGAGCATGGAACACGTACCATGTCAATTTATCAATTGTTTCTGCATGTATTCCGATTATCAGCCTATGACATTGGATGAATGGATCGAGATCGATCAACAGCGAAGAAAGAACGAGCAAGCTTTGAAAATGAAATAATTAAAGGAGAGAACGTATGAAGAATACAGTGACTTTAGTGGCAACTGATCTAGATGGAACTTTTTTGAACAGTCAAAAGGAAGTGTCCGATCTTAATCGTAAGGCCATTAGCGCTTTAAAACATCAGGGAATCTTGTTCGGTATTGCCTCCGGCCGTCCGGTAGAAACTGTGCATGCGATGCTTGAACAATGGAAGATCGCGGACAGTGTCAGCTTTATCATGGGGATGAATGGCGGTGTGATCTATGATATACGTCGTCGTACCAAAGAAGAATATCATTTATTGGATGGAGAGATCATACTGGATATCATACATTTTTATCAGGATATGGATGTCATTTTTCATGTGTTGGTTGGGGATATTCGCTATACCAGTAAATCCACTCCGGAAACAAGAGCGCATGCCAAATTGTTTGGGGAAACCGAAATTGAAATCGATCTGGAAAGCTTTTTAAAGGATCGAACGGTCAATAAGCTGATCATTTATTGTGATCCGGAGTATATGCCTAAAGTTTTAGAGCGCTCTAAAAAGTTTAAACGAGAAGACTGCGTCGGTTTTAATACCGCTAATAACTTATTTGAGTATTGTGATCCGGCCATCAATAAAGGGTATGGTATTCAAAAACTGTGCAAGCACTTTGGTGTGAATCTGGAAAACTGTGTGGCCTTTGGCGATGAAGCCAATGATATTCAGATGTTAGAGAAGGTAGGCATGGGTGTCTGCATGAAAAATGGATCGGATGGTGCCCAAGCGGCTGCCAATGTGGTCAGTGAATATACCAATGATGAAAGTGCATTAGGACGTTTTTTGTTCGAACATGTATTAGAAACGGAATAAAGATCTTGCAATGAGATCTTTTTTTTTCTGTTATTTTATGGGGAAAGAACATTTTTCAAAATTTGTCAAGAAAATATGTTAATATAGAATTGACAGTTTGCATTCTATAAGCTAATATAATAAATTGCATAATAGTCTAAGGGGGTAGTGCGCCTTAGGCTACAACGCAAGACAAAAATCAACGAAAGGATGGCATGCATGGACACAAACAAAGCGTATCACATCCTCGAATGTGGCAAAAAAGCAACACGTCGAGATTATTCCAAAGTAAGTGGAAAACTGGAATTACCAAACCTTGTTGAGATTCAGACCAATTCATTTAAATGGTTTACCAGACAGGGGATTCAGGAAGTATTTGAAGAAATTTATCCGATTGAAAACTACGGAAAAAATATCAAGTTGAACTTTCTTCGCTATCATTTTGCACAGCCAAAATATAATGCGGAAGAATCCATGTACAGAGAGTGCAATTATGCGGCACCTTTGTATGCGGAAATGGAACTGGAAATTACCGATCCGGATACCGGAGAAGTCGTTACGAAAAACGAAGAAGTTTATTTAGGTGACTTCCCGTTAATGACGGAAACCGGAACATTTATCATCAATGGAGCGGAACGTGTTATCGTTTCGCAGATCGTGCGTAGCCCGGGGGCTTATTTCTCGGAAAGCTATGATGAAAAGACCGGAAAACAAAACTATGCCTGTGAATTGATTCCAAGTCGTGGAACTTGGCTGGAATTCATGACCGAACAAAAGAAGACTTCAAACGGAAGAACGATCAATGTATCGATCGACCGTCGTCGTAAAATTTTGTTTACGATCCTTTTCAAAGCAATCGGTATGTCTTTGAATCTGGAAGTGAACGAAAATACAACGGATACGACACAGATGGAAATCTTCTTAAAGGCCATGGGAAGAAACTGGGATGAAGTCGCAACCGATCCGGAAAATCGTGAATACATGAACTTGTATTTGTTGTTATATACGGCGTTCTTTGGAAAATATGAAGAAATCGAAAACACGTTGTTGAATGACAAAGTGAAGACGACACAGGAAGCTTTATTGTCTTTCTATGAAAACCAGAGAAGTGATGAAATTCCTACGTTAAATGGTTCCATTACATTGATGCAGGCGAAGTTCTTTGATCATCGTCGTTATGATCTGACAAAAGCCGGACGTTATAAGTTGCGTAAAAAATTGAATGCGATTGCCCGCATGGATGGTACAACGCTTGCACATGATATCGTGGATGTTGATGGCAATGTGTTTATGGAAAAGGGTACTGTCATTCACCGTGACCAGCGAAATGCACTACGTGAACAGCTTGCCAAAGGACCATATTGTAGGCCTTATCCGTTCCGTTCTGAATTCCATGAAGAAGACATTGTCAGTGTTCCGACAAGCTATAACAGTGGCTTGATCGGACGAATCCTGGCAAAAGATGTCGAAGTGGATGGTGTATATTACGAACAGGGAACTGTATTAACAGCACAGGATGTTAAAGAACTGCAGGAAGTGGAAGAAATTGCCGTTTACGGTGGATTGATTGCCCGTCCGGTTGTTTTGACAGCTGAAAACAGTGAATCTGTATTTAACTACGGACAGCGTTTATATGCTTTGGGTCGTTTGACCAATGCCAAAGGACAGGATATTGTGGATGCGCAGATGGAACTAGTAGCACCACGCTATACCGTAGGGGTAGAACCGGATGCTCTGGAAGAGGATGTTGTTAAGGCACTGCGTATTCGTGCCAACCAGGAAGAAATCACCGCATGGTTGATCGGTGCCTGTGTACAGGAAGTCTATGTCATCGATAAAGAAGGCGATGAGATCAAGATCTGCGGAAATGATCCATTGGCCAATAAGCACACGATCACAATGTCTGATATGTATGCCTTCTTCTCTTATAATATGAATGTTATGGAAGGTGTAGGCTCAACCGATGATATCGATATGTTGGGAAACCGTCGTATTCGTTCGGTTGGTGAACTGATCCAAAACCAGTTCCGTATCGGTCTATCTCGTATGGAACGTGTTGTCAAAGAGCGTATGTCCATTCAGGAATTGGAAAACCTGACACCAAGAAAGCTGACAAACATTCGTCCGTTAACAGCGGCCATCAAGGAATTCTTCTCGAGTTCACAGCTTTCTCAGTTCATGGACCAGCAGAACCCATTGGCTGAATTGACAAACAAACGTCGTATTTCTGCCTTAGGACCTGGTGGTTTGACACGTGATCGTGCCGGTTTCGAGGTTCGAGATGTTCATACTTCTCACTATGGTCGTATTTGTCCAATCGAAACCCCGGAAGGTCCAAACATTGGTTTGATTTCCAACCTGACATCGTATGCCAAGATCAACGAATATGGATTCATTCAGACACCATATCGTATTGTTAATAAAGATGGTACCGTACAGGAAGAAGCGGTGTATTTAAGCGCCGATGAAGAAAGTGATTACCTGATTGCCCAGGCCAACGAGGTTCGTGATGGTCGTTTGATCAATGGACATGTCGTTGTGCGTAAAGGTGGGGAAACGATCATTGCCAATCGTGAAGATGTAGAATTGGCGGACGTTAGTCCAAAACAGATCGTATCGGTAGCCACAGCTTGTATCCCGTTCCTGGAAAATGACGATGCTTCCCGTGCCCTGATGGGTGCCAACATGCAGCGTCAGGCCGTACCTTTGTTGCAGCCGCATTCACCATATGTCGGAACCGGAATCGAACATAAGATTGCCAAAGACTCCGGTGTCGGTATCGTGGCCAAGGAAGATGGAACGATCAAGTATGTCGATAGCCTTCGTATCGTTGTAGAAACGGAAGACCATAAAGAACACACGTATCAGCTGCGTAAATTTGCCCGCAGTAATGCTTCTACCTGCATCAACCAGCGTCCCATCGTAGAAGTTGGTGAAAAAGTAGAAAAAGGCGATATTTTAGCCGACGGTCCTTCTATGGAAAACGGTGAGTTGGCCTTAGGACAAAACGTAACTATTGCCTACATGACCTGGTATGGTTATAACTATGAGGATGCCATCATCATGTCTGAACGTATGGTCAGTGATGATGTCTATACATCCATTCATATTGAAGAATATGATATTGACTGCCGTGATACAAAGTTAGGTCCGGAAGAAATCACTCGTGATATTCCAAACGTGGGTGAAAGTGCAGTTCGTAAACTGGATGAAAACGGAATTATCATGGTCGGTGCCGAAGTAAAAGAAGGCGATATCTTAGTTGGTAAGGTAACGCCAAAAGGACAGAGTGAAGTATCACCGGAAGAAAAACTGTTATTGGCGATCTTCGGTGAAAAATCACGTGAAGTTCGTGACAATTCCTTAAAGGTACCACATGGTGGAGCTGGTATCGTACATTCGATCCGTGTCTTTAAACGTGGTGATGGATCGGAGCTTCCACCGGGAGTTAACATGCGTGTTAAAGTCTATATCGTTCAGAAACGTAAGATCTCCGAAGGGGATAAAATGTCCGGACGCCATGGAAACAAAGGTGTAATCTCCAAGATCCTTCCAATCGAGGATATGCCGTTTACGGCTGATGGAACACCAATTGATATCATCTTGAACCCATTTGGTGTACCTTCTCGTATGAATATCGGACAGATCCTGGAAATCCATCTGGGTTATGCTGCTAAGAAATTAGGCGTAAAATTTGCCACACCGGTATTCGATGGTGTATCCAATGAAGAATTGGCCGACATCATGAAAGAAGCACAGATGACCAGCGATGGTAAACAGGTATTGTACGACGGACAGACTGGTCAACCATTTGATGAACGAATCAGTGTCGGTGTCATGTATATGATCAAGCTGGCACACATGGTTGACGACAAGCTGCATGCCCGTGCTACAGGGCCATATTCACTAGTAACGCAGCAGCCGTTAGGTGGTAAGGCACAGAACGGTGGCCAGCGTTTTGGAGAGATGGAAGTTTGGGCTTTGGAAGCTTATGGTGCCGCTCATACGCTGCAGGAAATCTTAACGATCAAATCCGATGATATTCAGGGACGTATCAAGACATATGAAGCCATCATCAAAGGTAAGGATATTCCGGAACCGGGTGTTCCTGAATCCTTCCGTGTATTGGTACACGAGCTGCAAGGTTTGGCTATCGATGTTCGTCTGTTGGATGAAAACAACAATGAAGTCGATCTGAACCCGGATGATGACGATGATGTGCCAGTAGCACATCAACCGCTTCCAAAAGAAGAACTTGTCAACGATATGGAAGAAGAAAATACCGATGAAATAGAAGAAGAGGAGGCTGAGTAATACATGTCAATCAATAATTTTGCCTCAATTCAGGTACGTTTAGCTTCACCGGAAACCATTTTAAAGTGGTCACATGGTGAAGTGACGAAACCGGAAACTATTAACTACCGTTCACAAAAAGCAGAGCGTGACGGTTTATACTGCGAGCGCATTTTCGGCCCAACCAAGGACTGGGAATGTGCCTGTGGAAAATATAAAAAGGTGCGTTTTAAAGGTGTAGTGTGCGATCGTTGTGGCGTAGAAATCACAAAGTCCAGTGTTCGTCGTGAACGTATGGGACACATTCATTTGGCCGCACCGGTGGCTCATATCTGGTACTTACGTGGTATCCCAAGCCGTATGGCTTTGTTGTTGGATGTGACACCAAAACAGCTGGAAGAAGTTGTATATTTTGTCAGCTATATCGTAACCGATCCAAAGGATACGGACTTAGCCTATAAACAGATTCTTTCCGAAAGAGAATATCGTGAAAATATCGCGATTTACGGAAGTCAGGCTTTTACGGCACAGACCGGAGCTGAAGCCGTACTTCGTTTGTTGCAGGATGTTGATCTGGAAGAAGAATATCAGAACGTACAGGAAGCTTTGGATAAAGCCCAGGGAGAAAAACGTAAAAAGTTGATCAAACGTTTGGATACGATCAATGCGTTCCGTCAAAGTGAAAACGAACCGGAATGGATGATTCTGACCAATATTCCGGTTATACCACCGGATCTGCGTCCTATGCTGCAGCTGGATGGTGGACGTTTCGCAACCAGCGATCTAAACGATTTATATCGTCGTGTCATTACGCGAAACAACCGTCTGCGTAAGCTGTTAGATTTAGGAACACCAAACATTATCGTCCAAAACGAAAAACGTATGTTACAGGAAGCAGTGGATGCGCTGATCGATAACGGACGTCGTTCCAAACCGATTACCGGTGCCGGTGGACGTGCCTTGAAATCTCTGTCTCATTCTTTGAAGGGTAAACAGGGACGTTTCCGTCAAAACCTGTTAGGAAAACGTGTTGACTTCTCCGGACGAAGCGTTATCGCTGTAGGACCGGATCTGAAGATGTATCAATGTGGTATTCCACGTGAAATGGCAGTCAACCTGTTTAAGCCATTCATCATCAATGAAATCGTAAATCAGGGATTGGCAGCAAACCCTAAAAATGCGGAAAAACTGATTGAACGCCGTGATCCTAAGATGTGGGATGTTGTGGAAAAGGTTATTGATGGCTATCCAGTATTGATGAACCGTGCGCCGACATTGCACCGTTTGGGTATTCAGGCCTTCTTACCAAAACTGGTTGAAGGCCGTGCTATGCGTCTGCACCCATTAGTATGTACCGCCTTCAACGCCGACTTTGATGGTGACCAGATGGCCATTCACGTACCATTGAGTGAAGAAGCTCGTGCGGAAGCCCTGGTTATGATGTTAGGAAGCCATAATATCTTAGGCCCTAAGGATGGTAAACCAATCGTTACTCCGGGACAGGATATGGTTATGGGTAACTTCTATCTGACCATGGAAGAAACCAAACAAGAGTTAGAAGAAGAAGCCCAGCGTTATGAAGAAAAAGATTGTCCAAAAGAAGCCGCACAATGGAGAACCTATGCCGCTAATGAAGGACATGTTTACTTAGATGAAAAAGAAGTGATGATGGCCTACCAGACAGGACAGGTACATCTGCATTCACGTATTGCCTTGCCGGTACGTGGCTTAAAGAAAACAAGCTTCGATCTGATTCATGAAAATGATTACTTAGTGACAACGGTCGGAAAATTGATCTTTAACTCCATGTTCCCGGAAGACTTCCCATATTTGAATGAAGTTTCAAAGGAAAACTTTGAAAAAACGCCGGATAAATACTTTGTACAGTCGGGAATGGATGTGAAGAAATACATCGCGAATTTAAAAATCACACCGGCTGTTAAGAAAAAAGATTTAGGAAAAGTCATTGCCGAAGTCTTCAACCGTTATTCTGTTGATCAGACAGCTGAAATTCTGGACCAGATCAAATCCATGGGATTTAAATATTCGACAGTTGCGGGTATTACGGTATCTTTAAGCGATATCGAGGTGGCACCAAACAAAGAAGAACATGTCGAATATGGTCGTAAGAAAGCCGAAGAACTAAAACGTCTGCAGAAAAAAGGTATGTTGACGATGGAAGAATGGGAACGCCATTTGAATAAGCTTTGGGAAAATGTAAAGGATGAAATTGCCGATGAATTGTTGGCTAATCTGCCTCGTAAAAACCCAATCAATATGATGGCTCGTTCCGGTGCCCGTGGTAACCGTTCTAACTTTACACAGTTGGCCGGTATGCGTGGATTGATGGCCAAACCGGGTCATGGTAAATCCAGCGGGGGCGAATATGTATCCTCTATTATCGAGGTACCGATCTACTCTTGTTTCCGTGAAGGATTGAACGTATCCGAATTCTTTACCAGTACACATGGTGTGCGTAAAGGTTTGACCGATACTGCCTTGAAAACAGCCGAGTCTGGATATCTGACTCGTCGTTTGGTTGACGTTGCCCAGGATGTCATCATCAAAGAAGACGACTGTGGAACCGACCGCGGTTATTGGGTAGAAGCATTAGTCGATCGCAAGAACAATACAGTGATCGAACCATTGATGGATCGTTTGATCGGACGTTACTCAAAACAAGATGTGACCGATCCAAAAACAGGCGAACTGATCATTGCCAGTGATGAGTTCATTACCGAAGAATTGGCAAAACGTATCGTCGATACAGGTATCGAAGGTATGTATATCCGTTCTGTATTTACTTGTAAATCTCGTTCCGGTGTATGTCGTAAGTGTTACGGACGTAACATGGCAACCGGAAAAGATGTTGAAGTGGGTGAAGCTATTGGTATCATGGCGGCACAAAGTATCGGTGAGCCAGGTACACAGCTGACCATGCGTACATTCCATACCGGTGGTGTTGCCGGTTCCGGAACCGGGGATATCACACAAGGTTTGCCTCGTGTTGAGGAGTTGTTTGAAGCCCGTTGTCCAAAAGGGGTAGCGGTTATTGCCCAGATCAGCGGTGAGATCACTTCAATTGAACGTATTGAAGGTACAATGCGTCAGGAAGTTATCATTACCAGTGAAAGCGAAAGCATTTCACACAAGATCAATGCCAACCAGACCATGCGTCCGTGGGTACAGGTCGGTGAACATATCGAAGCCGGTACGGCTTTGACAGAAGGACCGCTAGATCCAAAAGAACTGCTTCGTGTAGCCGGTGTACGTGAAGTGCAGGACTACATCTTGAAGGAAGTTAAGAAGGTTTACCAGTCTCAGGGTATCGAAATTTCCGATAAGCACCTGGAAGTTATGATTAAACAGATGATGAAACGTGTCATCGTAACCGACAGTGGCGATACCGACTTGAATGTAGGTGTGCAGTTATCTTTGAACAACATCACTAAGATCAACCGTGATGCCTTGTTGACAGGAAAAACACCGGCACAGTTTAAACCGGTATTGTTAGGTATTTCCAAGGCCTCTGTAGAAACGGATTCTTTCCTTTCTGCGGCAAGTTTCCAGGAAACAACAAAAGTACTTACCGATGCGACCATCAAAGGTAAAGTCGATCATTTGATTGGTTTGAAGGAAAACGTTATTATCGGTAAACTGATTCCGGCAGGAACGGGATGTACCGGTAATCGACCTCAAAATGAACTGGTTAAAGAAAAGGCAAAAGAGCTTCGTGATAAACGTTTAGCTCGTATGCACCAAAACGAAGATGAAGAATTCGATAAGATCGTAGGGGCAAATTCTTTAGATGAAGAAGCAAGTCTGCATGAAGATGTCGCTGAGGCAGAAAGCATTCTTGGGGATGCAAGTCTGGATGCGGAATCAATCGATATTCATGAATCCGATTCAACATTAAGTGCTGAATAGATGTGAAAAAGAGGACTCAAAATTGAATCCTCTTTTTTTGTACCTATTAAAGCCAAATGTATGCCAAACAAATATAGGCAACAGTATGGTACTATAAGGAGCTCTGTTTTTTTCTTTTTCATCAACAACGATTACCGGTCATGATCTCAATGATTTCTTTATCTGTTTCTTTCATGCCTTCCTTGGCTAATAAAGAAATGTTCCGGATCGTATTTTCTACACCTTTGGTCACAATACCTTCCCCATCTTTGAACTGCTGGCCGTTTTTATACATTTCATAGCCTAAATAACCGGCTTCCAAAGCGCTGGCAATCTTGGCCGCACAGCTCGGTTTAGCACCATCACAAACTGTACCGGAAATCATGGCAATTCCATTGACCAAAGTATGAGATATCGCATGTAAATCGCCACCTTCCAGATAACAGATACCACAGGCGGCTCCTACACCGGCACTGACAACACCACAATAGGCGCTTAACTTTCCAATGCCATATTTTAAATGCATGGTGATCAAATTGGAAATCAAAAGTGCTCGATATAATTTTTCCAAGCTTAGATTCTTTTCTCTGGCCCAGACGATAACAGGAATACTGGCAGTCATTCCCTGATTGCCGCTTCCGGAATTGATGATAACAGGCAACTCACATCCACTCATTCGCGCATCACTGCCAGCTGCCGCATAGGCTTTTGCCTTGTTGAGAAGATTATCAGGATTTCTTTCTAAAAGGATCTTACCAATATTTGCACCATAGCTTTCTGTTATTCCTTTTTGGGCAATCGCCATGTTGTAAGAAATCTGACGATCCAAGGTTTCTTTGACATCCTCTAAATTTGCGCAGTTGGCAAAATCAATGATATCTTTAACGCGCATAAAGGAATGATCAACAGTACTTGATTCAGAAATGGTTTTCCCACCAAAGATGAGCTCTCCATCTTTCTTGATCCATAGGATATGATCGTGCCCACCGGCAATACGAACTGAAACAGAATGTGATTCACTATGCAGCGTCACAATCAGATCTAATGGAATTACAGAATCTAACGGCTTAACGGTAATAGGAACCGATTTCAAAAAAGAATGTATGTTTTCTTTTTGTTCTTTGGATACCTGACTGATGACTTCCAGCTTTTTATCGGCATCTCCCGCAACGATTCCGGCTGCGGCTGCCGCCTCAATTCCTTTTAGGCCATCCGTATTCGGTACTGTCACGCTTTTAACGTTCTTTATGATATTTCCACTGGCTTCAATAAGAACCTGATCACAATTTTCACCTAAGTTTTTAACGGCTGTGGCAGCACAATAGGCGATGGCAATCGGCTCGGTACATCCCATGGCAGGAACCAGTTCATTTTTTAATGCGTTCACATAATTTTGGTAATTGATATCGGATTGATTCATAGTTAAACACCCTTTCGCAAGAGATATTTTCCCATAGATTTTTAAGAGTTTCAATACGATTATACGAAACTTAAAAAGTGTCCAATTTTTATTAGACATTTTGTTTTATTTGTGTAATCGTTATCATTTTGTCTAAAAAGCATCTTTTCTAACGTTTTAAAGCGTTGTAAAATAGAAGATGAAGTTAAGGAGGTTCGGGTTTTATGGACCATAAAAAGACAAAAGCCTTTTTTGAAGGAAGAGAATTAAGAGCGTATAATATTTTCGGAGCGCATGTTAAACCAAAATCTGTTGAATTTAAAGTTTGGGCACCTCATGCTCAATCCATTTCCGTTATCGGAACATTTAACAACTGGGATGAAAAAAAGAATGTCATGAAGAAAGATGATCAGGGTATTTGGTCTTGCACGATACGAAATGCCAAAGAAGGAGATTCTTATAAATATCGTGTCGTACGTGCAAATGGAGATACGATTGATAAAGTTGATCCCTATGCCTTTTATAGTGAGTTAAGACCCAATAATGCCAGTATCATTTCTTCTTTGAAATTTGATGAATGGGAAGATCAAGAATGGATGAAGAAACGAAACAAAGGTTTTGATTCACCAGTGAATATTTATGAAATGCACGTAGGAAGCTGGATCAAGGACGAAGATATGGAAGAATTCGTACATTATGACCAGATCATTGAAGAATTGATTATTCACTGTAAGCAAAAACATTATACTCATGTAGAAGTCATGCCTTTAAATGAATATCCGTTTGATGGCTCATGGGGCTATCAGTGTACAGGATATTTCTCCAGCACATCACGTTATGGAACCAATGAACAATTGATGCGTTTTGTCAATGAACTGCATAAGGCAGGTATCGGTGTCATCATGGATTTTGTGCCGGTTCACTTTGTACGTGATGATTATGCACTGCGTCTGTTTGATGGAACACCAACGTATGAGTACGATCGAGAAGAAGATGCCAATTCCCAATGGGATACATTAAACTTTAACCTGTGGAAAGAAGAAGTGCGTTCTTTCTTGATGAGTGCTGCCAATTTCTGGCTGGAAGTCTATCATTTTGATGGATTGCGCATGGATGCGATCTCCAATGCGATCTATTGGCACGGCAATAAAAACAATGGTGTTAATGAAGGTGCCTGTGATTTCATGAAACGGATGAATTATATGCTGAATGAAGCACATAACGGAAGTATTATGTTGATTGCGGAAGATTCTACCGATTTTCCAAATGTCACAAAATCTACATTGGATGGTGGACTTGGATTTGACTATAAATGGGATATGGGATGGATGAATGATACCTTAGCTTATTTAAAGAAAGATCCAATTTATCGCCAATGGCATCACTATGATGTGACTTTCTCTATGGCTTATTTCTATTCAGAACGTTTTATCTTGCCGTTTAGCCATGATGAAGTGGTACACGGAAAGTGTACGATCGTAGATAAGATGTGGGGAAGTTACGATGATAAATTTGCCCAGGCACGTGCTTTATATACGTATATGTTTACGCATCCTGGTAAGAAACTGAACTTTATGGGAAATGATATCGGACAGCTGCGTGAATGGGATGAACAAAAGAGCTGTGACTGGTTCTTGCGTGAATATCCGATGCATGATGCCTTTGAACATTTCTTTGAAGACTTAGGCAAGTTATATTACGAAAATGATGCCTTCTGGAATAAAGATTATGACTGGTCCAGTTTCCAATGGATCGATGCGGATAATCAATCGCAAAATATGTTCTCCTATATTCGTAGAGGGGAAAAGAAAGATTATGTCATTATTTTAAACTTCTCTACGAATGGTTATGATCACCAACAATTCGGTGTACCGGATAAAGGGGTCTATAAAGAAGTATTGAATACACAATGGAAGAAATATCATGGTACCTGGGATAATGAGACACCACAGACATGTCACTCTATCCGTATTCCTAGACATAATCAGCCATTCATGATTGAAGTGAATGTACCGGCTTTAGGAGCTGTTGTCTTTGAAGTAGAAAAGTAAAGAAATTGCGCTGACTTAGTGTTGGCGCATTTTTATTTTCCAATGTATAATGGAAACATGAGTCAGTATTTTGAAAATGATAAGACCTTACAAGATAAGCCACAGATTCTTTCTTTTCAGATCAACGGAAAATCTTATAGACTTCATTCCAATTCCGGAGTTTTCAGTAAAGATAAATTGGATACCGGAACAAGGATCTTGTTGGAGACGGTGTTAAAAGAAGAGGATAGACCTTCTTCGATGTTGGATCTTGGATGTGGTATCGGGCCTGTTGGTATCGTTTGTCAAAGAGAATGGAATGCCCAAGTGACCATGATTGATATCAATGAAAAGGCTGTTGAACTCGCGAAGAAGAACATAGTCGAAAACCATGTACAAGCTAATATATATTGTCAGGATGGTGTGCACGAAGGGCAATTTGAATGTATTTTATTGAATCCACCGATTCGCACCGGAAAAAAAGTGATTTATCGCCTGTTTGATGAATGTCTGGAACATTTGGAAAATAATGGTCGATTTTGGCTGGTGATGCGTAAACAACACGGTGCTCAAAGCGCTATTCAGTATTTGGAAGAAAAAGAGTGTATGGTACGAAAAGTCAATCGTGATAAAGGCTTTTGGGTCTTTGTGGCACAAAAGAAAAGCATTGCGTAAGCAAGCAGGATTTAGTGATTCTGCTGCAGATGATGCAATGCTTTTTTGTTGATCGATAGGGCTTGGTTTTCCAGTTCTTTGCTGGACATACGACGCGCCCCGTTTGCCAAGATGGAATTTTGAATCAAGCCATCACTGGTGGCCACCGTGATGCGATATTTATCTTTTAGCTCATGAACCTTTCTTTCAATGTACTGATCGGCACTCTGCCCGGTTCTTGTATAGATGACATCCAATCCACCCTGTCGATAAGATGAACCATAATTATTAGGAACTCGATATCCATCAAACACCAACAAGATCTTGATTTGTCGATAACCTTGATAATTAGAAATCGCATCGATTAGGGCATCACGAGCCGATTCTATATTGTGAGTAGCCAAAAGTTTTAAATTGTCCCAGCTGTAGATCATGTTGTAGCCGTCAATGATCAAACAGTCTTCTTTTCTTTGCACAACTTCTTTTGGTTGTGTATCAAAATCAATTTTCTTTTTAGGCTTTTTCGGCTTCTTTTCTTCTTTTTTATTTCGTCCGCCAAGACTATTGAAGACTTTTTTCAGTTCTTCTTCTTTGACGGTATGCTTAACTGTCTGATAAGAGGAAGTGTTTTGATTCTTGGTCTGGATATGCATATATTCCTGGACTTCATCATAAGGAACATAGAAGCCGGAACCATGGGCACAGAAGACAGATCCGGTTGGATTTCTGAGATCGGATTCGCTGTCATATCCAATTTCCTCAACGATTTTATCCTGTTCTTCACTGGGATAATAGCCATCGAGTGCACAACTGAATTTTCCCTGCCCTTTTGTGTAGGCAATGACTTCATTTTGATAGTTCATCATGGTACGTACCGGGGCAATGCCTGTGATTTCCATCTGTTGTGCATCGATTTCTTTGATTTCTACCTTTGCCTTTCTTAGATCTAAATCATAGAGGGCTTTACTTAGACGCTGTGATGGTAAAGTCAATGTAAATCGATAATACGGCTCCAGCAGGATAGACTGTGCCATTTTTAATCCCTGGCGTACAGCGCGATATGTGGCTTGTCGAAAGTCACCGCCTTCGGTATGTTTTAAATGACTTTTACCGGCAATCAGTGTGATTTTCATGTCGGTGATCGGTGAACCGGTCAAAACCCCTCGATGTACTTTTTCCTGTAGATGGCTTAGGATCAATCTTTGCCAGTTTAAAGCTAAATCATCGCTTTTGACTTCATTTTCAAACTGTAACCCTTTTCCACGAGGTAAGGGATCCAGTCGAACATGAACCTCGGCATAATGACGTAAAGGCTCAAAGTGCCCCATACCTATGACACTATCGGCAATCGTTTCTTTATAGAGCACATGATCCAAACCAAATCCGACAGTTACACCACTGCGTTCCTGAATTCTCTTTTGGAGGACCTCCATTTGTATTTCGCCCATAAGGCGTAAAGAAATCTGATGGGTATTTTCATTATATTCGATTTCAAGGCTGGGATCTTCTTTCATCAGTTGATCGCAGACTGGCATCATTTCAATCGGTTTTTTATCTGGCGGCAACAACAGACGATAATTTAAATAGGCAGATAGAGAAGGGGCAAGACTGTCTTTTTCAAAACCAAGTCCCTGGCCAATAGAAAGGTTTTCTATTCCTTTTAAGCTAACGACCATACCGGCATGTGCTTGTGTCAGCAGCTGATAGCTTTGACCATTGTACAATCGAATTTGATCGACTTTTTCTGTTTCTGTGATCATTTGTTTTGGCTTTAGGATTCCTCCGGTAATCTTGATGTGGGTTAAGCGATTTCCCTGTTCATCTTTTGTGATCTTAAAGACGCGGGCACCAAATTCACTTGGATATTCTTTTTCCAGAGATAGATCAAGGATCGTATCCATCAATCGTTCAATGCCTTCATTTTTTAGAGCACTCCCAAAAAGAACCGGGAAAAATGTTCGTTTGGCAAAGCTGATTTGTAAGCTGTCTTTGGATAATGTGTTGTTCTCTAAATACTCATTCAATAACGCTTCATCACATAAAGAGAATTGTTCCTGGGCATCCTCTAAAGTCATATCAACGATATTCGATGATAAATGTGTCTGCAGATCGTGTAACAGATCGGTTTGCAATTGATAGGATATATCCATCTTATTGACAAAGATCAAGACAGGAACATGGTAGTGCTCTAAACATTCCCAGATGGTTTTGGTATGGGATTGTACTCCATCCTGCCCATTGATCAACAATACGGCCAGATCCAACACTTGTAAAGAACGCTCCATCTCACTGGAAAAATCAATATGGCCGGGTGTATCGATAATGGTGATATCGGTATCTTTATAGTGGAAAAAGGCCTGCTTGGAATAGATCGTGATCCCACGTGCTCTTTCCTGGGCATCGTAGTCTAAAAATGCATCCTGATGATCGACACGACCGGTCTTTTTCAGCTTTCCGGCTAGATACAACATACTTTCGATACTGGTGGTTTTTCCGGCATCGACATGGGCTAAAATACCTACGGTTACTTGTTTCATGGTTTCTATTTTATCATGGTTTCATATTGAATGAAGAAAAACTTGGTGGTAAGGTAGTGAGCATGAAAACAAATGTAAAAATGAAAGCGTTGAAATGTGCTTTCCCCATACCATTGCGATCATGACAGGTTTCTTATTCTTGGGGATGTCGTATGGAATTTATATGCATGTATCCGGTTTTAGCTTCTGGTATCCAATGTTGATGGCCATGACGATCTTTGCGGGAAGTGTGGAATTTGTCTGTGTCAATTTTTTGTTGGGGGCTTTTGATCCACTGCAGGCATTTATCGTTACTTTGATCTTAAATGCGCGCCATATCTTTTATGGAATTTCCATGTTGGATCGATTTAAAGGAATGGGATGGAAAAAGATTTATTTGATCTTTGGTATGTGCGATGAGACTTTTTCTGTGAACTATACAGCCGATATTCCCCAAGATATAGATCCAGGCTGGTTCATGTTCTTTGTGACCCTGTTGAATCAGATTTATTGGGTATTGGGAGCTACGCTAGGTGGTTTATTTGGGCCTTTGATCACGTTTAATACCGAAGGTTTAGACTTTGTGATGACCGCTATGTTTGTGGTGATCTTTTTAGAACAGTATCTAAAAGATAAGAATCATTTGAATTCGTATATTGGGTTGGGCGTTTCTTTGTTGATGTTGCTGTTTTTTAGTGCGGATAATTTTATGATTCCTGCCATTGTCGGTATCTTAATTTGTTTAAGTGCTGCCAGAAAACGCATGGAAGAAAAGGAGGAGGATACAGTATGAGCCTTGTACAACAGATCATAACGGTGGCCATGTGCGTCTTGGGAACGATGATTACCCGATTTCTTCCTTTTTTAGTCTTTCCGGCCCATAAAGAAACCCCAAAATATATTCAATATTTAGGGAAAGTGTTACCGGGAGCCTTATTTGGACTCTTGATTATTTACTGTTTACGAAATGTCAGTCTATGGAGTGGCAATCATGCGATTCCGGAGCTTTTGGCGATCTTTGTCGTAGTTGGGATTCATCTCTGGAAACGAAATATGTTGTTGTCGATTGCGGCAGGAACGGTATTTTATATGTTACTGGTACAAATGGTATTTTAGAAACATTGTGAGAAATCACAGTGTTTTCTGTTTGTGGATAGAATACTTGTTTTAATAATCGGTCATTAAAAATGATATAATGATTCAATAGAAAGAGTAGAACATGACAGAAAACAGATCCCGTGCCAATATATTCATCGAACAAAATCGATTCTCTTACATAGATATCTTAAGAGGGATCGGCATTTTTTTCGTGGTGCTGGGTCATATTTACTATAATGATGTAGCTTATCGATGGATTTATTCGTTTCATATGCCTTTATTTTTCTTTGCGGCCGGTTGGGTTTATAAAGAGAAACCAATCAGGGACGATATTAAAAAACGACTACAAACCATAGTGCGGCCGTATTTTTGTTTTGGCATGGCAACGATCTTATATTGGCAGTTATTTGAGAAAAGTTTTAGGAGTGCGGATATATCTTTTATACAAGCGATTGAAGGTCTGGTATCCGGTATGTATGAGCATCTGAGTTTTAATGTTCATTTATGGTTTTTACCTTGTTTTTTTATCGTGACCGTATTGTTCAATGCACTTGTAAGAATAGGAAAAAAGTATAGATATGATCTTAGTTTTCCTGTTATTCTTTGTATGAGTGCAATCTATATCTTTGTCGGGCTGCCTTCTTTACCATGGGGAATAGACAAAGCGTTTGGATATATCCTATTTTATAAAATCGGTTCGTTTTTCTCTTTGTCCAAAGCGGATAAAAGACTACAAGCCCATTCTATTTCTTATCAAAGGGTTTGTATTGTCTTTTTGTTGACGATGAGTTTTTTCTTTTCTTATTGTTCTATAAATCAAGGAATTATGTGGTATGTAACCGCAATGCTTGGTATTGTGTCGGCATGGATATTCTCGGTGCTCTTGCATAAAAATAGGATTTTAGAATACCTGGGTAAGATAAGTCTAGTCATTCTTTGTGTACATGGCCCGGTTTATCGAATACTGATTAAAGTTGTATCTATATTGTTATGTTGGAGCACAGATGCGGTTCGTGAAAATTTTATATTGTCGCTACTTCTTACGGTTCTCACATTAGCTCTATGTGGTATTTGTTTTCAAATCATAAAACGATTCTTTCCTTGGTGCATCGGAAGACAACGAAAAAAAGCTGTTGTTTAAATCGCAACAGCTTTATTAAAGCTTCATGGTTTTCATTAACGCTTCTACTTCTTCTTTGGTGCATAAGTTTTCTGAGAAAGCACTGGCACTGCCACTACATACCCCTTTTAAAAACGCATATTCATAATCATAATTGGATTCGATACAACCGGAGATAAAACCGGCTACCATAGAATCACCGGCACCAACAGAATTGATCACATTTCCTCTCGGAGCCGGTAATCGATATTCTTTGCCACTCTCATCCAATAAAACGGCTCCTTTACCGGCCATGGATACTAAAATATTACGAGCACCCAGCTCCTGCAGCTTATGCGCATAGGGAATCACTTCTTCCTGCGTATTTAAGGTTACATCGAAGATTTCACCTAATTCAATATTATTGGGTTTGATTAGAAACGGATGATAGCGCAAAACTTTCATCAATAACGTATTTGTGGCATCAACTACAACCTTGCAGTGATTCGGCTGTACATATTCTATGATTTGTTCGTACATTGTATCGGGTAATGTACTAGGAATGCTGCCGGAGATAACTAAAATATCCTGGTCGGTTAAAACTTTAAGTTGATCAAACAGCTTTTCAATATCTTCCTGTTGGATAGCAGGTCCCATTCCGTTGATTTCGGTTTCTTCATCGGATTTCATTTTGACATTGATACGGGAAAATCCTTCTTTAACTTGGATAAAGGAAGAAGAGCAGCCAAAGTTTTCCAAACGATGTTCAATTTCTTTTCCGGTAAAACCGGCCATAAAGCCTAATGCTGTGCTTTCATGACCAAAATTTGCTAAAACGATGGCGACGTTGATGCCTTTTCCACCGGGCAGGATCTTTTCATAGGTGGTCTTGTTGATTTGACCGGTCATAAAATGATCGACTTGGATAATGTAGTCTAGCGAGGGATTAAAAGTAACGGTATAGATCATAGTAAGTCTCCTTTTCTTTTGACAAAAACAGAATACCATCGAGATTGTTGAAAGTCAAATATAAATTGTTGTTTTAACAGTTGACAACCTATTTTTTCGTGATAGTATAAAGTTATAACTTTTGAAACGACAATAAAAAGGGAAAGGAGTTGTTAAAATGAAAGTTAAGGCAGTACGCTTACATGGCGCGAATGATTTACGGTTAGATGAATTTGAGTTGCCGGAAATTAAAGAAGATGAAATCCTGGTCAAGGTTGTCTCCGACAGCATTTGTATGTCCACTTACAAATGTGCTATTCTAGGAACGAAACACAAGAGGGTGCATGAAGATGTAGCCGATCACCCGGCTATTATGGGACACGAAATGGCCGGTGATATCGTTAAGGTCGGCGCCAAACATCAGGACAAGTTTAAACCGGGTATGAAATTTACATTGCAGCCGGCATTAAACTACAAAGGAACGATGTGGTCACCGGGGTATTCTTATGAGTTTTTCGGAGGCGATGCGACATATTGTATCATTCCTGCCGAGGTCATGGAGTTAGGATGTCTGTTAGAGTATAAAGGAAAAGCGTATTACGAAGCTTCCTTGGCTGAACCGATGTCATGCAGTATTGGAGCATTTAATGCAGCCTATCATACAAAAATGGGCGTTTATACTCATGAGATGGGCATCAAAAAAGGTGGAAAGCTTGCCATCATGGCGGGGGCCGGACCGATGGGATTAGGCGCATTGACCTATGCTTTGCATCGGGATATTCGTCCTGGTATGATTGTGGTGACGGATGTAAACCAGGAACGTTTGGATCGGGCAGCCCATTTATTTCCAATCGAAGATGCCAAAAAAGACGGTATTGACTTGCACTTTGTGAATACAGGTAAATTAGAAGATCCAGTGGCATATTTACGCGAAATGACAGGTGGAACAGGCTTTGATGATGTATTCTGTTATGCACCGGTTGCGGCTGTTGTCGAACAATCCAGTGGCATATTAGGGCGAGATGGCTGTTTGAATTTCTTTGCCGGTCCAACGGATAATCAGTTTAGCGCAAAGATGAATTTCTATGATGTGCATTATAATTCCACGCATGTGATGGGAACAACCGGTGGAAATACAGCGGATATGATAGAATCTTTAGAGTTGACGGCACAAGGTCGAATCAACCCGGCTGTTATGGTAACGCATATTGGCGGTTTGGATGCGGCTGCCGAAACGACATTGAATTTGCCGAAGATCCCCGGAGGAAAGAAATTGATCTATACGCATATCTCTATGCCATTAATCGCATTGGAAGATCTGCGTTCCAAAGAGGCGCAGGATTCTCGTTATGGAAAGCTGGCGGATATTGTGGGAGCTAACAAAGGATTGTGGTGCCCAAAAGCCGAAGAATACCTGTTGAGTCATTTTAAAGAAGAAGCTTAGTCTGTCTGCTCCTGCAGACAGGCTGCAGGAGGTTTATATATGGAAGGTATGGAAAAGCGAAGAAATGATATCGTTCGCTATGTCAATGAACAAGGAAATGTAACGTTTAATCAATTGAAGGAACATTTTCCATCAGTTTCGGATATGACATTAAGGACCGATTTAAAAGCATTGGATGAGCAACAAAAGCTGGTTCGTATCCATGGAGGCGCGAAGTCTTTGGAAATCGTTACAGGAAATGATGATGTATTAAAGAAACGTTATATTCGAAATATAGAAGACAAGAAGATAATTGCCCATAAGGCGTTAGAACTGATGAAACCAAATCAAACAATTTTTATTGATTCTGGCAGTACAACAACCATGTTGTCGAATGTTTTAAAGGATCAGCCTTGTACCATCTTCACCAATTCGATTTCCTGTGCAGTAGAGCTGTCTCGCTTGAAACAGGCTCATTGTATGTTAGCTGGAGGCACCATCAATGTAAACTCTTTGTCACTGACAGGTGTTGATGCGGTTCAATTTTTGGAACATGTCAATTTTGATACTGTATTTATGGGTGTGACTTGTTTCAGTAAAAATTCTGGTTTTACGTGTGAATCGTATCAGGATGCACAGGTAAAAAGAATTGCGATTCAAAATGCCCGCAAGGTCGTGATCTTGATGGATTCTTCTAAAATCGATAAAGATGGCTCTTATCAATTCTGTTCGATGAAAGAAGCCGATATCATAGTCAGTGATTTCCATCTTCCTGAATCATTTAAAGAAGAATGTGAAAGTATGGGGGTATCGATTTATTAATTTTTCCCTAAGATCTCTTTTACTTAATAATGGACAATTCAGTGCCTGGGACAAATTTACTGTGTGAATGTTTTATATTGTATCGTAAGAAAAACTAAAGACAGTTCATCTATAGTGTTTTATGTATAACTATATTCAATGTGCTTGCCACTAGTACCTGTAAAAGATAAAACATCTAATAAATGCAGCCACTTTTAGTGTATACTAAAACTGAGAAAAAGATAAAACGCAAGGAGGAAAATAATGGAAAATAAAATTGAGCGTTTAATTGCGTATATAGATCAACTTTTAGTTACGGATGATAAAGTAACTTTATATGAATCCTATAAAGACACGATTGAATCCATTCAACCAAAAGACATTTTTCTAGTACAAAACCATCGCATCAAAAATGGATTATCTCATGAAGAAGCATTAAAACAAGTACCTATGTTAATGAATTTGTTTGGACAACATTTAGAAAAATATATCATACAAGATTTAGATGAAAATACCTTTCTTGGATCGTTATTACAAGAAAATGAATGTTTAGATCAATATTTATTACATCTCCAAAAAGTGATTATTCAATTACCAGAACCAAATGCCAAAAAACAATTAATAGAACGTGTTTGTCATCTGGACGATTATGATAAACACATGAAAAAATTAGAGAATATCTTGTTTCCATTTTTAGAAAAAACAGATCCATGTTTTGAAGGTGTAAGCCTGATGTGGTCTATGAATAATAAGGCTAGAGAAATATTAAAGAAGGTAAAACTAGATCTTGAACAAAATTGTGAAGAGTCCACAGTACAAAAGGATTTAGGTGAATTGTATGTCACTTATTCAAGCCTTATCGTTATGCAAAAACGGATATTAATCCCATGTGCAAAAGAAGAAATGGATGACAAAACGGATAAAAAATTACTTCAGGAAAGTTTTGAATATGGTTTTGCTTTTATGGATGAGCCGAATGTATCTTTTGATCAACATACAGAAGGAACTAAAGATTTACCACAAGGATATATTGATTTACAAACAGGAAGAATGAATGTAGAACAATTGATTGGAGTGTTTTCAAGCTTGCCGGTTGATATTACTTTTGTGGATGAGCATGATAAAGTGGCCTTCTTTTCAAAACCTAAAGATCGTATATTCGCTCGCTCTGTTTCTGTTATTGGAAGAAATGTACGCAATTGTCATCCATCAGCGAGTGTACATATTGTAGAAGATATTCTTGAAGGTTTTAAAAGTGGTAAAAGACAGAGTGAGTCGTTTTGGATTCAAATGCGCGGTCAGTTTATTTTGATACAATATTTTTCGGTCCGTAATGATCAAGGGAAATACTTAGGATGCTTAGAAGTAAGCCAGGAAATAAGTCATATTAAAAAACTGGAGGGTGAAAAGCGATTACTTGATCGATAGTATTCAAATGAGACTGTTCCAAATACTAAAGATTTATAATATAAAAACCAGGATTGTATTGATTAAACTATGCAGTCCTTTTATTTGTGGATATTTAAAAATGGATGAAGTATAAGTTATGTTTGAATACCCAGGATCTGTATGGAAAATGATTGAAATTATTGTGATTTGATTGAATGTAGCTTTCTGGCTTCTTCTATATTTGATGAATTTGAATCTAAGTTATTTTAAATATCATGATATCATGAATGTGTTTAAATTTCTTTTTCTAATTAGGGATGTGTTCCTTTGTTATGCTTGAAAGTAAAGTCTGAATTAGCTTGATGTACAGGTTTGGTTGTGTAGTGATTTTTGGGATATATAGTATGATAAGAAGTACCGGACTTACCATTTCTAATAGTTTGAATCGAAGTAAATTATTCATTTTTTAGGATAGAGTATTCCATTATTTCCACTATGGATTTGATTATAGCGTTAATTTAAGCTAGAAACAAAATGATGCGAAGCGGATGATCTGGTGGGAATGATGGATAAAAGACATGGAAAACGGATTATTTTGGATGGTAAAAAAGAGAAAAGCATAGTGTATTGGTTCATATTTTATTGTTTTGAAGCTAAAAAGCGATAAATTCCAAAAAATTCGATCAGATGATGGAAGGGCATATGCCTGCCGATTTCGAGATATTGATCAATAATTTCTCGGTCGGTATTTTTGGTATGATCCCGGCGATTTTCGGGTATTACCTGATCGGTCCGTTGATGGAAGCTATCTTAGCGATATTAATGATGGGGGTTAACATTCTCATCAATCATGCCCTTTTACCACTGGTAGCGATTTTTGTGGAACCGGCCAAAGTCTTGTTCTTAAATAATGCGATCAATCATGGCATTTTTACACCGATTGGTATTGAACAAGCTTCTCAAACCGGTCGCTCGATTATGTATATGCTGGAGGCCAATCCTGGGCCGGGACTCGGCGTGTTGTTAGCTTATTGGATCTTTTCCAAGGATCAGGCAACTAAAGATTCCGCACCGGGTGCGATCATCATTCATTTCTTTGGTGGAATTCATGAGATTTATTTCCCTTATATTTTAATGAATCCGATCGTGATCATTGCACCGATTTTAGGAAACATATGCGCGATTGCCTTCTATGCATTGATGGGATGTGGCTTGCAGGGGCCGGCTTCTCCGGGATCGATCATTGCGTTTATGTCGATGGCTCCCAAGGATGCGATCATTCCTACCGCAATAGGCGTTATTCTTGCCGCCGGTGTTTCTTTTGCGATTGCCAGTCCGATCATTAAAATGACAAGTACAAAATCACAGTCTTTGGAAGAAACCCAAAATCAAGTCAGTGGAATGAAAGCACAGGCAAAAGGATTGATCAGTGCACAAAATATTTTCAATGCGAAGAAAATTGTCTTTGCCTGTGATGCCGGTATGGGATCCAGCGCAATGGGTGCAACAAAATTTAGAAATCGATTAAAAGCAGTTCGTCCGGATATTGTAGTGACAAATACTTCAGTCGATAATATACCTTCGGATGGTGACATTGCCGTTGTGCAAACGGTACTGCAGGACCGGGCAAAGGCATGTGCGCCACAGGCGGTTTTAGTAACAATCAAGAATTTTTTGGCCGATCCGGCCCTTGATGAATTGTATTTCCAGCTTTCTACCGGAGATGCTTTAGTGACAGAGGCAACACCGGAAGAACCGGAAGAAGAAATAAGCTCTTTATTCGCATCGGATGTATTGATCAAAGATGGCATTCTGTTAGGACAAAAATCAGTTTCTAAAGAAGAAGCCATTACTGCTGCCGGCGAGCTGTTAGTTCAACTAGGCTATGTTACGGAAGATTATGTACCAGCCATGTTAGAGCGTGAAAAGATCGTCACGACCTATATCGGTATGGGACTAGCCATTCCGCATGGTACGACACATGGAGATGATACCATCAAGAAAACCGGTATTGTGCTGTTGCAGTATCCAGATGGTGTAATATTCGGTGAAGAAAAAGCGCAGCTTGTCATCGGCATTGCCGGCAAAGGCGGAGAACATATGGAAGTCTTATCCAAAGTTTGTACTGCACTGGAAGATGAAGTGGTCTTAGAAAAAATGAAAACCACACAGGATAAAGACTGGATCTTACAGATTTTAACAAAATAAGGATTTTAAACAATCAATCATAATATACACTTTAAGCCAGGATATCATAGAATTCTGGCTTTTATTCTACAAATATAGCACTTTTCGTGTATAATATTGATATAATTATACTATGAGGAGGAAGTTATGAACATTAGACCATCTGCAGCTATTCGCCAAAACTATAATGAAATTGCTGATCTTTGCCGGCAAACTAAAGAACCTGTTTTCTTGACGAAAAATGGTGAGGGAGATTTGGTTGTAATGGATTTGGAGACTTATGAGCAAAGAGAGAAAATGTTGAAATTACGGGAAGAGTTAGTCTCTGTTGAAGAAGAACGCCTCCTTGGCAACACTGGATATAGCGTAGATCAGGTATCCAAAATGATGAACGAGATAATTGAAGAGGTTGTTAAAAATGGAAGAAATGAATGAATATCAAGTCATTGTATCGCAGAAGGCAACAAAGATATTGGTATCTCATGCGGCTTTTTTGGCACAGGTTAGCCCAGAAGCAGCAAGGAAACTAACGAAGGACTTTCAAGAAACATCTTCTTCACTTTCATTTATGCCAACTCGTTATCCATGGTTGGACAGTGAGTATATTGCGAAATATAAATACCGCTATGTCATTTTTGGAAAAAGATATTTAATGATTTATCAAATCATTAATAAAAAGGTTTATGTGGATTATGTCGTAGATTGTCGTCAATACTATGCTTGGTTAATTAAGTAAAGAAAACTAATCAGGGTGATTTTCATCCTGATTAGTTTTATACTCTTTTATAAAGGCTTGTTGAAAGGAAATAATTCGAATAAATGAAAAAAGTTTATGATCTTAATAGTGTTATACTATATATAGTCGATAGAAAATAAAGGTAATGATGATGGAATAAAATATTGCTCAAAATAGTATAAAATTAAAAAACACCGTGTGATATCTGAAGAAAAGTTAAAGGTGTTAGTAAATTCGAATCACTTTAATTATGAATATGACAGGTTATATTAAGCTTAAAAAATGGTGTTGGATTGAGTAAGGCTTAAATTCTAGTTTATGAAATGCTTGAGGATATTTTAAAAGATTCAAACATATGAAGATTCATAAAGAACAGGTAGCAAGATGAAAACAAAAACAATAGTATTCAAAAACAACTTATTGAAATGATAGATTATATTGAATCAAACGGATTGAAAATGGGCAGAGATACTGTAAATTTCATTATTGATAAATATTATAAATCGATAGATGACTTGGAAACAAGGTTATCTGAAGCAGATCATCTTGCGGAAATGACGGATGAAAAATATACACATGATGAAGTTTTTGAGAGGATTAGAAAGAGATTAAAAGGAAAGAAAGATTTATTTTGACAGAAATGGAAGGAATTCAAAAAGTGTTCTAAAACTTAAAAAACGATAAATTACAATAATTTACCGTTCAAACTACTATATAGAATAATGGCGGAGACGGTGGGATTCGAACCCACGTGCCCGTGAAGGCAACTCGATTTCGAGTCGAGCTCGTTATGACCACTTCGATACGTCTCCGTACCCAAGTATTGTACCATAAAAGTAAGAATAACGTAACTAAAATTGATTGAATGCCTTAAAGTGTTTTGATACAATCGCGGTATGGTAAATTTATTAGTCAAACGATTTGTAAAAGATTATCAAAACACGAAAGATTCAGGTGTTAGAAGTGCTGTAGGAAGACTATGCGGTTTTATCGGGATTTTAGCTAACCTGTTTTTATTTGTGATCAAATATGTTATCGGAGTGATTGTCAACAGCGTTTCCATTCGTGCTGATGCGATCAACAACTTGTCCGATGCCTGCAGTAATATCATCTCCATCGTCTCTTTTGTCGTATCCAATAAACCGGCTGACGAAGATCATCCTTTTGGCCATGAGCGAAGTGAAACCATTGCTTCCTTGTTTGTAGGATTGATCGTAGGGTATATCGGTATTGAAATGGCTAAAGAAAGTATCGAAAAGATCCTGCATCCTTCAGCCATCGACTTTCGCATCGTCACACTTGTGATCTTAGGCATTTCCATCGTTGTTAAATTATGGATGTATGCTTACAATAAAAAGCTTTCTAAAGTGTATGATTCTTCTTTGTTGGAGGCAACGGCATTAGATTCGATCAGTGATGTCATGGGAACGGGCGCTGTCTTTTTATCAACGTTGATCTCTCCGTTAGTTGGATGGAATTTAGACGGGTACATGGGAATCATCGTTTCATTCATTATCTTATATAATGCTTATACCTTGATTCGTGAAGTTTTAAATGTGCTATTGGGAGAAGCGCCAGACCCGAACTTGGTGAATAAAATAGATCGCTTTATCTTAAAGAGCCCGGAAGTATTAGGCGTTCATGATTTGATGATTCATAATTATGGACCTAATCGTTTGTTTGCCAGTGCACATGTGGAAGTCGATGCTTCGGATAATATCTTTAAAGTGCATGATGCCATTGACAATATTGAAAGAGAAATCAAAAAAGAGATGGGTATTGAACTGGTTCTACATATGGATCCTGTCAAAGTCAATGATCCGTTGACTGAGCGTTATAAAAAGCTTGTCGCCGATGCGATACAAGCTTTGGGTGTTTCCTGGAATTTTCATGATTTTCGTATCGTATCCGGTCCAACACATGTCAATCTGGTCTTTGATCTGGTCATTCCGTATGATGAAACAATGACACCTTCTCAAATTGAAGAAAATTTATTGGCGCACATCAAATCGGATAAAAAAGTATATCTTGTATTAACAATTGATCATCCTATGGCTTAGACCTGGATGATCTTTTTTATATCTTTGACAAGGTTTAAATCATCCTGTGAAATCTCGTTGGTCACAAGCATATCAAATTCGCGGAATTTACAAAATGTGAAAGGGGCTTTGTCATGAAACTTGGAGCTGTCTGTGACCATGATCAACTTTTCAGTTTGATTCATGACATGTCGTTTAAATCCCAGTTCATTGATGTTGGTGGAAGTAAAGCCTTCACAGTCTTTAAAGCCGTCAGTTCCCATGATCGCAAGATCAATATGTACATGATCGATGATTTCAATGGCAAAGGTTCCATAGGCGCGTAATCCAGCATTATAAATCATACCGCCGGTAAAGAGAATATCGAAATTAAAGGCAGCGCATTGTTGGGCTAGCGGTAAAGAATTCGTTACGATGGTCAAGCTTTTTTTACCCTGCAAAGCAGGAATTCCCAGCAGAACGGTACTTCCGGAATCTAAAAAGACAACCGAACCATCCTGGATCTCGTTTAAAGCACGGATGCCGACTCGTTTTTTGGTTTCTGCATTTTCCTGATTTCGAAATAATAATGGGGTTTCCTGCATCGGATTTTGAATACGGGCATAGCCGTGTTCACGAATCAGTAAAGATTGTGCTTCCATTTCACTGATATCATTACGTAAGGTTTCCGGTGTGACTCCCAATCTTTTGGCAAGATCGGTTACGCGTACTCGGCTTTCTTCTAATAAAATCTGACGAATCTTTGATTGGCGAAGTTCTTTTTTTCTGGACATATCCATTCCTCTTTTCAAATGTATTATAGCGAAAGATGGAAAGAATAGAAAATTTTTGTTCAGAAGATTTTATGTTTAAAAACTTTTTGAAAAACGATTTTAAATATTTTGTTTCATCGAAATAACAAGGATAAATTGTTTTTTTATGGGTTTTAGCTACAATGAGCTTGTCCATGAGGACCACTAATCATATCTGTATCCTCCTAATACGGATACAAATTATTCATCCTTTGCCTGAAAAGGCGTAAAAACCTCAATGCGAGGTTTTTTCTTTTATATAGCCATAGGTGAAATGTTCACCGCATTTAGGAAATTCCTTTAAACAATTGTTTCTGCGATAACTGAATCCATTGTCTATATCGGTTAGCGTATCGATGGAAGATAGATGAATGTTTTCTTTTGCGATACCGGCATTGATCAACATCTGGGCATTGATTCCCTGATTGTCTAATAAAGCTTTTTCGTTGGATAACATGCGAATATATGAAGAAGTATCTATAGGCAGCTTCTGTATCTGTTCTATGACTTCTATACCTACTTCCAACGAATCAAACTGCAGGCTGGGACTAAAAAAAGCCTGTGTAGTTTTGGGATGGATAAGCTGATTTTGAATGAGGTGATCTATGGTTTTTGCGGTGATTTGTTGTACGGTACCTTTCCATCCGGAGTGGATCACACAAAGACAAGGCGTTGTTTCATCGACCAATAAGATACCAACACAATCGGCGGTAAAGACACCAATCAATACATTTGGCTCGGTTGTATAAAGGGCATCGACATCCATGATGCTGGTATGTTTATCAAAGGCCCCCTTTCCCTTATCTTTTGATGTAACATGATAAAAATGATCGGTATGTTTTTGCCATGGCAAAGCCCAGTTTTCTAAGGGAATTGTGATCTTTTCCAACTCTTTTCGATTGGATAATACACCTTGTTCATCATTACATACGTGCAAAGCCATGTTGTTTTGATCGGGACGGGTCGCATCTTTTAGTGTTACAGCACCGTAAACGGTTGTGTTTATAAACTCTATTTGTTTCATATTTCTATTGTAGCAAACCAAAACAAGAAAAAGCATTTAAAATTTCTTGAATTTTTAGCACTAAATCCTTGCGTTTGCTAAAGAATATGATATACTGTTAGCAGACAGAGAACAAGAGTGCTAGAAAGGGGCTTGGATATGGGACTGACACAACGTCAAAAAATCATCTTTAAAACGATCGTCGATGAATTTACACGATGTGCAGAACCGGTCGGCTCAAAGACTTTGATGCGGCTGTTGGATTTTCCGGTATCATCAGCTACGATTCGTAACGAGATGGCAGTCCTTGAAAAAGTGGGCCTGTTGGAAAAAACACATACATCCAGCGGTCGTGTTCCCAGTCAAAAAGGATATCGGTACTATGTAGAAAATCTGATGGAAACCAACCTGGATGCCAATGTGAAACATTCTTTGCAGCAGGTATTTTCCGAAAGACATTATTCATTGGATGAAGTCGTAGAAAAAAGTTGTGATATCTTAAGTCACATGACCAATCTAACGAGCATTGTCTTAGGGCCGGACAGTCGTTCACAAAAGCTTCAGCATGTACAACTGATTCCGATCAGTGAAAAAAGTGCAGTAGGCATTATCGTGACCGATCAGGGCCATACAGAGAATAAAGTCTTTGATTTTGGTACGGAAGTATCGGTACAGGATATTAAGACATGTACGGATTTGTTGAATGATCAGCTGGTAGGAACACCTATCAGTGAAGTCGTTGACAAGATGAAAGAAATCGAGCCTTTGATGGCAGCCAAGGTTGTTCGTCACGAAGTGCTGTTTGAAGCCTTTGTGACAGCATTTATGCGTTTTGCCACAGAAAAGGTCAAGGTTTCCGGAAGAAGCAATATGTTGTATCAACCGGAATTCAGCGATTTAAATAAGCTGAAAGAGCTGATGGCTGTATTGGAAAGCTCCAGCTTATTTCATCAGTGGACCGATCAAGAAGATAATGTGGCGATTCAGATTGATCAGCGAAATGAGTTGTTGCAGATTGGAGATTGTTCGGTTGTTACGACAAAATTTCATTACAACAACGATGAGGAAGGGCAGTTGATGGTCGTAGGGCCAAATCGAATGCAGTATTCCAAAGTGGTTGCCCTGATGGATTACATGTCCAGCGTGATTGAAGATGTCTTTGCACAAAAAGGAGGCGGAAATGACGATGAGCAAAAAGAATGAGAAAAAAGAAGAAAAAAAGATGGAAGAACAGCCGAAAATCAAAGAACAGAATGATGCGGACAAGGAAGCGAATGTCGAAGAAGTCAATCCTTTAGAAGCAGAGATCGAAAATTTGAAAGAAGAATTGGCAAAGGCTAAAAACGATGTAGCTCGTGCCTATGCCGATACAGAAAATATGAAAAAGCGTCTGCAGAATGAAGCGGATATGACAAAGAAATATCGTTTCCAGCAGGCCGGACTGGAACTTCTTCCGATCTTGGATGGTATGGAAAGAGCTTTGATGGTTCAAAGTGAAAATGAAGAAGTTTTAAATTATGTCAAAGGATTCGAAATGATTCATCAGCAGTTAGTCAATGTGCTGACAAATGAGGGAATCAAAGAAATTGAAGCAATGGGACAACCTTTTGATCACAATACGATGCAGGCTTTGATGCAGGAAGCCAAGGAAGGTGTAGAGCCGGGAATGGTCATCGAAGTGATGCAGAAAGGTTATATGTTAAAGGATCGTATATTAAGACCTGCCTTAGTGAAGGTAAGTGAGTAAAGGAGGAATCGACTATGGCAAAAATTATTGGTATTGACTTAGGTACAACAAACAGCTGTGTGGCTGTCATGGAAGGTAAGGATTCAAAAGTAATCCCTAACCCGGAAGGAAATCGTACAACACCAAGTGTTGTAGCATTTAAAAACGGAGAACGTATTATCGGTGATGCCGCTAAACGTCAGGCAGTTACCAACAAAAATACGATTTCATCCATTAAACGTTTGATGGGTACAAACCAGAAAGTAGAAGCCGAAGGAAAACAATACACACCACAGGAAATCAGTGCGATGATCCTGCAGTATTTGAAATCTTATGCAGAAGATTATTTAGGAGAACCTGTCACAAAAGCAGTTATCACTGTACCGGCTTACTTCAACGATGCTCAGCGTCAGGCTACTAAAGATGCCGGAAAGATCGCCGGATTGGAAGTAGAACGTATTATCAACGAACCAACAGCGGCTGCTTTGGCTTATGGGATTGATAAGACAGATAAAGAACAAAAAGTTTTGATCTACGACTTAGGTGGAGGAACTTTCGATGTTAGTATCCTGGATTTGGCTGATGGTACTTTTGAAGTATTATCGACAAACGGTGATACACACTTAGGTGGAGATGACTTCGATAACGTATTGGTTGATTGGATGGCTGATACATTCAAGAAAGAAAACGGAATTGACTTGAAACAAGATACAATGGCCTTACAGCGTTTAAAAGAAGCTGCTGAAAAGGCAAAGAAAGATTTAAGTGGTGTTATGCAGACACAGATCAGCTTGCCATTTATCTCTGCCGGAGCCAGTGGTCCATTGCACTTTGAAGCTACATTAACACGTGCTAAATTTGATGAAATGACAAAATCTTTGGTAGATCGTACAATGATTCCGATTGAAAACGCATTGCGTGATGCCAAATTGTCTAAGAGTGATATCGACCAGGTATTGTTGGTTGGTGGATCCACTCGTATCCCGGCTGTACAGGAAGCTGTACGCAAGGCATTAGGTAAAGATCCTAACCATTCTGTTAACCCGGATGAAGCCGTTGCCATGGGTGCTGCCATTCAGGGTGGTGTTATCTCTGGTGATGTAAAAGACGTATTGTTGCTGGATGTTACACCATTGTCATTAGGTATCGAAACTATGGGTGGTGTTATGACTGTATTGATTCCACGTAATACAACGATCCCAACAAGTAAATCGCAGATCTTCTCAACAGCTGCAGATAACCAGCCGGCTGTAGATATCAAGGTATTGCAGGGTGAACGTCCAATGGCTGCCGATAACAAAGAATTAGGAAACTTCCAGTTGACAGGTATCGCACCGGCTCGTCGTGGTGTTCCTCAAATTGAAGTTACCTTTGATATCGATGCTAACGGTATCGTTCATGTCAGCGCTAAAGATAAGGGAACCGGAAAAGAACAGTCTATCACGATCCAGAACTCCAGCGGATTAAGTGATGATGAAATCGATCGTATGGTTCGTGAAGCCGAAGAACATAAGGCCGAAGATGAAAAACGTAAAGATGAAATCGATTTACGTAACCGTGCCGAAGGATTCATTGCACAGATCGATGCGATGTTAGAGGATGGCAAAGACAAAATTGATGCCAAACAGGCAGAAGAAACGAAAAAATTGCGTGATGACTTGCAGAAATCTCTGGATGAGAATAATATGGAAGATGTCCGCAATAAATTAGAAGCTTTGGAAAAGGCCGCACAGATGGCTGGTCAGCAGATGTATCAGCAGCAGGCTAACCAGGGCGGACAAGACAACACAACGCATACTAATGATGATGTTGTCGATGGTGAATTTACCGAAAAACACTAATTTTTAAAGTTCTAGCTGTTGCTAGAACTTTATCATGAGATAAGGAGGGAAATCATGGCTGAAAAAAGAGACTATTATGAAGTACTGGGCGTTGCCAAAGATGCCACAGAGGATCAGATCAAGAAAGCCTACCGAAAGTTGGCCATGAAGTATCACCCGGATGTAAATAAGGATCCAGGGGCTGAAGATAAATTTAAAGAGATCAATGAAGCTTACGAGGTCCTTAGTGATAAAGATAAACGTGCCCGTTATGATCAGTTTGGACATGCCGGTATGGACGGTGCCTTTGGTCAGGGCGGATTCCAGGGTGGATTCAGTGACTTCGGGGACTTGAATGATATTTTCGGTTCTTTCTTTGGAGGCTCCGGATTTGGCTTTGGAGGTTCCTCCCGAAGAAGTGCTAATCAGCCTCGTCAGGGGCAGGATCGCTATATGCAGATGCGTATCGATTTTATGGATGCGATCTTTGGCAAGACCGAAACCATTACTTTAGAAGTGGATGAACAATGTTCGCATTGTCATGGCAGTGGAGCCGAACATCCTGAAGATGTACAGACATGTCCGACATGTCATGGTAGCGGCTATGTTATGACACAACAAAGAAGTATGTTTGGTGTGATTCAGCAGCAGTCCGTTTGTCCGGATTGTCATGGAACCGGTAAGAAGGTAACACATGTCTGTCACAAATGTCATGGCAAGGGCTATGAGCATAAACGTGTAAAGCTGGATATCAAGATTCCGGCTGGTATTTCTACCGGTCAACAGATTCGTATCGCCGGCAAAGGAGAACGTGGATCCAACGGTGGACCAAATGGTGATCTTTATATTGAAATCATCGTACAGCCACATTCTACCTTTAAACGAGAAGGAAATGATATTTATATCAAAGTACCAATCAGTGCTTTGGATGCGACAATCGGAACCAGTGTGCAGGTACCAACTGTATATGGGGATGTTGAATTGAAAATTCCGGAAGGAACACAGCCTAATACAAAATTTCGTTTGAAAGGTAAAGGTGTCAAAACTTCTCGTCAAACAGGTGATGAATTTGTTGAAGTGATGATTGAAATTCCAAAGAAGTTGACACGTAAAGAACGTGACTTATATGAACAGCTTCGTAAAGGGCAAAAGGAAAGCCCGTTTGAACGTTTTAAAAATTCATTTAAATAGAATGAATCCCACCTCAGTTGTTGAGGTGGGATTTTATTTTGCATGGTCTTAATTTCCGTCCAGGACTGTGTTTATTTTTTGAATGGCAGTCTTTACTGTTTCTTGATTGGGAACCATGACATAAGCTGCGTTTCCTAATTCGGCGCACATTAACTGCTCTCCGGTTCCATCGACCATGAATTGTTCGATGGTCCAGCTGGGATTTTGGTCTAGTTGAAACTGCACCAGCGCAGCAATTTCATCTCTTGATAAGTTGGTTTGGAAAGAATCGCCCAGTGCATTTAATAAAGAAGTATAATTGACCAGTATCGACGGTGATTTGATTTGATTGATGATGCCCATCAGCACAATTTGCTGGTTACGAGTGCGCTGTCTGTCTCCGCTGGCATAGGCATACCGCTCTCTGGAAAAGCGTAAAGCCGTTTTTCCGTCGAGATGCTGCAGACCGGCCTCGATATGAAAACCATCATTTTGAACATTCTTGCCAACCGCTGCTTCCTGCGGAATATCTACATCAATACCACCCAATGCATCTACGACTTCCTGAACGCTTTCAAATCCGACTTTAAAAGAATAGTTGATTTTGATACCAAATAAGTTCTCAAGAGTCATTTTTGTTGTATTGGTTCCATTTAATCCGGTATGTGTCAATTTATCCATGGCGCCATTTTGACACCCGTCATCCACATCACAAACAGTTTTTACATAATAATCTCTGGGGATGCTCGTCAATAAAATTTTGTGTGTAGTTGGATTGATAGTCACAATCATATTGACATCGGATCTTCCGGTATCTTGAATACCGGTTCTGGAATCACTTCCTGTAATCAGTACATTAAAGGGATTTTTTGTGACATCATCTACGGCATCGGACTGCATCGTATCTTTTAAGTCAACTTCTTTTTGAAAAATAACGCGTGTGTTTTGATTGAAATTCGCATATGCTTCCATATCTGTAACATTTGACCGGCTGGATTCCGGCAAAATCACAGACTCCACCTGCCCTGCATAAAAAGCCTGGAGAAGATTGACCAGAGAGTCATAGTTTTGTTCGTCAAAATCGACCTTTAATTCGCGTATGGCCTCTAGACATCGGTCGGTCTTGTTGCGGGATATTGTTCGCAATACTCCGATCGATCGCCCCTGCAGGTCTTGAATCTTCTGATAGCTGCTGCTTTCTTTGACAATCACAGAGACCATAGAAGCACTGTGAGAAATACCGGAAATTTGTTCTAACATTACCTGCGTGCTTTGTATAGAAAAGCCGATAAATCCGCTGCTGATGGCAACCAGTATTGCCGATACGGCACAAACCCATCTTTTCCATGTTTTTTGAAGAACTTTATGCTGAAGCAAAATCAATAAGGTATCTAATGTACAAAGAAAGGCTGTCAACAAAAACAAAAAGCGAGGTGGCAAAATCTTTAGTTGAATCAGCGTCATCATCAGATATCCTGTGCAAAGTACAAGCAAGATGGAAATGATCGTAAATAGTGTTCTGTCTTTTTTTGTCATAGAGGGCATTCCTTTCCGTTTCTATTGAACATTAGACTTGTCAAGCCATATTAGTAATAGCTATAATGAAACAGTTAATGACTATAGTATAATATAAGTCATAAAATAAAACTAGAAAGCAGGGTATCGAAATATGAGAAAAGATACGTATCAGGAGCAAGACGAGTATATTGATCTGGGTCGTTTGTTTATGACTCTGTGGCATCACGCAGGCATGATCTTACTGTGCGGTATACTCTGTGCTGTATTGGGCTTTCTGTATTCTGTTGTTTTTATAACACCTCTATATGAATCCAAAGCGATGATGATCGTTAATCCGGGCCAAAGAGATATTGTGACATCCGATCAGATCAATTCAGCCGAAAAGCTGGTCGATACCTATAGTGTGATCATTACCAGTGATACAGTGATGGATCAGGTGATTTCCAATTTAAGCATGGAGCACAATTATAAGGAAGATGTGAAATTTGTAGGTGTAGAGCCGGTCAACGGCACACAGGTCATGGAAATTAGTGTATTGGCAACGGATCCGCAGGTGGCACAAAAAGTCTGCACACAAATTACTCAGGTTGCACCGGGTGTCATCGTACAAGCCGTTAAAGCCGGTTCCATGGAGTTGGTTTCGGCGGCTACGTTAAATGAGCATGCCGTATCCCCCAATCGATTGAAAAATGCTTTCTTTTCGTTTTTGGGAGGTTTCCTTTTATCTTCTGTGGTTATTTTGATATACAGTTTGTTGAACAGCCGCATCAAAGAGGGAAAGGATCTTCAACAGGATGGCCTGATTTTACTGGGAATTATTCCAGCATACAGAGGTGATTGAAATGTTGAATTTGAAAAACAGAAAAACGAAGAAATCCCCCATCAAACTTGTCAATCAGGAACAAGCTCCTTTTGCCTATGTGGAGGCTTATAAGTCGTTACGGACCAACTTAGATTTCCTGGCGGCCAAAAATGGATATCATTCAATTTTGGTTACGAGCGGATCTCCCAATGAAGGAAAGACAACTCTTTGTCTAAACCTGGTTTGTTCACTGGCTGAAAGTGGAAAAAAGGTACTTTTGATGGATTGTGATTTACGAAAAAGCAGTGTAGCTGCTTATCTAAAAAAGAATCGTCGGAATTTTGGCGTGACCGATGTTTTAGCCGGGAAATGTACTTTAGATGATGCCATTTTTTTCAGTGATGTCATACGAAGTGATGTCTTGTTGTGTGGAACGATTCCCGATAATCCGGCAGAATTGATGGGTTCAGCAGAAATGGTACAACTCTTACAAAATGTTTCAGTATCGTATGATTATGTGATTATTGATACTCCACCGGTTTGTGTTGTGACCGATGCAGCTATTTTAAGCCGATATGTCGATGGGTGTGTTTTAGTAGCACGCTCAAATGTTTCCACAAAACAAAACTTTGTCCGCGCAAGACAGGCATTGGAGGATGTGCAGGCGAATTTAGTGGGTGCCGTTTTAAATGACTATGATTCGCAAAAAAGTGCGTATGGAAGATCGTATTATGCCTATCAGGAATATGGTTACGGCAAAGAAAAGTCAAAAGATGGAATGGTTGAGTGATCTGCATTGCCATATGCTTCCATGCATAGACGATGGAGCTTCTTCGATAGAGATGGCTTATGAGATGTTAGAAATGTCGGCTTTACAGGGCGTGAAACAGATTGTCTTTACACCTCACTTTGATGTGGACCGGCAGAATCTGCATGAATTTTTAAAGGCTCGACAACGATCCTTCGAAAGCATACAGGCGTGTATCGATCGTTTGGGAATCAAAGCACAGCTGGGTGCTGAGATATATTTTCGTTCTCATATGGCATGGGAAGAAGTGCAGCAGCTTTGTTTTGAAAACACACCGTATTTTTTAGTGGAATTATCTGTATTGAATGAACCGGTGGGATTGAATGAATGGATTCGGGAGGCCGTATCCAAAGGATGGATTCCCTTAATAGCACATGTAGAACGATATCGCTATATCAAAGAGAATCCGGAAATTTTAAAAGAATGGATACACTCCGGAGCTTATATACAAAGCAATGCCGGCTGGTTTTTAAAAAGTCGGCACAACAAAAAGATATTTAAAAAGTATATGGAAAATGGTTGGATAGATTGTATATCCAGTGATGCGCATGATATCCGGTATCGTATGCCCAATTTACAAAAGGCCTATCAAAAGCTGGATTCTGTGAGTAAAGAAAAGTTGCGTATACAAGGAAATATGATTTTTGAAGGAAAAACATGGAAGTGATTTTTTGAAGGTTAAATGACTCATTTTATAAAAGAGTCAAAAAGAGAACGATTTTGAAAGAAGATAATCCGATGTCTTCATCCATTTTTATGATCGAAAAACAGAATAAAACCAGCTATTTATTTTTAAAGCGTGTGCAGGATATTGTCTTTAGTCTGACAGCTTTGCTTCTTCTTTTACCCTTGTTTGTCCTGATTAGCCTTATGATCGTTTTGAATGATCCATCAGCAAGCCCTTTATATAAACAGGTGCGTATCGGTCAGGGCGGCAAACCGTTTGTGATGTATAAATTTCGGACGATGATCAAGGGTGCGGAGCAGATGAAAGACCAGATATCCGATCAGAATGAACGCCATGGACCGGTTTTTAAGATGAAAAGAGATCCACGTATTATTAGGGTAGGATATTTTCTGCGAAGTACATATTTGGATGAGTTGCCACAACTTTGGAATGTGTTGTTGGGAGATATGAGCCTTGTAGGGCCCAGACCGGCTTTACCGGCCGAGGTGGAACAGTACACAGCCTATCAAAGAAATCGGCTTTTGGTAACGCCCGGATTGACCTGTTTTTGGCAGGTATATCCGGATCAGAACGCTTTGTCCTTTGATGAATGGGTGGCCATGGATCTGGAATATATAGAACAGAGAGGTTTACTGCTGGACTGGATGCTGATCTTAAAAACGATCAAAGTAATGGTTTTTGCCCGGGGAGAATAAGCATGGCCTATGTCAAGAAGATACGTATCCTGCATGTGGCGCAGGCGGCCGGTGGAGTCGATCGATATCTTAAGATGTTGCTGAAATATTTGGATAAAAATCGTTTTGAAAATATTGTTATCGCATCCCATGACTATAAGCAGGAAGAATATCGAGGACTGGCCGATCACTTTGAATATTTGGATATGGAACGCTCAATCGGTTATCGTGATCTAAAGGCCGCTGTTTCGTTACGAAAACGAATCCGGTATTATCAGCCGGACAGCATCTATGCGCATTCCAGCAAAGCAGGCGCTTTATGCCGATTGGCCAATCTTGGCTTATCATCTCTATGTGTCTATAACCCTCATGGCTGGTCTTTTATGATGCAGGTGCCAAACCGAAAACGAAAGGTCTATGTCTTGTTAGAAAGAGGAATGGCATTTTTTACCGATCAAATAGTCTGCATTTCCGAAGCCGAAAAAAAAGCTGCGTTACAACACCATATCTGTAAAGCATCAAAGCTGCATGTTATCAAAAGCGGTGTAGATATTCAAACGTACCGGAAAAGGAAACCGTCAAATGTTCAAAAAAAAGATTTGCACATTCCCGAAACTTCCATTGTTGTAGGAATGGTTGGCAGATTGGAGCCTCAAAAAGGAGCCGATATCTTTTTGAAAATGGCAGAGCTTCTTCTGCAAAAACGAACGGATATTCATTTTCTATTGGTTGGCAGTGGCGCTCAGAAACAAGATCTTTTAAACTTTGCCGGGACACATGGTTTTCTGGAGAATGTACATATCACGGACTGGGTACAAGATCCATATGACTATATAGAACTTTTCGATATTGCGGTTTTGCTGAGTCGCTGGGAGGGCTTTGGTTTGGTCATTCCCGAGTATATGCTTTGTCAAAAACCAATCGTTGCCACATTTTGTGATGCGATTCCGGAGTTGATACAGAATGGACAGAATGGATTTTTAGTTCCTAAAGAAGATGCGAAAACAGCCTGTGATCGTGTTCTGGATCTATTGGATGACAAAGAACTTCAAACGAAGTTTAAACAAAACGGTTTGAAAAAAGTGTATGAACAATATGATATACAACGCGTTTCAAAAGCGCATGAAGTGTTGTTTGAAATGATACAGAATCAGGGAAGGTGACATTATGCAGGTAGCTCTGATTACTTCCGGATATATGCCGGTACCAGCCTCCCTGGGTGGAGCGGTAGAAACATTAGATACCTATCTGATCCGGGAAAATGAAAAACAGGGAATGTTAGCCTTAACAATTGTATCGGCTTATGATGCAAAGGCAAAACTCCTGGCCGACAGATATCAACATACAAAAGTAAAATGGATTTATACGCCACTCTGGATTTGTATTGTGGATTGGCTGTTGTATCAAAGTGTGCGAATTCTAAGACCGCATGCGAAGACCATCTCGTATCGTTATATCTTGAAAAGACTTCATTTTATATCAAAAGCAGCCAAAGAAATTCATGATCATTCTTATGATCGTGTCATCATTGAAAACCATGCCAGTTTACTAAGAGTGCTTAAAAAATATCACAATGATAAAACTTATGATCAAAAAGTCATCTGGCACGTCCATAATGAACAAAATAACTTATATGGATGTGAAACACTTTTACCAAAATTTCGAAAAATTGCCACAGTAAGTGACTATATCCTCCAATCATTAAAGACAGCTTGTCCTACGCTTTGTGATGAAAAATGGATGGTTTGGAAAAACTGTGTGGATACTTCAACGTTTTGTGCGGATATCGATCAAAATTTGGTGAACCAGAAGCGAAGAGAGCTTCAGATTCAAGAGAACGAACATGTTGTTTTATTTACAGGCAGACTTTCACCGGAAAAAGGGATCAAGGAATTGATAGAGGCTTTTTTATCCCTTGAAGATTCTTCTATCAAACTTGTGATAGCAGGGAGTTATTTAAATGGGAATACCAAAGTAAAAAATGCGTACGAAGCACTGCTTCAAAAGAAAATCCAACAAGATAAAAAGAGAGTGATCTTAACCGGCTATATCGATCATGATCAACTTCCGGTGTTCTATGCGATGGCGGATGTGGTCGTGGTTCCTTCTTTATGTGAAGATGCTGCTCCCCTGAGCGTTATTGAAGCCATTACCTGCGGCAGGCCGTTAATTACTACGTATTCCGGAGGAATTGCAGAATATGCCCATCCGGACTGCGCCATTCTTTTAAAAAGAGATTCCCATTTGGTAGAACAATTGGCACGATCCATTCAGAGAGTCTGCAAAGATCCTCAATTACAGAAGTCCATGTCAAAAGCAGCTCTTGAAATCTCTAAAGATTGGACGACGAAAAGCTATTATGACCGCTTTTTGATGATTCTGGAGTGATATCTATGCAAGAATTACTATTTGAATTTTTTACCTTTACCTTTCCGAAAGCCGGCATTTTATTAGGCGGAATTCCCTTATCGGCAGCTCTTATTCTTTTGGCTTTGTATGTGATTATACACGCTCGAGGAGTCATACGGACTGTTGAATCGAAATCTATACTCGGTTGGCCTTACTTGATTTGGATATTTTTTTATGTTTTGGTCGTTTTCAACAATCTAAATGCCGAATCTTTTACCTTCCGGATGGCCGAAGGTTTTTTATATATGGTTTCGCCGCTTGCCATATTATTAGGAATGAAGGCTCATCCTGTAAAAGCGCTCAAAGTGATGTATATTGCGGTATGTATTGTATCGGTTTTTGCGATTCTTCAATTTTTTGTCGGTATTGAAGCCACAAAAATTCCGGGGCTTACAATTGCTCTTAATGATTCCTATGCTCGTAAAATGATTGGTTTTGGAATGAATGATGTGGAAGCCATCAAGATGCCTTCAACGTATCAGGAAGGGAATTCCATGGGTGTATTTCTCTTAGAGATGGTTCCTGTCTTGGTTTGGGATTTATACAAAAACAGGAGTTTTGATCGGTATCGATTTTTACGAATTCTGATTGTCGGACTTGGCTGCTTCGGAATTTTTTTAAGTGGATCTCGATCTGTGATTGCTTCTTCTCTTTTACTTGTGATTCCCTTTACGATTACTTTATTGCGGCATTTTCGTAAGAAACAACTTGTCAATCTTTTAATTCTGATACCGGCTTTTCTTTTCTTGTTGATCGTGCTGGATCAAAAACTGCAGTGGGGTTTATGGGAACGATTTTACCACCGTTATATCGAAATGACTTTTTTTTCTACCGGCGGCAGTTCCGGAACATCCGGCAGGATAGATCAATGGATGACATTGGTCAATCGGATGACAGAATCCGATCCCATGATGTTTTTAAAAACGATGCTTTTGGGCTTTTCCTGGAAAAACGCAGTGATCGTAGAAGGCTTTCTTTATATATTTTCTTGTTATGGCTTGTTTGGATTACTCAGCATTTTGATTTTGATGATTCGTCCTATACGAATTGGTTTTCAAGTACATCCGTTTTGGGGATTTTCCTTTTTAGCTGTATTTTTTGTACTCTGTGTGGATCGAACTTTTTGTTCTACACCGACCTTAATGAATTATTTTTTCATGGCAGGGCTGGCTTTGCAGCTTCGAAAAAAAAGGCAAGTTAAAGTATGAAATTGAGCATCATTGTGCCCGTTTATCAGGTAGAAGCCCATATCGATGAATGCATCACATCCATTTTAGATCAGACATTTCGTGATTTTGAGTTGATTCTTGTTGATGATGGCTCTTTGGATCGATGCCCTGCCATTTGCGATGTCTATGCTCAAAAAGATTCTCGAATTCGCGTGATCCATCAAAAAAATCAAGGGTTGTCTGCAGCACGAAACACAGGCTTACAAGCAGCCAGGGGGGACTATATCGGATTTGTCGATAGTGATGATTTCATCGAGGCATCTATGTATGAGAAACTGTTAGACAACCTGGAAAGAGAAAAGGCCGATATCTCCGTTTGTGGCCGTTATAAAGTATGGGGCGATAAGAAAATACAGGAGCAAAAATCCAATGTTTACAAGGTTATGGATAGTGCGCAGGCCTTGGCATTGATGAACACCAATGTCCTGGGGTATTTTGATGTCGCGGCATGGGACAAGATTTATAAACGAAGTTGTTTTAAAGGGATTGAATTTCCCGAAGGAAAACTTTGTGAAGACTGGTTTGTGATGTATAAGCTTTTCTTTAATGCCCATCGCATCGTATATGATTCGATACCTCTATACAATTATCGTCAGCGAACCGGCAGCATCACACATGGTAAAAAGGTAAATACGATGTCTTTAGCGGCAAGCCTTGAAGTTTTAAACTTTGTGCGGACGCAACAACCACGATATGTGCGGGAAGCACAATTCGCATACGTTTTTGCGGGAATCGGAGTCATAGACAATTATATTGAACAATCTTCCATCGACCGTAAATCAATCGATGCAGTATATAAGAAAATCAAACCCTATTTACAGACAACATATCGATATCCGGGATTAAAGGGAAAACGAAAAGTACAGTTGTTTATGGTGAAAAAGGCCATGCCACTTTATATTTGTTGTTTTAAATGGATAAAAAGAAGGATGAGAGGATAGTATGTCAGTTCAGAATGGAATCCGACGAATCGTTTTTGGCAAAAAAGGAACTTCGCAGTCCTATATAGACTATTTGCGACAAAAGGGTGTCTGGATTGGAGAAGGTACGACTTTCTTTTCCCCTCATCAAAGCTTTGTGGATGTGCAGTATCCATGGATGATCGAAATTGGCGAGAATGTACAGATTACAGCCGGCGTGCGCATCCTTACACATGATTATAGCTGGTCAGTAACCAAAAAGAAGTACGGTCCTGTCTTAGGATTGGCCGGTGAGGTCCATATAGGAAACAATGTTTTTATCGGTACTCAATCGATTCTTCTGCCTGGTACTTATATCGGAGATGATGTCATTATCGGTGCCGGCAGCGTGGTAAAAGGAAGGATACCCTCCCAGTGTGTTGCCGTGGGGAATCTATGTCACAAAGTGATGGATCTGGAAACCTATTATCAAAAATGCAGGGAAAAACAAATTCAAAGTGCTAAATTATTAGCGCAGTCATATTATCGACATACCCATCAAATTCCTCCGGAAGAGGTTTTCCATGAATACTTTTTTCTTTTTAAAGAGCAATCCACATTGACAAATAAGAATCGACAAAAGATGAAACTGACGGGAAATTATGAAAAAACACTCGATGTTTTTAAACGATGGAATAGACCTTATTTTGATTTTGAAGAATTTATAAAGGATGCCCTGAAAAAATGAACATAGAAAAGAATAAAAAATGTGTGCTGATCTTGCCATACTTTGGAAAATTCAATAACTATTTCCCACTGTTTTTAAAGTCGTGTGGTGCCAATCCAGAATATGACTGGCTGATCTTTACCGATGATCGATCAAGTTACAATTATCCTTTGAATGTGCACGTGATTTATACGACTCTCCAGCATATCAAAGCATTGGCCGAGCAAAAGTTTGGTTTTGAAGTTTGTTTACAAGAGCCACATAAACTCTGCGATTATAAACCAAGTTATGGCTATTTGTTTGAAGAATATCTTGCGCCATACGCCTACTGGGGACATTGTGACTGCGACTTGATTTTTGGAAACTTGGAGGAAATCCTTACACCCTTGTTGAAACAAGGCTATGATAAATTGTTTGCGGCCGGTCATTTAACATTGTATAAAAACACAAAAGAAAATAATCGGCGATTTATGCACATTTATAAAAATCGATACTTATACAAAGAAGCATTTACACAGGATGGGATATATGTCTTTGATGAAGATTATCGCCTTTTGCATGCTTCGGATTCTTATAACGTGCATTCGATCTTTTTAAACGAAGGTGCAAAGATCTATGCGGCCGATCTGGCAATGAACGCCAGTATCACTTCGGCAAAGCTGAAAAGAGATTATTATGATCCGCAAATGCGCTCTTTTGTAAAGGAGAACTATCAACCATCACGATATTTTTGGGACAATGGGAATTTGATTTCGGCAACTTGGGATAGATCCCATAAGAAAATGGTATATACTTCTTATTCCTATATGCATTTGCAGCTAAGAACGATGCGTATGGATGCCAAGCTCGTTGATAAAACTTGTTTAGAAATCTTGACGGATCGCTTTGTAGAAAGAAACAAAATCCCTCAAGGGTGGCAAGATATGCACGTATTTTCGATACGATGGCCTTATTGGTATTGGATCGATCGTTATAAAAAAAAGATTCGACATAATCTTTATAAACTGAACCATCAGCACAGGAAAGAAGGGTAGAAATGACTGTACAAAAAACAACAATTGCGATTATTGGAATTGGCTATGTGGGACTGTCTGTATCCATTCTACTGGCACGATCGAATACAGTCTATGCCATGGATCAGAATTTTGAAAAAATACAGAACCTGAATCAAAGGATCTCTCCTGTACAAGATCTTTATGCAGAGAAGTTTTTAAAGGAAGAAAAACTGGATCTGACAGGTACGATACATCTTGAAAACGCCATCAAGAATGCAAAGTATACACTTGTTTGTGTGCCTACGGATTATGATCAATCAACTCAGTGCTTTGATACATCAATCGTAGAAGATGTCATGTCACAAGTGATTCAAATCAATCCCGGGACTTGTATTGTGATTAAATCCACGGTACCGGTAGGATTTGTGCAAAGCGTTAAACAAAAACTTTCATTCGAGAAGATATTGTATGCCCCTGAATTTTTAAGAGAGTCCAAGGCTTTATATGACAATTTATATCCCTCCCGCATCGTAGTGGGATGTGATGTTCATACGCAAAAGCAGGCGCGGGAGTTTTCAAATCTTTGTATGGAAAGTGCTTTAAAGAAGAATGTGCCAGTTTACATCATGGGATATTCGGAAGCGGAAGCCGTCAAATTGTTTTCGAATACATATTTGGCACTGCGAGTGGCTTTCTTTAATGAATTGGATACTTTTGCGCAAGTACATCATATGCAGACAAAAGATGTCATCGAAGGTGTTTGTGCCGATCCTCGTATTGGGCATGACTATAATAATCCGTCCTTTGGTTATGGAGGGTACTGCTTACCAAAAGATTCCAAACAGTTGCTTGCTAATTTTAAGCGTATTCCACAGAAAATGATCAGTGCGATCATCAGCAGCAACAAAACACGAAAAGATTTTATTGCCGAGGATGTGTTGCACTTTGCGCTCTCTCAAAAGAAAGGGGATTTACCCGTGATCGGAGTCTATCGACTGATCATGAAAAGCAATTCCGATAATTTCCGCCACTCCGCTATGCGAGGTGTGATACGAAGACTTTGTGAAAATGGGGCTGATGTCATCGTTTATGAGCCGCTTCTTCAAAAAAAGCCTGAAGATCTTGCACTTTCCTTTGTTTCGAATTTGAACGAACTCAAAGAAAAAAGCGATGTGATCATTACCAATCGTATGCATCCGGATCTGGAAGATGTAAAAGATAGGGTCTATACAAGAGATATCTTCCAAAAGGACTGAAAGAGGGATACTATGAATCAGCTGCAAGAAAGAATTTTCAAGATCTATCAGGAAGTTTCCAAGCTGTGTCAAAAACATGATATTCCGTATTTTGCGATTGGCGGAACGTGTTTAGGTGCGGTTCGACATCAAGGATTTATTCCCTGGGATGATGATCTGGATATTGCCATCCCCATTGAACATTATGAAGAGTTTTTAACTCTCGCAAGAAAAGAATTGCCTTCGTATTTAGAGGTTTATGATGGTTTTGATCGGCCACATCATCTTTGTTTATTCTCCAAGATCATCGATCAAAGAACGACGTATATTCATGAAACACAAAAGGATTATCCCGATTCTTATATGGGTATTTTTATCGATGTGATGCCGATTTCAGGAGTGCCGTCCGATCGAAAGAAAAGAGAAAGATTTTATAAAAAGCTTCGATGGTATGCCATCTTGAATAACCATAGTCGCTTTCCGATTCGAAGCAGAAGTAAAGGGAGTCGTCAGCTTCTTTGTGCTTTCAGCCATGGGATGAATATTTTTTTACCCAAACAGTATTACTTGAAACAATATTTTCAACTGTTAAAGAAATACCCCTTTTTTTCATCACAGTGGACCAGCTTTGTCTGGCTGGATTCATCATTAGATCGATTTACCATGCCTTCAAAATGGTTTCAAAAACAAGTGATGCTGCCATTTGAAAAAGACAGGATCCCTTGTCCAAAAGACTATGATGCCGTATTGAAAAAGCAATATCAAGACTATTGGATCTTGCCGCCTGTCCAAGATCGAGTGGCTCCGCATAAAAGCTTGATGGATCTACATCGTTCCTATCAGGAATATGCCAAACATCCGGAATGGGTCAATCTTTATTTTTCACAAAAATTATCGGACCCAAACGAGCCTTTAAAAGACAGCCAATAAAAATGGAAAGGAGCAAACATGAGAGTTTGTTTTCTAGTTACCAGTTTAGCCCATGTCAGTGGAATTAATCGTGTCATCAGTTTAGTGGGCAATGCCCTAGTGGATCGATATGATATCTATATCGTGGCAACCGAACAGATCGATCCTGACACAGATCAGGCATTTGCACTCGATCCTCGTATACATGTTCTTTCCGCTGCTTCTTTGAAGATTCAGCCTTCCTTTATGGATCGGTGCCGGCGCTTTCTATCCAGACAGATTCAGACAAAACTTTTTCATGAGCCATCCTTTTTATTGTTGCCGGGTTCATTAAGTCGTCGAAGCCGCTTTTCTATGATTCATTATTTCAAAGAGATGAACTTTGATGTGATCGTTGGCGTCCATACTTTACAAAGTATACGACTGGCACAGATACGTAAACAAATTCCGAGTCGGTGTATCGGTTGGCAACATAGCGTATATCCCTCTTTATTTCAAAATCCGCATCGCAATTTCTGGAAACAAGAAAAATTTTTTAAAAAATATATAACGCAACTCGATGATTTTATTGTATTGAATGATCAAGATAAAGAAATGATGGATCAAGCTTTTTCTATTTCCAGTAAAGTCATTGCCAATCCTTTGAGTTTTTCTTCAAAAGAAAAGGCAGATTCGAAAAATCAGACATTTATTGCGGTGGGTTCCTTGATGTATGTCAAAGGCTTTGATCGCTTGATTGATGCGTTTGCCCTCTTTCATAAAAAACATAAAGAGTGGACATGTCATATACTTGGTGAAGGCCGGCAAAGAGCTAAACTCGAACAGCAGATTCGAGATCATGGGCTGCAGGATTTTATCTTTCTGGAAGGCAATCAAAAGGATGTTCAATCCTATTATCGACAAGCCTCCGTATTTTTATTACCATCCCGATGGGAAGGGCTGCCTATGGTCGCATTAGAAGCCATGGAAATGGGATTGCCAATGATTGCCTTTGATATTTTGGCGACAAAGGGTTTGATCGAGGATGGTGTAAATGGAAAGGTCGTTTGTGCATCAAAGGGAGTTGCAGGATATGCACAGGCTATGGATCAATTGGCATCGTCTTTGGATCTGCGAATACATATGCACAAGCAGGCGCTTCAAAAGGCTAAACAGTATGAAATGGAACGTATACTTCCACAATGGATTGCCTTATTAGAAAACAAAGAACAGGAAACAGAGTCATGAAAAACAATGATTTTTGGGCATCAAGATCGGCAACGCGCACTGAACATTCTGTACGCAACATGGTCTTTGCGATTTTCTCACAGGGAATCATCACTTTTTTATCGTTTGTATGTCGAACCGTGTTTATTCATCAGCTTGGGAAAACATACTTAGGATTTAATGGTTTATTTTCCGATATTTTCTCTTTACTGTCTCTGGCAGAATTAGGTATAGAATCTGTAATTCTCTATGAAATGTATCAGGCTGCCGGAAAAGAAAATCTACAAGAGCTGGCAGAACTTTTAAAACTTTTTAAAAAACTTTATTTTAGAGCAGGGGCTGTCATAGGAGGTTTATGCGTTTTATTTCTTCCTGTTTTATCGTTTGTCGTATCGGATATTCCAAAGGTCCCTTTATTACCTGTTTACTACTTGTTGTATGTATCAAACTCTGTCATGACATACTTTTTTTCCTATAACCGAAGTCTTTTGATCGTCTATCAGGAGCAATCGATTGAATCCATTTTAAATAGTATTTTTGGTATTTTGTTGAATGTCATACAGATGGTGTATCTCTATTTCTTTTCGGATTATATTGGATATTTAGTCTTAATGAATATTGCTACACTTCTTAATAATATCAGCTTACGCCAAATCGTTCGCAAACGCTATCCTCAAGTGTTCCAATGGGAAAAGAAAACATCTGAAAAGGTATATTTAGATGAACAGGTAAAAATAAAACTGAGAAAGAATGTCAAGGCAAGATTTGTCAGTAAGTTATCGACAGCCGTTGTAACATATACCGATAATTTGATGATTTCGGCTTTTGTCAGTACTGCCGTTTTAGGAATTTATTCCAATTATACCTTAATCGCCTATGTTTTTAAGAATCTGTTAAATACGATTTTTAATGCGTTAAAGGGAAGTATCGGTCAATTGGTCGCCACGGAATCCAATGAAAAAGTTTACCAGACTTTTAAGAATATCATGTTTCTTAATTTTTGGATGGTTTCTTATTTAACCGGAGCCTTTTATGTACTGGTAGATTCTTTTATTCGTTTATGGATCGGTGCCGATTATATACTGCCGGTTTCAACTGTACTTTTATTTTGTATCAATATGCATGTTCGTCTATTACGAAATCCATTGTTGTATTTTAATGATGTATGTGGTCATTTTGTTCAGCTGAAACGAAAAAATATCTGGGAAGCACTATTAAATATTGTTTTCTCTTCCTTCTTTTTGTTTGTATGTCATTGGGGAATTGCGGGAATTCTTCTAGGAACCTTTTGTAGTGATCTCTGTACAAATTTCTGGTTTGAACCTTTCCTTTTGTATACTCGTTTTCAAAAGGATGTCAAAGATTATTTTATTCGTTATTTTCTCTATATCGTAACGTGGATTCTGGGATCCTTGTTTTCGCTTTGGGTATGTCAATGTATTTCTGTAGAGAATGGGATTTTGAATTTCCTGATTCATGGTCTTGTATGTACACTGGTCTTAAATACATGTTTTTTTGTTCTTTGGGGGCGATGCAAAGAATTTCAATTCTTGAAATCTGTTCTGCTTCATTTTTTAAAAAAGAGAAGGGGATATTGAATTCATCCAATGATTAATCCAAAATTTCAAATCCATGTGCCAAAAGGAGCTCGTTAGTTTGATATAAATCATAGTGATGTTGCAAGGCGTAGATCAAAATGGCATCTTTTTTGACCTTGGCATATAAAAGACCATTGTTACTTAATGACAATAAATTGTTGGTATCGTGAAGATCAAGATGCATTGCTAAAGCGAGTTGGATGATCTTCTCTTTGCTTCCTTTCTTGGTACCATTGCAGATCTGATACGCATAGTTTTTCTGCAGATTTGTTTTTTCAATTACTTCGCTCTTTTTTAAATCTTTCTTTTCTAAACAAGCTTCCAAATAGGAAACGAAGTCTAAGTCAGGAAGAATTTCTAAAATGTCGTCTAATGGAGTATTTTGATTTAAAAGTGTGATTAATTGTGTTGTGGATATCATAATAAGAACCTCTCAAAAGTATGGTAAAATAAGAATTGAAATCAGGCAACAAAAATGGTTCCTTCTTTAGTTAAAATTGTGAGTACGTTTAAAGACACAGATACGAAGAAAATTTCTCTGATACAAAACAAAATGGATCAGACTTTTTTTGTGCAGCGAAAGATGAAGCATGCCGATTATTTTGTGTATAAAGCACTGCAGGAACATCCAATGCAAGGAATACCGAAAATATACGATGTACAAATTGAAGAAGAATGGTTAGTCATTACGGAAGAGTTTATCCAGGCAGATACTCTGGCCGAGATTCTTCCGTTTTCAGAAAAGGAAGCGGTAAATATTGTGTGTCAGCTCTGTGATATTTTAATGCGTCTTCATCAACTCAAGCCACCGATCATTCATCGAGATATCAAACCGGAGAATATTTTTTATCAAGATGGAAAAATAATCTTATTTGATTTTGATATTGCCCGTTTTTACGATCCTTCAAAGACAAGAGATACGACTTTATTAGGAAGTGTCGGTTATGCGGCACCGGAACAGTTTGGATTTGCCCAAACCGGTGTGCAGAGTGATGTTTATTCCTGCGGGAGACTCTTACAAGTGCTTTTGACAGGACGGTTGGATCAAAGTGTAAAGGGACATTTTGAAAGAATTATTCGAAAAGCTTTGAGTATGGACCCTAAAGATCGATTTCAGAGTGCGGCACAGTTAAAAGCAGAGCTTCAGGAAATGAGATGGATATTTCCGGGTGTCAATAATCGAAGTCGCAAAGGAAAGGTTGGCTCCTGGATCGGATGGATTTTAAGTGTTTGTATCGTTTTATCGATTGATACACAAAAAAATACGTCTTTTGAGCATGACAACTTGTATTTAATCGCATGTTTTTTAGTCTTAGCTCTTTTAGAACTGGTAATCTGTAATCGCCATAAAGTACCAAAATATGATTTATCACTCGTACGATGGGGAATACTTTCCTTGACGTATTTTCTTCTTTTGGTGGGTGGAATCGGTATCCTGACTCTTTTCGACAGGATGCTGTCGGCATAACAATTTTACTTCTGTATTGCCTATAGTTAAGGCAGGCAGAAGTTTTTTTATTTTCATGCAGGAGGTTTGGTTATGAAGAAATTAGGATATGCTTTACTATGTAGTGCTATGGTGTTTGGAATTACGGCCTGTGGATCATCGGATACATCCAATAAAGATGATTCGACAGAGGAGAAAAAAGTAGAAGAACAAGAAACGAAATCAGAGTATGGAGTCAATGAAACCGCGGATGTAGATGGCGTAAAATACACGGTCACTGGTGTAGAAAGAAGTGCCGGTTTTAGCTATAACACGCCAGAATCTGGAAAAGAATACGTAATCGTTTCTGTAACAATTGAAAATGGATCGGATGAAAAAATTGATTATAACCCTTACTACTTTAAGATGTTAAATTCACAGGGTCAGGAAGAATCCACAACTTTTGTGGTTGATTTAGAAAACGAATTGAATTCCGGTGATTTGGCTTCCGGAGGAAATGTATCCGGTAAGTTATGTTTTGAAGAACCGGCAGGAGATACAGGTTTAAAACTAAATGTATATGCGGATATCTTCAGTGATGAGCCAACGTATGTATTTAATTTGAATGTGTAGAAAGTAGGAAGTATTATGAATGAACAATCATCAAATGGAAAAGCGATTGCGGGATTGGTTCTTGGAATCGTATCGATTGTATTGATTTTCTTTGGTGCGTATGGTGCTGTTTTCGGACTGATTTGCGGTGTGATTGGTATTATTCTTTCCATCAAGGCAAGAATTGAAAATCCAACAGGCATCGCCACTGCCGGATTTGTATGCTCCATTATCGGAACTGTATTATGTGCAGTAAGTTTTGTCGCCTGTGCTTGTCTGTTAGGCGGACTGGCCAGTGTAGGAGCTTCACTACAATAAGAGCCATTGTGCTCTTTTTTTATCTATGGCACAAATTCAATTGGGACCTTTGCTGCTTTCTTCCTATGCTTTTTTTGCGCTATTTGGAGCCTTTGCCTGCTTAATATATGGTTGGCTTTGTATTCCTAAAGCACAAAGAGAACAGTCTGTTTATCTTTTGTGCTATGCCGGAATCGGCGCATTGGCAGGAGCTAAACTTCTCTATATTCTAGTTTCTTTAACGGAAATATTAACCCATATGGACTAATGGATCTACTATGTTTCTTCCGGTTTTGTGTTTTATGGTGGCCTGTTGGGGGCTATCATAGGAAGTGTTTTCTATTGTCGTGAATTTCATAAAGATTTCTATAGACAGACAAACTGCTTAGTACCAATGATTCCTTTATTTCATGCTTTTGCCCGCATCGGCTGTTTTTTCAGTGGCTGTTGTTATGGCGTGGAAAGTGATATTCTCGGTATTCCTACTTTTTCCATCTATGCCAATCCAGTGGAAACAAACCGTATTCCGGTACAACTGATCGAAGCCGGCATGGAAACTTTATTTTTTCTTTTCCTTCATTCTTATAAAGGAAATCGTCTATATGCTTATTTGGCTTTTTATTCAATAGGACGGTTTCTACTAGAATTTTGGCGAGGCGATCCACAAAGAGGCATATGGATTTTATCTATTTCCCAATGGATATCTATTGATATTTGGTTTTTCCTGGTTCTAAGATTTATACAGAATTATCATCATGCAAAATAGTGAGTGTAAATATGGCAAAAAAACACGAGTTTCTGGCTCGTGTTTTTACCGTTTTGAAAAATTATATAAAATGTTTTGTTTAAGAAGTAATATCAGGATTATTTCGTAAGAAGATTTGAAGTAATGTATATATGTCTCTATCAGAAAATTCATATTCTTCTAAAGTATCCATACTTTCTATCACATCTTTTACTATAGAAATCAAATGATGTTGTGAATCATCATAGAATTTTTTTTCATCTGGTCTGAAATTAAGTTTATTCTTCAACTCAAATAATATGCAATTACCATGAAACAAAAAATCTAAAATTAGTGAATTAATAATAGGTATATTTAATTTTCTGCAAATTTTAGTTAAAAGAGTAAATAGAATTTCATTAGTTTCAAAATTGTTAATACCTGGTGTGAGTTGATTGATGGATAATAAATTTTTATCAGTATTTCTAACAGAATATTGAGAAAATGATTCATTTTGCAATAACTTTTTTTCTCTGTTTTGTTCTACCAGTAAATTAGGTGTAACATTAAGAATGTTTGTATTATTATCTAAAATTTGATTGATTGAATTTTGGATCATTATAAAAGTGCTGAGTTCCATACAATGAGAAAGAGTATTGGAATACATGAAGAAACGGTTTGCCAATTTAGAGCGTATTTCTTTATCAGTGAAAATTAAAATACCTTGTGATTTCGCATAACGGATTAAAGTTGAAAAAATCGTTTCTATCATTTCCGTTTCATTATCAATGTTTGCAGGTAAGATAAAAGTGTGCAGTATATGTTTTTTATAATATAGATTATATAAAGTTTCGTATTGCTTTACTAGATGAGAATACTTAGAAACAATTACGATTGGAATTTGAATTCCGTTTGTTAAATATATAGAGTAATAGATTGTGTTTTCAATATAATGTATTTGTTTTGATGATAATGCGATATGATGACTCTCAACGTACTGAATAATTTTATGTGTAACAGACATTGTTTCTGTTCGGTCGATATGTTCTGCGGTATCAATGTCTTGTGTGAATTCATTGGTGATAATTTTTAAAACTCTATCTGTTGTGAACTCTATTAGTTCTGGATAGAAATACAGATTAGTTTTATAAAGAATCTTATTTATACCATTATACAAAGTATCGGTTTTTAAGTTTCGTTTTATATTTGATGGTTTATAATGTGAATATTGGTAATAAAAAGCTTGTAAAGCCGTTGGTGAATATTTTTGTTTTATTTCTGAGAGTAACGTGTTTGTTTCTATTGTATTTTGAGTTTTTTTCAAATTATCGTATTGTAGATTAGGAGAGATTATTAAAACTTCAGGCAATTGAATACTTTCGAATTTCCCATTTTCAGATGTAGAATAATGAAAAAAGTCTGCTGTTATATTATCGTCTAAGATAATTTCAGTCTTAATTGCTCTTTTATTTGCTGTTAGCATAGCCTTAGAGATGAAGAAATCTATATAAGTTTTTAGTTGCTGGATATTATCAGAAATGATGTAAACAGTTTTTATAAAAGTGCTAGTTAGCTTAATTGTTTTTGAAGTTTTTTGAGCAGCGTTTTGAACAAATAATGTTATTAGATCAATTGCCTCAATAACAGGTCGGTCTTTTAATGCAGGGAACTTCAGATAAAAAGGTGTAATAGCAGAGAGGTTTTCTTTATCTGTTAAATCAGAGCATATAAAAGCTAAAACAGGTTTAATGTTTACATTAAAATAGTATAATTCGAAAAGGTCTATGATGCGGTGAAACATAGCTGGATTGTATTTTAAATTTGAATAGGTAATTGAGATAAATGTATGATTTTTACTAATGGCTTGTTTAATATACTCTTTAGCATGTGCATAAAAGTCGATGAATTCATAATATTGTATCTGTGTATTTTTATGAATGATGGACAACTCTTGAAAGCGGTGATAAATCTGATGTAAGAAAAATTTTTTGCCAGTTCCTGAATCTCCGTCTAGAATAATAATTCTAAAAGTATCCTTGGGTAAATAAAAGATACTGAGGATTCGATTGATATTTTCATAAAGAGATCCGTCTTGGTGAGAGCCAATCATGTGAAATGACTTTGCAAAACTAGTCTGGTCGGGTTCACTATGGAAAGAAATATAATCTTCAATATGTTCATTTTTTTGTATGATTTTTGGTATTGAGGAAAAGGGGTAATTTTTAGCAAAAATATTTTTTGATATGTATTTTATAGGTTTTCCAGATATTTTAATTAAAATGTTTTCTCGATAGAGTTCATTTAAAATACGAGATATATTTGTTCTATCCAAAAATAATAGTTTTGATATTACACCAGCAGTACAGCTGTCAAAATCAAATCTACTTTCTTTGATGTTTGCTTCAGTTTCCGATTCTATAAATTGTAAAATTTTTTCTTTATTTGTCATTTCAATCTCCGTTCCAGTGCAAATTTTTTTAAACTTGTTACACGAGCACTTTCTTTTTTTATTAATTAAATATACACACATTATACATGCTATGTCTATATGTGTGAATCAATGATAAAAAAACACGATAAAAAAGGCGTTTTTAAATGTTACACACATTAATTTTTATGGAAATGTATTGAATTTGCAATTTGATATCTATTTTTTGTATAGTGGCATTGGTTAAAGTGTACACGGAAACAAATACTATGACAGGAGGGATTTATACAGAGATGGTCGATATTTTGATTATTACTCACGGAACATTAGCGGATGGATTGATTAATGGTGCTCAGACAATTATGGGACCTGTTGATAATTTAAGCAGGATTCAACTTAAAATGGATGACAGTATAGAAAAATTTTGTGAACTAGTCATACAAAAAATAGAATCATTAGGGGATCAAATACTAATATTTACTGATTTGTTAGGAGCTAGCCCATACAATGCGTCAGCGCAGGCTATTAGAGAACATCCGAATAAATCTGTTGTTTGCATAACGGGAATTAATCTTCCTATGTTGCTTGAAGCAATTTTAAAAAGAGAAGATATGGATTTAGAAGCATTGGTAGATTATTTGATGGATGTTGGTAAGAATGGGATAACAAAACTCTCATTGAATATGTATAAATAGAATGGAGATTGTATATGGGAAAAATAGTTTTGTCAAGAATTGATGATCGACTTATTCATGGACAGGTAATGACTGCGTGGGTTTCTTATGTTGGAGGTAAGGAAATTCTGATTATTGATGATAAAGTTGCAAAGGATCCATTTTTAAGTGCGGTTATTATGGGAGCTGCTCCTAAAAATTTGAAAGTTCAAGTAATGACCGTTACATCAGCAATAGATTATTTGAAAGATTCTGCAAATATAGATGAGAATATTATTTTATTAGCAAAAGGACCTGAAACTTTTTTGGAATTATTTAGCCAGGGTGTTGAAATTCAAGAAATCAATTTAGGTGGAATGGGTTCAAAACAAGATAGAAAGAAATTATATAAGAATATAGCGGTCAGTGATACAGAAAGGGAAATATTTAGAAAATTGGTAAATAATGGAATTCATGTTTATATACAGGTTGTGCCAAATATGGAATCTGTAGATATAGAAAAATATTTGTGAGAGGAGATAAAATATGCAAATTACGATCCTGCAAGCTATTTTAATTGGCTTGGTTTATTATTTAGGAGCAAATGGTACACCGTGGTTTACGGTAAACTGGGGTTGGGCATTTAGACGGCCTTTGATGCAAGGGTTAGCTGTTGGCGTGATTTTGGGCGATCCAGTTACAGGATGTATTGTAGGTGCTGCTATTAATGCAACTTATTTAGCGCAGATTACTGCAGGTGGTGCTCAAACTATGGATGAGGGGTTAGCTGGTACTGTAGGAACTGCTTTGGCAATTATTTCGAATACAACACCAGAGGTTGCTGTCAGTTTAGCTGTTCCTATCTCTTTGTTAGGTAATGTAATTTGGATGTTATACATGACAGGGGATATTTTTATTGTTCATAGAATGGATAAAGTTGCTGAATCTGGGAATGTAAATAAAATTATTTTCTGGAACATCGTACCTAGTCAGATTTATAAAATTATCTTATATGTTATTCCGGTAGCTATTGCGGTCTATAGCGGTACAGGCGTTATTACTAATTTATTGGATAGTTTACAAGGTACTCCAGTTATTGACTGTTTAACAACTATTGGTACTATTCTTCCTGCGTTAGGTATTGCGATGAACTTTAAAGCAATTATTTCAACAACAGGTAATAAAGCTTACTTATACTTCTTGATGGGATTTATTCTATATTCATATATGAATCTTCCATTGTTAGTAATCGGAGCTTTAGCTATTATTTTTGCACTTTTACAAGGCAGCGGTCTTGCAAAGACAGAGTAGTAAGGAGCAAATCATATGAATGAAGCAAAAAAAACACTTTCAAAAAAAGATTTAGTAAAGTCTTATTTGATTTGGACTTTCTTTAGTCACAGTACATATAATTATGAAAGAATGCAGGCTTCTGGAGTTTTACATGCATTAGCGCCTAGCCTGGAAAAATTGTATGGTAAAAATACAGAAGCTATGAAAGATGCTTGTAAACGACATATGGAGTTTTTTAATACAGAACCTAATTTGGGTGGATGTATTTTAGGTATGACTCTGGCGATGGAAGAACAAAAGGCAAATGGAGAAGAAATTGATCCAGAAATGATCTCCAGTGTAAAGACTGGGTTAATGGGGCCATTAGCTGGTGTTGGTGATACGATTTGGCAAGGAACACTTAGCCCTATTGCACTGGGTATCTTATTAGGAATGGCGCAAGATGGGAATTTACTGGCTCCACTTTTATATATGGTCATTATTGGAATTGTCCTTTTCGGAGAAGGATATTGGTCCTATATGAAAGGATATTATAGTGGACGAGAAGGAATTACAAAAATTATTAGTAGCGGTTTAATTAATAAAGTAACTGAAAAGGCAACGATCGTGGGTGCTACTGTTTTAGGAGGTCTTGCCGCAAGTTATGTTACTGTTTCATCTGGATTGGTTTTGCATCTGAGCAGTGGAGAACTAAATTTACAGACTGATGTATTAGATACAATTTTCCTGAATATTCTTCCGTTAGCCATTACTCTTTTAACAGTATGGATGTTAAAGAAAAAATTGAATGTTAACATTATCTTAATTGTTTTGATTCTAATTGGGGTTGTAGGTACACTGATTGGATTCTTCTAGGATGGAAAGAAAACATTATTAAATACATCATTGTTCATTTAAAAAGCAGGGCAACGATGCTCTGCTTTTCGTTCGAAGATAGAATGAATTTGAGGTTTATAAAAAAATGAAATTAATTGTAAATGCAGATGATTTTGGTAAAACACACGAATCTAATTTGGGAGTTTTAAAAGCATTTCAGAAAGGATATTGCTCACAGACATCAATAATTGTCAATACAAATTACTTTGATGAGGCTGTTCAATTCGCAAAAGAAAATAATCTATTAGATAAAGTTGGATTGCATATTAACTTATTTGAAGGAACCCCTTTATCAGGAAAAATAAAAAAACTGAAACATTATAGCCGATATGACATGTTTGATTACCGTCCAAATTTCTTTCGAAAATATTTCGCAAAAGATATTTTGGCGATTCGAGAAGAATTAGAAGCACAGATTCAAAAGTATATGAGTGCAGGATTTACTTTAATGAATATAGACTCACATCATTGTGCATTTTATGATATGTCAGTTTTACAGGCATTGATACCATTATTAAAAAAGTATGAATTTCAGTCCATGCGGTTTATAGGAAATAGTTATTTTAATGGTTCTTTTTTTAGAGATGTATATGGTAAGAGATGGATGAAAAAAATTGATACCTTACATTTAAAACATCCTGATTATTCTAGCAGTGTTGCTACGTTTCAGAAAAATATGAAAATCAAAAATAAAGATTTACTGAATGCCGATATAGCCGAAATTTATATTCATCCAGTATTGATTGGTGATTATTTGATTGATGATTATACGGGAGGAAATCATATTGTCGAAACATTTAAGGAAGCTGGATTGGATACAAAAAAAATATTAAAGATAAACGATATCGATTGATTTATTTAAAAAATTGAGTTCACAGATATGGAAAGGAGAAAAATAAAAATGTCAAAACCAGAAGTAGAAGTAAGAATGAAAAAAACAGC
>CABOGK010000004.1 GCA_902399855.1 Erysipelotrichaceae bacterium
CCTGCCCCTGCCAAGATAGCACGTTGCCGGGTCCTTTTTTTTATCCAGTAATTGATACTGGATTTTTTTGTTTATATAGTGTCCTTTTTAGCTGTTTTTATTAATACTATTGTATTTTTATGTATAGAATCTTATAGTGTATTAAAGAGGTGATCAAAATGTCAGAAACTATAAAAAAATTTGATGGTGTTTCATTTGATACAAAGGAAAAAACGATGATGATTGAAAATGGCACAGAAGGCACATACGATTATCGAAAGATTAAAAGAGCTTTGGTGTTAAATGAAAAGGCTAAATTTAAAGGAAGCCAGCCTCCTTTTACTCAGCTTTTACCGCATGGCCCTGGCATTCCGGCAATCTTGACAGATCCATATGTTTACGTTGGTGTCAAGATCGTAATGGATGATGAAACAATTCTTTGTGTTTATACTTCCAAAGAAAAGACGCAGACGGGTACTAATCAATATATTGAAGATCGAAAACGTGCGAAAGAAATAGAAGAATTTCTTTTAAAGATTATTCATAAGTATCATACTAACGATTCAAACAATTGAATACTATGCAGAATCCAAAGTTAATTCTATTTGATTCTGTAGTATTTAATACGACAGATAAGACAATGCATATTTTAGATGGATCTCTGGGTTTTTATGATTATCGTCATATAAAAAGGGCTGTCATTCTCAATGAAAGAGCTAATCATCGAGGTAAATCTACTCCTTTTTTGGCTGTGGTTCCGAAGGGACCTGGACGTCCGGGAGTCTTATTGTATTCTTTTTTATATGTTGGCATCAAAATTGTGATGGCAGATCATTCGATATTGGCCATTTACATTTCTAAGGAAAAAACACAGGTTGGAACGAATCAATATTGGGAAGATCAAACAAAGGCAAAAGAAATCTTGATGCTTATTCAAAAAATCATTCATAAGTACGCAAAGGAAGAGGCCTATCTGGGTGGATAGATCTCTTTCTTTGTTTTATACTGTATACGGAGGAGATATGAAACGAAAATTAAATATAAAACACTTACTTTTATTATGCATTCCTATATGTTTGATCATCACATTGTGCTTATCCATGCTGCATAGAAATGCTTCGCCTTCCAGTCATTCAGAAACGAGTACATCATCAAAACAATCGAATTTGTCTTTAGAACGCTTTTTAGAGATTGCGATTGAACCGGTCGGACAAACGATGTATGTCTGGGGCGGAGGATGGAACGAAGAGGATACCGGTGCCGGAGTGGAAGCCGTCACTATTGGTGTTTCTGATCACTGGGCCTCTTTTTTTGAAGAACAGGATGCATCGTATGATTATCAAAATACCTTGTATCAGATTCACGATGGATTGGATTGTTCCGGTTATGTAGGATGGGCTATCTATAATCTCATGCAGACTGAATCGGGGCAAGAAGGATATGTAATGAAATCTGGTGAGATGGCGAAGGCATTTGCGGACTTTGGGTGGGGTTCCTATACGCCCAGAAATGCTGTCTCCGACTTTAAACCTGGCGATATTATGTCGAATGAAGAACATGTGTATATTGTTTTAGGCGTTTGTGAAGATGGAAGTGTTTTGTTGGTGCACGCATCGCCTCCTGGTGTCCGAATTTGCGGAACCGATTTGGATCAGACAGGGAACTCGGATGCAATCGTGTTGGCACAGCAAACCATGGCAGAACAGTATCCGAAATGGTTTGAAAAGTATCCGTCTTGTTCTGTCGATGTTTCGTATTTACATAATTACGATCAGTTTCGATGGAATACAGATACACTTTCAGACGCATCAAAAATACAAGCGCTTGATGCTTCCGATATTATAAAAAGTCTCTACAACGAGTAGAGATTTTTTTTAATGAGTGTAAATCCATACAAACTGACAAGAATTTCTGTGACGGGAAAAGAAAGCCAAATACCGGGAATGCCAAGGGTAAACGCAAGAAGCAATGCCATCGGAACAATCAAAATCAAACTACGTAACAGAGAGAGGATTTGTCCATACACTGTCAACTGTGTAGAAGAAAAAGTAATCGATGTAATGATATTAAAACCGGCAAACGGACAGGCAATGAAATATAGTACAATTCCCTGATTGGCTAAGACTTGTAAATGTTCATTTTGTTGTGAATTGAAAATTGTCGTGATTCCATCGGATTTCCACACTAAAAAGAGAAAGACAAATATAGCATAGACTAGCATGGTTTTGATGGCATATCCATATATTTTTTGTAAGGCTCTATGGTTTTGTTGGCCATAGGCTTTGGATAGGATGGGTTGGATTCCCTGGGCAATGCCGGTAAAGACAGATAAGACCACTAAGGAAATATTTGCGACGATACCATAAGCGGCTACGGCCGTATTGCCATCTAAATGCATAAAAAGCATATTAAACAAAATGATCACGATGGCAGAAGCTGCCTCTGTCACAAGAGAAGGAAGACCCATAGATACGATTTGTAGCGCTTGAGGCATGGAAAAAGTACAGCGTGAAACATGAAAGGTATTCTTTTTTTGAAGAAAGTGCATAGAAGTGATGCATAAACTGATGATCGGTGCTAAACCGGTCGCAAAGGCAGCTCCAAACATTCCCCAGCCACAAGGAAAGATAAAAACCCAGTCCAAGAGAATATTGGAAAAACTTCCAATGATCATACCAGCCATGGAGAGTTGTGGGGAGCCGTCATTGCGATCAAAACATAGACGATCGCAAAAAAGGCGCCAAGATACAAAGCATACATAAATGCCTGGTTAGCACGATCATGCTCGTTCTGCCCTTTTAGAATGGAAAATTTTGAACTGGCTCCCATGCCAATCATGAGCCCGGTTCCATGAATGAAACTATAAATGGGGATTGCCAAATTTAGAGCGGTCAGTCCGTTGGTACCTAATCCCTGGGATACAAAGAAGGTATCGGCCAGTATATAACAGGATAAGGCAATCATTCCCAGCACATTGAGTGATACGTATTTACAAAATGTTTTGAACATTGTCTGATCCTCCCCAAAAAAAAGCATCGATGTTCATATCTTCAAAGGCCTACGATATGAACTTCAATGCTTGATTACCCGGCGGTAAATAGTGATTGTATTGAATCATGAATAAATTTGAATGTCAAATTATTTCTGAACTTTTGTCTTATGAAACGGTTCAATGGAATTAATGTCGTACGGTGTATCTTGATACACGATGAAGTTTAACCAGTTGGAGTACAGTAAATTGGCTCCACTTTTCCATGTGACAATTGGATCTTGTGTATCATCATCGCCTGGATAATAGTTTTCCGGTACTTGAATGGGAAGCCCTTTTTCTTTATCGCGTAAATATTCTTTTTCTAACGTTCGACGATCGTATTCAGAATGACCGGTGATGAAAATTTGACGGCACCCTTCAGTAGCACAGGCATATACACCGGCTTGTTTGCTGCTGGCCAAGATTTTTAAATAGGGACAGTCTTCAATTGCCTGGGTTGCATTGGCGGTATGGCGCGAATGCGGAACCATGAAGGTATCGTCAAATCCACGAAAAAGGATAGAGGATTTACGAACAACCTGATGTGGAAATACACCAAACAGCTTTTTTGGAAGTTGTATTTTAGGAATTCCATAGTGATAATAAAGACCTGCCTGTGCACCCCAACAGATGTGAAAAGTCGAATGCACATGTGTTTTTGACCATTCCATAACTTCGCATAACTCATCCCAATAGTCGACTTCCTCAAACTCTAAGTGTTCTAAAGGTGCACCGGTGATGACCATACCATCAAAATAACGATCTTTAAAGGCATCAAATGTTTGATAGAATTTGAGCATATGTTCTTGTGATACGTTTTTTGATTTATGATTTTTCATCTGCATGAGTTCCAGCTCGACCTGAATAGGCGTATTTCCTAATAAACGGGCAAGCTGTGTTTCGGTTTCAATCTTTGTGGGCATAAGATTTAAAACTAAGATATAAAGGGGTCGTATATCTTGGGTTGTAGCCCTGGTTTCATCCATGACAAAGATATTCTCGTCGGTCAGTGTTCGAGTGGCTGGCAGTGCATTAGGAATCTTAATCGGCATAATGGCCTCCTAAGCATTCAATGCTTGATCAATGTCATCGATTAAATCTTGTGCGTCTTCCAAGCCACAGGAGAAACGAACCATATCAGCACTGATACCGGCTGCTTTTAATTCTTCGTCATTCATTTGTCTGTGGGTCGTGCTGGCAGGATGAAGGCAGCACGTACGAGCATCCGCTACATGGGTTTCAATAGCCGCCAGTTTTAAATGTTTCATGAATTTTTCGGCTGCACTTCTACCACCCTGGATTTCAAAGCTAACGACACCACAAGATCCGTCAGGCAGATATTTTTGTGCTAAATCGTAGTAGGTATCCCCTTTTAATCCACTGTATTGAACCGAACGAATTTTTGGATGTTTGGATAAGAATTGAGCCACGGCCAATGCATTTTGACTGTGACGAGGCATACGAACATGCAGGCTTTCCAGACCCAGATTTAAATAAAAAGCATTTTGAGGAGACTGTATACAGCCTAAGTCGCGCATCAGCTGAGCGGTTGCCTTTGTGATATAAGCTCCCTCCAAGCCAAAACGTTCGGTATACGTAATGCCATGATAGCTTTCATCAGGTGTGGTCAATCCAGGGAATTTATCCGGGTATTTGGTCCAGTCAAATTTTCCGGAATCTACAATACATCCACCGACGGCCACTCCATGCCCGTCCATATATTTAGTCGTGGAATGTGTGATGATATCGGCTCCCCATTCAAAAGGACGACAAAGGATGGGGGTTGCAAACGTATTGTCCACGATCAAAGGGACTCCATGAGCATGGGCTGCCTGTGCAAATTTTTCGATGTCTAAGACGGTTAATGCCGGATTGGCGATGGTTTCTCCAAATACAGCCTTTGTGTTTTCTTGAAAAGCGGCATCCAGTTCTTCACTAGAACAATCTGGATCCACAAACGTAAAATCGATGCCCATACGTTTCATAGTAACCGCAAACAAGTTATAAGTTCCGCCATAAATACTATTGGATGCGACGATATGATCTCCGTTTCCGGCAATGTTGAAGATGGCAAATAGATTGGCTGCCTGACCACTGCTTGTCAACATGGCGGCTGTACCACCTTCTAACTCGGCGATTTTAGCAGCTACTGCATCATTTGTGGGATTTTGAAGGCGAGTGTAGAAATACCCGCTAGCTTCCAAATCAAATAATTTTCCCATATCCTCGCTGGTAGCATATTTAAATGTTGTGCTTTGTACAATGGGAATCTGACGAGGTTCTCCATTACCTGGCGTATATCCGCCTTGTACACATTGAGTTCCAATTCCTTGATGTTTCATATAAAGTCCTCTTTCCTATATATAGGTTTATTTTAATTTTCCTTGTTTAGATTGTCAAAATATATTCACGGATCTAAAAGAGAGTATGGATTGTAATACAGTAAGAATGTGTTAAAATACTGTAACTGACCGCAATACTAAAACGGTCAAAAAGGAGAATAGGATGATGAAAAGAGCGAAAATGTATATTGTATATATATGTATTATATGTTGTGTTTGTTTGGGTGGCAGTTCTGTCTATGCACAATCAGAAGCACAGAATATCGATATCCAACCCGATAATGTACATCAAGAAATTACGTATGGGATATGGAAACTTCCGGATTCATGGAAATCAATCTTTTTGAATCGAGAAACAGATGCAAAAGGGCAGAAACAATATGATCAGACCTTAAAAGAATTGGATCAACAATCTCAAAAAGAACTGGATTCCTCTTATACACTTATCAATGCTTCTTTTAAAAGTGATGAAAATGGAAGCCTTCACTGCTCATTGGAAAAAGGGGTGTACTATGTTCGTCAAATGGATGCCACAGACACTTTACAAGTAGTCTCGGTCTTGTTTATCAGTCCATTGTCACAAACAAGTAATGTGATCCATCCGAAAGTTATTGTATCATCAGATGCATCTCATCCATCCGCGCCAGATTTTAAACAAGAAGCTTCTAGTAAAGGGGCCTCTACAAGTGCAAATATGGATCAAAAAATATGGTTGATGTCGGGTATAGTCGCCTTAGGAATCGTGGTATGGATCATTTGGAGAAGAAAGGGGAGTCGCAGATGAAGAAAAGAAAGAAAAAGCTATATAGCAGTGGTTTATCATTTTTAACCGCATCCACGATGTTGATACAGACAGTGGGGGTGCAGGCACAGGAAACGGAATCGTCTTCTGCCAACGAAGCTAATACTTCTTCTCTTCCACCGGAAGATTCATCGAAAGTCGAAACCAATCCGGATTTGAATACAGAGAAAAAACCAGAAGAGCAGACTTTGCCGGCTGCAGAAGATGTACAACCGGTTGAAGAGTCACCGGCTACAGAGGCGGTTGGAAGTGCGAATGCTATTGATATGACACCTACGACAAACACCATTGATCATGAGATTTCTTATACATTGGATCCTGCGGGATTGAATTGGCCAAGTGCTGATAATAAGGCGGCACAATTTCAGGTTTCATTGATGGTCAAAGGATATGAGTCTTTTACGGTTTATCTGCCGGCAGGTCTATCGGAGGTGAATCATGATACACCGGATGGTTATAAGGTTGTAAAGTCGATGGATCAAAACAATGGTACCCTCTTGACATATACAAACAGTTCTCCCAATGATGCTTTGATTACTTTTAATGTGTCTTATAAGTTTGGATTGTATCCATATGGTTCTAACGGCAATTATAACAACTATCAATTTGCCCCGGGAAACACGGATTTAAAAGTGATTGTAGAGGCACCGAGTGCACATTTAGAAGGAACCATTCATGTCAACAACCCGGAAACCATGGATTTTGTGGCAGATGTAAGAAACAATGCCCGACCGGATAATACATTTACAGCCGATGGCAAATCCATTTACACTTTTACTATGGATATCGTACATGATCCTGCACGCAATGATCCTATCATGGGATTTGGTGTAGCCAACAACCCAACGATGAATGGTGTGATTCACGTACCAAAGGGATTTGTATTAAAAGGGGCCTCGATGCATAATTGGTGGGGCAATTCCAACAATATTGACTCGGATGAAAAAAATGTACCGGGGATTCCAACAGGGGTATCTCAACCGGACGGACCTGGCGGAGATATTGTGATTACTAATATACAAGGTGCAGGTTACAGCAACTATCCCGTATCTCACCATTATTTTTATGGTTATTTTGAAAAAGGTACTCCAAAAGGTACCTATCAATTTACACCGGAACTAACCTTGTCCCCTAAATTTTTAGGTGGAGGTGAAATGACAGTACCGGTTCAAAATCGAAATCTATCGACGGTGATTCTTGGTCAGGCCAACCCTGGTGTTATGACGGGTAAATATGGTTTTGTTCTGGAAGGCTATAGTAAAAATGATGTGGATCTCGAACATGAAGGATTTTATGCGAAATCCATCAGCGATGAATATAAAGTGACAGGTTTCTTGACTGGGAAGAGTGATAAACCCGGTGTGAATGAGAAAATGCCGTATATTGGTGTGGATTTTGAAGATGAAAAAACGAACCAAACCAATACTTTGCGTACCTATAAAATTACACTTCCGCAAAATTGGTGTGGAAATATTACGGATGTGATTATCAGCACGGGAGTAAGAGGAAGTGTTTCTCAATCGAACAATGAAGGAGACAATGGACCTTTTCAAATTACTTTGGATACAGGTGAAGTCATTGAAGTGAATTCTATTAAATCAAGCAATGCCCAGATTGATGCTGCTCTTTCCAATGGAGCCCACATTGTCAGCATTGAAGGAGAAGCCAACATTTTACCAGGCAACAATATTTCTGTACGATTAAAAAATGCGGTTATTAAAGATGGAACGTACCAAAGTGGTCAGCAGGTTCCCATTCAAATACATGTTCATAGTGTAACATCGGATACGGATATTGATGTCGTAGGGCATTTAAAATATTTTGATGACTATGCGATTGCGGGTACGGCTTATAGTATTGCGAATAGTATGAATTATGATATGAGTGGAACCTATACCCAGGGCCAATTGATTTCAGGTAAATATGGATGGTCTGGCTTGGGGATGGAAACAGCAGTACCCGAGGATACTGAAAATAAAATCATATTGCCTGAATCGGCCATTGATCGCCCTCATTATGTGCGCTTACCTGTCGTTCAAGTACGAAGCATTGCCCATCAAGCCATTGATGTAGATTATTCTAAATTGGGGGATTATGGATGGACACATCCGGAAAGTAAGAAAAAATATTATCCCGTGATTACTGATTTAGGCATCGATGAAAGTGGAGAACATGTGACGCAATTTGATTTTTCAATGTACGAGGTCAACGTGCCTAAAAATGCCAATATGGGTTCGTTTTTCTATCCAAATCAGATTCCATTTAAAGTCAGTGACATGGCTGTATCGGCTCAAGGAACAACGGACTGGGTCACTCGTGTGATTGATCAAAATGATCCTGCCACGCATCCTAAATATGGCGGAAAAGTATACGATGGAGGCAAAGGGAAAGCATGGAAAATTACGATTCCAACCATTGTAGGCTTTAAAAATGGGGTGTCTGGTGAAAAAACAAGTCTTACAGCCTATTATGGACAAGGAGCAGGAGCAGCCGGCTTTGATCGTGGTGTTAAAAGTGATACTAGCGATGATAAACCAAAAGGAATTCTTCGTTTAGCAATCACCAATAGTACAAACTATGACTATATCAATGGACAGGCGATTGCGATACTGCCTAGAAATGATTCGTATTCTTTGGTGTTGACAGGACCGGGAAGAGTAGAAACTGTTGGCACATTGTACTATTCTACAAAATCGCTTGACCTGCCAAAGGCAAATTCCAATGTGAGGATCGAATTAAATTCTGAAGATTGGATGACAGAGGATCAAGTGAAAGATTGGTCCAGTATTCGAAGTGTGGCATTAAACTCTTCCGCCATTCAAACCAAAGTACAGATGGTTGCCTATTTGCCAATTCAAGTTGAAAATATCAATGATCAAAGTATCGGACAAAAAGCTATTATACCAACTTATAGTTATGCCCATAACGATGATCAGGGATTGGGCACTTTAAGCAATCGAACAGATTTAGAAACGAAGATTTATGGTACGCCACAAATCCATGTTTACTACAAAGAAACCAAAGATGGGACCACTCCAACAGATGTGGATGTTGCGGATCCGAAAGTGATTACGGGTCGAAATATAGATGGAGCCTCTTATGATTCTTTTACAACATCACCTGTTGACCTGGATGATTATACCTATATAGGATTGGCGCAAGGAAAAGAAAAAGGTACCCTAGATGATCAGGCACAGGATGTTGTTTATCTTTATAAACAAAAAGAATACAAGGTGACGGTACACTATATTGACATAACGGGGGCAAGTCCTAAGGACACATGGACACCAAGTGATGGTACTGAAGTGGATAGCTTGAAACAAGAACTTAACGGTGTCAAAAATGAAACGTACCAAAATGACGTGCAGGCACCAGCAGGGTATCAAATTGTCCAACAAGATGATGCGGCTGCACAGGGAACCTTTACAGGGGAAATGGATGCGTATGTCTATATCAAAGCGGATACCCAAAAAGTGGTTTATACGATTATCGATGACAGTGCTAAGAAGACTTTAGAAGATAAAGTGTCTTTTGACAGCGGTGCTTCAGAAACCAACTTACATAAAACACAAAAGGATTTCTATGCGATAATCAAAACCTATACGGACAAAGGCTATGAAGTGGTTTCACAAGATGAACTGCCAGGTACCTTTGATAGCGATACTTCAAAAGATCAAGAGATTGTCATTCATCTAAAACATGCGGCTGTTACGGTGACACCAGACCATCCACAAACCCCTGGAGATCCAATTGATGGTAGTGAGTCAAATTGGCCGGATGGAGTGGATCAAGTTTCTCTTCAAAAATCAATCACACGAACGATTGATTATGTAGATGGTCTAACCAAGGAAAAGGTGGCCGATTCGGTTGAACAAAACATTACATTCACTCGTCATGTGGTTGTGGATAAAGTAACTGGCGAAGTACTAGGCTACGATACCAATGGAGATGGCATGGTGGATACTAAAAATGCCGACGATGCCTGGATGACAGACTCCAATACCTGGGCTGAAGTAACCTCACCGGATTTATCTTCAAAAGGATATGAAGCACCTGATGTTTCCAAAGTTGATGAAAAGGTTGTGACATCCAATACAAGTGATGAAACCGTTACAGTTACCTATAATCGTTCCCCACAAAAGGTGGTTTATACGATTATCGATGATACGGCTAATCGAACATTGAAAGATAAAGTGGAATTTGATCATGGACTTTCGGGCAGCAAATTATCTAAAAAGAAGGCTGATTTAGACACCATTGTCAAAGTCTATACGAATAAAGGCTATGAAGTAGTTTCTCAAGATGAAGTACCGAGTGCATTTGATACAGACAAATCAATCGATCAAGTAATTACCATTCATCTAAAACATCCAACGATTACAGTGACACCGGACAATCCACAGACACCGGGTGGACGAATTGATGGCAGTGAAGGAATTTGGCCAAGTGAAGCAGGAAAAGAGGAACTTACGAAGACCATCACCAGAAACATTCATTATGTGGATGGATTGACAAGGGATGAAGTTGCTGATTCTGTAACGCAAAAGGTGATATTTAACCGTCATGTGATCATTGATAAGGTAACAGGCGCTGTATTGGGGTATGATACCAATCGTGATGACCAAGTCGATACCACAGATGCCGACGATGCCTGGATGACAGATTCCAATACCTGGGCTGAAGTGACATCACCGGATTTATCTTTGAAAGGATATGAAGCACCTGATGTTTCTAAAGTCGATGAAGAGGTTGTGACATCCAATACAAGTGATGAAACTGTTACTGTCACCTATAATCGTTCGATGCAAAAAGTGGTATATACCATTATTGATGACAGTGCTGATATGACTTTAGAGGATAAAGTTGCATTCGACAGCGGTGCTTCAGGAACCGACTTACATAAAACACAAAACGATTTCGATGCGATAATCAAAACCTATACGGACAAAGGCTATGAAGTGGTTTCACAAGATGAACTGCCAGGTACCTTTGATAGCGATACTTCAAAAGATCAAGAGATTGTCATTCATCTAAAACATGTGACTGTTACAGTGGCACCAGACCATCCACAAACCCCTGGAGATCCAATCGATGGTAGTGAGTCAAATTGGCCGGATGGAGTGGATCAAGTTTCTCTTCAAAAATCAATCACACGAACGATTGATTATGTAGATGGTCTAACCAAGGAAAAAGTGGCCGATTCGGTTGAACAAACTGTTACATTCACTCGTCATGTGGTTGTGGATAAAGTGACTGGTGAAGTACTAGGCTATGATACCAATGGGGATGGCACGGTGGATACTACAAGTGCAGATAAAGCCTGGATGACAAACTCCAATACCTGGGCTAAAGTAACCTCACCGGATTTATCTTCGAAAGGATATGAAGCACCCGATGTTTCTAAAGTTGATGAAAAGGTTGTGGCATCCAATACAAGTGATGAAACCGTTACAGTTACCTATAATCGTTCCCCACAAAAGGTGGTTTATACGATTATCGATGATACGGCTAAGAAAACACTGGAAGACAATGTTCTTTTAGATACCGGACCTTCCGGAGCATCTTTGAACAAGACTCAGGAGGATTTGCAGAAGATTGCAGATGGCTATGGTACAAAAGGGTATGCGATCGTGAGAGTGGATACACTGCCGGAACACTTTGACATAGATCCATCCACTGATCAGGTTGTAATCATCCATCTGGAACATACGTATGAAACAATCACTCCTGACAATGCGAAAACACCGGGAGATCCTATCGATGGCAGTGAAAGTGTCTGGCCTAAAGAAGCAAGCAAAGAAAATCTTCAAAAATCCACTACACGAACGATTGAATATATCGATGGAATGACAAAAGAAAATGTAGCGGATTCTGTGGAGCAGACAGTTGAATTTGAACGACATGTGATCATTGATAAAGTGACAGGTGAAGTGTTAGGCTATGATACCAATGATGATAATCAAGTAGATACCGAAGACCCAGATCAGGCTTGGATGCATACAGATGGAGAATGGAGCGAGGTTGTCTCTCCAGACTTGAGTTCACAGGGATATGAAAAACCTTCCATGGAGAAAGTGGAAGCAGAAAATGTCGATCCCTCTACGGAAACCAAGACGATCCAGATCGTCTATGAAATTTCTAATCGAATCATTCTTCCTTCTACGGGAGGAATAGGTTCTCTATTCTATACGATATCAGGTCTTATATTGACAGGAATCGGTTGGAAGGGATTCCGAAAGAATAAAAAGAAATAAGACAGGCAAAATAGCCTGTCTCAGCTTGTTGACAAACTACCTAATTTGAGAGCTGATAAAAACATTTAAAAAAAAGTGGTAGGAAAAGTCTAATTTATGATTTGTTTTGAACCAAATAAAACTTAAATTCACCTAATTTTTTAATAAAAGTGGAGTTTAAAAAAGGCCGAATGACAAAGTCAGCTCAAAGAGCGACTTTGTCAACGGCCTGAGACAGGCAAAATAGCCTGTCTTTTTAGAAAAGAATATGAAATTTAAAAAATATATTTATATAACATTGATTGTTTTGGGTGTTCTTTTAGTACTTTATCCAATAGTACGTCATTTTGAACATGAGCAAAGTAGTATGCAAAGTACTAATGATTTTGAAGAATATGTTCAATCCATACAAGATAAAGATCGAGAACAGCTGGCAAAGGAAATAGAAAAATATAACCAATCGACTTTAAATCAAAGTGTAAGTGATCCATACTCTTCCGGTCAGAAGGTATACAAGATCAATGATCGGCTGGCCGCTCATGATGTAATTGGAGAAATCATAATACCAAAAATTCAAGTTAAAGAACCTATTTACGAAGGAACATCGGATACCACCTTACAAAAGGGGATTGGCCATTTGAGTGGTACATCGTTTCCATCTGGTGGTATGGGTACACACACTATGTTGGCAGGCCATAGAGGACTACCAGGCGCTGCATTGTTTTCTAGATTGAACGAGTTGGAAATTGGAGATACATTTTCTATTTATACAGTCGAAGGACTTCATACATATGAAGTGATTTCTATAGATACCATTTTGCCGGATGCGTTTCAAATGGAACCACTAAACGAACACCAGGATTTAGCCACCCTTGTTACGTGTACCCCTTATATGATCAATTCACACCGATTATTAGTAACTGGTACAAGAGTTGAGAAGAGTGCAAATGTAGATATACTTAAGCCCTTGTCTATGAATTGGATAGTATTGGCAAGTGTTGGATTTTTATTGGTGGCAGGTTGGATATTGTGTTGGAAAATAGGATGTCGAAGAAAGTGAAACCATGTATAATAGGGACAAAGGAGATTGCCTATGAAACTGTTTGCTTCGGATTTAGACGGAACCTTATTGAATAAGAATCATCAATCGGATCATCGAATCAATGAAGGTATTGAAAAAATATTTGAAGCAGGCCATATTTTTACTGTGTGTACCGGTAGAAATTTATCGTTAACCCGTTCTGCGGGTTTGGTAGATACCTTTTTGATTGGCATGAACGGCGCTTGTATTTTAGATAAAGAAGGACGTATCATTTCTTCGCATCCAATGGATAAAGAAACCATCCGGCTTCTTCTATTTGAAACACCGTATAAATTTGAATACCAGACATTCGATGAAATTTATACGACAGGGGATGAGGAAACTTTCACGAAGATATATATGCAAAATCAAAGAATGAGAAATCGGGAAGTTCAAAAAAATATGGCAAAAAACTTGAGAAAATATCATTTTCAATGTGATCCTTTTGATATTTTATCGAAAGACATTTATAAAGTGAATCTGCATTGTACGCATGAAGATATGTATCAAGAAATTGAAGAATTATCAAAACACTATGCGGATAAAATGGTCAATGCACCGAGTGTGACCAGTTTAGCTGAAATAACAGGTTTTGGTGTGACAAAAGGAAATTCGGTCAAAGAACTTGCAGATTTTCTTCATATTCGTGATGAAGATGTGTATGTGTATGGAGATGGGTTAAATGATCTATCGATGTTAAAGCGTTTTGAACATTCCTATTGTCCATCTACAGGTACTGTGCAGGCTAAAGAAGCAGCAAGCTATCAAATTGGTCCATATGATGAATACTCTGTAATATCACATATGTTGGAGAACTTGTAAAATGTACATTCGTTCTTATAAGGAAGAAGATGCGCCAATTTTACGCGACTTATTTTGGAATACAGTGCATACGGTGAATGCAGTCGATTATACCAGGATACAATTGGATGCGTGGGTACCTGTAGAATACGATCGTAATGCGTGAAATCAGCGTTTTTTAGATCACACTACGTTTATTGTTGAAAACGATGGTCAGATCGTTGGCTTTGGGGATATAGATGCACAAGGGTATCTGGATCGATTGTTCGTACATAAAGATCATCAAAATGAAGGAATTGGCACTATGTTATGTGATGCCTTGGAAGCTTTGGCAACGAAAAGAGTTATCACACAAGCTTCTATAACGGCAAAGCCTTTTTTTGCGCATAGAGGCTATCGATGTATACAAAAACAAATAGTGTATGTACGAGGTGTGGCGATGGAAAATTATTGGATGGAAAAAATCATTTTATAAGCAGGTTTTATGTGAGAATTTGCATAGATACCTTAAAATCTCTTATTTGCATAGTGTTTCAATGTTATAATGACAAGGTGCATATAGGAGGTTGTTATGGGGAAAAATAAGAATTGGTGGAAAGATTTAATTTTTGTAGTATTAGGCAACTTGATCATTGCTTGCGAAGTTGCGTTCATTGTATTGCCAAATCATTTACTAGATGGAGGAATTGCCGGTTTATCTGTGGCTTTACAACCATTAGTTCCAGTAGATCCAGTTTGGATGATCAATATTTTGACTGTGGGACTCTTTATTTTAGGATTTATTTTTTTAGGAAAAGAATTTGCTTTGAAGACAGTGGTATCAGCCATTGCCTATCCAGTGCTAGTTACGCTTTTATCGGCAGTGGTAGAACAATTCCCTGCAGATACATTTGTTATGCCTGATTATTTGGCGGCAATTTATGCCGGTGTGTTGGCAGGGTTTGGCCTGGGATTGGCGTTTCGAGCCGGTGCCAGTACAGGAGGAATGGATATTCCGGCCTTGATTATACATAAGTATGCCCGGTTGTCCTCTGGAAATTCTGTCATGATCGTGGATATTTTAACAATTTTATTTGGTGTGATAACCTATGGTCTTCAAAAGGCACTGGTTGGAATCATTACTGTGTTTATTTCTGGTCAGGTTATCAATAAAACAGTTCTGTTAGGTTCACAGAGTGCCAAGAACGTTATGATCATTTCATCAAAGTGGGATGAAGTTCGTGATTATTTAATGAATACGATGAGCCGTGGAGTAACGATTCTTTCCGGAAAAGGTGGTTATACACAACAGGAACGTCCTGTTGTAATGTGTGTGATTTCTCGAAAAGAATATCCTTTGGTGGAACAAGAAATCAACCGGATTGATCCAGCCGCTTTTATGGTTGTCAGTGATGTCAATGAAATTCATGGTTCTGGTTTTACTTTTGAGGATGGAACGATCAATCGTAATGTATGGTAATTAAAAACAGGAAGCTTCCTGTTTTTTTAAGAGAGTTCAAACATACCGGTATAAAGCTGATAATATACACCATGCTGGTCAATCAGCTGTTCGTGATTTCCACGTTCAATGATTTGTCCATGATCTAAAACGATAATGACATCCGCATTGCGGACTGTGGATAAACGATGGGCAATCACAAATACAGTTCGCCCTTCCATCAATTGATCCATACCTTTTTCAATCAACTGTTCTGTTCGCGTATCGATGGAAGAAGTCGCTTCATCTAAAATTAATACCGGAGGATCGGCCACGGCAGCACGGGCAATGGCTAATAACTGTCTTTGTCCGGTGGAAAGATTGCTGCCATCGTTATGAATCATAGTTTGATAGCCTTGCGGTAATCGGCGAATAAAGGAATCCGCATTGGCTAATTTGGCTGCGCGAACGCATTCATCGTCTGTGGCTTCCAGATTCCCAAAACGAATATTATCTAAGATCGTACCGGTGAATAAGTGAGTATCCTGTAGTACGATACCCAAAGATCGTCTTAGATCGGCTTTCTTGATGAGCTTGATATCGATGCCATCATAAGTAATCGAACCATTTTGAATGTCATAGAAGCGGTTGATCAAATTGGTGATGGTTGTTTTACCTGCACCGGTTGCACCGACAAACGCAACTTTTTGTCCAGGTTTGGCATATAGGGAAATATCATGCAGAATCGTTTTCTTTGTCGTGTAACCAAAGCTGACATCGTGAAAACGAACATCTCCCTGCAGTAAAACGTATTCAATTCCTTGTTCTCTGGGGTGTCGCCATGCCCATTGTCCGGTATTTTCCTTGGTTTCGATGATTTGGTCGTTTTCTTTACGAATGCTGACAAGAGTTATTTTTCCTTGATCCACTTCCGGATCCATATTCATCAATTCGAAGATGCGTTCAGCCCCGGAAAGAGATGTCAATAATAAATTCATCTGCATCGTAAACTGGTTGATTGGCATAGCCGCCTGCCGCACGAAAATTAAATAACTGGCCAAAGAACCGACATCCATTTGTCCTCTTAAAACCATGTACCCACCTAGTACGGATACAATCGCATAATTGACATAGGACAAGGATACGACCATCGGAACGATTGTTTGGGCATAACCTTGTGCTTTGGCACTGCTGCGCTGCAGATTTTTATTTAACTTTTCAAAAACTTTTTGGTTTGCTTTTTCATGATTAAAAACTTTGACGACTTTTTGGCCGGAAATCATCTCTTCAGTAAAACCATTGATATCTCCGATGTTTTTTTGTTGTAAAGAGAAATAAGATTTGCTTTTTTTACTGGAAAATTGGATATAGATAAACATGATGATGTAAAAAAGTACTACGATTAAAGACAATCGCCAGCTTAATACAAAGAGCAGAATCAAAGTACCAACTACCTGGATAAAGCTTTGAATCATCATCGCAAAAGAGTTGTTTAACGCATCCGATACCGTATCTACATCGTTGGTAAAGCGTGACATTAGTTCACCGTGTGAGTGAGTGTCAAAGAAGGACAATGGCAGTTTTTGCAGTACATGAAATAAATCTTGTCGAATATCTTTGACCACTTTTTGGGCGGCGACTGCCATGATCTGTGTATAGCCTAAAGCGGATAAAACACCAATCAAAAAGATAAATGCCATGAGCAGGATTTGAAGGAAAGCTTTATCTAACCCGGTGTTCAGTACTTCGTTGACCACAGGACGAATCATATATGTACCAAGAAGATTTCCTAATGCGGAAAGGGCAACCAGAATGCCGACTAACACAAATAAAAGCGCATGATTTCCCATATAATGCATCAGTTTACGAATGGTTTGGGTGATGTTTTGTGGTTTCATAGACTGGCTCCTTTCTGTTGTGATTCATATAAACCGCGGTAGAAATCACTTGTTTGCAGGAGTTGTTCATGAGATCCTTTCGCAGCAATCTTTCCGTCTTCCAAGATCAAAATTTGATCACAATGACTGACAGAGCTGACACGCTGGGCAATGATGATCTGTGTCAATCCATGAATTTTTGAAAGTGAATTTCGAATTGCGTGATCGGTATTAGTATCAACCGCACTCGTTGAATCATCTAAAATTAAGATCCTTGGTTTCTTCAATAAAGCTCTGGCAATACATAAACGTTGTTTTTGACCACCGGATACGTTATTTCCACCTTGTTCGATGTATGTATCGTATTGATCCGGCATCTTTTGAATGAATTCATCAGCACATGCGATTTTACAAGCCTCTTGAATTTCTTCATCGCTTGCGTTTGAATCGCCCCAACGCATATTTTCTTTAATCGTACCTAAGAATAAGGTATTCTTTTGTAAGACCATTCCCACTCTGTTTCTAAGATCTTCCAAATTCATATCGCGAACATCGACCTGACCAATTTTGATGGAGCCTTCACTGACATCGTATAACCGGGCAATCAATTGTACCAAACTGGATTTGGCACTGCCGGTTGCTCCCATGATCCCTACTGTGGAACCGGCCGGAATATGCCAATCAATATCATTAAGCACGTATTCTTTGGCGTTTTGTGCATATTTAAAATACACGTGATGAAAATCGATGGAACTGTCCTTTGGCGTCAATGGAAGGGCACCGGAGATCAAAGTGACTTTTTCTTCCACAACTTGAGCAATACGGTTACAGGAAGCCAAAGAACGAGTAATCAATAAAAAGACATTGGAGATCATCATCAAAGAATTCATGATCTGAAGCACGTAGCTTAAAACACCGGTTAATTCTCCCACCTGCATTTGATTTTGTACAATTAAATGAATACCTAAGGTCATTAAACCAACGATGGCCATGTACATGGTCATTTGAAAGGCCGGGGTATTTAAAGAGGCAATATGGAAAGTATCTTGAGAAATTTTGGCAAGGTCCTGGTTCACTTTCTCAAATTGTTCTTCTTCATATTCGTCGCGCACAAAGGCTTTAATAGCCCGAATCGCCGTTAGATTTTCCTGAATCAAACGATTGACGGAATCAATGGCTTTTTGTAGTACAGAATACATTGGGGCTACCTTTCTGACCACAAAAAAGAGAATGACAGCCAGGATCGGGGTGGTAAACAAGAAAATCACAGAAAGTTCTTTATTGATCAGAAAAGACATCACAAGACCTAAAATTAATATAATCGGGCCACGGGCAAAAGGACGAATCCCATTGACCAGTGAATTCTGAATCACTGTCACGTCGCTTGTCAAACGTGTGATCAAAGAACTGGTTTCAAAGTGATCTAAATTGGCAAAAGAATAACTTTGAATTTTCTGATATTGTACAGATCGAAGCCTTTGACCAAATAAGGTAATGGCTTTAGCGGCATACCGAGCATACAGTAAACCAAAAATTAAAGATAAGATGGCACAGCCAATCATTTCAAGCCCCTGTTCCATAAAAACAGAAGGGTCTTTTTGTGCAATCCCCACATCGATGATCTCTGACATCAACAGTGGGATAAAAACTTCAAATGAAGTTTCAATCGCAACACATAAAATAGAAAAAACAAAATATCGTCGAATACCTTTTGTATAGGCAAATAATACTTTTAAAGATGACATATGGAATCCTTTCGTTTTCAATATTATACACCTAAATTTTAACCTGGGTCGAATCCGTGCATATTTCCTATGGTTAGGAAAAATCTTATTTTTTGATTTTAGAAAAATAGCCTATAATATATAAGTTGTCTGGAAAGGAATCTTTATGCATACATTATTTTTTGATTTTGATGGTACTTTACGTGTACCAGAAACCAATGAAGTTTCAAAAGAAACAATACAGAATTTAAGAACTTTGCGAAAAGAAGGGAATTTGATCTTTATTAATACTGGACGTTGTTTTTCTTCTTTAGAAGGACAGGCCAAAGATTTACCGTTAGATGGTGTTATTTGTGGATGTGGTACTTATATTCGATATCGAGGACAGATATTATATGAAGTACAAGCTACATCGATTCAAAAAGAGCGTGTGCTCAAGGCTTTACGCACATGTCGGCTCGATGCGTTTTTAGAAGGTCATGGTGGCCTGTTTGTCGATCAGACGTATTCAGATCAGCTGAACCAGGTGATTTCCTTTTTTAAACGAATGAATGTAAATATGTTGTCTACAGAGGATCCTTCTTTTGAGTTTTCTAAGATGAGTCTCTATTATACAGATCAAAAACAAAAAGATGAATTTGAAAGTCTGTTAAAGGAAGATTTTGACTTTATCAACTTCCCAAATCTTAAAGCGGAGGCTGTTTTAAAAGGGCACTCGAAAGCCAGTGGTATGCGCATGTTATTGAAAGAATTATCACTTCCATGTTCTACAAGTATCGCCTTTGGTGATAGTGATAATGACATGGAGATGTTAAAGGAAGCAAGCTGCAGTGTTTTAATTGGAAAGCATGCCCCGCATTTACAAGAGTTAGCCGATCTAAAAGCTCCGTCTGCCAAAGAAGAAGGAATCAGCTGGGCGTTACGAAAATTGAATTTGATTTAAAAAGTGGATACACACACAAAATTCTCCGGATAATGAAAATAGACCAGGAGAATTTTTTATATATTAAAAGGATGAATGAAAATTCAATTGTTCCAGAATTTTAGGCTGTAATTCGTTTTGAACATGAAGAATAGAAAAAGCTTGGTGGATATCTGAAATTGAGCTACTTTCCAATAAAATGGAAATGTTGTCAATTAAATTATCCAACTTTCTTTTTCCGTGCCAGAAAAGCGCCCTGGACAAATGTGCACATTTCTCAAATATGCATCTTTTTTAGGATTAATAGAATTTGGTTGAATTCTCTGTCGGATAGAAACAGTAAAGATAATAACTCCATGATATCTTTTGAGATTCCATAGATCTCTGGATCAAATCGAAAGTCTTCGTTTTTCTTTCTTTTCTTCGGTTGTATATTCTAACCAGTCGCTATCTTTTTTCTTCGCATTGCGCAAGCAGATCCAAATCGATCGAACATCGAGCCCTCATCGTACAACATGTTCTGAAATCCTGGAGAATGGTTTTGTTGGCCGGCAATGAGTCGATAGGCATATTAAAGACCACGGCGGAAAAGACGATACGTATAGGATCCTTCATCTTGGGCTTCAATACGAATCAGAATGCATCGCTCATCTTGGAAGGGATGAGACTGGCTGAATCAGAGAAGCTGTTTCTTGCAGGGAAAGATGTTTACATTTGTCTAAACATTGTTGAAGAAGAACAGCTTGAAGCAATTTAAAAGAAAGAATGATTTTGGACTGGGCATCAAAATACTGCTTGTCCAGTTCCAAAATATGACCTAATTCGTTTAAATGTGAGATGATTAAACCACCTATTAATCAATACGCATAAAATAGACAAAATCATACATTTTATTCGATATTATTTATATATTTAAAAGAACGCATTTTTTCAAAGAGGTATCGAACTTCAAAACTTTTTATTTTATTCAATGGGTTTTTGATAGAAAGCACCGTAGAAGTGATGCGTCTTATAGACATTGATCAAAACATCGGGTTTGACATTACGAATACAGTCAATAGCATCACGTTGTTCATAGGTGCTGATAACGGTTTTGCAGACATAATAAGGTTTTTTACTATAAGCTCCCTGCCCTTTTAAGATTGTCATTCCATGACGGAATTGATTAAGAAAAGCATCGCTGACCGTTTCCGGATCATCGGTGGTGATTTCCAGAGTTACCTGGGCATAACGATCATAAAAACCAGAAATGGTCTTGGTTGAGATAAACTGAAAAACCAGGGAATAACCGGCTGCTTCCCAACCAAAGAGAGCACCGAAGATCAATATCAAAGTAGCATTGAATAAAAATACATAATCCCATAAACTCTTATGGATTTTATTGGATACATAGAGAGCAATAAAATCGGTACCTCCGGTTGAGGCATCGGCTTTTAGGGCAAGAGAGATAGAAAGGCCGTATAAAAAGCCACCAAATAATATATTCAACATTTTGTCATCGAAAAAAGGCGTAAAGTCAAAGACTTGTAAGAATAAAGAGACTAAACCAAACTGCAGACAGCTTAAAAAAGTAAAGCGATGGGATACGCTTTTATAGCACAAAAGAGCGGCTGGAATATTTAAAACTAAGATGCCCAAGGATACGGAAAAATCAATGCCAAGCAGTTGAGTGATGCGACTGATCAGAATGGAAAGACCAGTAAATCCGCTAGAAAGCAGGTCGCAAGGATTCATAAAAACCTGTATGATATAAACCTGCATCCATGCACTGGCTATGATTAAAAGTACAGAGAATATAAAGCGTGCAATTTTGTTTTTTTGAAGTTGATGAATCTGAGAAGCCATAATGAACCTTCCTTTAGTACAGAAGCCATTATAGAGAAAAATACAGAGATTCTATCACAGATTGTCTTCCTAACAGATAAGGAAAAACCACAAAGATTTTATTTCCTAATATTAGGAAACAGGAAAAATGGACAAAATAAAGAGGATGCATACAATAAAGTAAGGGATTAGACTATGTTAAATAAACGACAGGAAAAAATCATCATGCTCTTGCAGGATTCGAAGAAATGGATCACGGGTAAGGAATTTGCCCGTTTGATGAATGTTTCAGATCGAACGATACGAAGTGATATCGATACGATCAATCGTACATACAATGCGCATTTGATCGAATCGAATTTACGCAGTGGTTATCGAATCAATGAAGAAATATTGACGACATTGCCAATCGAACTCAATGCGGTATCGATTCCGCAGACACCGGATGAGCGTTGTACATATATTTTGCAGGAGTTAATTTTAGAAAAGAAACAAATCAACTTGTTAGATCTTCAGGAACAAGTTTTTATTAGTGGATATTCTATCGATAACGATATCAAACGCATCAAAAAGATGTTGGAGCCTTACCAGGATCTTTCTTTGATTCGCTCTAAAAACTGTATTCGTTTGGATGGCAGTGAAGAAAGTAAACGGAAACTTTATAAGCAATTACTGTTTGAAGAAACACAGGGAAACTTTTTGAATTTAAATCGACTTTCCAGTATGTTTCATGATTTAGATTTGGAGTATGCCAAAGAAGTTTTGGACAAGATGTTTAAAAAGTACAATTTTCATGTTCGTGAAATGCAAAAGCCTATGTTGATGATTCATGTAGGAATAGCATTAGAGAGAATGATCCACCACAATTATGTGGAAACTTCCAGAGATACACCGGAGCTTAGAAACACCAAGGAATACAGCATCACCAAAGAGTTCTTTGATACGATGGCACAATCGATCCATATCGATGTCAATGAAAATGAAGTCGTGTTACTGGCACTTTTGTTGCGAGGGAAGAAAGCCATTACGATGCATAACGACCTTGTACAAAGTGTAACTGATGGCATCAATGTCAATGACCTGGTGACAAAGATCGTCACGATGATCAAAGAAGATTTTGATATCGATTTTGTCAAAGATCTCGATCTAAGAACCGGTTTGGCTCTTCATATACAAGGCTTGATCGAACGAAAGAAAAAGGATATTGTTGTATCGAATCTATATTTACAGGAATTAAAGAGAAAATATCCGCTTGTCTTTGAATTGGCGATTCATGTCGGACAAATCTTAAATGAAACATTAGATATGCAGGTATCAGAAAATGAAGTTGGTTTTTTAGCACTCCATTTAGGAGCCGCTTATGAAAGATCGCATTCTTTTCAAAAGTATCGAGTTGTGATGATCTATCCGGTCGATCAGGCTTTTGGGGATATCTTGTTAAGAAAAGTCGATACGCTGTTTTCGGAGCGAATGACAGTAATTAACTGTTCCAGTTTCTTTGAAGAAAAGATGATCAAAGAGTTAAATCCGGATCTGATCTTGACAACACTGCAGCTGCAGCACAATTTAGATATTTCAACGATTCAGATTTCTTTGTTTATCAGTACCGAAGATGAAAGTAAGATCTTTCAGGCATTGAATGCTTTGGATAAAAAGCGTTACCAACAAAAGTTTGAAGATGAACTCATTGATTTGATTGAGCCGGAGTTGTTCTATAAAAATTTGGAGTTGCGCACACCAACCGAAGTGATTACATATATGTGTGATAATTTGGAGAAAAAAGGCTATTGCGATTCGTCATTTAAAGAAGCGGTTTTGAAAAGGGAGGAAGTGGCTGCCACCAGCTTTGTTTATTCCTTTGCGGTACCTCATTCCCTGAATGTACCAAGCTTTCGTCCGGCCATTTCTGTCGGTTTCTTAAAACGTCCGATCAAATGGGGCGAATTTGATGTCAAGATGGTCTTATTGCTGGCGGTCAATGAAGAACATCAGGATCTTCTGATTATGTTCTTTGAGTGGTTAAGCGGTATGATCAACAATGCCAATCATTTTGCCGCTTTACTGGAAACAAAGGATTATGACGACTTTGTCGCCAAGATCGTTGAATAGGAGGACTATCATGAGTAAAAAACATAATATAAGGGCCGGAATACAGCTGCAAAAGACGAGTGTGAATAACTTTTCTCGTGTAGGTGCCTATTTGATTGACTGGTATATCGCATCGATGTTTGCCGGTATTCCGATTACCTTGATTGCCACATCGATTAATCATAATACAACGATCACACAGGATTTAAGCACCTTACCATTAGGTTGGGCCGTTTTAGCCGGTATTTTAGCTATCGTCTTTTATCTGGGCTATTATTTTGTCGTAGAACTGAAAGTCTATAAAGGACAAAGCTTTGGAAAGCGTATCTTTAAGCTGAAGGTTGTAAAAGATGATGGAAGCGATGTGGATTTTAAAACGATCCTGCTACGAGAAGGCTTGGGAATCATGATTGTCGAAGGATATTTAGCTAACAGTTCCAGTTATCTTCGTCAGATTCTGCAGCTTTTTACCGATTTTAATATCATGGATCTTGCGGTCTATTTATTTGGAATCATTTCGGCGGTTTCGATTTTGATCGGACTTGCCAGTCCTTCTCGAAAGATGATTCATGACTTTATTGCGCATACGCATATTATCAGTACAAAAGATGAGAATTGATTTCCTAGAGATAGGAAATCATTTATTTTGTATGAATTTTCACAAAATGTTAACGTTATTTCAAGAAAGAGAGGGTATATTATGGATAAACTCGAAAAACTGCTCATGCCAATGGCAGATATTCTTACGAAAAACCGAGTTTTGATTGCGATTCGAGATGGATTCTTGATCACGACACCATTGTTGATCGTAGGATCGATTTTCTTGTTGATCGCAAACTTCCCGATTCCCGGATGGGAAGAGGCAATCTCATCTGTATTAGGTCCAGACTGGACAGGATGGTTTACAGCGGTATCTAAGGCATCCTTTAACTGTACCGGTTTATTGACAGCTTTAGGTACAGGGTATGCGATGGCTCGTGAATTTGGCGGTGATAAGATTCAGGGTGCAGCTGTTGCGGCTGTTGCGTTCTTTATTTTGATGCCAACGACACACATTGCCAGCGATGCAGATGGTAATTTGGTAGAAGGTGCTACCGTTGCCGGTTTGTCTTTTGACTACATCGGACCAGATGGTATCTTCATGGCGTTGATTTGTGCGATTTTAGGTGTATGGTTGTTCTGCTTTGCGTATAAAAAAGGCTGGACGATCAAAATGCCTAAGGGTGTTCCTCCGGCAGTTACAGATTCTTTTGCCGCTTTAGTACCAAGTGCAATGGTTATGGCAGCTGCCTTCCTGATTCGAATTCTGTTTTCCTTTACAGAATTTGGAACAATGCAGGACTTTGTTGTTGCAATCTTACAGACACCATTACAAGGTTTAGGTGATACATTAGGAGCTAATGCACTATATACATTCATGTGTTCTTTCCTTTGGTTCTTTGGTATCAACGGTCCGGCTGTATGTAACTCTGTTTACTTCATCGGAAATGTATTAACGGCACAGCAGTTATTGGCATTTGAAGCTGGAAAAGAATTACCATATATCTTTACCAACCCATTCAGTAACTTCTTTACCAACTTTGGAGGCGGAGGTTCCACATTAGGTCTTGTGATTTTGATGTGTACGGTTTGTAAGTCACAGCGAATCAAACAATTGGGACGTTTGTCTATCGTACCAGGTTTCTTTGGAATCAACGAACCAATCATCTTTGGTTTACCAGTTGTATTGAACCCAATTATTGCGATTCCATTCATTCTGGCTCCGATGTTGAACCTGACATTGTCTTATTTTGCCACACTTTGGGAAATCATTCCAAAGACAACCGGTGTAAACTTGCCTTGGACAACCCCAATCGGATTCTCCGGATGGCTTTCTACCGGTTCCTGGACAGCCAGTGTATGGCAGTTGTTCTTACTGGCACTGAACATGTTGATCTACTTCCCATTCTTAAAGACATTGGATAAAAAATATCTGCAGGATGAGGCTAATGCGGAAGCTGCCGGTGGCGAAGAAGAAGACATTTCTTTTGATGATTTAGATTTAGACGATCTATAAGATTGATGCAAAAGCAGGCCATCTATCCTGATGCCTGTTTTTGTGCTTATATAGTATAATAACGATAAGGAGGCATACTGATGAAAGTAATGATGATTTTTGATCAGACCCAGGCAGGGTTAGGCGGTAAAGAAAGCCCGGATCTTGCGATGGGAGGAAAGGCAATGGCGATTGGCTCCTGTGGAATGTTTGAACGTTTTATGCAACAAAATGATGGTAAGATCATTGCCACATTGTATTGTGGAGATGGAACATTCAAAGAAGATCCGGAAAAGAATGCCAGGAAGTTTGCGGCCATGGCTAAAAAGTTTAATCCGGATGTAGTGATCTGTGGGCCATGTTTTAACTATCCAGGCTATGGATGGATGGCAGCCAAGACAGCACTAACTATCAACGAGCATACGGACATTCCGGCTTTTGCGATCATGTCCAAAGAATGTGAACAAGCCATTGAAGAATTCAAAGATAAAGTTACGATCTTGAAAATGCCAAAAAAAGGTGGAACCGGATTAAACGAAGCATTAAGCGAAATGTGCGTATTTGCGCGTATGTTAGCGAATAAAGAAGATACGACAGCGTTTATTCAGGAACACGCCTATTAAAATTAAACTTTCCAAAGAGGTCAATCCACTATCCACAGACCTCTTTTTTTTGACTTCCTATAAGCTAGGAAACAACCTTAAAATATGAAGAAACGAAAAAAGCCTATAATAAAACTGACAGAGAAAGGTGGCTTAATTATGTATAATGAATGGATGAAAGAATTAACGCAGATCATAGGTGTATCAGGTGATGAAAAAAGAGTTTCTCGTTACTTGGCAAAGGCTTATCAAGGACAATGCGATAAAATCGTTTATGATAATTTAGGATCGGTATTTGCGCTCAAGAAAAGTAAAAAAGAAAATGCGAAACGTGTGATGGTTTGTGCCCATATGGATGAAGTTGGTTTGATGATCACAGAAATTCAGGAGAATGGATTATTGTCTTTTATCAAGATCGGGCCAATTGAAGAAAAGGCTTTATATGGAAGCAGAGTGCGTATTCAGACACGCGAAAAAGAATTGATCGGTGTAATTGTAGCCGATGAAGATGCGATAAAAAATAACGATGTAAAAGGAATGCGCATCGATATCGGAGCAGACAGTAAAGAAGAAGTACAGACACAAGGCATCATGGCCGGGGATACGGCAGTTTTTACCGGTGAATATACAACTTTACATCAAAATCGTATCATGGCCAAGGCAGCCGATGCTCGCCACGGTTGTGTACTGGGGCTTGCATTATTACAGGCATTGAAGGATGTAGAACTGGACTTTGATTTATATGTGGGTGCCAGCGTCATGGAAGAGGTTGGACAACGTGGAGGAACCACAGCCACCGGTTTGATTCATCCGGATCTTGGCATTGTATTAGATGGTGGAGCAGCCAGTGACTATAAAGGAAAAGACAATGAAGTCGGACAGTTAGGAAAAGGCGTTCTGATTCGATATTACGATAAAGGAATGATGCCAAATCGTGGATTATTGTTAGAACTGGAAACAGTTTGTAAAGAAAACAAGATCGATTCGCAATACTACTACACGATGACACTGACGGATTCTGCCTGGGTACATAAGCTGTTTAGCGGCTGTCCTACTTTGACATTGGGTGTTTGTGCCAGAAACTCTCATACCGGAAATGTAGAAATTGATATGCATGATCTGGATTGTGCCAAAAAGGCATTGGTTGAAATTGTCAAAGGCTTAAACGAAGAGAAGATACAGAAGTTTAAGGAATATAATCGCTAGAAAGGATGTTTTCTATGACAAAAGAAGCAATAGGAGATATCAATTTAGAGATGCTGAAGGAATTCAGCGAAGCCCATGGTATTAGTGGCAACGAAAAAGAAGTCAGCCGCATCATGAAAAAATGGATGCAGCCTTATGCCGATGAAATTACCTACGACAACAATGGTTCTATTCTCGGTGTGCAAAAAGGTACAGAAAATGTATCTTTGATGATTGCCGGTCACATGGATGAAGTGGGCTTTCTGGTTCGTGAAATTGATAAGAATGGATTTATTCGATTGTTGCCGGTTGGAGGCTGGTGGGGACATGTACTACCAAGCCAAACATTGGTTGTAACGACACGGGAAGGAAAGCGATATCAGGGGGTCGTCGGTTCCAGTGCACCACATGGTCTTTCCAAGGAAGTGAAAGAAAAAGTCATTCACCCGTTAGACTTGTTTTTGGATATGGGTGTAGAAAATGCACAGGAAATCTATGATCTGGGGATTCAGATTGGTGACATGGTTACACCGGATACACAGTTTACTGTCATGAATAACCCTAATTATTTGATGGGAAAAGCATGGGATGATCGTTTATGTGCTGCTATGGTAGTCGATGTTATGCGCATGCTTCGAAAAGAAGCACACGCTTGTACGTTGTATGGTGTAGGTACAGTACAGGAAGAAGTTGGATTACGAGGAGCCAGAACTGCCAGCGGTATGTTACATCCGGATGTGGCGATTGCTTTAGATGTAACCACAAGCATGGATACTCCGATGGATCAAGGAGCTAATGGCCTAGGAAAAGGTGTCATACTCAGTGTGATGGATGCCGGTATCATCGGTAACAAAAATTTCCTGTATGAAATGGAGCGAATCTGTAAAGATTTAAATCTGGATATCAACTATGATATGATGACAGTCGGTGGAACGGATGCTGACAATATCCATAAGGCGCATGATGGTGTTGTGACCATGACACTTTCTATTCCCACACGTTATATGCATTCGCATCGTTTGATCATTCATAGAAAGGACTACTGGCAAACGGTTTTACTGATGGCTGAATTTGCTCGTCGTCTGGATACAAATCTGTTAAAACAGCTAAAACAATTTTAGGCGAGATCAAAATCTCGTCTTTTTTAGAAAAGCGATTGACCTTCCATCCACTGTAAGGTGTTTTATAAGGGTGAGGTGAAGGATATGAAAATCAAAAAGGCAGCGGAAATGTGTCAAATGACACCACGAAATATTCGCTTTTATGAAGAAGTAGGTTTGATTCAGGCAACAAGAGTTGAAAATGGATATCGGGATTATGGAAAGAAAGATATTGAAAGACTTCAACAAATTCGCACATTGCGAAATCTTGGCATCCGCATTGATTCGATCAAAGCGTATTTAAAAAGGAGAAGACTTTTTATCAGATTATTCAAGAGCGTAAACAAGAGCTGAATCGTCAAAGAAAAGACATGGATGCAATCTATCAAATGTGTGAGCAGTTAGAAAATCAAAAGCTTCCATTAAGCAGCAGTGTAACCAATCTCATAGAAGATACGTTACAAGAAAAAAGATATAGGTCCAAAAAACCGGTTTATGTTCGCTTGTTGTCCAATAATGTGAAAAATCGATTGAGTCGGCGAGCTGTATTGATAAATAGTATTGCCGGACTGCTAATATTTTTTGTATTAGGTTATTTGTTTTTAGGCAATCTTTTGAATACATTATTGAAGAATTCCGGAAATTTTTCACAGCCTATGATCAATTCGTTGATCTTTATTCTTGTGCTTATCCTAACATTTTTGATGTCTGTTTATATGTGTAAGACTACCTACTTTGAACTTCGTGAAGATGGTATCTATTATCTGGATAAACAATCGCCATGTTCTTCATGGGATTTGTTTATACATATTTTGAAAAACGATTATTTATCATGTATGGAATTTGTATCTTTTGATGATTTGGTGGCGGTCAAAGTGGATGCACAGACCAAAGGTATGATTACAGGAGGAAATCACTTTATTTCTTTCTTTATCATTTTATTTACGAAGGATGAACGAGCCATTCGTTTGGATTCCAATCTGTTTTATGGGGAAGAACACTTTATGCTGGTGTTCCGTGTATTACATGATAAAGCGCCCAAATGGATTGATCCCAAACATTTAGATAAAATCCTGGAGATGTCGCATGAAAAGGCCTATAAGTTTTTAGATGACTACTTTTGGGAAAAACGTCCATGGCATAAAACATCTAGATATCAGAAATGGAAAAATAAACAGAAAGAAAGAGATAAAAAATGAGTTTAAAAGAACTTTCAAAACAGTATATTTTATTGGCATCTATTTATACAGGATCTTATTCCAGGACACCATTTGAAATGACATATCGAGTGTATCCCGGCTATGTGCATGTAGAGTATGATGAGCATGGATTCTTACTGAAATATAAACAGGAGCAGTATTCTTTTTCGTATGCAGATATTGAATCGTTGGAATTGTCGGTTTGTGGGCGAAGAGCAACTATTCGACAAAGCTATGTACTCACGATCCATATAAAAGTAAAAGAATGGGATTTGGAAATAGAAACGTATGATTTTGATGATGCGATGATATTTTGTCAAAGAGCACCGAAAGAAGTTTTTACGGATCGGCTTAACTTAATTTCTTTGTATCAGAAGCTCAAACAAAACCCGAAAATGTTTTATCAGTATTTGAATAAACATAATGAAGATATCTTTAAAGATTGTCCACAAGATCGAAGAAGAATAGATTTTGTACGGAAAAGTCGAGCTAAATAGGACAATGAATTTGAATTCCATTTACTTTATAAAATACAAGAACCTATGAAAATATGAGTCACAGGTTCTAACTTTTTTAAAATAATGAAGTTATAGAAGCTTTAATTTTACAAATGCATAGTATAAACCATTTTTATCTATGGATTTAGTAACAAAATCGGCTACCTTTTTTACCTCTTTATCTCCATTTCCCATGCAGACACCAATATTGGAAAATTTTAACATTTCAATGTCGTTTAAACTATCTCCAAAAGCGATTGAATCTTCTATTGGAAATCGAACATAATCTAGAACTTTTTTAATTCCTGTGGCTTTTGTAATACCATCTATCATAATTTCTCCATGTGTTAATGAAGATGTTGATGTATTCAGAAATCCAGTTATTGTATTTGGCAAGGATTGCATTAATTCCTCGCAAACCTTTCTATCTTTAGAGAATAAAGAGATTTTTAAAATGGAGTAATAATCTATAGGCTTTATACTAGAAAAATGAAACATTTTATTTTCGTTTAAAAGAGCTCTGGCTAATTCGGAGTTATTATTTGCCTGCTCTAGTTTAAAACTATGAAACATGTCGTAAGCTTCTCCATCAAGAAAACTCTTTGAATGTCCATCTAAGGTAAATCCTATGTGGTGCTTTTTCATGAAATTAACACAATAATGCAACGCATCTTGGGGGAATGACGCAGTGTAGATGTTTTTTTTATGAACAAAAATATTTGCTCCACAGGATAAAATATAGCCGTCAAGAGGAAGAAATGAAAAATCATTTCCTACTTCTGAAATTCCGCGACCAGTACAAATAAAAATTAGATGCCCATTCTTTTTTGCCATACGAATAGCTTTAATGGAAGATTCTGGTATGGAATTTGTAGAGTAATCAAATAAAGTACCATCAATATCTAGGAAGATTGCCTTTTTCATTTCTGGTCAGCCTCCTTTTGATCAATCCAAGAATATACAAAGTTTTCAAAGTCTTTGAAAGAAGTACAGTTTCTTAAGTCCTGTATGATGTTAGGCTCGGCAAAAAATGAAATCATGGACTCGTACAGATATCGAAATTGCCTTCGATCGGCTTTATTAATAGCCAGTAATAAGATGACATAGACTGTATTGTGGCCCCAATTAATGCCTTTTTTTGAGATGAACACAGATATACTTGTTTTTATTGCGTTCATATCCGCAGAATGTGGTATGGCAATATTACCAAAAGCAGTAGTGGCTGCATTTTCTCTTTGATAGACCCTTTCTTCAAACGTGGAATCTACATAATTTTTATTGATGAGTTTATCACATAAAAATGTTAAAACTTGTTCTTTACTTTCAAATTCATTATTCATTATAAATAAATCTTTTTCAAAAAAGTCATGGAAATTGATTCTAAGCTTATGATCTTTAAATATTTCTCTACTTTTACTAACGGAATGTTGGATATTATCAATTTGAGAGTTTAACTCGATAGGTGAAATGGGAACAATCATTTCATTTTCTTTTGCCTGATATCGTAATGGAATAGTAGTAAATATAATGGCAAAGGGGTTACTGACCTTTTTTATGAGTGTTTCTTCAGGAAGAACAGAAAATAGATTCAATTGATTTCCAAAATTGATGAGCAGAAAATTTGTAATCTGTTTTGACATATCATGATAGTCGGGACAGATTAAAATAGCCGGAACTTTCGCCTTGCTTTCACTTTGTCTTTCAATTTCAGCGCCAATATGCATGGCCAAAAAAGCAGTTTCATCCTCATTGATCATAATATTAAATTGTTCCATAAGGTCCAAAGATATAAAAATAGCAATGTCAAATACCAGAGGACTGTTTGTTCGTATGATTTGTGCCATGGAATTTGCGGTATAGCGGTTTTCTTTAGCACGAAATATTAAATTTTTGAGGTGTAAAGCGAATGGAGTTTTGAATGAGTCGCTGGATAAATCAATCATATAGTAATTATTAATTTCATGGACGTATTTTTCAGTTAATTGAATAATATTTTCTCCAACAACATTTCCAAGTTCTTTATCAAATGATGACAGAGAGTAATTTGCGTTTGCTTTAAAAATCATATATATGTCAAAAAGTTCATAGTCATTTAATACCATATGAAAATTTTGTTCCAATTCAGTATGTAAATCCATTAAAAAATCTTTTTCACTTTTAGAATCAAAATGAAATAGAGTAGAGCCAGAATGTAAATCGCTACCGATAATCTTACGGTCCAGAATAATACAAAGATGTAGCAGTATATTGATGGAAGAAAAATCGTTTAAATAGAAATTGTGCTTCTTAAAAGTCTCTTGAATAATTTTTTGTAATTTGAAAACATCAATACTTTTAAAGTTTTGAGCTAGGGCTTCTGTATTAATTAATGAATTACGATATTCTTCATTTATAACATAACTGATGAGTTTTCTTTTATCTTTTTCGTTTCCTTTAATGCGAATCTGTTCATTTTCACATGTAAATTCGATGTGATAGGAAGAAAAAGTTTTATTCATCTTCGATAATAATGAACGTATTGTAGAATAACTGACACATAGATAATCACAAACATCAAAAATATCCAGAGAAGAAGAATGATTTAAAAAAAGCTGTTTAATTATATAATATGATCTTTCTTCATGTGTCTGCGGCAATACTTCTGTATCTTCGTTAAGTAATAAAGAAATATTACTTTTGGAATTAATCGTATAGCCTGATCGTGATGAAAGTATGATTTTCTTTCCATACATACTGTTTATTTCATGTACAAAATTTTTAACAGAGCGAGGGGATACTTGCAGAACATTCGCAATTTCATTACTTGTTGAAGCTGAGTTTTGAATAGAAAGATATTTTAGAAGGTCTATGTATTTTTTCTTCATTAGAGTTCCCTCCCATAATATATTCTTTAGTCTATCTTATACATTTCTTAGCTTCAAATAATTTGATGCACTTTAAAGTGAAAATAGTCAAAATAAAAATTTGCATCAAAAGGTGAAAATCAAAAGAGGAATATTGAAAAGATATAAATCATAATACAGACAGATGAAAAGAAAGGAGAAAAACATGGAAACTGTAAGAATCTTATTGTGCTGTGGGGCTGGTATGTCAAGTGGTTTTTTGGCCAGTAACACACGTAAAGTGGCTAAAAAGAAAAAGCTAAATGTTACGGTGGAAGCAAGAAGCATCTCAGAAGTAGGAGAATACTTAGATAAGATAGATGTTTTATTGTTAGGGCCACACTATGCGTCTGAATTAGATCAGTATAAAACTGTAACAGCTAAATACGATGTCAAAGTTGCTGCTATCCCGCAAGATATTTATGCTACATTAGATGGTGCTCGTTTACTTGATTTAGCTTTCAGCTTGTTAAAGTAAATAAAAAAAGGGCTAAAAGTAGAGATCTTAGCCCGGAAAGAAATCTTTGGAATCCGATTTCTTTTGTTAGTATAGTTTGAATTCAGTAAAAAATCAATAAGGAGATAAAATATGAATAGGTTTATGAAATGGTTGGCAGAATCTTTTGCTCCGACCATGAATAGATGGTTTAGTAAACCCTGGCTTGCTGCAGTGTCAAATTGTATGCAAAAGATTATCCCGTTTATTTTAACAGGATCTCTAATCTATTTTTATAATGTATTTGTTTCATTTTTTCCAAGTTTACCGGATTTATCGCCAATTTTAAATTATAGCTTCATGCTAATTACTATGATTGTAGCCTTTATGATGGCCAATCAATGTATGGAGAAATTGAATCATCCTGGTTATACCACGAATGCAGGAATTGCTGCAATTTGTATTTTGTTTATGGCTGTAACGCCAAAAGGGGACTCTGCAGATAGTTTATCTGCTTTCATGGGAAACTTAGGTCCTAGTGGAATTGCGGTTGGTATGGTAATTGGTTTGTTTGTTTCATTTGTATTTCATTTGTGGGGAAAATTGCATTTTTTAGAGGATAGTAGTGTTCCGGATTTTGTGACAGGATGGATCAATACAATTATTCCTAACGTGCTTTGTTTAGCTATAGGTATGATTGTCGTATTTAATTTTGGAATAAATCTTGTCGATGTAATTTTAGGTGTTTTTATGCCAATTTCAAATATTCTTTCGACGCTACCAGGATTTATTCTTTACTCATTTATAATGGGCTTCTTTTACACCCTGGGTGTATCCACTTGGTTATGGGGTGCAATATCTACACCGGTTTTTATGATCAATATACAGCAAAACATTGATGCGGTAGCTGCTGGAAATGCAGCCACACAAATTGTTACCAGTGAAGCTGTATTTACTTTGGCTTTTATTACAATGGGAGGAGTATGCTGTACGTTAGGATTGAACTTGTTGATGTGTTTCTCAAAATCGAAACAGCTAAAAATGTTAGGAAGAGTATTCTTAGCTCCAAGTATTTTCAACATCAATGAACCAATTATGTTTGGTGCACCAGTAGTTTTTAATCCTTTATTAATGCTTCCTGCATGGATCAATGCAATTATTGGACCGGTATATGTGTGGGTACTGATGAGTACCGGATTATTGAATATACCATCTAAAATGATACAAGTAGGCCAAATTCCTGCACCATTCTGTTCGGTAATGGTCACACAAGATATGCGTGCATTATTATGGTGGGCTATTCTCTTTGTGATATATATTGCAATTTGGTATCCATTCTTCAAGGTGTACGAAAAACAAAAATTACAAGAAGAAAGCCAACAGGCTGCATAAAGGGGGTAAATTATGGACGAACAAAACGAATTAATATCTGTCGCCATGCAAATTATTTTGCATGCTGGTGATGCCCGAAATCTTGCCAGAGAATCCTTATCTTTAGCTAAGAATTTTGAATTTGAAAAAGCTGATTATAAGCTGAAAGAGGCGGAAGAATCTTTGGTACTAGCACATAAATCACAGACGGAAATCATTCAGAATGAAGCAAGTGGGCATAGTTATCAATTTAGCTTATTGTTCGCTCATGCACAAGATACTCTAATGACAATTCAATCAGAACTAAAAATGTCTAAAGAGATGATAGACATTTTAAAGATTATTAGTAAGCAAGGCGGTGAACGTGATGAGTAATTTTTCATCGGAATTTCTATGGGGAGCATCCACTTCTGCCTACCAGGTTGAAGGAGCAGCTTCGATAGATGGGAAAAAGCCTTCGCAGCAAGATGTGATTAATAAGGATTCCTATAAAAAATTTGGCTTTGCAACTGCTGAAATTGCGAGCGATCAATATCATCACTATAAAGAAGATATTGCTCTAATGAAAGAAATGGGATTCAAAGCGTATCGGTTTTCGATTGCTTGGTCGCGTGTCTTTCCAGATGGAGTTGGTGAAGTTAACGAAAAAGGAATTCAATATTATCGTGATTTGATCAATGAATTAAAGAAAAATGATATTGAACCTATTATTACTTTGTATCATTACGATTTGCCCTGGGCCTTGGTTGAAAAATATGGTGGATGGCTTGATCGACAAGTCATAGAAGATTTTGAATATTATGCACGCTTCATTATCAATGAATTTAAGGATAAAGTAAAATATTGGACTACGATCAATGAACAAAGCATCATTGTTCAATTTTGGACACAAAAGTGTTATATCCCTCAAGAATTGCAGGGAAACAACCAACTACGATATCAAATCAACCACCACATGAATTTAGCGCATGCGATTGCTTGTAAATTAGTGCATGAATTGGTTCCTGATGGATTAGTGGGAGCAGCGTTAGGTTATTCTCCGATTTATCCTCTGAGCTCTAAACCAGAAGATTGTATGGCAGCACAAAATGCGCATGATTTGCGAAATGCATTCTATTTAGATATTTACTTTAAAGGTGAATATACAAAATCAGCAATGATCTATTTAGAAAAACATGGATTGGCTCCTAAAATTGAACCAGGTGATATGGAGCTCATCAAAGAAGGATATTCGGATTTTCTGGCACTGAATTATTATGCTAGTGAATGTGCAAAGTACTGTTCAGATAATGGAACTAAACAAATTAGATATAGTGGTGTGAATCGCTCTGGTAAGAAAGGAGAGATTTCGGGTTTTGAGACGCATCCAGGATTTTATGAAATGTGCAAGAATCCCAATTTGGATACAACAGACTGGGATTGGGCAATTGATCCTACCGGATTAGAATATATGTTCAGAGATATTTATACTCGATATGAGAAACCATTGATGATTACAGAAAATGGACTAGGTGCCTATGATACATTGACCACGGATGGGAAAGTCCATGATGATTATCGTATTCATTATTTAAGAGAGCATATCAAAGCTATGAACCGTGCCATGGAATATGGTGTGGAAGTGTTAGCCTACTGTCCGTGGTCAGCTATTGATTTACTCTCCACTAGTAATGGCGTCAAAAAACGATATGGATTTATATATGTGGATCGTACGGATGATGACCCAAAAGAATGTAAACGATTAAAGAAAGATTCATTTTATTGGTATAAGAAAGTCATCGAATCTAACGGAGAAGAATTATAAGTAGATAAGACACACTATAAAAAGGTGTGTCTTCTTAAATAGAAGGAGGAAAGTGATGAAAACAGTACCAACAGGTTTTCCAAAAAATTTTTTATGGGGTGGAGCAGTTGCAGCTTGTCAAATAGAAGGTGCATGGGATGTTGATGGAAGAGGACCATCGACTTCTGATGTACGTGTTTTCGATAAAGATATGGATCGTGCAAACATCACAAAAGAAGGAGGAGGTACATTAGAAGAAATTGAATTTTCTTTAAAGGATCAAGAGGGATACTATCCCAAACGACATGGAATTGATTTTTATCATACTTATAAAAGTGACCTCGCCTTAATGAAAGAAATGGGTTTTAAAGCATTCAGAACAAGCATCTCATGGTCTCGGATTTTTCCAAAGGGAGATGAGAATTCTCCAAATGAAAAAGGTTTAGAGTTTTATGATCATTTAATTGATGAAATCATTAAAGATGGAATGGAGCCCATCATTACAATGTCACATTATGACATGCCTATTTATTTGGTGACTGAATATGGAGGATTTGCGAATCGAAAAGTATCCGATTTTTTTGTCCGGTATGGAAAAGTATTATTAGAGAGATTTAAAGGGAAAGTAAAATATTGGATCGTATGTAATCAAGTGAATCTTGTGCCTACCGTACAATTTGGATCGTTAGGTCTTTATGATGACCAATCTAAAAATATGGAAGAGTTGATGTATCAAGCAGTACATAATCAATTCGTGGCTTGTGCAAAAATTATAGAGGCAGCACGAGAAATTGATCCAAAGGCCCAAATGGGCACCATGGTTGCGGATGGTACGTTCTATCCGGCGACATGTAATCCTAAGGACATTGTATTGACAATGAAAAAGAATAGAATGCAGTATTATTTCACAGATGTGCAGTTAAGAGGAGAGTATCCGGTATATGCCTTACGGTATTTTAAAGAACATAACATAGATTTAAAAATTCAACCAGGTGATGAAGAACTTCTAAAAAAATATACTGCAGATTTTCTAGCAATTTCTTATTACTATACAAGAATCGTAGATCATACTAAAAATGATATTACTCCTTTTGATGGTGAGCAAAATCCATACTTAGAGCCGACTCCATGGGAATGGAGAGCGGATCCATTAGGATTCTATAATTCTTTAAGCCAATACTGGGATCGCTATCAGATTCCTTTGATGGTAGCTGAAAACGGTTTAGGTGCTTTAGATACGGTAGAAACAGACGGATCAATTCATGATCCTTATCGTATTTCATATTTGCGCCAACATATTGAACAATTAAAGGAATGTATTCTAGATGGGGTCAATATATTAGGATATTTAAATTGGGGGCCTATTGACATTGTATCTTCCTCAAGTGCTGAGATGAGTAAAAGATATGGATACATTTATGTGGATTTGGATGATTATGGTAGGGGTAGTGGAAAACGTTTGAAAAAAGACTCGTTCTACTGGTATAAACATGTTATTGAGACTAATGGAGAGGAATTAGGAAGCGATTAATATATTTGCCATGGCATTTGTTAAAATCTCGTATTTTCGAAAGAAGTAGAATTACGGGATCTTTTATATTTTACAAAAGTTCGTACATAAAAGTGTATTCTGAGAACAAAAGTTCGTACATAGAATGTAATTTGATAGAAAATGATGTATAATCATGGTAAATAGGAGTCTGCTATGGAAAGAAAATTAATGACTAAACTCAAACAGTGGAAAGAAGATAAGAACAGAAAGCCGTTGATTATACGAGGGGCACGTCAAGTTGGAAAAACATGGATCATGAAGGAATTCGGAAAACGGTATTTTGATCAGTTTGTATATATTAATTTTGATGAAAACAGGCGAATGAAAGATTTATTTGAAGGAAATATTGATCCTAAAACAATACTTATGCTACTCAATGCAGAAACAGGTATTTCCATTCACTCGGAAACAACACTGATTATATTTGATGAAGTTCAGGAAGTTCCCAGAGCTTTAACGTCTTTAAAATATTTTTATGAAGAAGCACCGGAATATCCTGTTATTGCAGCTGGATCCTTATTAGGCGTAGCACTTCATGAGGGAACCTCTTTTCCTGTAGGGAAAGTATCGTTTCTAAATTTATATCCATTATCTTTTATAGAATTTTTGGATGCCTGCAATGAAACGGCATTAGTGCAACTTTTAAAAGATAGAAACCAAAATACGTTCCAATTATTAAAAGAGAAATATATCGAAAGATTAAAACAATATTATTTTGTAGGAGGTATGCCAGAGGCTGTTCGTTGTTTTGTTGAGTCCTCTGATTTTTCGGCGGTCAGAGAGATACAAAAAGATTTGATTGATTATTATCGTCAAGATTTTTCTAAGCATGCACAGACAGCAATTATCCCTCGGTTAAACATGGTATGGCAATCGATACCTATGCAGCTTGCCAAAGAAAATAAGAAGTTTTTTTATGGTCAGATTAAACAGGGAGCCAGAGCCAAAGACTTTGAACTTGCTATTCAATGGCTTTTGGATTGTGGATTGATTCATAAAGTGCATTGTGTTTCCAAACCATATCTTCCCCTTATTTCTTATTGTGATTTTTCCGCATTTAAGATTTATTTACATGATATCGGTTTGTTATCGGCTATGAGCAATTTGTCTTCCAAAACACTCTTGGAGGGAAATGAAATTTTTACAGAATTCAAAGGAGCACTGACCGAACAATTTGTTCTGCAGCAGCTAGTGGCACAAAATGATTCACAACTATACTATTACTCAACACCGAATTCACGGATGGAAATTGATTTTCTGATGCAGGTAGAAGATCATATCATACCATTGGAAGTGAAAGCAGAGGAAAATTTAAGAGCGAAAAGCTTAGTTACATTTTATCAAAAGTATTCTTGTCCGATCTGCGTTCGTACTTCTATGTCAGATTATCGCAGGCAGGACTGGATATTGAATATTCCTCTTTATGAGATTTCTTTGCTGGAGGATCTTGTAAAAGAAACATTTCGTTAAAAAAAGGCGGTGAGAAAATTTCTCACCGCAAATACTTTTGCATAAAATCATATGCATTTCTATAACAGATCTTTTCGATTTCTTCTGGCGTAAAAGAATAGTGCTTTAATGCATCGGCAATGTTTTGAATCTGCGTGATATCTTTCATACCAACGACATTGCTATCTTCCATACCTTCAATATAATCCATAAAATCAAAGCCTAGTGCCATATGTTCGATACCGATCTTCTCTTTTAAATAGATGAGGATATTTATAAAATCTTCCAGCGTTGCATTGTCTTCTTTCTTTTTGACAAACCAGCGTACCGGAATAGCTCCAACCAAGCCATTCTTTTCTTTGATGATCTGAAGCTGTGGATCGCTAAGATTACGATAATGATTATAAAGTGCTTTGACATTGCTGTGGGAAGCAATAATGGGTTTTATGCTCTCTTTGGCAATATCGTAAAAGTTCCATTCGCAGCAATGACTGGTATCTACGGCCATGCCAACGGTATTCATAGTATGAATGACACGTTTTCCTAAATCGGTTAAAGGCTTATTGCCCTTTTTTGCACCACAGGCTAAAGCGTTTTCATCATTCCAACAAAGAGAGGCCATACGTACATGATGCGCATACAACCATTCTATTTTTTCTTCAGGATCTTCTGTGATTCCACATAATCCTTCTACAGCGATAAAGACTTGAATTTCTTTATCTGGATCAAAGGAAAAGTAGCGGCTATTGAATATACATGTTTCTGTATAGCTGACTGTCTCTTGCATGGTTTTCCAATCTTGGTTTCCATCAAAACAACATACAATGGCCGAAAATTTCATATTTCCTTGTCGAAAACGAGGATAATGAAAGTGATCTAAACGATTAGGATCACTGTCTTTATGATCGAAAAGATTATTGCCTATATCGTCGTGAAGATTTGCGAATATCATGCCTTTTCTCCCTGGGATAATTCTAAAAATTCGTGCATTTGATCTACGATAGACTGTAAGCTATGTTTCCAAAAATCCGGTTTGCTTAAATCGATATCGGCAATAGCGGCTACATCTTCTACAGTGTTTGTAGTCGTAGCTTTTAAGAGTTCTTCATACTTTGGAATGAAGGTTTGTCCTTCCTTTTGATATTTGGCATACAAGCCTCTGGAGAATAAAGCACCAAAGGTATATGGGAAATTGTAGTAGGCAATATCCGGTATGTAATAATGTACTTTTGTGATCCATCGATAGGTGTGGATCCAATTTGGATCTAGTCCATCTCCAAAAGATTTCAAAAGCGCCTGTTTCATCAAATCACATAGTTGTTCTGCATTTAAGAAACCATGTGGTACATGTTCAAACACTGATTTTTCAAACTGGAAGCGGGCATAGATATCTAAAATATTCTGACACAATGCGGAAAGCTGGGAATCAATGACAAGCAATCGGTCATGATCGTTCATATCGTTGGCTAACGCATTATAAATCAGATTTTCATTAAAGGTGCTTGCGGTTTCTGCCAAAGGCATACAATAATCACGATTTAAGATAGGCTGGTCTTCGATCATCATACCATGAAAGGCATGCCCTAATTCATGAGCCACCGTTACGATATCGCTTAATGTGTTATTGTAGTTGGTAATGATTCGACTTTGACGTATCCAGCCCAGGTTTTCACAGAAAGCACCTGGTTGTTTACCAGGACGTGTTGGATAGTCGATCCAATGTTCATCAATGGCTTGTTTCGTCATTCGATATAAGTTTTCACTGACATTTTTAAAGTGTTTAAGAAGATAATTTTCACAATCATTGATGGAGAAGTTGAAATCACAATCTCCTAATGTAGCATATATCTCATACCATGGAAGTCCATTTTCATATCCTAAAAGTTTAGCTTTAGTTTTTAAATAATCTCGAAAAAGTGGTAAGTATTCTTCGATACTTTCTGTCATTGCCTGTAACGTTTTTTCAGACATACGAGAATCGATCAACATCTTTTCCAATGGATCTTTATAGCCACGCAATCGGGATTCTTTGTATTGTTGTTGTTTGATGGCACTGATTGCAAAGGATAATGGCTGGGCAATGCTTTCGTAAGCTTTTTGTTCGGCTTCATAAGCTTCTTTACGTACTTTTGAACTCGTATCGTGGGACATATTTTTAACCTGTGTCAAAGGCAGCCACTGGCCATTATAAAAGGCTTTAGCATTACCGGTCAGAGCATAATACATATCCGAGAAAGCTTTTAAGCTGGTCGGATAGACCATGGATAAGATTTGTTCCTGTTCGTCACTTAACGCATGGGATCGCTTCGAAAGCTTTTCCTTAATGATAAAAGAGTAGGATTTTGCCAACTCATCGTCCTGTAGCTTTTCTTCTAAGTTTTCAATGTTTAAGATCATCGACCAGAGTTTAGACTGATACAGATTTAAAGAGGAACACAAAGATAAAATGTTGTTGGACCAGGCAATGTTATCGGTATTGTTGGCATCGACGCTTAACATCAGTTGTGTGTACATCTTTAATCGATAACAAAGATCCTGGATCTCTTCCAGTTTTTTAAGACCGTCATGTAAAATACATTCTTCTTTTTCTTTCTGCAAGTCTTCACAAAAAGAAAGTAAACTAGAAGATAATTCTTTTAAAGCCTGTACATCGTTTTGAAAGTGAGGATCCTGATAGCCGGTATATAGGGCATCCAGGCTCCAATGGGTTGATTTAGACATAAAGATTCTCCTTTTTCTTTATTTTTATTATAGGCATCTTTTAAAAGAGAAGAGGGTGAATCCATTTCCTATCATTAGGAAGTAAACCTTGGCTATAATCTTTCATAAAGGAAGAAGCCTGTTTTAATGAGTGATTGGCATTTATAACAGCATGAATTATCGCTTAAAGATGGTTCTGACTATAAAAGTTGCGATCGTGAGATCATTTAAAGCTTATTATTTTATGATGGATTCAATGTCAAAAGTTTTGGATTGTAGTCATGCATAAGCAAACGACTTTAAATGCTTGATTTACCGCTATATTTCCTAGGTGCTAGGAAATATGGTTGGTAGAAAAGGGAAGGTAGTTATTGTAAAATGATGGTAAATAAACGGAGGAAAAGTATATGGAAGGATTAGAACTGATTTGCTTCCAAATCATTTCCAGTGTTGGGACAGCAAAATCTATGTTTATCGAAGCGGCAAAGCTGGCGCAAAACTATGAATTTGCCAAAGCACAAAATATGATCGATGAAGCCGATGAAGTGATGGTCAAAGGTCATGAAGTTCATGCTTCTTTGATTCAACAGGAAGCAGCCGGTCAGGGCGTATCACCAACGATGTTGTTGATGCATGCAGAAGATCAGCTGATGGCTGCTGAGAATTTTAAAGCATTTGCCCAACAACAGATTCTGATTTTTAAGAAGTTTCAGGCATTAGAAAACAAATTGGGATAGGAGGAAGAAACAATGAAACGAGTATATTTATTTTGTGATCAGGGAATGTCCACAAGTATGATGGCACAGAGAATGCAGGAAGTGGCAGACAAGCATAATTTGCCAATTGAATGTAAAGCTCATTCATACAAAAGAATCGATGCAGTATTGGAAGAAGTCGAACTGGATTGTATTTTGATCGGTCCACAGACAAAATTTTTGTATGACGAAATCAACAATAAATATGGGGACAAAATTCCGGTTATGGTTATTGATGCTGCCGATTATGGTATGATGGATGCCGAAAAGGTATTGAAAAAAGCCATCGTACAGATGAAAAAATTTAAAAACAAATAGTCGCTGTCAACAGCGATTTTTTAGAATACAGGAGGAAGCGTATGTACGGAATTATCGCAACATGGCGCATGGCTTTGGAAGGGATCACAAAAGCTGATGCGATGTTAAAAGAAGGAAGCAATGCCAAGGATGCCATTGAAACTGCTGTTCGAGATGTGGAAGATTTTGAATTCTATAAAAGTGTAGGCTATGGTGGACTTCCTAATGAAGAAATGGAAGTTGAACTGGATGCAGCCTTTATGGATGGCGATACATTGGATGTTGGATGTGTGGGAGCTATCAAGGATTTTGCCAATCCGGTCAGTATCGCAAGAGCTCTATCCAAAGAGCCGGTCAATAACTTTCTGGTCGGCGCCGGTGCAGAAAAATATGCTCATCGTCATGGATTTGAACGAAAAAATATGTTAACGGAACGAGCCAAGATTCATTATCATAACCGTGTTAAAGAAACAAGTGCCGACAGTGAATTGAAACCCTATTCCGGACACGATACGGTAGGTATGGTTTGTGTGGATGCCGATGCGCATATGACCAGTGCAACCAGTACCAGCGGTTTATTTATGAAGCATGCCGGACGTGTAGGGGACTCCCCGGTATCTGGTTCCGGTTTCTATGTCGATTCCAAGGTCGGTGGAGCCAGTGCAACCGGTTTAGGCGAAGATGTGATGAAAGGCTGTGTATCGTATGAGATCGTGCGATTGATGAAGGAAGGAAAGACACCGCAGGAAGCATGTGAGATTGCGGTACAGTCTTTTGATCAAGAGTTGAAAGAAAGACGAGGAAAAGCCGGAGATATGTCTTTGATCGCCATGAATAATAAAGGGGAATGGGGCTGTGCTACCAATATTGAAGGATTCTCTTTTGTTGTGGCTACAAGAGATTTAAAACCGACTGTTTACTTAGTAAAGTTTGATGAAAACGGAAAACAATATTTTGAAGAAGCCAGCCAGGAATGGATGGATAATTATATGAAGACACGAACCGCTCCCTTAGTTCGTAAGTAGGCTTATCATGGAAGAAAAACTATTAGAAAAAATTGATGAAATCAGTGATCAGATGATCGAAGGTATCAAACGAATCGTTCGTATCGATAGTGTGGAAGGCACACCATGCGAAGATATGCCTTTTGGAAAAGGTGTCAATGATGCCTTGGAAGAAACTTTAAAGCTGGCTCATGAATTAGGTTTTGAAACAGAAAATGTCGATCATATGGTCGGTATTGCCAAATATGGATCCGGTGATGATTATATCGGGATCATGGGTCATTTAGATGTTGTACCGGTGGGCGATGGATGGAAGAAGCCACCATTCTCAGCCTATGAAGATGAAAACGGAAGAATCTATTCTCGTGGTATTTTGGATAATAAAGGGCCGATTTTAGCCAATCTCTATGCGTTATATGCCATTAAGGAATTGCAGATTCAGCTAAAACATCCAGTATGGGTCTTATTTGGAACCAATGAAGAAACAGGATTTCATGATTTAGAACACTATTTAAAAGTAAAAAAGCCGCCGATCATGGGGTGGACACCTGACTGTAAGTATCCGGTTGTCTATGCCGAGCGTGGACGAGGTGTCTATCAGATCAAAGCTGATATGAATCATCAAAAGGAATTTAATGCCTTTGTCAATGAATATCTGTTATCCAGTGATGATCATGCCAATAAGCTGGGGCTTGCGATTCAAGATGAAGAGTTTGGTATCATGCAGTTAAGAAATAAGAAACTGGTCGATGAAGAAGGAAAACTGGTGTTTGAATTTTCCTTAAGCTATCCGGCTGTAATCACTAATGAAGAAATTTTAAAACAAATTCGCTCAAAGCTTTCTGATCATCTGGAGTTAGCTTGTATCAGCAATTATGATCCGGTACGCTTTGAAAAAGACTGCTTCTTATGTCAGACTTTAAAAGAAACTTATGAAAAAGTAACTGGAATGGACGGGACACCGGTTACAACGACCGGAGGTACGTATGCCAAGATCATGCCTAATATCGTACCTTTTGGACCTAGCTTTCCCGGACAGAAAGGAATCGGTCATAACCCGAATGAATGGATGGATCGAAGTGATTTGATCAAAAACGCAAAAATCTATGCCTTAAGTATTTTACGGGTAGCCGATGGTGAATAAGATGAATCAGGTAGAAATTTGTTGTGGAAGTTATCAGGATGGAATTGCCGCTTATAAAGGTGGTGCTAAACGTATCGAACTTAACAGCGCTTTAAGCGTTGGTGGACTTACACCCAGTGTAGTTGCGCTTAGGCGATTAAAAAAAGAAACGGATCTAAAAGTGATGTGCATGGTGCGTCCTCGTGCCGGTGGTTTCTGTTATGACAAAACGGATACAGCTATCATGATGGAAGAAGCAGAATTACTTTTGGAGAATGGAGCGGATGGTATTGTCTTTGGCTTTTTGAAAGAAGATAAAACGATCGATGAAGAAAAGACACAAGATATGGTCAAGCTGATCAAGTCGTATCAAAAAGAAGCGGTTTTTCATCGCGCTATTGATGTAACGATTGATATTGATGAAGCGATGCAATGCTTGATTCGCTGTGGTGTGGATCGTATTTTGACCAGCGGACAAAGGGCAAAAGCGATGGAAGGTATCGAATGTATTGCACATATCCAAAAAACATATGGAGACAAGATTCAAATTTTACCGGGTAGCGGAATGAATGTACAAAATGCCAAAGAAATGTTAGAGAAGGCACAAGTGCATCAGATTCATTCTTCCTGTAAAAGTTATGCACAAGATCCAACAACAGTATCACAATATGTGACTTACGCCTATATGGATGCACCTCATGAATCGGATTATGATCAAGTGGATGCCGCTTTGGTCAAACAACTGGTTGATGTTGTGATGCGATAAGGTAAAAGGGACTGTGACAAACTCTGATCAAAGATTAGAAGTTTGCTCAGCCCTTTTTTCATTCTTTTTTTTAAGATGTTGGTTCATACGCTGAATTTCTTTTCTTTGGATTTGATACAAAATAAGCCATATACAAAGATAAAGGATAAAGAATAAAACACTGTATGCTAAAACACCGAATGCGGTATGAGACATCCAGTGCATGAACCATGCGATGGGAAACATGGTGATACTCATACATAAAAAGTGTATAAAGCTTTGTTTCAAAAGGCTCCAAGACTCGATTTCCCATATTAGGCTGGCTGCACTGAAAATAGCACCCATCAATGCCGAAAATAGAGTCTGTACACAAACCGCTTGCAGTGAAGATTCAAATAATGCCAGAAAAGCCGGAGCACAGGGGATATAATCTTCACTTCCTGCTAAATATGAGATTATAATCGACAACAAATAGGATATTGTGATTCCTAAAGGTATTCCCAACAAACTACGTTTTACTATTTCTTTTTTCATACGATCCTCACACTCCTAATATTTTTTTGATTTTTGGCACATATCGACGAGATACATAGCTTTTCGAACCATCGATACAGTTTACACAGATAGTACCGTTGAAGCTTAGATCAAAATTCACAATTTTTGATAAAGAGATAATTTCTGAATGCGAAATACGAACAAATTGTTTTTCATCTAACAACTCTTCTATCTGGTAAAGCGTTTTTCGTATCTGAAAAAGACCTTTTTTGGTTTGTATCCAAACTTTTCCATGGTCAGCATAAATACGAAAGATTTCTTCCGACTTGATGAGAACATGTTTTTCATCCTGTATACCTGTTAATACAGATAACGGCTCTTTTTCTATACGAGATGCCAGTTCTTGAATGGAAGCACTCAAAGCTTTTGTGATGATGATCACTTGTGTTTCCGTACAGTCTTTTTCAATTTGAATTTGTACTTTCATGAACTTTTCCTTTCTGAAGTCATTATAATAAGGCAAGTCCATAGATACAATAAAACAAAGATAGATGGTAGGAATTTAAGAATAGGTGGTATTAAAAAAGGAAAAGTTGAAGAACTTTTCCGCTATAGGTTTCAAAGGAGTAAGGTTCTTGTTCTTGTACCTAATGAAATTTTAAGTTTCTTAAAAATAGAATTTATAATTGGAGAACTTTAATCTTTTTTTCTTCTTCATACACTTTGTAAATCAATCTATGGTGTATGTTGATTCTACGTGAATAGAATCCATCTAAATTACCAACCAATTTATTATATTGTGGTGGCTGTGCAAAAGGATCTTTTTGAATCAATTCCAAAAGGTCTCTAGCTTGATTTATAAGATTTAATTTTTCTAATTGTTTAAGACCTTCTAATGCTGTTTTTGAAAAATAAATTTCATAGACAGATTCTGTATCTGATTCATATCTTTTCATATCTTTAAAATCTTCATTTTCAGCATTTTTGATTAAATCTCTTGTCATACCAGGACTATCTAGAATACTAATTGATTCCATAATTTCAGCCAATTCTTTTTAGAAACCATCACAACATTATTGTCATTTGATTTGACAATACGTACTGTATTGAATCCAAAATTCACTTCATCCATAATTTGATAGAATTTTTTCCTGGCTTCTGATGCATTTAATGTATCATTCATAGCATCACCCCTTTCTAACGTAATATTTTAAGTACGCCTTATATGTTATCACGCACTTAATCGAGTACTTCAAATGCTGTTTGAATGATTTAAAAATATTATTCATTTTAAAATATTTACATAATAAATGAGGTTTCGGATTTGTTTTGTTATAAATACGGCTGTTATAAATACATCTAGTGTTTAAGATGCGTTTTTCAATTTTTATTGATAGGATATTAATCTAGCGTTTGATTTCCTTTATCAACGGAAATAGTGCGTCTATGATAAGTTAAGTTTAATTATTATACTTTATACAGATGAGGTGAATGATATTCATGCTAAATCAAAGAGAAATTAAAATTATTAAGTTTCTTGAAAACAAAAATGAGTACGTATCTGGGAAAGAATTGGCCACTTTCTTAGAGATCTCATCCAAGACATTACGTAATGATATTCATATTTTGAATCGTACCTTGATTACTTTTGGAGCAACTATATCTGGCATCAAAGGAAAAGGGTATCGGTTAATAATCAACGATCTTGAACAGTTTTCATCTTTTAAGGATGGTTTGATAGCAGATCAGATTAATTCTTCAATTATGATTCCGACTAGTCATGAAGGGAGAGTTAATTACATAATACTCAAATTATTGCATAAAGAACTTGATAATCATCAGATTGTTACTCAAGGTGTTCTTTGTGAGAGTTTGTACATTGGATTAACAACTTTGAAACAAGATATGGCAGATGTACGGAAAATACTTTCATCCTTTAATTTGAGTATCGTCAAAGATGGTATTAAAGGAATTCGAATACAGGGAAAAGAAGAAGATATTCGAAAGGCGTTGCATTATTATATATCGAGAGAAAAAGAAGGATTTTTGATTGATTTTAAATCTATTATTCCTTTTTTCGGAGAAGAGGAAACGACACTAGCCGATCAAATTTTAAGAAGTTGTTTGGAGAGGCATCAATTAACTATTACGGATATAGGTTATGTAAATTTATTAATGCATATTCTTATCTCAATTCAGCGAGTACGTTCAAAAAATTTGATATCTGTTGTTGAGCATGATGAATCTTTGTTCGAAACAAAAGAAAATCATGTTGCAAAAGATATTAAACGCGATATAGAAAATGCTTTGAAAATTGAATTGCCTGACGAAGAAGTTTATTACATCACAATTCATTTGTTAACTCGAAAGGTGTCAATAATGAATCTAGATGAAAAAATATCAATGAATCAAGATTATCAAGATATTGTGAAGAAAACTTTAGTTTATCTAAAAGAAAAATTGGATCTAGATTTTTGCCGAGATTCGATTTTAGTGAATTCATTAACGGTACATCTTCAAAGTGCCTTAAATCGAATTCGTTTTGGAATGAATGTGAGTAATGCTTTGCTGGTTGATATACAAAAAAATTATTCGTTTGCTTATAAGATAGCTAGCGTGGCTTCTCAATATATTGAGGAACAACTTACTGTCAAAGTGAATGATGATGAAATAGGATACATAGCTTTACATTTTGGAGCAGCATTGGAGCGAATGAAGACGCCTTATGAAAATGAAAAATTAAGGGCAATCATCGTTTGCGCATCTGGATTGGGAACGGCTGTATTGTTATCGGCAAAGATTAAAAGTCACTTTTCTCAATGGGTAGGAGTTACCCAAGTGATTTCATTAAATGAGCTCAAGAATGTTGATCGAGAAAGTTTTGATGTTGTGTTCTCAACAGTTGATATTGATTCAAAGGAATATGGCCTTTTAGGGAAACAAGTACTTAGGATTCCTGTAATTTTATCGACTAAAGATATTAAGTATGTGGAAGAACAGATTCTAAAAGATAGAAAAACTTATTTAGATTTCTTGAAGTATACAGATGAAAAGCTATTTTTTAACAACACGAATTTCAGTACACGTCAAGAAGCGTTAGGTTTTATTTTGGATAACATGGTTAAAAATGAATATCTGAATAGAGAGGATATTGAAAAGTTTTATAAACGAGAAAATATATCATCAACAGAGATTGGAAATTTAACAGCAATTCCACATGCGATAGAACTGGATCCTCCAATTAGTAAAGTAGCTATATTAATCAATGATAAGCCATTTTTATGGGAAAGAGAGAAGGTTCGTTTGGTTATTTTATTGAGTATTCGCAAAGAATTATTCAAAGATTTCGAAACTATTTTTGAGGGGATGTATGAAATCTTAAGCGATGAAAGTACAGTGTTCTCTATATTAAAAGTAAAAACGTATCAAGAATTTATTAGATTGTTGAGGTAGGTAAAATGGAAATAGGCAGAATGCTATGTATAGAAAATATATATCTTAAGGAAAAACTAAATACTAAAGATGAAGTGTTACATTTCATTGGTGAAGTTTTGTGGGCTAACAAATACATAGATGATAAAGAAAAAGTTTATGAAGGGTATATAGCAAGAGAATCAGAAGGAACAACGGGCTTTGGTGATAGCTTTGCGATTCCACATTGCAAGTCAAGTGCAATACATGAAGCAGCTATTGTTGTTATCACGCTAAATCGAGGTATAGAATGGCAAGCTATGGATGGAAAACCTGTTGATTTTGTGATTGCTTTAGCTATACCAGAAGCTTTATCAGGTACGTTACATTTAGAACTACTTGGCAAATTAGCGTCTAATCTAATGGAAGAATCATTTACTGAAGGATTACGCAACGCCAAAAATAAAGAAGAATTGTTTAAAGTGTTAAAAGTAGCTATCGAGGAGGAAGAATTATGAAAATTGTAGCAATAACTTCATGTCCTACTGGTGTTGCTCATACAAATATGGCAGCTAAAGCTTTAATGAAGCATGGAACTGCAATGGGACATACAATTAAAGTTGAAAAGCAAGGCGCGTTGGGTATTCAAAATCGTTTGACTAAAGAAGAAATTGAGCAGGCAGATGTTGTAATTTTTTCAGTAGATCAGAAAGTTCGTGAAGAAGAACGTTTTGCAGGTAAGGTTATTCATAAAACTAGTGTGTCGGCTCCAATTAAAAACGGACGAGCTGTCATTGAAGATGCATTGGAAAAAATATAATCGAAAATAAGGAGAATTTAAAATGAAAGAGTTTTTACAAGACATGAAAGGGCACATCTTAACTGGTGTTTCTTACATGATCCCATTCACTATCGCAGGTGCAGTTATTATGGGCATTGCCCGAGTTGGTGGTATGTTTTATGGTGTAACAGATATTTGGGATGCAGCTCATCAAGCAGATGCAGGACTTATTCCTTTCTTTAATACACTAGATGGTTTAGGTGGATTGGCTTTGAATATGATGTTGCCGATTTTCTCTGGTTTCATTGCTTTTTCAGTAGCTGATCGCCCAGCTTTAGTTGCTGGTATTGTTGGTGGCTTATTGGCTGGTAATTTAGGGACTGGTTTCTTAGGTGCGTTGATTTCAGGACTATTTGCCGGCTATTTAATTAAATTCATGGCAGAGAAAATTCATTTGCCAGAAAGTGCCTCAAGTGTATTACCTGTATTTATCTTACCTGTGTTTGGTACATTGTTTACTGTATTGTTTATGCAATATGTTGTAGGGGCTCCATTTGCAGCTATTAACCAGGCTTTGGTTGATTGGGTTTCTATGATGTCAAATGGTGGTAACGCATTGATTTTAGCTATAGTTATTGGCGCAATGGTTGGCTGCGATTTGGGAGGTCCTGTTAACAAAGCAGCTGTAACAACTGCAATGGCTTTATTGACAGAAGGATTATTTTTGGCGAATACAGCAGCACAAGTTGCAATTATCATTCCTACATTAGGATACGGAGTTGCTACATTTATTGCTAAGAAAAAGTTTTCTAATGAGTTAAAAGAAGCAGGAAAAGCAAGCTTTATCATGGGATTGGTTGGTATTTCTGAAGGGGCAATTCCATTTACATTAGTAAATCCAACTCGTTTGATGATTGTTAATATGGTTGGATGTGCTGTGGGGTCCGCTATAGCGGTAATGGGAGGCGCCGTAAATGAAATCCCGATTTCTGGATGCTACGGATGGTTACTTGTAAGTAATTGGCCTATCTACATTTTGGGTATCATAGCTGGTACAGCTATAATTGCTGCAGGTGCTATTTTCTTAGGAAAAGGTTTTGACGAGGAAGATATCGATGGTGTTATGTAAAAAGAGGGAGAAACCTCTTTTTACTTTATCTCAGTTATTATGTTTTTTTAGCGGAATCTTTATTTTACAGATGGGAGTGGCTATACAAGTTCGCACTGAACTAGGATTGGGATGCTGGGATTCGGTTAACTTAGGAATCTCTAAATTATTTAATTCTAGTATAAGTCTAGCTTCATTTACGGTTGGTGTAATCATGGTTATATTGGCTGGCGTGATTAGAAAAGGAAGATTTCGCTTTACGACATTAATTACTGCATTTTGTATGGGGTTTGGAACAGATATATGCCTCTTCATTACTTCATTTTTTACCATTTCAAGTGAAAGTTGGAGGGTATATCCTTTTTTAGCATTGGGTATACTTTTAGCGGGTATCGGTTTCGCTTTATACCTTCAAAGCGGATTACCTCCAAATGCCTTAGATGATTTTACCTTAGCTCTTACAGAACGATACCCTATTGATATCGGGAAAGCTAAATTAGTTGTTGATATCAGTGGATTGTTGATTGCATTCTTATTGAAAGGTCCAATTGGACTTGGAACAATTTTTATTACATTACTAGTAGGACCGTGTGCAGGTGTTTTCAATAAGGTTTGGAAATCAATCTTAAGAAAGTGAGATTAAAATGAAAAAAGTACATTTAATTAACCATACACATTGGGATAGAGAATGGTACTTCTCAACTATGGATTCTCTTGTCCTTAGTGATGAAGTATTTTTGGATGTTTTACAAGAGCTGAAAAATCATCCAGAAGCTAAATTTGTCTTAGACGGTCAGATTTCTATCGTTAAAGAGTTTTTAAGTATCCGTCCCGAATGGAAAGGCGATATTCAAGAATTAGTAAACAGAGGACAATTATTTTTAGGTCCTTGGTATACTCAAAGTGACGCTCAATTAGTTGGTGGAATTTCCATTTTAAGAAATTTAATGGTGGGTATATATGAGGCCCAAAAGATTAGCTCAGTTTTATATGTCGGATATTTACCGGATACATTTGGTTTTAATTCTCAAATGCCAACTATCTATAACCATTGTGGGATAGATTCTGCGATTTTTTGGAGAGGAATTGATTATACAAAAATTAAAAGCCCCTATTTCCAATGGAAAGGATTAGGAAGTTCAAAAGTTTATGCAGTGAATTTGATTGATGGGTATGGGAGTATTCCGCAGCTGTTCACAGACGACGACTTTTTAAAAAATAAGATATTTGCTCAAGAACAAAAACTGAGAGCAAAAACAGATTTGGAAGAAATTTTAATCCCAATTGGTAATGATCAAAATACAATATCTCATGATTTCACAAAAAAACTTAAAGAGATTAATAAAAAATCAGAGAGTGAGTATATTAGTAGTACACTTGATGATTTTATAAATTATCTACGTGAACAAAAAGATTCTTTGGAAATTTATGAAGGAGAGTTTAGAACACCGACAACTGGTAGAGTTCATAAAACTATTGGCTCTGTAAGGATGGACCTAAAACTATTAAACGAAAAAACAGAAGAAAAAATAGTGCGGCGTATTGAGCCTCTGATGGTTCTTGCTCAACAAATTGGAGTTTCAGTTTCTAAAGAATTACTAATAGCTGCTTGGGAGAAAGTCATGGAAGGACAAGCTCATGATGGTATGGCCGGTTGTGTAACTGACAGTGTTGCACAAGATATACGTCATCGTTATAAACAAGCCAATGAAATATGTGATGGCATTGAAAATCGAATAAAAAATCAAATAGCTAAACGATTAGGCTTGTCAGAAGACGAGGTTTTGTTGTTTAACGTTACAGGAAAAGAATTGAAACAATCACAAATAATTCGTATATTTTCAAAATATGATTCAATTTCTATTCCAGAGGCATCTCAAATTGAAGTTTTAGAGTGTATTAAACATCCGGCTCGCAAAAATATTATGGTGGAAGGAAAAAATAGAAATTACTTTGTAGATGAGCCGGCTTATTATGAGTATGAAGTGGAACTAAAAACAGAAATGCCAAAATTTGGCTATAGAGTAATTCATATCCAAGAAGGAGATTCAGTAAGAATCAAAAAGTCTGACATTCAAAAAATTCAAAATGATAAATATATTATTGAAGTTATTGATGGAAAATTGCATCTACAAGTCGGAAATAAAACTATAAAGGATTGGTTAATTTTTGAAGATTGCGGAAATGATGGAGATACTTATGATTTTTCTCCTCTAAGAAACGATTCTCCACTATATTTTTCTGATGTTGAAGTAGCTAAGGTATGTATTGGTTCTATGCGCCAGATCATGGATGTGGAAATGAAGATGACTTTACCGGAAAAATTAGAAAACCGTATAAAAGGTAGCAATCTGAATGTCATTAAAATTCAGATTAGAATAGTTTTACGTGAAGGTGATTCGGATCCAGAAATTCAGGTACAGTTAAATAATACTGTTGAAAGTCATAGACTTCGTTTAGGAATAAAAACAGATATTTGTACAGATCATTCCATTGCATCAACAGCGTTTGGATTTATAAAAAGACCGGTTCTAAAAGAGGTACCAAAAAACTGGGAGAGCAGATATTCAGAAATACCGGTAGACTTGGAAGTGATGGAAGAAAATGTGAGTTTAACTGATAATAGAAATATTTGTACCGTATATTCTAAAGGAGTAAAAGAATATCAGATTGTTGAGGACAGAATCTATTTGACACTTTTAGCAACTACTGGTGAGCTAGGGAAAGCTGATTTATTATATCGACCAGGCAGGGCAAGTGGTGATACTACAAAGAAAGGACATATTCCTTTATCAGTTCCTGAAGCACAATTGTTAGGGGTTTATGAATATGATTTTAAGGTAAGTTATAGCGAAAGTAATTTTGATGCTGAACAAATAATACATGCATCTGATACTTTTCATCAACAGGATATTTACTACCAACTCCAACATTTTAATGAATTTATTTGTAGACTTGACAGTAAACTGTTGGTGAATTATCCCAAAGATTTGAAAAATAAATGTGATTTATTAGATTTAGAAGGATTAGATGTATTCTCGATTGTTCCATCGCTGTATGATTCGGATTCATTCCTAATTCAGATTAAAAACTTGACTAAGCAAAAAAAAGACGTTAATTTATCTAGATTAAAATCAACTTATAAAGTTAGTGTTGTCGATGCAAACGAAAATGTAAAAGAACTGACAAACTCTATTGGACCTTACGAACTATTAACTATCAAACTAACAAATCGATAGAAAAATTACTTGTTTTTTTCCTGATTCAAGTATTTTTACTGAACAAAGAAAATAAAATCATAACAATTCTTGTAATTGGACTTTTAGTGCTTTCAAGTGTTATTTTGATGCTGGTCACGACCAATCTTTACAGTTTTCAAATCCTATGAATTTTCGTTCTTTTGCCTCAATTTCAGAAGGACTTCAGGTTTATCCACTTTGGATAGGATTTTTAAATTTATCAATTGTAGGAACTTTGTTGTATATACTTAATCAGTTACAATATCATCGAAATATTATTTCTTGATTCTTTTGAAGTATTAATCATATACAAATTAAAAGGGATGAAAATAATTGAAAGAAAATGAAAATAACGCTTGACATTCAATACCTAGTTATATAATATGTATTCATCCATAAGAAAAGACAAAGAAGAGAAGAGTAGTTTTGTTGGATGGCGTAGAGAGTTTCTGGTTGGTGAAAAGAAGTGCAGAAGGCAGGATGAACATGGTCTTGGAGTCGGATGATCGATGAGGTCATCACGGGATTGCCCGTTATCGCAACAGAGCATGATGGTGCTTGGTGAGGTCATTATCGTAAGGTGATGATAAAATTAGGTGGTAACACGAATCAATAGACTCGTCCTAAGGGATGGGTCTTTTTTTATACACTCACAAAAACCATCCAAAAAGAAAGAGAAGGTAAATAGACATGAGTACAGAAAGAAAATTACAGTTTGAAACATTGCAGCTGCACGTAGGGCAGGAACAACCAGATCCAGCTACAGGATCCAGAGCCGTGCCGATTTATCAGACAACTTCGTATGTGTTTGACAACTCACAACATGCGGCCGATCGTTTTGGGTTACGTGATGCAGGGAATATCTATGGTCGATTGACCAATTCGACACAAGGTGTATTTGAAGAGCGTATTGCGGCTTTAGAAGGTGGTGTTGCCGGACTGGCTGTTGCTTCTGGGGCAGCGGCTGTATCGTATGTGATTCAGGCATTGGCAGCACAGGGGGAACATATTGTGGCACAGAAAACAATTTATGGTGGTACTTCCAACTTATTAGAGCATACGTATAAGCGCTTTGGTATCGATGCGACATTGGTCAACATTCATGATTTACAGGAAGTCAAAGAAGCAATTCAGGAAAACACGAAAGCCATCTATTTGGAAACTTTCGGCAATCCGCATAGTGATATTCCGGATTTTGAAGCCATTGCCAAATTGGCGCATGAACGAAACATTCCGGTCGTTGTGGATAATACCTTTGGAGCGGCTTTCTGGTTTCGACCATTAGAGCATGGAGCGGATATTGTTGTGCATTCGGCAACCAAATTCATTGGTGGGCATGGAACAAGCCTGGGTGGCGTAATCGTTGATGGAGGAAGCTTCGATTGGGCAAAAAGTCAGAAATTTCCGAACATATCCCAACCTAATCCAAGCTATCACGGTGTACGTTTTACCGAGGCAGCCGGACCGGCCGCATTTGTAACCTATGTTCGTGCCATCTTGCTTCGTGATACCGGTGCTGCCATTTCTCCGTTTAATGCCTTCTTACTATTACAGGGAACGGAAACACTATCATTGCGATTGGAACGTCATTTTGAGAACACAAAAAAGGTTGTGGACTATTTACAAAAACATCCAAAGGTAGAACGTGTCAATCATCCTTTATTAAAAGAGCATCCGGATCATGAGGCCTATGTTCGCTACTTTAAGCGAGGTGGCGGCAGCATCTTTACTTTTAATATCAAAGGTGGACAAAAAGAGGCGTTTGCGTTTATTGACCATTTAAAGTTATTCTCTTTATTGGCCAATGTAGCCGATGTCAAAAGTCTGGTGATTCATCCGGCTACTACAACGCATTCACAATGTACAAAAGAAGAATTAGAGGAAAGAGAAATCTATGAAAATACGATTCGTTTATCAATCGGAATTGAAAATATTGAAGATATCTTATTCGATTTAGAAAATGCCTTTCATGCCGTATGATATCGGAAGTCCTGAGGGACTTCTTTTTTATATGTTAAAACGAAGTGATTTTTAGTATAATCTTAATATCACATATTTAAAGAGGGGAGTTACCTTCGATGAAAGTTTCAGAAATATTAACACAAGATAAAGTGACATTATCCTTTGAGGTGTTTCCGCCAAAAAAGATCGATGATTATTCCAAGGTAGAAGCGGCCGCAAAAAAGATTGCGTCTTTACATCCGGATTTTATGTCGATCACCTATGGAGCAGGTGGAGGTACCAGTCAATATACGGTTGATCTCGCAAGAGATTTATATCAGAAATATGGAACGCAGGTCATTGCACATTTAACTTGTGTCTCCAGTACCAGAGAACATGTGTTGAATATGATTCAAAAATGCAAGGATGCCGGTATAGAAAATATCATGGCTTTACGTGGGGACATTCCTAAAGATGGCCGGATCGCACACGATTATCAATATGCCAGTCAGTTGATCCAAGACATCAAAGCGCAAGGTGATTTTTGTATTGGAGGAGCCTGTTATCCGGAAGGTCATATTGAATGTGAGCATAAAAAAGAAGATATTCTTCATTTAAAGGAAAAGGTAGATGCCGGTTGTGATTTCTTGACCACACAGATGTTTTTTGACAATAATATCTTTTACAATTTTCTTTATCGAATTCGTGAATCCGGCATTCAAGTACCCGTGTTGGCAGGAATTATGCCGATTACAAATAAAAAGCAGTTGGCTCGAAGTGTGCAGATGTCGGGTACACAGGTGCCGGAGCGCTTTAAGGCAATTGTCGATCATTTTGGAGATGATCCTAAAGCCATGGAACAGGCGGGTATCGTTTATGCCAGTGAACAGATCATTGATCTGATTGCCAATGGAATTCGACATATCCATGTGTACTCGATGAATAAGCCGGATGTGGCAGCACGCATTCAGGCTAATCTGTCGGAAATGATCAAATGATACAGGTCAACGAAAAGGAAGTGTACAGCTATTTGGGCTATCGCAACCAGACTCCGGATGCATCGATATTAGAACAGATTCAAAGCTGTATGAAACAGATGCAGCAGTGTACACCTAAATTTGTGATGAAAGAATTTGATTTGAAACAATGCGGTGAAGATCTTTATTTTTCATCGGTCCATATTCATTCAAAGGATTTATCCAAAAATTTAAAAGGTTGTGAAAAAATCGTATGTCTGGCAACGACATTAGGTATTGTGCCGGATCGATTGATCGCCAGAGCGAATATACAAAATAAAGCGCAAAGTGTGATCTTACAGGCTTTAGGCTGTGCCATGATTGAAGCTTATACGGATCAAATCAATGAGCAGATCAAAATAGATGCCCGACAAAGAGGCTATTGCTGCCGTCCCCGGTATTCATGTGGTTATGGGGATTGTGCCTTGGCACACCAAAGAGATTTTATTCGAATCTTGGATATGCCAAAGACGATCGGTGTGACCTTGACGCAGGGTGATTTGATGGTGCCGTATAAATCCGTTACGGCCATTATCGGACTGACCAGAGAAGCTAATCAAGATTTGGCTAGTTCTTGTCAACAATGTGAAAAGACAGATTGTATGTATCGAAAGGGGTGAAGGTATGATCACAGATCGTTTAGGAAAAGAGTGGATCTATTTTGATGGTGGTTTAGGAACCATGTTGCAGGAAAGAGGATTACCGGGCGGCGAATATCCCGAAACCTGGAATCTTACCCATCCCGAAGAATTGATTGCGATACACAAGGCTTACCTGGAAGCCGGTTGTCATGTGATCAACGCCAATACGTTTGGGGCCAATGGTCTCAAGTTTGATAATGTGGAAGAAATCATTACAGCCGGGATTCAACTGGCAAAAGAAGCTAAAAAACAAGCAGGGTGCATGGATGTCTATGTTGCTCTGGATATCGGCCCGACCGGGAAGTTATTGGAGCCTATGGGGGATCTTCCTTTTGAAAAGGCTGTATCGTATTTTTCCCAAATGGTCAAAGCCGGTGTAAAGGCCGGCGCAGATCTTATCTTGATTGAAACGATGTCGGATACGTATGAGGCCAAAGCGGCGGTTTTGGCCGCGAAAGAAAACAGCAATCTTCCGGTGATCGTAACGATGATCTTTGATGAAAATCAGCGATTATTGACCGGTGGAAGTGTAGAATCCGCTGTCGCAATGTTGGAGGGATTACGTGTTGATGCCTTGGGAATCAACTGTGGCTCAGGTCCCGAACAGATGCTTCCGGTTATCAAAAGGATTCGGGAAGTTTCTTCTCTGCCCATCATCGTCAATCCCAATGCCGGACTCCCTGTCCAGGTGAATGGAAAGACTGTCTATGATTTAAAAGCCGATGATTTTGCCCAGGCGATGGTCAAGATTGCACAGATCGGTGTACAGGGATTAGGGGGTTGTTGTGGAACTACTCCGGAATACATACAAAAAATAATAGAAGCTGTAAAGGATATTCCCTGCCAACCGAATACGATGAAAGAACAAACGTGGGTAACTTCTTATGCATCGGCGGTGCAGATCGGAAAAAAAGCGGTTGTGATTGGGGAAAGAATCAATCCTACGGGAAAAAAACGCTTTCAACAAGCTTTACGAAACAAAGAGTTTGATTATATTCTTTCGCAGGCGTTGGAGCAGGAAGAAGCAGGTGCCCAGATCTTAGATGTGAATGTGGGATTACCGGATGTTGATGAAGCCGAGATGATGAAAGAAATGGTTGTGCGCCTTCAAAATGTCTGTGCCCTGCCATTACAGATTGATACCGGAAATTTAGAAGCTTTAGAAAACGCCTTACGTCTTTATAATGGAAAACCGATGGTTAACTCGGTGAATGGGAAACTGGATTCTATGGAATCTGTATTTCCTTTGATTCAAAAATATGGATCGGTGGTCGTTGGGCTATGTTTAGATGAAAGTGGCATTCCTTCTACATCTAAAAAGCGTCTGGCCATTGCCCAAAAGATCGTGCAAAAGGCACAGGAATATGGTATTCAAAAAAAGGATATCGTGATCGATGGCCTTGCGATGACAATTTCTTCGCAGCCGGATGGTGCTTTGGTTACGTTAGATACACTACAAAAGGTTAAAGAAGAACTTAATGTTTCTACGATACTGGGTGTTTCCAACATTTCGTTTGGATTACCGCAACGAGAGATCATCAATTCTTATTTTTTAAGCATGGCCTTACAAAGCGGACTATCGTGTGCCATGATCAACCCGAATAATGAAATGATGAAAAAAGCATTTGATGCGTCAATGGCCTTGATGAATCAAGATGCACAATGCATGCATTATATTTCCAACTACAGTAAGCAGGTGGAAGAAAAGAAAAGTGAAAATCCGGAAGTTTCTTTATCGTTTGCGATCCAGAAAGGTATGCAGGATCGTGTAAAGGAAATTACGACTTCGCTTTTAGAAACAAAAGCGCCTTTAGAGATCATTGATGAAGAATTGATTCCAGCTTTGGACCTTGTGGGAAAAGGCTTTGAACAAAGCACGGTATTTTTACCGCAGCTTTTGATGAGTGCAGAATCAGCCAAGGCCAGCTTCGAAGTCTTAAAAGAAAAAATGGCACAAAATCAGTCTTTATCCAAAGGCAAAATTATCCTTGCCACCGTACAGGGAGATATTCATGATATTGGGAAAAATATTGTGAAGGTTTTATTGGAAAACTATGGGTATGAGGTATTGGATCTGGGCAAAGATGTAGCCCCGGAAGTGATTGTTCAAACGGCTATTTCAGAAGAAGTAAAGCTGGTTGGATTAAGTGCCTTGATGACCACAACCGTCAAAAGTATGGAGGAAACCATTGAACTGCTTCATAAAGAAAAACCGGATACCTTTGTGGTGGTCGGGGGTGCAGTCTTAAATCAGGAATTTGCCGATCAGATTCATGCCGATCATTACGCCAAAGATGCGATGGCAACGGTTCGTTATGCCGAGCAAATACTCAAACAGTAGGAGGATGTTATGTCTTTTTTACCAACAACACGACAGGAGATGTTAGAACAAGGATTTGAACAGGTGGATTTTGTCTATGTCTGCGGCGATGCCTATGTCGATCATCCTTCTTTTGGCTGTGCCATCATCACAAGAACCTTGCAGGTCTTTGGGTACAGCTGTGCCATCTTGGCTCAGCCGGATTGGCATAACGATGAAGAATTTTTACAATTTGGTACACCTCGTCTGGGATTTCTGGTCTCTGCCGGTAATATTGATTCCATGGTCAATCATTATTCAGTCAACAAACGAAGACGAGACAAGGATTCTTATACCGATCAGGGTATCATGGGCAAAAGACCGGATCGAGCTACGATTGTTTATACGCAAATCTTAAAACGACTGTTTCCTCATGTTCCCGTTTTGATTGGTGGTATTGAAGCAAGTCTTCGCCGTTTGGCTCATTATGATTATTGGGATGATAAAGTCAGACGTTCGATCTTAATGGATTCACAGGCTGATCTTTTAATGTTTGGCATGGGTGAAAATACGATCATCGAAGTAGCGGATGCCTTAAACAGTGGATTACAGGTACAGGATCTGTGTTATATACGTGGAACGGCCTGGAAGACAAAATCCATTGATACGATCGTGGATGACTATATTCTTTTACCGGATTTTACTACGATCAAGAAGGATAAAAAGGCATATGCGAAAAGCTTTTTGATCCAATATCAGAACCAGGATGCGATTCAGTCTAAGATGTTGATTGAACCTTATGATGGTTGGTATGTCGTGTGTAATCAGCCACCGCTTCCCTTAACACAGGAACAAATGGATTTTACGTATTCTTTGCCGTATGAGAGAATCTTTCATCCTAAATATACCTATGTGCCGGCAATAGAAGAAGTGCAGTTTTCCATCACCAGCAACCGAGGCTGTTTTGGATCGTGTGCGTTTTGTGCCATTACTTCGCATCAAGGGCGTGTGATCTCTACAAGAAGTACTGAAAGTGTTGTAGAAGAAGCAAAAAAAATCATCGATATGCCTAACTTTAAAGGCTATATTCATGATATCGGAGGCCCCAGTGCCAATTTCTCCCACCCGGCTTGTGTTAAACAAAAGGAATATGGAGCCTGTCAGACAAGACAATGTTTATGGCCAAAGCCGTGTCCGAATTTAAAGGTGGATCATTCTCATTATGTCGAAATGTTAGATGCGGTCCGTCAATTGCCAAAGGTCAAAAAGGTCTTTATACGATCAGGAATTCGTTACGATTATTTGATGTACGATAAAGATGAGACTTTTTTTGATCGTTTAGTGCAATACCATATCAGCGGCCAGTTAAAAGTAGCACCGGAACATGTCAGTGCCAAAGTTTTAGATAAAATGGGAAAACCAAGAAAAGAGTTGTATCTGAAATTTGTAGATAAGTATTATGAAAAGAACAAAGAGTTTGGCATGAATCAGTATCTTGTCCCTTATTTGATGAGCTCTCATCCGGGTTGTGATCTAAACGATGCGATCGAGCTGGCCTGTTATTTAAAGAAGATTCATCATACGCCTAAGCAGGTGCAGGATTTCTATCCGACACCGGGAACCCTGGCAACGTGTATGTATTATACTGGACTAGATCCAAGATCGATGAAGCCGGTCTATGTGGCAAAAACGTATGAAGAAAAGCTGGAACAAAGGGCTTTGATGCAGTATCGATATCCGAAAAACTATGATATTGTCTATCGTGCTTTAAAAAAGGCGCATCGGGACGATTTGATCGGCTCCGGGCCGAAGTGTCTGATTCCGGCAAGGCGCCCTAAAGAGGCTTATACACCAAACAGAAAAAGGAAACGGGTTCGTGAACGTTAGACAAATGGCACACATCGCATTGATGGGAGCTATACTATATGCGGTGTTTCAAGCCTTTTCCAATACTTTATATTTGGAAATGATCACTTTTACGATTCTATGTTTTGCGCATGCCTTCACAAGAAAAGAAGTGGTCATTTCCTGTATCTTATTTGCATGTATTCAAATTTTATTAAACGGATTGACTCTTTGGAATGTCGCATATTTACTGATTTTTCCACTATATGGCTGGATTTTTTCCAAAAGCAGAGATTTTCTGAAAAAACGTCTGTGGGCCAATGCGCTATTGGCCGGCTTTTTTTCCTTCTTGACAGGCCAGCTGGTGGACCTTCCCTTTTTATTATTCAGTAAGACGATCACGATGCTTTATCTGGTGATGGGGTTAAAAACGTCGCTCATTCAAGGATGTCTAACGTTTATCGTAACACTCTTTTTATGGGAGCCGGTTATACATGTGCTGGAAAGAATACAACAGGAAAGAATTAAGTAGAAAAGAGGAGTTTTGAAAATGAAGAAAAAATTAGGATGGGCCCTGGCGGCTGTGATTGTTATTGTTTGTGTGGTGGTTGGGTCGCCATACTTTGCACCAAAGGCGCATGAAGGTGAAAAAGAAATAGAAATTCAGGTTGTTGATGCGACAAAAGATAAAGAAGTATTTAAGAAAACATTTTATACAGATGCCAAAACATTGACAGAGTTTTTAGAAGAAACAGAAGAACTGGATGTGAATATCGAACAAGGTGAATATGGTTCCTTGTTGAATGAAATCTGTGGGTTGAAACAAGATATGGAGAAAGGCCCATGGCTTGTTTTTGAATCCGAAAACAATACCGTTTGTAAAGAAGCCAGTATGTGTCCGGCAATGGATAAAGTGGTGATTGAAGATGGAGATGCTTTTACGTTTGAATTGATCTCCAGCTTTGAATAAAAGGTGAAAACTGAATATGACAGAATCAGTAGTAAACGGATAGAAGTTTTCAGTCTAGTGATCATGATGTAGCGATTCAGGCGGAGGATCTTTTGTCAATCAAGCCATAAAATGCATGGATCAAGGTATGAAAACCTTAAGGATAGTAATGGCGTAAATAAGGTATGATTTAAAAAGACAAGGAAAGCTGTATTGATAACTACTTGGCTTCAAAACCATCAAGAATAGTCTCGACTTCAAATATGGCGCCAACATCGGTTGACCAAGTGGGGGGAGTTACCAGATTCAGATAAACTACAGAAGGAGAAAAAAATTGTAAAAAGAAATTTCTCAAACCCATGTAGTACATAAACTGCTGCAGAAACAAAGAAGTTATTGTGTATTGTTGTCTGTATTTCGGTCTATTGTGATGATTATCATTGATATTCGAAATAAGAAATAGAATAAATAAGAAAATGTGAAAACGAATGAAGTATAAACCTTATTCGTTTTTTTTGTGTAAAGGTTATTCTATTTATAAAAAATAACTAAAATAAAGCAAAATAACAACAAATATATTGACAGTTTATTAAGGGGAGGGTTAAGATGTGATTGAAGTATAAAAAAATTTAGGAGAGGAGAATCATGAAAAGAATGAAAAAAGTTTTAGCAGCATCTTTGGCCTTGGGCTTTACCTTTACCATGGGTGCAACGACAACAATTTTGGCGCAAGAGGAAACAACAGTAACTGCTGCTCCTGAAGCTTACAGCTATGGAAATTATGTTACCTCAGACAAAACAACCTATGAAGTAGGAGAAACGATTTATGTAAGATGTAATGTAGATTCATGGTTACATGGACATCACTGGTTTATTGGTGACCAAAGTATGAACGATTATGATAGCGAGTTTTCTACGGTTGCAAGTAACGCAGGTTCTATGACAATTCGTTGTACTGCCGGAATATTCGGTAAAGTTACCGTAGGTAGTATTGATGTTACTGTAAATGCCAACCAAATCAATTATGTCGCAGCGCAAGGTGGTAGCGTATCTGTGCCATCTGAAACATTGACATCTATGGATCAAAATCCTACAGGTTCTATCGCAACTCCAAATGAAGGATATTATTTTGTGAATTGGACAGATGCTAATGGAGAAGTGGTAAGTACAGATCCTGGCTTTGTTCCTCAAAGTCGTTTTTCCAATACATATACAGCTAATTTTGCGGAATTAAAAACGGCATCTTTAACAGTAAACTATGTAGATGGTGAAGAAGTTGTTGCGACAAAAACTTACACTTCTGAAGCAGGCATACCTGGTCAGGAAGCTGATTTTGACATTTCACTAGAAATACCGGAAGGATATGTTTCTGTAACTGGAATCGATACCATCCATACAACAGTTGCATATGGTACAAGTAGTGTTGTGGAAGTAGAAATCGAAAAAGAAAAGAGTCCGGAAAAACCGGTAGAGGACAAACCGCAGGAACCTACAACACCAGCGCAGACTGAACAATCAAAAGAAGAAACAAAGAAAGCAGATGGAACAAATACATCGGCAAATTTATCCATTGTTGGAGCACTTGGCTCTATGAGCGTTGCTCTTGTTGGCATGATTGCCTTGCTTAAAAAGCGTAAATAGTTAGTAGAATGACTAGGAAGCAATCTTCCTAGTTTTTCTATGGTCAAAAAAAGAACCTCATTATGATCAATATTTATGATCTTGAGGTTCTATTTGTTTATTTATGATAATAATCTTTTAAAAATTGACTTCGATATTCATAGAAAGTATCATCTATCAGGGCTTGTCTGGCTTCTTCGGTCAACCGAAGAATAAAGCGAAGATTGTGTTGCGAAGCTAAGTTAAAATACAAGTGACGTTTTTCTTTGTCCTGAGACTTTAATAATTCACGAAGCTGTCCTTTGGTCCATCCGGCTTTACAAACAGGGCAGTCACAGTCATCATCAAGTGGTTCCATACTGTCTTTAAAACGAGAATTGGCAAGATTGATATTGCCATATCGTGTATAGATCTTTCCGTGACGAGCCTCTCTTGTTGGTGCCACGCAGTCAAAGGTATCCGCTCCCATTTCAATTCCAATCAAGATATCGTCTGGATGGGACAGCCCTAAAAGATGTCGTGGCTTGTTTTCCGGCAGTTCTTCACAACACCATCGTAAAATATCTCCCAGATTTTCTTTTAAGAAGGCACCGCCTAAGCCATAGCCATCAAAATCCATCTTGGCAAATTTTTTCGAAGTGGATCGACGTAAGTCTTCCCATCGGCCACCTTGGATGACACCATATAAAGCTTGGTAATAACCTAGATCGTACTGATGTTTTCGATGTTCTTCTATGCTTCGTAGTGCCCAGCGTTCAGTTCTTGCCAAAGCTTCTACATTATAATCGTAATCATCGGCTAAGGAAGTCAGTTCATCAAAGGCCATATGGATATCGGCTCCAATACGACATTGAATCTGCATCGATTCTTCCGGACCGATAAAGTCATCCTGCCCGCTGTTAGGATCGGTAAACGCAACCCCATCTTCGGTTACTTTGGCAAAGCGATGTTCTGGTTCGGTGTTTTTTAAATCATGACCGACCTTCATGCTGACTACTTTTCCACTGCCGGAGCCTAATGACATGACCTGAAAGCCTCCGGAATCGGTTAAAGTTGGGCCGTTCCACTTTGACCAGGCGGCCAGTCCACCGTTTTGAGCAATCTCATAGGAGGCATTTCGCAAATGATATCCGTTGGACAACATGGCCTGTGCCTGAATGGCTTTTAAATCATCCATCGATAAAAAGTTGACACTGCCTCGTGTTCCTACACACATAAAAGCCGGTGTCTTGATATCGCCATGTGGAGTATGGATGATACCGGCACGGCCTAGTTTTCCTTCCAGTCTTTTTTCAATTTCAAAGGAAAAAGTGTTGTCGTTTTGATAATCGGTCATGGAATCTTCCTTTCTGAAGTTACAGCCATCTGATTATAGCATAAAATAAGATTTCTTTTGAAAAAAAGATCCCATGACGGGATCAATCCAGTAAATTATGAATAAAATGCAGTATGGTTTCTACTGTTTTTTCTTCTGTAAGACGAGAGGTGTTAATACATAAATCATAATTTGCCGCATCGGACCATTTTTGATCGGTGTTAAAGTTGTAATAGGCAGCACGAGATTTATCCATTTCTTTTATTTTCTTTCGTGCTTCTTTTTCAGTGATTTGATCACGTTCCATTACATGGGCAATTCGATCTTGTAAATCGGCGCTGATAAAAACACGAACCAGTCGTTCTTGATCTTTGAGAATGTAATCGGCACAGCGACCTACGATTACACAGTTTCCTTCCTGTGCGACTTTTAGGATCGTATCATGTTGTGCCTGATAGGCCATAGCTTCTGTGGAAATGAATTGATCGTTCCACATAAATTGTGTCGGTCCGGCTAACAGGGAATAAAAGAATGGACTGGCTTGTCTTTCGTCCATGCTTTCTAAAAAGCTGGTGGCTAAACCACTTTCCTGGGAAGCTTTGACTAATAGCTCCTTGTCATAATACGCATATCCCAATTTTTTTGCCAATTGTTTGGCGATGCTTCGGCCATGACTTCCAAATTGTCGGCCAATGGTAATGATCGTGTGTTTCATAATAAGGCCTCCTGTATGGTTTTCTTCTTACTTCTATTTTAATGCACAAAAAACAGAATGAAAAGGATAGAGCCTTAAAAATAGGATGATAAAAAGAGCCATGACTAATGACTCTTGGGTTTCTTATTTAAGATAGGTCTGATAGAAATCGGTGATCTTATCAAATGGAATAATATCCATTTGATCATATAAATCGGTATGCACAGCTCCTGGAATGATCAACAATTCTTTATTGTCCGGTACGGGATTTCCATCCATCATCTTTTGATACGCATCTTTACTGAAATAACAAGAATGTGCTTTTTTGTCGTGAATCATCAAGACGGCACTGCGAATCTCATTGGAATACTGCAGAATCGGCATGTTTAGAAAAGACTGGCATCCGGTCACATTCCATCCTTTTCCTTCTCCCTGAGATCGAGGATGATAACCGCGTTTTCGGCGATAATACAAAATATAATCGACTAAATATTGAGGGGCACCATCTGGAATTTCATCCGGTAAGGCACCGGCAGAAGCATAGTTTCCATTCTTAAAATCAATCGTTCTTTGTTTGGACAGTGCTTCTTTTTTCTGGAAGCGAATTTTTTCGCTATCTTCTTCATCAAAATAACCATTGGCATTCACTCGGGTCATATCGTACATCGTTGATGTGACAGTTGCCTTGATACGCGTATCCAGCGTGGCAGCATTTAAAGCCATGCCGCCAAAACCGCAGATACCTAAGATTCCAATCTTATCGGGATCGACATTTTCCTGTACAGACAGAAAATCAACAGCTGCCATAAAATCTTCGGTGTTGATATCCGGGGAGGTGACATTGCGGGGAAATCCACCGCTTTCACCGGTATAGGATGGATCAAAGGCTATCGCAAAAAAGCCTCTTTTCGCCAGTTGGTGTGCATATAAGCCGGATGCTTGTTCCTTAACGGCACCAAAAGGCCCACTGAGGGCAATAGCCGGCAGCTTTCCACTTGCCTTCTTTGGCTCATAAACATCGGCTGCCAATGTGATTCCATAACGATTGGTAAAGGTTGTTTTATGATGGCGTACTTCCTCACTTAATGGAAAAACCTTGTCCCATTCTTGGCATAAATGTAAAGTTTCATTCATTGTAACTTCCTCCTTGACAATACTATCCTGTTGGATTAAGTTTACTGTAAATCCTAAAGCTAACTTTAGGTCAAGAAAAAAATATAAATTTTTTAGGAGGATGTTTATGTATTCGATAGGACAAGTTTCAAAAATGTTTGATTTACCGATCCCAACCTTACGATATTATGATAAAGAAGGCTTATTCCAAGACTTAGAAAGAGAACCATCCGGTATTCGTAAATTTAATGAAAAATCGATTGAAGCGTTACGTGTCATTGAATGTTTAAAGAAATCCGGGATGCAGATCAAAGAGATTCGTGAATTTATGAACTGGTGCAGCCAGGGCGATCGTACTTTAGAAAAACGAAAAGAAATGTTTTATGCACGTCGTCAGGAAATTGAAAAACAGATGGAAGAGCTGCAGAGAACATTGGATATGGTCAAGTTCAAGTGCTGGTATTATGAAACAGCCTGTAAAGAAGGAACAGAAGTGAACATGCCACAACATATAGAAAAGGATATGCCTGCTGACATTGTACAATGTTATGAAAATGCACATGCGGATAAATTGTAGCGATGGATATAGATAACAATTTTAAAATCGTTTCTTTCATTATTTTATAGTGAAGAAGTCACAATTATAAATTGTCAAATAGGCTATAATTACTTTGTGAAATACATTATAATTGATATAGGAATTATAAAGGAGTAGGAAAGTATGGAACAGTATAAGCAGGAATTTATCGACTTTATGTTAGAAAGCAAAGTTCTTAAATTTGGGGATTTTACACTAAAATCTGGAAGAAAAAGTCCGTTTTTTATGAATGCCGGTGGCTATGTAACAGGCTATCAATTAAAGAAACTGGGCGAATATTATGCCAAGGCCATTGTAGAAACTTATGGAAAAGATTTCGATGTTTTATTTGGGCCGGCCTATAAAGGTATTCCATTGGCTGTTGCTACAACGATCGCCTTGGATGAACTTTATGGAATGGAAGTTCGTTATTGTTCGGATCGTAAGGAAGAAAAAGATCATGGAGCGGATAAAGGAAGCTTTTTAGGAACAAAGCTTCAGGATGGAGATCGTGTCGTTATGATTGAAGATGTGACTACATCCGGTAAATCTATGGAAGAAACGGTACCGAAAGTAAGAGGGGCAGCCAATGTGGAAATCGTAGGTTTGATGGTTTCCTTAAATCGTAACGAAAAAGGAAAAGGCAATAAAACCGCTTTGAAGGAAGTTAGTGAGTTATATGGCTTTCCAACTGCAGCCATCGTATCTATGCCAGAGGTTGTAGAATATCTCGAAAGTAAAAACGCATTGGATGCAGACCTTAAAAATCGAATCGATGCTTATTATGCAGAATATGGAGCGACTGAATAAAGCTCCTTTTTTTTATAAGCACTATGAATAAATTTGAACAAAAAAGAACAAAAATGATTGATTGTAAAAAGGCGAGGTGCTATATTGAAACTGAATAGGAGGTCTGCAGTATGGCACATATCAATATTGATGGAGCACAAAATGTAGAAGTATCCAAACCGATTCCCAGTCAGAAAAGCCCACAGGAACAGCTGGAAATCATGGAAGCTTATACCTGTGCCCATAAAAATGGGACAAATTTAGATAAAGCTTTTCAAGAAATTCATTGTTTAAAGGTTTTATTTCCGCGTTTATTTCGGACTTTGGAACCCGGTGATCAAATTGCCGGACGATTAGATTTTTTGCCGATTGGCTTTGGCAGTGTCACTTCCATTGGTGGCGTAGGGCATTATTGTGTGTTTCATAAATTACGAGCCTTTAAATCCTTGTTAAAGACGGAGGAAGAAAAGGCACGAGTGGATGCCTTATATGATTATTGGCAATATCATGATGTGAAATCTATCTATTGTCAGGATGTGCTGACTGAAGATACCACAGGCCGTTTTATCGATTGTAAATACCCGTTTATGGCAACGGCCAGATTATCGGGCATGATGTTAGATTATCAAAAACTGATGCGTTTGGGTGTCAATGGATTGATAGAAGAGATTCAAAGACAAGATCTTACCAAGCCATTTATCCAAGCTTCGTTGGAGGCAATGAAGCTCTTTCAAACAGTCATTTCCTACCAGATAGATTTGGTTAAAGAAGCTAAAAAAGAAGCAAGTCTTGATTGGAAACAGGATTTGGATGTGATGGAAGAAGATTTAATCTGGATCCAAGAGCATAAACCGGTTACTTTCCATCAGGCATTGCAGTTATTCTGGTTGTATGCGTTATGTGCGGGTTGTATCAACTATGGACGTATGGATATGGTTTTAGGACCGTATTTGAAAAAGGACATCGATGAAGGAAGATTGAGTGAAGAAAAGGCGCTGGAATATATTGCTTCTTTGTGGAAAATGATCGAAAATCGCAGAACGACGGTCAATGGTCGTATTATCGTCGGTGGAAAAGGAAGAGAAAATGTAGAAGCTTGTGACTTGTTCACTCGATTGTGTTTAAAGGTCTGTAAAAAAGTGCGATATGTAGAACCACAGTTTACGCTTCGCTTTGATCATAATACACCGGAAGATATTTTGGATATGGCATATGAATGTATCGCTTCAGGAGCTACCTATCCGACTTTATACAATGATGATGTCAATATACCGGCTGTACAATATGCGATGCGTGTACCGGAAAAGATTGCCAAACAATATGTTCCTTTTGGTTGTGGAGAATATGTGATTCAGGGAAAAAGTGTAGGAACGCCAAATACATTATTGAATATGTTAAAGTTGTTACAGATTTCCATGAATGAAGGATTTGATCCTATGGATAAAATTTATAAGGCAGGTCCGGTACAGTGTAAACCATTAAGTGAACTAAAGACATTTGAAGATTTGATGGATCAATATCAAAAAGTGCAGGATTATTATTTTGATTTAAGTATTTATGCACAAAAACATTCGTATGAAATCATGAATCAGGAAGTTAGCTTTTTGTTTACTTCCATTCTGATGGATGATTGTATTCATCGTGAAAAAGCTTTGTTGGATGGTGGAGTTGAAATTTTAGGCGGTACCAATGAAACATATGGAAACATTAATGCCAGTGATGCCTTATATGCGATCAAGAAGCTGGTGTTTGATCAGAAAAAATATACGTTGGAGCAGTTAAATGAAGCAGCTTTGTATGATTTCAAAGGCTATGAACGAATTCAGAAAGATTTATTGAAACAAGATAAATATGGAAATGATAAAAAAGAGTGTGATGAGTTGGCCAATCGCTGTTATGAATATGTGGCCAAAGGCATACGTCAACGAGGCATAGATGCCGGCATGGGTTATTATCTGATTGTCATTTCTAACAATCAAACCAATACAGACTGGGGCCATCAGACGGATGCCAGCCTGGATGGACGAAACAAAGGTGTGTATATGAATCCGGCTAATAACCCGCAAGGTGGTGCTGCCAAATCCGGACCAACTGCTGTTTTGAATTCATTAGTGCATTTTGATGCGAAATATCATGGCGGCAGTGTGCAAAATATCAAATTTACACCACGTATGATGCATGAAGATAAAGAGAAGGTCAAAGCTTTATTTGAAACGTATTTTGAAAATGGTGGCTGCCAGTTAATGGTTACGGTTGTTGATCATGGCCAGTTGGAAGATGCACAAAAACATCCAGAGAAATACCCGGATCTGATTGTTAGAGTTGCCGGTTATTCGGCCGTGTTTGTCAATCTGACCAAAGATATACAAGATGAGTTATTAAGTAGGACTTTATATGATTAGCGTATCAAATATCGAACGTTTTGCGACGCATGATGGACCGGGAATTCGTACTACGATTTTCTTAAAAGGGTGTAGCTTACATTGTCCATGGTGTGCCAATCCTGAAACTTGGGATGTACATCCTGTTTTGATGCATAAAGAAAATAAGTGTGTACGATGTCATTCGTGTTTAAAAGCTTGTACAAAACAGGCAATCTCTTTTCAACCGGAGTTTACACTAAATCGTAATGTATGTGATGGGTGCGCTCTTTGCGTGGATGCGTGTCTTTTAGAAGCATTAGAAATATCGGGTAAGTGGATGGACATAGAAGAAATTGTAGAAGAAGTACAAAAAGATGATCGATATTATCAAAAATCAAATGGTGGTGTGACACTTTCCGGAGGAGAACCTTTGTTTCAGTTTGATGAAGTTTTTTTGTTGATTTGTACACTTCATGAAAGAGGCTATCATTTAGCTTTAGAAACGACAGGTAATTATCCTTTGGAACATTTAAAAAAAGTGGAACCTTATATTGATTTGTTTTTGATGGATTGTAAACACTTGGAACCAGAAAAACTTCAAAAAATAACCGGTGTCAATCCAAAGTTTGTACAAGACAGCTTTACCTATCTTTCGCAACATTGTCCTGAAAAAGTCATTGTTCGTATGCCGGTAATTTGGAATTTTAATGAAGATCAGATTGAAAAAACGATCGATCAGGCATCTCGTTTGGGATTTTCAGAAGTGGATCTTTTACCTTTTCATTCTTTAGGAAAAAACAAATGGGAAAATTTAAATAAAGTATATCCATATGCATCCTATCCCATGATGAAAAAAGAGACTTTAAATGCTTTTGTTGCGTATGGAAAGACAAAGAACATATACGTCAAAATAGGAGGATAAGATGTTAACAGAAGAAAGAATGGTTCGAATCATGGATCTGCTTCATAAAAACTCATTTGTGTCGATTCAAGATTTAATGAAACGTTTTCAAGTATCTCGTTCATCTATTATGCGTGATTTACAAGAGTTAGAAGAACAAGGGCGCATTTTACGTGTGCGAGGCGGTGCCAGCCTTGTAGATACAGATGTCTTGTTGTCACGATACAATGAACCGGCTGTGCAGTTTAAAGAAGATACACAAAAAGATGCGAAAAAAATAATTTGTCATAAGGCAATAGAAGAAGTACATGATGGGGATTGTATTTTTATTGACGCGGGAACTACACCAGTTTATTTATTGGAAGGCTTAAAACATAAAGATGTAGAGCTGGTTACGACAAACATCTATCTGTTAGAAAGATTGCCGTTGGATTTTAAAGGACATGTGTATTTACTAGGTGGCGAGTTTTCTAAAAAGTATGATTCTTCATTTGGATCAATGACTACACAGTTATTGAAACAGTTTCGTTTTGATCTTTGTTTTTTAACGGCCAATGGTATCAGTGTACAAGAAGATGAAGCGTATGTATTTGATATGCATATAGGCACGATCAAAAAAGAAGTACAGATGCGCAGTCGAAAAAGTATCTTGTTGATAGATCATACCAAATTAAAGACAAGAGCTTTTTATACCTGGTCAAATTTATCATCTTTTTCAAAAGTATATATGGATATATATCCAAAGAACAAAAGAATGCCGGAAAACTTTAAAATTTGTAAGGAGATAGAAAATGATTAAGATCATATTTTTTGATATTGATGGAACTTTGCTTCCGTTACGAACCAAAACTTTGACACCATCGTTGACAAAAGCTTTACAGAGACTTCAAAAAAAAGGAATTCGCTTATTTTTAGCTTCAGGGCGGCCAAAATTTGTACTTCCTCATTTTGAAGGAGTTGCATTTGATGGGGCATTAACTTTTAATGGACAGTATTGTTATGACAAGGAAAGGGTGTTGTATGAAAATCCTTTAGATCCTAAAGATGTGAATCAAATTTTTGAAAATGCGCAAAATATGGAAAAAGCATTAGTCGCCTGTCATCAAGATTCGATGTATTGTAATGAACATGAAGAAATGTTAGATGAATATTTTAAGATTGCTTCGCAAAGTATTCATAAAATAGATGATTTTAAAACGCATCTGCAATCATCGATCTATCAAATGATGGCTGCTATACCAGAAACACAGGAAGAAAGTCTTCTTCAAGGCACCAAACATATTCAAATTGTACGATGGTGGCCTTATGCCTGTGACATGATACCTAAAGAAGGTGGCAAAGGAAAAGCTGTAGAAGGAATTTTAAAAGCATATGGATTAAAGAAAGAGGAAGCTATGGCTTTTGGCGATGGTGGTAATGATATCGACATGTTACAAGCGGTAGGATGCAGCGTTGCCATGGGGAATGCTTTACAGGAAGTAAAAGATTGTAGTGACTATATTACAAAATCTGTCGAAGAAGATGGTGTAGTTTATGCATTAAAACATTTTAAATTGATTGAGGAGGATGACAAATGAAAACTACAGACCCTAAAAAAATCGAGATATTAGATTGCTTAAAAGGTGGCTTGATCGTATCTTGTCAAACTCAAAAGGATGAGCCGATCTATACACCGGATATGGTAGTGAAAATGGCTGAATGTGCTAAATGGGCAGGTGCCGTTGGTTTACGCTTAAATTCACCGGAACAAATACGACAAGTCAAAGAAGCTGATCTTGGCTTGCCGATCATCGGCTTATATAAAGTCTGGCATGATGATACGGATGTATTTATTACACCGACCATGAAAGAGGTGGATGCGATCGTTGAAGCTGGTGCTGATATTATCGCATTGGATTGCACATCACAAATCACGCACGAAAAAACTATCGCTTGGGATTTATTACCACAAGTTCGAAAGAAATATCCAAATCATTTGATCTTTGCGGATTGTTCCAATATCGAAGAAGCTATACATGCTTCTCAAAATGGTGCTGAAATCGTAGCTCCTACTTTATACGGTTATACAAAAAACACAGAAAATATTGAAGGGGCCAATTATCGCATGGTTGCGGATATGTGTCGAGCTGTTGGAGATGATGCCAAAGTCATTATGGAAGGACATTTATATACACCAGAAGATGCGATGAAATGTATTTTTATTGGCTGTCATGCGGTAGTAGTTGGTTCTGCCATTACCAGACCACATTATGTTGCCAAACGTTTTGTAGATTGTTTAAGTAAATATCAAGACGATTGGCGCCTTGCGGAAAAAGCACACCATACCAATGAATTGAAATAAAGAATGGACTGTATAGAGCATTTAAAATCTATACAGTCTTTCTATTTTTCGGGTGTATAATTTAAACTATGAAAAACAGACAAGTCGATTTCTCAAATGGAAGAATTTTGGAAAATATCGTAATGTGTGCGGCACCTATGTTGGTAGCGCAACTTTTAAATTTGATGTATAACATCGTGGATCGTATCTACATAGGTAAGATTGAAGGAATTGGTGTCGTAGCTTTAGGTGGTGTAGGACTTTGTTTTCCCATCATTTCATTGATTACGGCTTTTACTAATTTGTTTGGTGCTGGTGGTGCACCTTTATGTTCGATTGAACGAGGGAAAAGAAATATAGAAAAAGCCCAACGAATCATGAATATATCTCTTTATATGTTGATTCTAACAGCGATTGTATTAACGATTGTTGGAATCTTGGTTTCTGAGCCATTGTTGTATATATTTGGTGCCAGCGATACTACGATTCAATATGCTTTACCCTATATGCGAATTTATTTTGTAGGTACGCTTTTTTCTATGATTGCCTTAGGTATGAATCCTTTTATCAATGCACAAGGTTTTGCGAGCACCGGGATGATGACAATTTTTATCGGGGCCATTTCCAATATCATTCTGGATCCGATCTTTATTTTTGGCTTGGACATGGGTGTACAAGGCGCTGCCATCGCAACGGTCATTTCCCAGATTCTTTCTGCCATTTTTGTACTTCGGTTTTTGACAGGTAAATCTTCGGAATTAAAGCTGCAGCATTTTAAGAATATAGAATTTCGAGGAAAAGAAATCCAAGATGTGATCAGCTTAGGCTCTTCCAGCTTTGTGATGCAGTGTACAAACAGCCTGGTGCAAATTGCCTGCAACAGCATGCTGTCACAGGTGGGGTCCGATCTTTATATTTCCTGTATGACCGTGATTAATTCGGTTCGTCAGATCTTGGAAGTTCCGGTGCTGGCCATAGGGGATGGCTCCAGTCCTATTCTTAGCTACAATTACGGTGCTGGAAATGGTAAAGGTGCCAGAAAAGCAATCCGAATCATTACATTTGCCGGTGTTGTTTATACACTGGTCGCATGGATGTTTATCATCCTATTTCCACAGTTTTTTATTCATATCTTTAATAGTGAACCAGATCTTTTACAAATTGCCGTACCGGCCATGCATGTTTATTTCTTTGCGTTTGTATTTCAGGCTTTTCAATATTGCGGACAAACTGTTTTTAAATCATTGAATAAAAAGAAACAGGCGATTTTCTTTTCACTTTTAAGAAAAGTTGTGATCGTAGTGCCTTTGACGTTTATCTTGCCACATCTTGGCTTTAAAGCTATGGGTGTCTTTATGGCAGAACCAATTTCCAACTTTGTTGGCGGATCGATTTGTTTTATCACAATGTTGGTAACGGTCTATTGTAAACTGGATGTGAAAAGGAATAAGGAATGAAATATCATAAAGAGAGATACTTTGTAGATAGAAGCTAAGCTGTTGTTTGGATAAATGAATGACCAGAGCAAAAAGCTGTAAGATGATATTAAAGAATTAAATAGTATAGGTTTTTGTGTAGAGAAATGATACCAGTTATGCTTATATAGGGTATAACAACTTTAAACTTCAAAAACTATTCTTGCTAAAGAATAATTGAAATATGAATTCACATGTGTAATTTTGTCATTGAATGAATGAAAATCTTATCGACGAGAATAAGATGCAGGAATTCAGACTATCATAACTAATTCACATCAGTCATGATATAATGAGGTCGAAGGAAGATTGGCCATGAAAAAGAAAAGAATAATAATTGGTGCTGTATCTTCGATGTTAGTACTTACTGTCAGTGCAGGTACTTGGTATTTAAATCAACCTTGTTTAATCTATCATGATTTTAGTTTTGAATATGGAAAACCAATTTCGATCACAAAGGAAGAGATTTTAATTCAGGAAGATTTGAAGCGTATAAAGGATTTTAAAATTGACTTGTCAGATATCAAAAATGAGAAGGATAAAGAATATCCGGAAGTAGGAAACTATGAATGTAAAGTGACATATTCCAAATGGTTTATACCACATACAAGTTCCATCCAAATTCAAGTGGAAGATACAACAAAACCAAAGTTTTCAAAATTTTCAGATGTTGTAGAAATTCCTTTAGACTCTGATCAGAATTATGATTTTTCAAGCTACTTTTTGGCAGAAGATCTAAGTGAAACATCGATCCAATACAAAACAGAGGAAGTTGATTTTTTGAATCCGGGAGATTATAGAATGATGATCATTGCATCGGATACTTATGGTAACAGTATTGAAAAAGAATGTATTGTCAGAGTTCAGTATGAGAAAGAAACTTCATCACCAAATAAATCTGCCGAAAATGAAGAAGGTCAATCAGTTGTTTCATCAGATCCGTATTATGTTCAGGGAATCATGGTCGTGAATAAAAAACATGGTTTACCGGCTAATTATGCACCACAGGAAAATGCAGAGGCAGGTGCAAAGATTCGACAGTTGATTGCGGATATGCAAAGGCAAGGCTATGCAATCAGTAGTTCATATAGTGGATATAGGAGTTATACTTATCAATCTTCTTTATATAATAATTACGTGAACAGCTATGGGCAGGCGCAAGCCGATCGTTTTTCCGCAAGACCGGGTTATTCAGAACATCAGACAGGTATGGCATTTGATTTAAAGCATAGTAATGGAACTCTGGTAGAGACTACACCGGAAGTCAATTGGATTGCAGCACATGCGCATGAATACGGTTTTATAGTTCGTTATCCTTCCGGAAAAGAAACGGCCACAGGATATATGCCAGAGCCGTGGCATTTAAGGTATGTAGGCGATCAGGCTTCAGCAATTTATGCTTCTGGATTAACTCTGGAGGAATATCTGGGGATTTCTGGTGGTGGATACTAATAACAACAATCCGAATCATCTATTTATATTTATACTGAACTAAAGTTGGATTATCAAAGATTGAATTATCTGGAAACCACACATTTCTTAGTGATACCGCTTTCAAATATTATTAAATCTGATAAAATAAAGTCAGGAGGTCTATACGATGACAAAAATCTTATTTAGTCCCGGAAAATATATTCAAGGTCCGGGAGAAATCAACAATGTTGGTAAATATGCTGCTGGTCTAGGAAAGAAGGCTTTGATTCTAATCAGCGCTGGTGGGTTTAGAAGAAATGGACAGGATATTCTGGATGGTTTTGAAACCGAAGATTGCACATGTGAATTTGAGATGTTTAATGGTGAATGTTCATATAATGAAATTAAAAGAATCAGTGCTCTTGTAGAAGAGAAACAATGTGATTTGATCATTGGTGTTGGTGGTGGAAAGATTTTCGATACCGCAAAAGCAGTTGCTTATTATGAAAAGACACCGGTTATGATCTGTCCGACCATTGCCAGTACAGATGCGCCATGTAGTGCTTTATCGGTTATTTATACAGATGAAGGTGTATTTGAGGAATATCTATTCTTGCCGAGCAATCCAAATATTGTCCTTTTGGATACAGAGATTATCGCCAAGTCGCCGGTTCGTTTGACGATGGCCGGAATTGGTGATGCATTAGCGACTTATTTTGAGGCTAGAGCCTGTGTGGAAAGTGAAGCTACGACTTGCGCAAACGGAAAAGCAACGAGTGCTGCTTATGCCTTGGCAAAACTTTGTTTTGACACATTGATGGAAGAAGGCTATAAGGCAAAAGTGGCTTTGGAAGCCGGAGCTCTTACGCCAGCTGTGGAAAAGATCGTAGAGGCAAATACTTTGTTGTCAGGAATCGGCTTTGAATCTTGTGGTCTTGCCGGAGCCCATGCGATCCATAACGGATTGACCGTTTTAGAAGAATGTCACTCGATGTATCATGGAGAAAAAGTAGCATTTGGTACGATCGTACAACTCGTACTGGAAAATGTGCCTTTAGAGGAGCTGGAAGATATCATTGAATTCTGTATTTGTGTAGGATTGCCAGTTACATTAGAACAATTAGGTGTAACGGAAATCACCGAAGAAAAGATTCGTGCAGTTGCCAAAGCTGCGGCAGCGGAAACAGATACGCTTCATAATATGCCATTTGAGGTTACGGAAGAATCTACATATAATGCGATCTTGGCAGCTAATGCCTATGGACATCAGTATTTAGGAAAGTAAGAACATGAATATGTAGGATATGCAAGTTTGCATATCCTGCTTTTTTCTGTGATACAATAAGGAAAAAGGAGCTTTATAATGAATAATTTTGAATTTTATTCTCCGACACGTATTCTTTTTGGTAAAGGAAGCATGAACAAGATTCATGAACATGTACCAAAAATAGGTAAACGAGTTTTATTAGTGTATGGGAAAGGAAGTATCAAACACAATGGTATTTATGATACAGTGATGCGAGAGCTATCGGACTGCAAGGTAGTCGAATTGTCTGGTGTAGAGCCAAATCCGAAAATTGAATCCGTTAAGCAGGGAGTAAAGCTGTGTCGAAAACATCAAGTTGAAGTGGTGATGGCCATTGGTGGCGGTAGCTCATTTGATTGTGCCAAAGCTATCGCAGCCGCAACGTTTTATGAAGGCGATGCGTGGGATTTAGTGATTGGACAAGCAAAGGTAACGAAAGCTTTACCGGTCGTTTGTGTCGTGACGATGAGTGCTACCGGCTCGGAAATGAACAATGTTGCTGTGATTTCCAATATGAAAACGCATCAAAAAATTGGTTTGCATGATGATCTTTTATGTCCGGTTCTCTCTATTTTAGATCCGGAAAATCTATATAGCGTACCACCGCTGCAAACGGCAGCAGGTACAGCAGACATTCTTTCGCATTTGTGGGAACAGTTCTTTACGAATGTAGAAGATGCCTATCTACAGGATGGCTTAGCTGTTGGCGCTATGAAAGCCTGTATTCATTATGGTCCGATTGCCATCCAGGAACCAACTAATTATAGTGCTAGGGCGAACTTGATGTGGGCAGCACCTATGGCACTAAATGGCTTGTTGAAAACAGGGTATTCTATGGCTTGGTCCTGTCATGGAATGGAACATGTATTAAGTGCTTATTATGATATTACTCATGGTGTGGGCTTAGCTATCTTAACACCACGTTGGATGCGTTATGTATTGGATGAAAAGACTGTATCCCGTTTTAAAAAATATGGTGTGGAAGTTTGGGGGCTGGATGCATCAAAGGATGATTACTGGATTGCGAATAAAGCAATCGAAAAAACAGAAACATTCTTATATGAAACACTGGGCTTGCCTTCTTGCTTACAAGAAGTTGGGATTGATGATACAAAGTTGGAAGAGATGGCAAAGAGTTGCATACGTGATAAAGGTGGACCGATTCAAGGCTTTAAAACGTTATATGAAGAAGACATTCTTCAAATCTTTAGAAACTGTCTATAGAAAAGAGGTTATTCCAAATATAGGATAACCTCTTTTTCTTGTAAGCTCTTTTTTAAATCAATAACTCTTTGGTTTTCGCTGCCACGAAAGGCTAAAGAAATATTTTTTTGTTCCTGTTTAAAAGGACCGTCCACCAATACATCAATATACGAAAGCATTTCATCGGTTACTTCACAATACCTTCTTCCGCCTTCTAATAAATCTTGATCCAGGATAAAGCCGGTATAAGACCAGATATCTTTATCGGGATAGGTTTCTTTGACTTTTTTTAAAAGATGAACCAACTCTCTTTGATTTTCAGGCTCAAAGGGCTCTCCTCCTAATAAAGTTAATCCTTGAATATAGCCGGGTTTTAAAGCTTCCAGAATTTCCTGTTCTGTTTCTTTTGTGTAAGGTTTTCCATAGTTAAAATCCCATGTTTCGGGCTGAAAGCAGCCAGGACAACAATTCGTGCAGCCGGATACAAATAAGGTGACGCGAACACCTTCGCCATCGGCAATGTCATAATGTTTTATATTTCCGTAGTTCATGTTTTAACCTCTTCTGTTTTTATTATATGGGGAAATGGATAAAAAAAGAGAGAAAACCTCTCTTTTTTACAAATGAAGTACTCGTTCTTTGATTTCCTGTGTACGTCCCTGATTCCAGAACTGTGTTCCAATATAACCACAGGTACGACGGGCTACATTCATTTTTTCCTGATCGCGGTTTCCGCAGTTCGGGCATTCCCATACCAGCTTGTGGTTTTCGTCTTCTACGATCTGAATTTCTCCGGTATATCCACAAATCTGGCAATAGTCGCTCTTCGTATTTAATTCGGCATACATGATGTGATCATAGATATGCTCGATGACTGCCAATACAGCCGGAATGTTATTTTCCATATTTGGTACTTCTACATAGCTGATGGCACCACCTGGTGATAATTTCTGGAACTGTGCTTCAAAAGTCAGTTTGTCAAAGGCGTTGATTTCCTCAGTTACGTGTACATGATAGCTGTTTGTGATGTAGTTTTTATCGGTTACTTTTGGAATAATGCCAAAGCGATCCTGCAGTTTTTTGGCAAACTTATAGGTTGTCGATTCCATTGGTGTTCCGTATAAAGAGAAATCCATGTTGTTTTCTTTTTTCCATTTGGCACAGGCATCGTTTAAATACTGCATTACTTTTAATCCAAAGCTTGTACCCGGCTCTTCTGTGTGCGGAACACCGGTCATATATTGTACACACTCACAAAGTCCGGCATAGCCTAAGGAGATTGTAGAGTATCCGCCATATAATAACTTATCAATCGTTTCGCCTTTTTCCAGTCGAGCTAAGGCGCCGTTTTGCCATAAAATAGGTGCTACATCACTTGGCGTGCCCTTTAATCGGTTGTGACGACACATCAATGCTCTGTAACAAAGATCCAGTCTTTCATCCATGATCTTCCAGAAGCGTTTTTCATCGCCCTTGGAAGAGCAGGCTACATCAACAAGGTTGATTGTGACAACACCCTGGTTAAAGCGTCCGTAATATTTTGGCTTACCATTCTCATCTACATAGGGTGTTAAGAAAGAACGGCATCCCATACATGGATAACATTGTCCATCTCCGTTTTGATCAACTTTAAGTTGCTTCATCATCTTTTCGGAAATGTAATCCGGAACCATACGTTTGGCAGTACACTTGGCAGCTAATTCTGTCAAATAATAGTATTTGCTTGTTTTATGAATGTTGTCTTCTTCTAAAACATAGATCAGTTTTGGGAAAGCCGGAGTGATCCAAACGCCTTTTTCGTTTTTTACACCCTGCATTCTTTGTTTTAGAACTTCTTCGATGATCAAAGCCAAGTCATCGCGAGTTTGTCCTTCTTCGACTTCATCCAGGTACATGAATACGGTTACGAATGGGGCTTGTCCGTTGGTTGTCATTAAAGTGATGACCTGGTACTGGATCATCTGTACTCCTTTTTCGATTTCACGAAGTACACGCATTTCGGCAATCTGATTGATTTTTTCTTCGATGACATCCATGTTCATGGCTTCAAACTCATCTTTGACTTCTTTACGAGCCTTTTCACGGCTGATTTGTACAAAAGGAGCTAAATGAGACAAGGTGATACTTTGTCCTCCGTATTGCGAACTTGCCACCTGTGCGATAATCTGGGTCGCAATGTTACATGCGGTTGAAAAGCTGTGTGGTTTTTCAATCATGGTTTCCGAAATGACAGTTCCATTTTGTAACATATCTTCCAGGTTCACTAAGCAGCAGTTATGCATGTGCTGGGCAAAGTAGTCTGAATCATGAAAGTGAATCAATCCCTGCTCATGAGCTTCGATGATATCCTGCGGTAATAAGAAACGCTTTGTGATATCTTTAGAAACTTCGCCGGCCATGTAATCACGCTGTACGCTGTTGACCAAAGGGTTTTTGTTGGAGTTTTCCTGTTTTACTTCTTCATTATTTCTTTCCAACAAGCTTAAAATTTGCTGGTCAGTTGAGTTGGCTTTACGAACCAAGGCTCTTTCATAACGATAGGTAATATAGTTGTGTGCCACCGAATAATATTGTTCTTTCATAATGGCGGTTTCTACCATATCCTGAATTTCTTCTACACTGGGGCTTCGCTTCATGGCTTCGCACTGGGCTTCTACCTGCTTGGAAATCTTTAAAATGGTTGCCTCACTCATTTGAGAGTGAGAAGTTGCTTTGTTGGCTTTTCGAATAGCATTTTCAATCTTATGGACATCAAAAATGACTTCTTCACCGCTTCGTTTGATAACTTTCATGATGCATTCTCCTTTATCTATCCAAAAAAATAGTTGAACATTCAACTATTTTTATTAACTGTACTTCTAGTATATCGATTTTAGATAAAAAAACAAGGTCAAAATCGAGACCTTTTTGGACACCTCCTTTAGATAAAGGGAGTTTATACAAAAAAATTTTACTTCTTAAAAAGTGCAAACTGAAAAAGAAGTAGAATATAAAAATGTTCATAAAGCAAGAACATATATTCACAAAATATTGACAAAAATGATATTTAGGTGCAAAATAAGGAAGATTTTAGGAAGGGAAACGGTATGGAAAAATATGTAGAAATCAGCAGTATGGGCTATACCTTGCGCGGCATGATGCATGTACCGGAAAACAGGGATGAAAAGATTCCGTTTGTGATCTTGTTTCATGGCTTTCAAGACGATCGAAATGAGATCAACTTTGTGCATACAGAGCTTTCCAGGCGATTATGTGAAAAAGGAATCGGCTCAGTGCGGTTTGACTTTTTAGGTAGCGGAGAAAGCGATGGTTGCTTTGAAGATATTACGGTATCTCGTGAGGTACAGAATGGATTCGATATCCTGGACTATGTAGATGCATTACCTTTTGTGGATTCATCACGAATTGCCCTGCATGGTTTATCCTTAGGTGGTTGTGTTGCTAGTATGGTAGCCGGATTAAAAAAAGAAAAGGTTACGGCGTTAAGCTTATGGTGTCCGGCGCTGGATCTTGTCTATAACATGCGCGAAAAGAATCTTTGTGGACAAGATGTATCGGATATTGAAGAAAAAGGGTATGCGGATGTGGAAGGACTTCGTCTATCCGTTGATTTTTACAAAGATTGTCTGCGTATCGATCCATATGCGATTGCTTCACAATTTGATAAGCGGGTCAATCTGGTTCATGGCGATCAGGATATCACTGCTTCATGTGATGTTTCACGAAAGCTCAAAGACATGTATGGTGACCGAGCAGATTTGTTGATCGTTTCAGGAGCTGAGCATCGTTTTACTTCGGTGCCATATCGAAAAGCACGAATGGAAAGTGCCTTACGATTTTTGTGTGATGAATTAAAGAAAGGATGAGAGATATGAAAAGAGCAAGAAAAGAGCCAACGACGTTATTTGCGTTAACATCATTTTTGTTGATCATTGCGGTCTTGGTGGTTTTGATCAACCTGGGGGTAAACACGACGATTTCCATTTTTTTAGGAGCAGTCGTTGCGGTAGGCATTGCCCTGGCTTTGGGAATTTCCTGGGATGAAATTGAAAAAACGATCAAAAATGTAATTGCGGACAGTACGCCAACTTTCTTAATTGTCTTAATGGTAGGCATGTTAGTTGGGATATGGATGGCTTCGGGAACAGTTCCGGCTTTAATGTATTATGGTATGGAGCTGATTTCACCGACGATCCTGGTGCCGCTTGCTTTTATTTTGAGCGGTGTCACTTCGATTTTTACCGGGACCTCTTTTGGTTCGGTGGCCACGATGGGATTGGCGATGGTTGGTATTGCCATGACGACTGATATATCCATTCCACTTGTAGTAGGTGCTATCGTATCCGGAGCCTGGTTAGGTGATAAAATGTCGCCGTTATCGGATACGACCAATATGGCAAGTGGTGTCAGTAAGGTTCCGTTATACGATCATATCGGATCAATGATGTATACAACACTGCCGGCAGCCTTGATTGCGATCGTTTTATTTGCGATTGCCGGTTTTACCTTTGGCGCCGGATCTATGGATGCCAGTCAGTCGCAGCTGATCATGTCCACATTACAAGAGCACTTTAATATGTCATTGATCTTGATTCTTCCGGCCATTCTAGTTTTACTGGTTTCTGTATTTAAGATGCCGGCAATTTTGGGGATGGGCTTGACCGTTATCATCAGTGCTATTTTTGCCATGGTTTTTCAAGGTGTAGGCTTTGTCGATTTGATGAATTATGCGTTTAATGGTTTTAGTATTGAAACTGGGGTTGCGATTGTCGATCCGATGTTAAATCGTGGCGGTGTCACCAGCATGATGGAATTGTTGGGTATCTTTATGATGGCTTCTGTCATGGGTGCGGTCATCACTTCGACCGGTATCCTGGATGTCATTGCGCGCAATGTATTATTGAAGTTTATCAAAAACCGCGTTGTTTTAGTGTTTACGACATTGATTTACTGTTACGTGGTGAATTTCTTGGCTGCCGGTGGACAAATTGTATCGATCATCGTTACCGAACAAACGTTTGAAGAAGCTTTTGATCGCATGGGAATCCATCGTAAGGTCTTATCAAGAACGTTGGAAGATGCCGGTACTTTAAGTGCACCGATCGTTCCCTGGGGTGTTGCGACTATTTATGTTATGAGCGTGCTCAATGTGGATGCTTCCTACATTCCCTATTGTTGGTTTATATTCCTGGTACCTGTCTTTTCTATTCTATGCTCTGTTACCGGAATCGGTATATGGAATACAAAGGGAGAAAAGATGTGGGGCCGTCAAAAAGCCAGTGCCACACCTCTTGTCAAATAAGCGTCTTAGGGCGCTTTTTTTGTGGGATTTACGATATAATAAAAGGTAGAAGGGAGGCATGGAAAATGCGTCTAAAAGATAAATCAATCGTAGTAACAGGAGCCAGTTCCGGTATGGGAAAAGCCATTGTGGAGCGTTTTGTCAAAGAAGGAGCTTTTGTTGTGGCTGTCGCTCGAAGGAAGGAAAGGTTGGATGCTTTAAAGGAAAGTCTGGCACAGGAAAAGGGGCAGGTGCTGGTTTTCCAGGGCGATGTATCCAAAAAAGAAGATAATGAAAAGATGATCGAACTGGCCGTTCAACATTTTGGAAAGCTGGATGTTTTAGTCAACAATGCCGGCATTATGGATGATATGTCCGGTATAGGGGATGCCATGGATGAAAAGTATGAACAGGTGATGAAGGTCAATGTATACGGACCGATGTGTGCCATGCGAAAAGCAGTTTCTGTTTTTAAGGAACAAGGTCATGGCAATATCATCAATGTGGCCAGTGTCGGTGGTATGCGAACAGCTGCCGGTGCTATTTATTGTGCCAGTAAGGCAGCTTTGTTGGCGATGACCAGAAATACCGCATTCATGTATATTCCGGATCATATTCGATGCAATGCGATTGCGCCCGGCGGTATTCAAACGGAAATTGCCAATTCCATGGGAATGCCTAATCCAAGTGGGTATGCACGAGTACAAAAGGTTTTGGCAGCAGCACCACAGCCTGGAGTGCCGGAAGATATTGCGGCTGCCGCGCTCTTTTTAGCCAGCGATGAATCACAGTATATCAATGGCGATACCTTAGTTGTTGATGGTGGATGGATTGCCGGTTAGTCCAGGCATATTACATTGAATTTAGTGATGGTTAGTGGTATATTTATGTCGATAAAATGGAGGAACAAATATGAACAAAAGACCTGTAATCTTAGTGGTTATGGACGGTGTCGGAATCAATGCCAGTGAATTTGGAAATGCCGTTGCCCTAGCAAATAAACCCACTTTAGACAAATTATGGAAAGAATGCCCTCATACGCAGTTGCGTGCTCATGGTTTGGCCGTTGGTTTGCCAAGCGATGGAGATATGGGGAACTCCGAGGTTGGTCACAATGCGATTGGATGTGGACAAATCTATTCTCAGGGTGCCAAGCTTGTCAATGAAAATATCGATACAAAAGAAATGTTTGAATCCAAAACATGGAAAGAATTAGTAGAAAATGCCAAAGGCCACACGATGCATTTCATTGGTCTTTTAAGTGATGGAAACGTACATTCTCATATCAATCACTTAAAGGCTTTGATCGAACAGGCCAAAAAAGAAGGAATTCATGAAGTTCGAGTACATGCATTATTAGATGGACGTGATGTTCCGGAAACCAGCGCATTGACGTATGTGGATGATATTGAAAACTTCATGAACGGGTTGAATGATGATACATTCCATGCCTGCATTGCCAGTGGTGGTGGACGTATGCAGATCACGATGGACCGTTACGAAGCTAACTGGGGTATGGTTGAAAAAGGATGGCATATTCACGTATTAGGTGATGGTCGTCAGTTTGAAAGTGCTGCACAAGCCATTGAAACATATCGTGAAGAATTAGGTGTGATCGACCAGGATCTGCCGGGCTTTGTCATTGCCAAAGACGGTAAGCCGGTTGGAACCATCGAAGATGGCGATAGTGTAATTCTGTTTAACTTCCGTGGTGACCGTGCTCAGGAAATTTCTTTAGCATTTGATACGGATGAAAGCTTCGATAAATTCGATCGTGTACGCAAGCCGAATGTGATGTATGCCGGTATGCTGCAATATGATGCCGATCTGGATATTCCACATAAATATCTGACAGAACCACCAAAAATCAAATATACTTTGACAGAAGAATTGTGCAAACACGGAATCAAAGAATATGCGATTTCCGAAACACAGAAATACGGACATGTAACTTACTTCTGGAATGGAAACCGTTCTGAAAAATTCGATGAAGCTTTGGAAACCTATGTGGAAATTCCTAGTGATGTCATTCCATTTGAGCAGCGTCCTTGGATGAAATCGGCCGAAATTACCGATCAGCTGATAGAAGCCATTGAAAGCCAACAGTATGATTTCTTACGTACCAACTATCCAAATGGAGATATGGTAGGACATACAGGAAGTCTTCCGGCTACGATCATTGGTGTTGAATCTGTCGATTTGGCTTTGGCTAGATTGATCAAAGCGGTTGATAAAGTTAATGGTATCTTGTTAGTGACAGCCGATCACGGAAATGCTGATGAGATGTATGACAAACCGAAAAAAGAAGGAGCGCCAATCAAGGCTAAAACTTCACATACATTGAATCGTGTACCATTCATCGTATATGGGGCCGATGTTGAATTAAAACAGGATGATTCTTTAGGATTGTCAAATATTGCCAGCACGGTAGCTGATTTCTTAGGTGTAGAACCAAACAAACACTGGAATGAATCTTTGTTGAAAAAGTAAAAAACAATTAGAAAGGATCGAAGGAGAACTTTGATCCTTTTTTTTACTTGCGAAGCAAAAAACTGGCGGCTTATAGAAAGGATAGGTATGAAAACAATAAAAAAAGTATGCTTTTGTCTATTTCTGTGTCTAGGTTGTATTGGGTGTAGTCCATCAACTTCTTTAGACTTTTGGACGATTACATACGATCAAATCGAGAGATATTTGAATGAAAGCGGTAACCTGGGCGATGATTGGCACATTGGACTACAAGGAAAAGATTTAGCTGTTGATAAGGATTATCCAGAATTGACGATCCATAAATATGGAGATCAGCAGGAATGTGTTTTAAGCTTTCAAATGGATGCAAAGAATAAGCCGTATATCGTATATCGATATACAATGGAAACGGAAGCGGCATTAGGAAGAACTAAGCAAAAATCACTGGAGCTGACATCAACGGATGCCGGATTTACAAAGTATGATATGAAATATACAGAAATGATTTTAGAAGATGGTAATTTTATTTCACAGGATACTGCCAGTGGGATATTACAGATGCAGGAAGATCAGACCTTGCGTTTTGACTCCATTCCATTGTTAAAAGAGTCTATGGAAAACTTAAATGCTATGATCGATGATATAGAAAAGACATTTGATATTGATTATACAAAAACCTCTTTTGTCAATGTACCGGCTTTAGCACAGAAAACAAATATCCCGAAAACAGAAGAAATTCCAGAGGAAACGGCCGATAATATTGCTTATTTCAGCAAGCCAGACATCAATGCCAAAGGCTTTTCTTTGGTGACATGTCTTGAAATTAATAAAGCAAATCCTGGTAGTGCCGTATTTTCAGAGTTTAATGTGGAAAGACAAAGTGATGAGTTTTCATATAATATTTCTTTAGAAAAACAATCTCAGGAAAACTGTTATGCACTTGTATTTCCTTTTGATTCAGATTTTTCATATATCGCTTATATTGATGAAACGCAAGCCTATTTGTATGATGCATCATTTACTGTGGAAAAAATGGTGCAGGATGTTGCGCAGGGTGGCAGTCAGGCAGTGCTTGTTCTATCAACGGAAAATGAAAGTTATAAAGAATGATAATTTTCATAATAAGAAAACTAATATTATATAACCTAAAAAGGCACATCGTGCCTTTTTAGTGTGTAGATAGTTTTAAAAATCATCTAAGCTAAGCCTTGTAATATCGGCAATAAGATTATGATGTAAACCTTCAGATAACATGTTTAATGCGATTTCTGTAAATAAAGACATATGAAATCGATAGAATCCGTATTGATATCAAACAACTTCATCTCATAATCCGGGATTTCATCTTTATTCCAGTCGCTTCTGTGTATGCACTCATACAAGGTTTTGCGATGTTCCCATTTTGATTCGCCCATGTAAAGGGTCAGGGAATATACCGGAGTTTGGTATCAATCTTGATCTGTTGACGGATACCGGTATACTTGTAGTTTAAGATGCGAACAGGCATGTAGGGATCCTTCTTTCTCTGAAATTCAGGATGGAGAAAGAACTTGTCATCATAAAACATCAATAAATCATTTTCCTTACGAAAACCAAGATCATGATGCGTTTCCTTGTCGTAGAGCGAAAGCTTGTCTGGATTCAGAAGTAAATCCTTCTTAAAATAGACGGAAGAAAACAAATCGGCAAAATACTGTTTATTGGAAAAGACTTCCTTTAAACAGAGATCATAGGGATTCATTGTCAAAATATCACCTTCTTTTCTTTTTATGAATGAATCCTGAATCAGCACTATATCTATTCCGGAAAAAAATAAGTACTACTATTTAATACGATAAAAAATCGAAAAACTATCAAAAGCACTTTAATTTTTTTGATTTTAATATATGAGTCAAAAGAATTAAAATATGTGAATAAATTGAAAAGAATTGTACATTCAGTAGATCATCAAGATTTACATAAAAAGATGAATCCCCATTTTTTGTGTGATAAAATCAGAGATAAAGAGATAAGGGGGAATCTATCTCATAGAATTTACAGAATTGACGAAGGAAGAATTTGATGCGTTTGCCATTACACATCCGTTATGTAATTTCTGGCAGACATCCAATATGGCATAAATGCGGGAAGCCAAAGGTTTTTCAACGTATTATGTCGGTATCAAAGATGAAAGTGGGAAAATTATTGCCGGCTCGATGTTATCGGTGCTTCCTATCTTTATGAATGGAACATTGGTAAAGGCATTACGAGGACCATTGTTGGATTATAAGGACGAAGAACAGGTCACTTTTTTTCATGAGCATTTAATCGCATTTTTAAAGAAGAAAAACTGTATCTACCTGCATATTGATCCCTATGTGCCTTATGTACCACATGATTTAGATGGTAATGTAGTGGAAGTGGATTTTGACAATCGTGATGTAGTGTCCTTGTTGAAAAAATTGGGGTATCGTCATGAAGGTTTTACGCGAGGTATAGATTTAAGCCGAGAGCCACGATGAATTTATACCATTCCTTTAAAAGGAAAAACACCAGAGAACTGATGAAGCAGTTTTGAAAGAAAAACGGTTCGAAGTATCAAGAAAGCACAGAAATATAATGTACAGGTTCATGAGCTTTCACGTGATCAAATCGAAATTTATGAAAAAGTATTAAAACAGACTGGGGAGCGGCGAGGCTTTCAGGGAAGAGATGATGAATATCATCATCGCCTGTATGATGCGTTTCATGATGCAGGTTATGTGAAGTTTTTGAATGCGACAATCAATTTAGATGATTATAAAAAGGATTTGATGGACGATCTTCAAAAACAGGAAGCTATTGTCGAAACATCAAAAAAGCGCTTACGCTTAGAAAAACAGGAAAGTCCTAAGATTCAAAAGAAGATGGATTTGGCCCAAGAACAAGTGGATCAGTTGCATAAAAAACTGGAGGAAGCCAATCAAATGATTCAGGAAGACGGTCAGGTCTTAGATCTTGCCAGTGGCATCTTCTTTACTTATGGAAAAGAAGTGTTGTGTCTGATGAGTGGTGTGTATGAAAAGTATATGCGATTTGCGGCTCCTTATGCGATGCATTGGAAAATGATGAATTATTGCATAGAGCATGGTATGGAGAGATACAATTTATATGGAACCAGCGGTATTTTCGATGAAAGTGCTCCGGATTATGGTGTGTATTTGTTCAAAAAAGGGTTCCAGGGCGAAGTCGTAGAACTGATTGGTGACTTTGAGTATATCGTAGATACGAAGAAATATAAGATCTGTAACACACTAAGAAAAATCAAGCATAGTTTACGGAAATAAGGTATAAGTTTACAGGATTTTTACTTTAGCCCTCTTGTGTTTATGATAAAATGAAAAAGAATTTCAGCAGGAAAAGGGGAATGTAAAATGATTCGCATATGTATCGTAGAAGATGATGAAAGTATTCGACAGTTATTAAAATTAACGTTAGAAAATTTTCAGTATGAAATCGTAGATTTTGATAATGGAGCGGATGCACATGAATATTTATTGAATCATAAAGTGGACCTTGCGATATTGGATTTGATGTTGCCGCGTATGAACGGATATGAGATCTTAAAGCAGATGCGTCAAAAGAAGCTCAATAAAGAAACGCCGGTCATTATTTTAAGTGCTAAAGATCAGGAAGTAGATAAGATTATGGGACTTGATCTGGGAGCCGATGATTATATGACCAAGCCGTTTAGTGTTTTGGAGTTGGCTGCGCGTATCCGAACTCTGCTTAGAAGAACGAAAAAAGAATCGGATACGATCGAGCAGGGAATCTTGCGAATTGATGTTGATCAGCGTATCGTGCATGTGCAGGATCAGGTTGTTGAACTGACGTTCAAAGAATTTGAACTTTTAAAATATCTGACTTCCAATGCGGGCCGAGCCATATCACGTGAGGAATTGTTGAATCAGGTATGGGGCTATGATTTTGTGGGTGAAACTAGAACATTGGATGTGCATATTAACTCACTGCGAAAGAAATTAGGTCCTATTGGAAGAAATTATATCAAGTCTGTTCGCCAGTTAGGTTATCGTTTTAGTACGGGTGATTCCAATGCGTAAGAAGATCATCCGTTCTTTTATGATAACTTTTTTAATCTCTTTTCTATTGGGATTTAGTGTATTATATGCGGTCTTATACATGGTCTTTCTGGAGAATCAGCGCAGTGAGCAGTTTCATGAACTGCAGATCATCGAGAAGATGGGGGAGGACGATCAGGAAGGCGTTGGAAAATATCTGATGGAAAATGATTCGCGTCTAACGATCATCCGGACAGATGGAACGGTCATATATGATAATGCGGTGTCAAAAATTGATGAAAACCACCTGCAAAGAGAAGAAGTTGGGCAGGCGCTGGATACGGGTAAGGGAAGTGCCATTCGTAAGTCAGATACGACCAAACAAAATTATTTATATACGGCAGTTTTTGATGAAGAAGATGCCAAGGTCATTCGTCTTGCGATTCCTTTTCAGGGAATATCACAATCCTGGATGGTTTTGATGCCAAGTTTTTTAGTTGCGTTTCTTATCGCTCTATCGACAGTCCGGTTCATTTCTAAAAAAATGGCAACTTCGATCGTTTTGCCATTACAAAAGATATCACAGACTATATGGACAACTCGAATCGGCAAGGAAAAAATACATTTTGAAGAATATAATTATCCGGAGCTAAGTGAGATCACGGTTGCGATTGAATCGATGAATGAAGAAATCGGTGAAAACTTAAATCAGCTGGAGAAACAAAAACAGATTCGGCAGGAGTTTTTTTCCAATGCTTCGCACGAATTAAAAACGCCTTTGACATCGATCATGGGTTATACAGAACTTCTTCGAACGCATACGATCACAGATCCTAAACAGGTCGATCGATGCTTGGAGCATGTCGCAAGAGAAGGTAAGCACATGACGCAGCTGGTAAATGATATCCTGATGGTTTCCAAACTGGAAAGTGAAGAATACAGAGCACCATTCAGTCATATCTCGGTTCGGGAAGTATTGGATGGCCTTCTGGAGAGATTTAAAGTTCAGCAGGAAAAAATGAATTTAAATATTGTCGTAGATTGTCAGGATCTGTATGTTTATGCCAATAAAGGTCATATAGAGGGCGTTTTTGAAAATTTGATCAGCAATGCCATAAAATATAATGTGTATGATGGAACGGTGTCAATTTCTTGCTACGCATCAGGAAAAGACATGATCTTAAAAGTACAGGACACAGGTATCGGTATTCCGCAGGAAGATCAGGAAAAAGTGTTCCAGCGTTTTTATCGTGTGGATAAACAACGTTCCAAAGTGATTTCCGGAACAGGATTAGGGCTTTCAATCGTTAAGCATATTGTGCATTTCTATAAGGGATCGATCGAACTGGAAAGTAAAGAACAAAAAGGAACAACGATCACGTTGTCCCTTCCAATTTTAGTACATACGATTCCGGAAGATTAAAGCTTTGATACCGGTCGTAATGCGAAATAAAGTATAATGTAGCGTAATAGATCCACTAAGATAAAGAGGATGAAAACGCGGATCGGGTATTCTCCCGATGTGATATAACCGATAAAACGCGGAAGAAAAGCGGCTATAGAGATTCCTTCGGCAAGTAAACAACCAAGCAAGATTTTTTTAGAAGCCGGATGGTTGTAGTACATAAAGAAAATTGGTATGGTCCAGATGACGGCACTGACGATACAAAGTATAAAGATGTCTTTTGTCGCAAATACGGTTTTCAGATCATTACTGACAAAAAAACTGGAGAAAATCTGTACCAGGATCGGAAAGACCATCAAGCTGGCGTAAACCGCAATTCCCAGTCGAATTGAAATCTGCGGCAGAGTATAAGGCTCTTTTTCTTCGTACTCTTCTTCCTCTATTTCTTCTTCCGGATTATGATAGATAGAGCGAATGGGTTCAAAGATTTCTTCTTCCTGTTCATCGTATTCGTCATCTTCAATTTCAATTACATAGTCAAAGAAGACCTTGGCCCAACGGTTCTGTTTAAGATAACTGCCTAATGCAGAAAGGAAAATCAACTTCACCAGCATGCATCCAATCAGTGCTCCATAGACCAGAATACTGGATAGATCGTTGATCAGATAGTAGCCGGGAACCATCAATAAAGCAATTTCAAAAACATAACAGATCCAGTAGAAGATGCGAAAAACCTTATATCCTCCGGATAACATTAAAAACAGGATCGAATAGAGGATGAGCTGTCCTGCCGCCAATACGATAAGAAGTGTATTGGATAGTTGGCTTTCCTGGATCGCAAAGAGATCCATATGCAGCAAGGCCCATACACCTATAAAATATAGAAGCAGGAGTAAATAAGAAACCCACAGACGTATCAGAACACGTGTTTTTGCTTTTTTATAAATCGTTGCATCATCTTGTTGATAATTGATCTTTTCCATGTTAAATGTATTATATGAAAAGGAGATTAGAATGTCAAAAACTGTAACTATTGAACGAATTGTAGAAAGATCCCATCTGGCCTCTCAGATGAAAAGTGGATCTTTAGATGTATTGGCGACACCACAGATGATCGCATGGATGGAAGAAGCCAGCTGTCAGGTGTTGGATCTGGAAGAAGGCATGACCAGTGTTGGTACTCTGATGCAGGTAAGCCATGATAAAGCCAGCCCGCTGGGGGCAAAAATTCGCATTGTTTCTACATTAACAGAGCAGGATGGAAGAAAGCTTAAGTTTCATGTAGAAGCGTTTCAAGAGAATGCTTGTATCGGAAAAGGCGAGCATGAGCGCTTTATTGTACAGGCTGAAAAATTCCTGAAAAAAACATATGGTCAATAAAAGACAGTAAAATTCACAAAAAGCTTACACCTGATCATGAAACAGTGTGTAAGTTTTTTTATATGCATGAAAGCTGTTCTTATATTTTATTCTCTAATCTTTATCTAACATCTAAAATTTGGTTGCATCAATGCATAAATGACAAAAAAAGATTTTTCGATTTAGTCTATTTATGGATAGATTCTTATTTTTTAAGCGGGATTCAATGGGTTACACTTGCAACTGCGACAAATCTAAGTAAAATATTTTTTGAGATGAGAAAAAGTTAGCGGGAGGAATGATTGTGTATAACGTTCGTAAAGTTCAAGAAGATTTGATTTGGGTGGGAGCCAGTGATCACCGCTTAAATCTGTTTGAAAATATCCATCCGATTCCACGTGGAGTTTCTTATAACTCTTATGTGCTGTTGGATGAAAAGAATGTATTGTTTGATACAGTGGACTGGTCTGTATGCGGACAGTTTTTGGAAAATCTGAAGCATGTATTAGATGGAAAAAAACTGGATGTGATCGTCATCCACCATGTAGAGCCAGATCATTTGGCGAGCCTGGAAGAGGTCATGCTTCGTTATCCGGAAGCTAGGATCTATGCTACCGCAAAAGCGATTACGATGATGGAACAGTTTGGCTTTGCGGTGGAAGGAAAAACACAGGCTGTAAAAGAAGGCGATACACTAGAGCTGGGAAAACATACATTAACTTTTGTGATGGCCCCTATGGTGCATTGGCCGGAAGTTATGGTCAGCTATGATTCATATGGAAAAACGTTGTTCTCGGCAGATGCCTTTGGTACATTCGGTGCATTAGACGGTAAGCTTTTCAATGATGAAGTGGATTTTGACAGAGACTGGATCGATGATGCTCGTCGTTATTTCACAAATATCGTTGGCAAATATGGTGTACAGACCATGAATCTTTTAAAGAAGGCCAGCCAGTTAGATATTGAAATGATCTGTCCACTGCATGGACCGGTTTGGAGAAATAATTTCTCTTATATCATTGAAAAACATCAGCTTTGGGCTACATACACACCGGAAGTTAAGGGCGTTATGATCGCTTATGCATCGGTTTATGGTCATACAGAAAGTGCTGCGCAGGCTTTAGCTTCCAAGCTGGTACAGACAGGAATCAAAGATGTTGTGGTTTACGATGTATCGAATACAGATCCATCCTATTTAGTTTCAGAAGCATTTAAATATTCGCACATTGTATTAGCTTCCAGTACATACAATGCTTGTGTATTCCCTAAGATGCAGGACTTCCTGGAACATTTAAAAATGTTGAACTTCCAGAATCGTACCATCGCAATTATGGAGAATGGCTCCTGGGCCAGCATGTCCGGAAATCTTATGCGAAAAATGTTAGAAGCAATGAAGAATATGAACGTTTTAGACAGTACGGTAAAAATCAACAGTTCTTTGCATATAGAAGAACCATTGGATGCATTGACAGAGACAATCAAACAATCTATGTAAGAGGCTTGATGCCTCTTTTTTTGTTTGAGATTCATTTTGGGGAAGAATAAGACAACTGTGTATTGTCAAAGAAGGTACGAATATAAAACTAAAGCAAATTAATACAGATGCATATGAAACTTGGATCGAACAATTTGAGAACAGAAATTTTCTACAATCCAGTTATGAAGGAGAAAAGATAAAAAAAGATGGCTGGGATGTACGATATCTGGCCGGTATGGAAGAAAATACGATTCAAGTCTGTGCCATGGTTGCGATCAAACCTCTAATGAAGCTGTTTTGCTATGCCTATATTCCCAGAGGGCCTTTTTATACAAACGAGGAGAATCTCAAAGAATACTATAGATTACTGCAGAACTATTTGAAAAAAGAAAAATGTGTGTATTTGGAAACGGATCCCTATATTCCTTTGCGACAAAGAGATGAAAACGGACAGATCGTTGAAGGCGGATGGAATCATCAAGATGTTGTAGATCTTTATCAAGAAATGGGATTTGCGCATCTTCCACTAACGCAAGGATATGATATGGCAAGACAGTGTCGCTGGATGTCAATCTTACATTTAGAAGGCCAAACAAAGGAACAAGTATTCAAGGCTTTTCCTTCCAAGACCAGACAAAATATCAAAAATGCCTTGAAGTATAATATCAAAGTACGAAAACTGGAAAAAGATGAGCTTTCCATTCTCCACGACCTGGTCAGTATGACCAGAGAAAGAAGACACTTTTCTTCTTTATCTCTGGAATATTACCAGGAACAATATGAATATTTTAAGGATAAGGCCCAGGCCTATTATGCTTATCTGGATATTGACGCATATGTAGAAAACATTCAACAAAGCATAGATAAAGAAAAACAGGTAATTGAACAGGCTAAACAGAGACTGCAGGAAAATCCTCATTCTAAAAATTCACAGAATCGTTTGCACACCGCTACTTTACATTTAGAATCTTTGTATAAACGCCAGGAAGAGGCTGTACTTTTACAGAAAGAACATGGACATGAATTAGTATTGGCGGCAGCTTTGTACATTTTTTATGGAAAAGAAGTGGTATATTTGATGAGTGGCTCCAATGATGCTTATAAGAAGTTTAAAGCGCCTTATGCTGTGCAGTGGACAATGATCCAAAAGGCAATTGAAGAAGGTTATACAGAGTATAATTTTTACGGCATTAGTGGATTGTTTGAACCGGATCAGGAAGGCTATGGGGTCTTTGATTTTAAACGAGGCTTCAATGCGGTTGTAGTCGAACTGGTAGGAAACTTTATTTAACCATTGCATACGATGCTTTTTAATGTATATAAGAAAAAGAATCATTTGGATATTTAAAAGGACAGATTGCTCTGTCCTTATTTTTGTATGGCACTGTCAATGTAGCCGGCTTTGTTGCTGTCTAAGTCTTCCGGATTTCCAAAGCCATACCAGACCATGTATCCTTCATAACCGGAATCGTTGATTCCTTTGATCTGGGCTTTGATCTGATCTGGTGTTAAGTCTCCATACGCCTGTATCCAGGAACGATAGACAGGTGGATTCTCCAACTCTTTCATTTCTTTGGCTGCCAGACGAGTATATTCTTCCAATACTTTTCCAGGATCACTGCCAGGATCCTCGATTCCCATCGCTCCGGCAGAGAAATGATCGGAATAAGGCATCGGGCAGATCACATCAACACTGTTGGCAATCGCAAGATAAAACTGTCCGATATCCTGATCATCCTGTGCGACCAAAGGCCAGGCGAAGACATCGGCAGTCACATAGACATGATAGGGCTCCAGTTCTTCCTTGGCATACTGTAAAAAGCCTTGTAAGGCAGCAGTCTTACTTTCATCATAGGTGTTTTTTAAATCAATGGAATCCATGCTTGCACTCAATCCATCCGGAAAGCGAACGTAGTCAAATTGAATTTCGTTAACACCGCAATCCGCCACTTCTTTGGCAATGGCTACATTGTACATCCAGGCTTTACGAGAATATGCACTTGGCCAATATTCATCGTTGTGAACAATGAGATTTCCGCTGTTGTCGGTAATGGATTCTTTACTGTTTTGTAAGGCAAATATTTGATCCTTAAAGGTTACGATACGACCAATAATGTAATAACCCTGATCCTGGAATTCCTTAATGAGATCTTTTAATTCATCCATAGAAGCTAATACATTGGATTTTGCCTGCTTTGGATCGTTTAAATATTCATCTGCTGCTTTTGAATCATACCACAGGTAGCCGGCATCTCCTTTTAATTCCACAACATAGGCATTGACACCGGTTTCTTTATTCAAATTTAAATAATATTCTTTATTCTGGATCATATTCTCTAATGAGATGTGAACCGCATTGCAGTTGGTCAATAATGAATTGTCTTCATACTTGGCAGTTTGCGTGGGCTTATAATCGATTTGATCGATATAGGCATCCTTAGAGTATCCTTCACCATAATATTCATCCCAATAGATTGAATATGTTATATCTGTATTCCAGTTTTTTGTAGCCAGATCTTTATCGGTTTCTACGTATTTTCCGTTCAACCAATATTTCTTTCCGTCTTTTTCGATTTGATACCATCGAATTTCTCCGGTCGTTTGATCAAGATCGTCAAGATCAACCTTTGCGACCTGGACACTTTCTCCTTTTTTTACGATTTCATCGCATAAAGGACCATCTTTTTTCTCACGCAGATTGATCAATCGTCTAGGATAGACAGTATCGATCTGGATGCATTCCTCCAATGTGTTTTTTAAATAACGGTTATCCAGGGAGATTTGCATGCCTTCATACTGGAAAGTAGATTCCTTTTCTTTTTTCTCGGACAGGCGAACTGCTGTACCGCGAGGAATTCTGAATTTCTTTTCGGCAGCTTCTCCGTCAACGATATAAGGTACGCTGACTTGCAGCGTGTTTTCTTTGCTGTAGATATAGCGGATAGGATGGATCGCATTATAGAGGCCTGAGGAAATCGCTGTGATACAGGATACCAAAAAAACAGCGGCAATCAATGCTCCACCGATCCGAATCAGGGCACCGGCTCTAAGTTTTCTCTTTTTCATCAGAAGAACAATATCATAATTGATAAAAAAAAGTCAATTTTGGTCCAAAATCCACAACTTATCCCCACTTTTTGATGGAAATATACGATAAAGTCTGCCCGATCAAGGCGCCACATGTATCAATCATGACATCGGTAAACTGCGCAGATCGTCCGGCGATAAAAAACTGATGAAATTCATCGCTGCAGGCATAGAGAAAACAAAGCATTAGACTCAATCCAAAAGCCCATTTGGAATGAGGTTCTTTAAAAGAGCGATATACACAAAAGCCTAAAACCATATAAATGGTAAAATGAGCCAGCTTGCGAATCAAGAAACGGGCTGTATCTTCCTGCAGAAATGGAAGCAGGAATAAAAAGGAATCGCTTTGCAGGGTAGATTGACTGGCATTTCTGCCGGAAAACCAGAAGATCAATAAGGCAATTGCCAAACTGGCCCATCGCCATTTAATGTGCTTTGACATGTTGAAGAAGCAGCAGATTTCGGGCTTTTAAATAATCGCTGTCGCAAAAACGATTGATGGTTTTGATTGTATGAAACTCAAAGTATTTTTGAAGATCGGCATCATCAATGATGATATAGGAATCGATATGATGTTTATCAATATATTCCTGTATGACTTGAAAACGAGGTGTGGATTTTCGCGTTGTGCCGATAAATGCCTGTTCCAGATACAGGATCTTAAAAAGATAATAAAGCTCATGCTTAGAATAAATTAATCGCCAGGAGCTTGTTAAAACGATACGGGCATCAAATTCATCCACCAGCTTCTTTAAAAGGGTGCAGGCATTTTGATCAAAACCATAATAAACAAGGTTGGTAAAATAAATATTCAATTTTAAAAATGCAGGATCATGATAGAGTTTGGCAAGTTCTTGATTTAAATGATGATCAAGAGCAGAACTGTTATTGGTTTTTAAGGGATGTAATACCCCATCAATGTCCAAAAATATAATAGGATGCATAGACTCCTCCTGCCCTTATTGTACAAAATACAAAAGTCAGGGACAAGATATGATACAATCCCATCTTTGACAGTTAAAAAAGGGTAAAAGTGGCCCAAAGCCTTTATTCATGCGCTTTGAGCCACTTTGTTGTTATGTAGTGATTTATCGTATTTTTTTCTTGTCTTTCGTCTGATGGATGATATTTCTAATCTTTTGTTTTTTCATAATTTCATAATCGGTCCGAAACCCAAATTCATTATGTAAATCGTCTGTGCAGTCCGTCCTTGTATAGGAAGGGATGTATCCATATCCATCCAGCAACGTAAGCTTCATTTCTTTCATTGTCCGGATTAATTGTTCCGCTGTATATTTATAGTTGAGTTTATTTTCCAGGATTCTAAAGAATAACAGAGCCGTAAAACAAATGAGAAAATGAGCTTTGATTCTCTCATCATCCCTCAGATAAATCGGTCTGGCAGAAAATTCGGTTTTCATAATTCGGAAACAGGCTTCAATCTGCCATCTTCTACGGTTGATCGCAATGATCTCCTTTACATCGGCTTCCAGATTTGTGACTACCGCATAGAATCCATCATACTGTGCTTCCGTTTCAATCGCTTCCTCATTGATTTGCCATAATTCCTCTTCGGCCAATTCCCCATTTTGTGTAAAAGCCTGTTTTTTCAAGAAACGGGCAGGATCGTTTGGATTTTTTCGATTCTTTTTCGGTTTCCCACTTTCTGTCATCATTTTTCTGGCACGTTCAATTTGTCCTTCCCGAATGGAACGCTGATAGTTTTTATATTTCGGCGAGTAGGTCACAATCAGAGTCTCGGAAAGAGTTTTACTGTCATAAGGTACTTCTTTATAATAGACTGAGTCAAATACTTCTGGATCGTCTTCATCCAGATCGTTGATATCAATGAAACGGTTTGACCCGATTTTACGAAATTGCGTTGTGGAAAGACAGGTATCCCGAACTTCTTTTTTTAATTTCTTCAGGGACTGTGTAATCACATAAGCTCTTCCACCTGTCGCATTTAGAATCCGATTCTTTTTGGAACCCAGCCCACTGTCTGAACAATACACAAATTTGGAACAGTCAAAATCACTAATAATCCTTTGTTCATGTTTCTTTAATGTTTTCTGCTCATTTAGATTTCCATCGTGAAGATCAAAAGACAAAGGAAACCCGTCCGCATCCATGAACAATCCCATTCCTATGATCGGATTGGGCCGGTTTTCCTTACTTTTTCCATACCTGGCCATACCCCGTTCCTGTTCGATTTCAAAATAATAGTTGGTGCAGTCATAATACAGAATATGTGTGTTCCTCGGATGAAGAAAATTAGAATTCCGGTATAATTCAGCCTGAATATAATCGCATTCCTGTGCCAGGACACTCAAAGCTCTGTATAAATCATGAAGTTGATAGTTCGGCTTTTCCAGAAGAGTCTGACAGTATTGAAAGGAGCTTAATTTACTTGAAGGGTTTAAAAACCTTGAATAAATCAAATCTGACAGAATGGCATTCAAGTCAAATTGATAATCGTGCCGGTTTTTAATATTTCTGCAAATGTTTTGAATATGAAGAGAGTAATAAATACTCTGCAGAAACAGATACCCACAGTTAAAGGTGCTTTCCCGGTTCTTTTGAACAGGGACATTGGGATTGAGAGCAATCGAAATAGATTCATGTTCTTTATTATATTTTTCGGTTTCGATTCTGGCCTGCTCTTTGGCCCAGGCCATGACACCATCACGACCGGTATTTAATTTTTTGGATAAATCGGAGAGCTTACCCAGTTTTTTATAGATTCTGGAAGTACTTTTTCCGGAATCATTGATATAAGCAAGATTGATATAGAAAGATTCATCATTTTTAGATTTCGTTGTCGTCACGCGCATAATACCATCACCATAGAAATTATATCATAAAATACAATAAAATACGATATATAAAATCAAATAATTAGACAAAAAAAGTAAAAGAAAAGCGCCTGTTTAAGCGCTGAAATGAAGTTCATTGATAAAAATAGCTGTCAAACTCCCGGGCAAGTTCTTGATTTAAATGATGATCAAGAGCAGAACTGTTATTGGTTTTTAAGGGATGTAATACCCCATCAATGTCCAAAAATATAATAGGATGCATAGACTCCTCCTGCCCTTATTGTACAAAATACAAAAGTCAGGGACAAGATATGATACAATGAAAGACAAAAGGAGGCTTCCTTATGAAACAAAAAGTTGTTCTGGTCACCGGTATGTCAGGTGCCGGAAAATCCAGTGCCATGAATGCTTTGGAAGATATGGGATATTATTGTATCGATAACTTTCCAAAAGAGCTTTTACCAAATTTAGAAACATTACTGGAAAAAGAAGATCATTATCAGTATGTTGCGTTATCTGTTAGTGCCATCGATTATTTAGATTTTGTGACGTATTTTAAAAATATGCCGGAACCTGTATCTATCGTTTTTCTGGATTGCAGTGATGAAGAGCTGCTGCTTCGTTATCGTTTTACCCGACGACATCATCCGATGATTGCCATAGGCAAAGCGACAACAATCGAAGAAGCTATCGAAATGGAAAGAGATTTATTTGATCATTTACAAGATAGTGCTCCGGATATGATCCATATTGATACGACAAAGATCACACCGACATCTTTGGCTAGTCGCATTCGTCATCGCTTTAAGATGCAGGAAAAAAGTCAGTTTACCTTGACGTTTCAATCGTTTGGCTTTAAACATGGTGTTCCTCTAGATGCAGATATGGTCATCGATGTACGTTTTTTGCCCAACCCGTTTTATGAACCCGAGTTGCGGGATAAGACCGGTAATCAAAAAGAAGTCTATAACTATGTCATGGAGAAGCCGGAAACTCAGGATTTTATCGTTCGGTTAAAAAATTACACAGATTTTGTTTTTGAAAGCTATGATCACCAAAATAAAAACCATATGATCGTTGCGATAGGCTGTACCGGTGGACAGCATCGTTCCGTATCCATATGTAACTGGTTATATGATATATATAAGGATACGTATCGTTGTTTTAAATCCCATCGGGATATAGGAGTGGATGAAGAATGAAAAATATCGTAGTCATTGGTGGTGGAACCGGACTTTCCAGCATGCTTATGGGAATGAAAAGTATTCAGAATGCCAATATTACCGCTATTGTAACGGTGGCGGATGATGGCGGAAGTACCGGTCGTATCCGAGATATTTATAATGTACCGGCAGTCGGGGATATCCGTCATGTGCTCTGTGCCATGGCACAGGATGATGAAAATCATTTGTTCAGCGATCTGATGAATTATCGCTTTGAAGGCGATAAAGATATCGGCGGTCATAACCTGGGAAACTTGATCTTTTTAGCTTTGATGAATCTGACGGGTTCTTTTATTGGTGCCATTCAGGCCATCAGCAAGGTTTTGAAGGTCAAAGGAACGATCGTACCCAGTACACTGGATATTGTAACTCTGTATGCGATGATGAAGGATGGAACGCTGGTCCGGGGAGAAAAAAACATTCCTACATTGGATAACAGTATCGATCACGTGTTTTATCAAAAGAAAGTCACTCCGTATTTGCCGGCCATTCAAGCCATTGAAAATGCGGATATTCTAATTTACGGGATTGGTTCACTATATACATCGATCATGCCCAATTTGATCATAAAAGAGATTTCAGAGGCAATTCAAAGAACGACATGTCCGCATATTTATTTCTGCAATGCGATGTCACAGCCTGGAGAAACGGATAACTACAGCATGGAAGACCACATTCGTGCTATTGAAAAACATGCGTTTAAAAATCCAGTGGATCTTGTCGTGGTTGATCAAAGTTATATCCCACAATCAATTCTGGATAAGTATGCGCATATGAACTCATATCCGATTCAAGTGCAGGAAAAGGAACATTCGTATCAGATTTTAAAACGAAGCATGATTTATTTTGATGAAAAGGGACGTATTCGTCATGATCCCAAAGCTGTTCGGGAAGTCGTAGAAGAAATTTTAAAGGCTCTTTAGAATACAATTAAAAATCTCATGGTATAATAACTAGCGCAAAAAAGGAGGTTTGGCATGTCATTTACAAGCGAGGTAAAAAAACAGATCTGTGATGATGTACTGGATACAAGTGCTGCCAAAGCACAGCTTTGTGCTCTGTTACAAATGCGGGCCTCTTTGCATATGAACTGGCAGGGAATGTACTTATCGTTTCAAACCGAAAATGCGACGATTGCCAAGCATGTCTTTCAAAGGATGAAAGAGCTGTATCAGGTGGATCCTCGTCTTTCTGTTTTGCGAAAGATGCAGTTAAAAAAGAACAATGTCTATCGTATTCAAGTCTATGACAAGGCGCAGACAATTCTCTCGGATCTAAAGATTTTGACGGAAAGTGGCCTGCATTTTGCACCACCGATCCAATATACACGTTCAGAGAAAAACGCTCGTGCCTATCTTCAGGGATGTTTTTTAGCCGGTGGCAGCATCAATGATCCTAAAACGACAAATTATCATTGTGAGATCAGTACACATGAAGAACAGATGGCCCAAAGCATACAAAAGATGATGCAGCGATTTTATTTGCCGGCTAAGACTATACGCCGAAAGAATGCGTATATCGTCTATCTAAAAGCCGGTGACAAGATTGCCGATTTTTTAAAGCTCTGTAACGCATCCCAGGCTTTGTTTGACTTTGAGGATTCACGAATTCAGCGTGATTTCTACAACAATTTAAAGCGTTTGGATAATTGCGAGCTGGCTAATGAAATGAAGGCGTTAAAAGCAGGAAAAAAACAGTTGGATTATATATATGCATTGGAACAAAATGAGAATAAGGTTGAGATTTCTTCCAAGATACGACATGTGATGGAAATACGGAAGAAATTCCCGGAAGCCAGTATGAATGAGCTGTGTGAACAATGTTATCTGGCGTATGGTGAGATCATTTCCAAATCGGGGATGAAGCATCGTCTGGGAAAAATCAAAGAAATGGCAAAGCCGTTTTTGGAGGATGCAGATGCGTAAACTAGGATGGATTATGATGTGTCTGTTGGTATTGACGGGTTGTTCTGGTCCCGCACTGCAAAGACAGACATTTACGGTTGAATTAGGGCAGGATATTTATGCCAATGCGGCCTTATATATTAAGAATGCGCAAAATTATCCAACGGATGACTGGGAAGTGGAGGCCAAAAGCTCCGGTGTTGTGAAGGCACAAAATCGTTTTACTTCCGAGAATATGGATTATCTGGTGGTTGGAGTGTATGATTTTGTGATCCATGCGGGAAATCGGGATATCGATTTTTCCATTTCCGTAAAAGATACGCAACCGCCAACGATATTATCCTGTCCGACAGAGATCGATATTTCGGCAGGACAAAGCATAGATTGGTCGGCTTTTATCAAAGCCAGTGATTTAAGTGGAGTTTCATTTTCAACGACATCGGATTTTAATGCTTCAGTTGCCGGATCGCAGGATGTATCAGTACGCGTATCCGATCGTTTTGGCAATGCGGTAACACGAGAAGTCCATGTCAATGTAACATAAGGAGATAGAGATGGATTTAGAAATGTTTTTAGGATTGGGAATTCCTTTTTTGGGAACGATGTTGGGAGCAGCGGTCGTTTTCTTCTTAAAAAAAGGTGTGCCGCCACTGGTTGAAAAATTTATGCTTGGCTTTGCGGCCGGTGTTATGATCGCAGCCAGTGTCTTCAGCTTATTATTGCCGGCGATGGAAGAAGTCGAACGTTTACATCAAAACAGCTGGCTGGTGACATCTGTTGGCTTTTTGTTGGGAATCTTCTTTTTATTGGTGTTAGATGAAGTAATACCGCATATACATGTAGATTCGGATCAGGAAGAAGGAATCCATACTTCCTGGAAGAAAACTACAAAGCTATTCTTTGCGATGACATTGCATAATATTCCCGAAGGGATGTCATTAGGCATCGTTTTTGCCGGATTATACAGTGCCAATACGGCCTTGACCATTGAAGGGGCTTTGGCGCTTTCTATGGGAATTGCCATTCAAAACTTTCCGGAAGGAGCCGTTATATCTTTGCCGTTACATTCACAGGGAATGTCCAGGATGAAATCATTTCTTTTAGGAACCGCTTCGGGCATCGTAGAACCGATTGGTGCGTTTTTGACGATCTTGTTTTCGGCGGTCTTGCAGCCGGTTTTGCCCTGGTTGTTAGCGTTTGCGGCCGGAGCTATGGTCTATGTCTGTGTAGAGGAGCTGATTCCGCAATCCCAGCACGGGCAGCATTCGAATATTGCCACGATTGCCTTTGCGATTGGTTTTGCCTGCATGATGATCCTGGATACGGCTTTGGGGTAGAATATGAAACTGACAAAAGCCGATCGTATCTTGATCGTGATCTTGATGTTGATATCCCTTTCAAGCCTTTTCTTTTTATTGGGACATACGACACAAGCCAACAGGGCGGATGTGTATGTCAAGGAAGAAAAGGTTTTATCAATTGACTTAAATCAGGATGGACAATATAGCGTAGAGGGAACCAATGGCAAAGTCAACATCGAAGTAAAAGACCATGCGGTACGTGTAACACAGGAAAACAGTCCGCATCATCTTTGTTCTAAACAAGGCTTTGTTTCGGATTCAAATGTGCCGATCGTATGCCTGCCCAATGAGACAGTCATTCAAATCGAAGGTGACACAAAGGAAGACACGGTGATACAATGAAAACAGAAAAAATTGTAGAGTTATCCTTTTTGTGTGCTATTGGGATTGTTTTACAGATACTGGAAAGCTTTCTGCCTACCTCCTGGATCATTCCCGGATTCAAGATCGGGTTTGCCAATATCACGGCTTTGTTTGTATTAAAGATGTACGGTATCCAATCAATGTGGTTAGTCAGTGCCATGCGGGTTTTTCTGGCAAGTCTTTTACAGGGAACTTTGTTTTCGGTTTCTTTCTGGCTGTCGGCAAGCGGCGCTTTTCTGGCATTATGCGCTATGAGCATTGGCTATAAAACCGGTTGGTTTTCCATTTTAGGAATCAGTGTTCTAGGTGCGGCCTTTCACAGCATTGGCCAGGTTTTGATGGTGACATGGATCTATCAACAGTTTTTTATGCAGTTGTTTTTGCCGGTTTTACTGGCATTGTCTATTGTAAGCGGCTTATGCATCGGCGCTTTGAGCCAGCTTATGATGAATCGATGGAAAGGAAGAAAAAGTATATGATGTTTGTTTATAAACCACAAGGTGTATGTTCTCGTGAATTTCATTTTGAGATTCAAGATGGCGTAATCCAGTCTTTTGAAGCCATTGGCGGATGCAATGGCAATTTGAAAGGAATCGGACGTCTGTTAAAGGGAAGAGATGTAAAGGAAGTCATGGAGGATCTGGAAGGAGTAACTTGTGGCATAAAGAGCACATCATGTCCGGATCAGATTTCTAAAGCTTTGCAGGTGTATGTAAAAGAAAATGGCTGATTATTTTTTAGGGGCTTTAAAAGCGCTGGAAAGACGCTCTAAAGATAATGTACTGATCTTTTCAGACGTCTTGACAGAGCGTTTGGATGCTTTGGTAGAATCAATGATCTATCAAAAGATTTCCGATAACGATTATTTAAAGACATTGGAGCTGTACTATAAAAAATACCAACGGTTTGAAAACCATAAAGGCATGTACTTTTGTATCCTTCGCATGCAGCAGATCATGCAGTTAAAAAATGAACGAAAAAGACAAGAGAACTGGCGTTATCTGGAGTTTACATCGGATGGGGGTAGCGAGGTACAAGAATTTTTAAAAGCTCATAAATCGTATTATCAAAATGTGGTATATGAATATACGCGGGTATTTTTATTGATTTTACTGACTGTTACGATTGCCATTTTAGTTCTCAGTGTTCTGGTCTTTCAAGTTCCGTTTTTGATCGGATGGCTGGTATCTATCGCCTTTTATGGAGGTGTATGGTTTTTTGGTAAACAAAAAGGAATCGGCTTCCTGATGGAGAAACAGATTCAAAAACTGTATCCTGATTTAGATACGCTCTGTCAAAGATTGGATCGTTGTGTCATGAAGAAACAAAAGAAGCGAAAGAAAATTTTCTAAAAGACTTGTTAACATCTTCACAAAGCATAAAAAAATGCTAAAATACTTGTAGGAGTGATTAGACATGGCGACTAAAAAAGTACCAAAAGCGACCTTGCAGAGATATCCGTTATATTTAAAAGCACTGCGCCGTCTAAAAAAGAATGGCGTACAAAGAATCATGTCCAAAGAATTATCAACGTTTGTAGATATCGAATCCACAACGATTCGTAGAGATTTTTCCTTTTTAGGGAATTTGGGGAAACAAGGATATGGTTATGATGTAGATCGACTGATAGAGATTTTTAATGCGGAGCTTGGAGTCGATTTTGATGAAAAGATCATTTTGGTGGGAGCCGGTAACTTAGGGCGGGCCTTGATGAATTATAATAAATGGGATCATGTGGTTGGAGAAATTGCCTGCGCCTTTGATATGGATGAAACCAAAGCCGGAGTCCAGTTCGGTGTACAGATTTATCCAATGACACAATTAGAAGAAAAAATTCCGGAAGGCTGTCATATTGCCATTTTGACGATTTCCCATATGATACAGGAAACGGTAGATCGTTTGGTGGCTTGTGGCATTACCGGACTTGTGGATTTTACCCATGAACATTTTCTGGTGCCAAAAGGGGTTGCCGTGAAAGTTGTGGATGTGGTATCATCAATTCAAGAGTTGGTTTTTATCACCAATTCCATGGATACAAAGGCTAAGAAACAGTAGTTGCCATAAGTGATGCGTCAAAAGAGAGTTCTGTATGGTGAAAAAGAACCGATAGCTTATAAGCACAAACAACTGCGGAGCCGGGCTGGAGAAATAGCAGTAGTCAGCCTCGTTGGAGTGCGTTAATCTCAAGAGGGCTTTTTTGAAACAGGATGGTACCGCGGTTATATATCGTTCCTAACGGGACGATTTTTTTATTTTACAGGAGGAGAAAAGATGTTAGTCAAAAAGTTAAAAGAAGATTTTCAGAGTTTTGATGGACAAGATATCACATTGCAGGGATGGGTTAGAACCAATCGAAATTCGAAAGCTTTAGGATTTATCGAACTGAATGATGGTTCCTGCTTTGGCAATGTACAAGTTGTCTATTATCAGGAAAGTACAAAAAATTATGAAGCGATCAGTAAGATCACATTAGGCTCTGCGATTGAGGTTAAAGGAAAGCTGGTGTGTACACCGGATTCCAAACAACCTTTTGAAATACAGGCTGAATCGATCGAAGTGCTTGGCTTAAGTGATCATGACTATCCTCTGCAGAAGAAGCGCCACAGCTTTGAGTATATGCGTGAGATTCCTCATGTACGTCCTCGTGCCAATACCTATTATGCGATCTTCCGCTTGCGCAGTGTTTTGTCCATGGCCATTCATACATTCTTTCAGGATAGAGGATTTGTCTATGTGCATACACCAATCATTACCGGTAACGATGCCGAAGGTGCCGGCGAATGTTTTACGGTCACAACTAGAGAAGATAATAAGTACGAGGAAGACTTCTTTGGTAAACATGCACAGTTGACCGTTTCCGGACAGCTTCACGTCGAACCATTTGCCTTGACGTATCGTAACGTTTATACCTTTGGGCCTACATTCCGGGCGGAAAACTCAAATACAACACGACACGCCAGTGAATTCTGGATGATCGAACCGGAACTTGCTTTTGCGGATCTAAGCGATAATATGGACTGCATTGAAGAAATGATCAAGTATTGTATCAATTATTGTCTGGAGCATGCACCGGAAGAAATGGCTTTTTTTGAAAAGATGATCGACAAAGATTGTATCAAACGAATCAAAGCTGTTGCCACTTCCCACTTTAAACGTATGACTTATACCGAAGCCATTGAACATTTGGAAAAGGCCAAAGACCAGTTTGAAAATAAAAACATATACTGGGGTATGGATCTGCAAAGTGAACATGAACGCTATATCTGCGAAAAGGTTGTCAACGGACCGGTCTTCCTGATTGATTATCCAAAAGATATCAAAGCCTTCTATATGCGTGTCAACGAGGATCAAAAGACTGTGGCTGCCTGTGATTTACTGGTGCCGTATGTTGGAGAACTGGTTGGCGGCTCACAACGTGAAGAACGATATGATGTATTGGTAGAGAAATTAAAAGAATTAAATATCTCACAGGAACCTCTACAATGGTATTTGGATCTTCGTCGTTTCGGCGGCTGCAAACACAGTGGATTTGGATTAGGATTTGATCGTATGTTGATGTATTTAAGCGGTATCCAAAACATCCGTGATGTAGAACCATATCCACGTACACCACGAAATCTTATTTTCTAAAGAGTCGAAAGACTCTTTTATTTTGCGAATCAAGAAATTCGTACAAATAGTTTATGAATCTAAATAATTTAATAACCTTTCTATTTTCGGTTTACTATTGTATAATAAGAATATCGATGGAAGGAATAGATTATGAAGAAACAACCGCGGACATATAAGATTCGATATAAAAGAGTCTTTTTTGCCGCGGCTATTTTGTTTACCGGTATCTCGTTTCTCTATTTATTGTTTCACCCTGTCCTGTTAAAAGCCTCCACTATAGAGGTGGAAATCAATTCTGAGTTTAAACCGGAAGATCAGATTTTATTTGTACTCGGCGATGATAAAGAAGTAAAAATAGATGGAGAGGTCGATACATCGAAGTTAGGTGAATATACGCTTAACTACAAGTTTCATCAATATCAAAAGGAAGTAAAGATCAAGGTACAAGACACCAAAGCTCCTTCTATAACAACCAAAAATCTGAAAACAGATATGATACAGGACATTGAGCCAGCTTCCTTTATTGAAAAATGTGAGGATGCAACAGAAGTTACCTATCATTTTGCGAATCAAGAAGATTTTTCCAAACCGGGGCGGTATGAAGTTCAAATTATTGCCACAGATCAAGGAAAAAATGAAACAAAAACAAGCGCTATCTTAGAGCGCTGTGAAGACAAACAAGGTCCGACGATTGAACATTCGGATAAAAGGATCGAATTTAAACAAGGGCTGCTTCCTGATTTTTTGGAAGATGTATCCATCAAAGATGATTTTGATGAAAATCCTTCATTAGATACGGATACTTCACAAGTTAATTTTGATCAGCCGGGTGATTATACCCTCATTTATATCGGTAGGGATCGTTCCGGTAATGAAACACAGAAAACAAGAAGTTTGACAATCTTAAAAAATGAGGAATTAAACCAAAAAATCGTTTATTTAACTTTTGATGACGGACCAAGTAAAAATACAGAGCGAATTTTAAAGATTCTTGATCAGTACGATGTCAAGGCTACATTCTTTGTGACGGGGAATCAACCTTCTTATAACGATTGGCTAAAAGTAGCTCATGAAAAAGGACATACGATTGGCTTGCATACCTTTACACATGATTTTGCCAGCGTTTATTCTTCAACCGATGCTTACTATGACGATTTGCGAAAGATACAAGATATGGTCAAGGACATAATAAGTGAAGAAGTCAAATTAGTCCGGTTTCCCGGTGGATCCTCCAATACAATTTCTAAACAATATTCGCCCAAGATCATGACGATCTTGACAAAGTCCCTTCAGGATAAAGGTTATCAGTACTTTGACTGGAATTGTGATTCAGGGGATGCCAGTGGAAATAATATTCCGGCAGATACTTTGATTCAGAATGCAACAGCCTGTCAAAGTCAATATATCAATATTTTGATGCATGATACAGCAGCTAAAGATACGACTGTAGAGGCATTACCTAAAATCATTGAACATTACAAATCAGAAGGCTATGTGTTTAAGGCAATAGAGATAGATTCTTTTGCCCCACATCATGGAGTCAATAACTAGGGCGCTCTTTGCGCTCTTTTCATTTTTTGATATACTTAGGGCATGACAAAAAGAAAACTGCATTCACGATTTAAACACCCTAGAATGATCATTGCGATTGTCGTAGTGATCTCTTTGATCAGTGCTGCTCTTTTTCTATATATGAGTCGTCCTACGGATATTGATCGTTTACAGATGACGGTGTTAGAAAAAATGGATTCCGATGTTATTGAAGACAATGTGAAAAAAGGGTTTACAGAAACATTTGAAATCCAGGATTATGGCATTTATGGTCAGACTCTATCCTTCTATCAGGGAAAATATGGACAAAAAAAGACAGATTCATTGATTGGAACCATGGTCGTTTTACGGAATGTGGAAACCAAAAAGGAACTGGGCTTTGCGATCGGAGAAAGTATTGATTCAGGTATTCAGCTAGGTACTTTGGATCCGGGATTATATGAAATCTATATTTATGAAAACTATGAGAAGAAAAGAGTCTATTTTGAAGATTCTTTTGATAGTGAAACATTTAGTACGATGCGAAATGATAAGCATGTAAAGGATATCACATTACATGCTTCCAAAGAGTATTTATCAGACTTTGGTATTTCTTATAAACTGAATTACGCTTTTTTGGAAGTCAATGAGAATATACCGCAAGTTAAGGTTGCGGATGTGGTTTTAGATCCAGGTGGAAATATTTATAACGAGTTTAGTATGCAGAATGAACCGGGTATCATTACCGATTGGATCAATGAGCCGCAGGAAACATCCAGTTTTGCCGTACTTGTCCAAAAGGAATTGGAATCTAGAGGATTAAAAGTCTTATTGACCAGAGAAGCTGATGATTTTGACAGCTATTATGGTTCCTCTTCGCGTGTAGGTGTGGGATATAAGGCTAAGGCCAAGGCTTTTATCAGTTTTGAAGTGTATGAAGATGATGAACTGCAGTATCCTTATATTTTGACATCGAATTATACGAAAGGACTTTTAGCCAATGAAATCGCATATGCTTTTCGATCACAAGATCTAAAGATGGCATCCATTACCAGTAACAGCGTACAAAACAGTGCGGTCGTAATCGATCCCGGACAGAGTGAGGAAGGACAGGATCGTGTGTATGATGTATATCCACAGTTAAGAGAAACCGGTGGAAAACAGACTTTTACCGGTGTGTTGGAGAATTCATCGGCCAATCAAAGCTATAAAGATGTGTTTGGAATGGAGAGCATTGTTTTCATGCTGGCAAATGGAAGCAATGAAGAAAGTGTTCAGTATTATCAGAAAAATAAAGAGCAGATGGCAAAGACAATTGCCGATGCGATATGCAATTATTATGGAATAGGTGAGAACAGTGAAACTGCAAGTCAGTAATATAAAAAAGAGCTATGGGGCGCAGGATGTTTTAGAAAAAGCTACTTTAAGCATCCGAGATAAAGAAAAAATCGCATTGGTTGGGAAAAATGGATGCGGTAAAACAACCTTGTTGAAAATAATTTGTGATAAAGAACAACCTGACCAGGGAAGTCGTGTTGTCCAAAATGGAGTGCGTATTGGATATTTGGCACAGATTACTTTTTCGAACACCGAACATACGGTGTACCAGGAATTAAGTGATGCCTTTGCCAGAGTAAAAGAATTGGAAACGAAGCTTCATGAGCAGGCGAGTATCTTGGAAACCGATGCCAGCGAAAAACAGATGGAGCGCTATGCTCGCTTACAAAGTGAGTTTGAGGCATTGAATGGATATCAATATGAAGTGGAATTAAAAAACGTATTTTTCCATTTTGGCTTTGAAGAAGACGATCTGTATAAAACATTAGACGAATTCAGTTCCGGACAAAGAACACGAATTGCGTTAGTTAAGTTGTTGTTGTCAAAGCCGGATGTGCTTTTGCTGGATGAGCCAACCAACCATTTAGATATTGAAAGTATCGAATGGCTGGAAAATTATGTCCGACATTATCCAAGTGCGATCGTTCTGGTCAGTCATGATCGAATGTTTCTAGACCATGTGGTCGATGAAATTATTGAGATCGAATACGGTGTGACAACACGTTATGTGGGGAATTATTCACATTATGTGAAAGCCAAAGAAGAATTTATCAAAAAAAATCATGAGGCGTTTTTGCGTCAGCAGGCACAAATTCAACGTCTGGAAGAGTTGATCGAAAAATTTCGCTATAAGAAAAATAAGGCAGCCTTTGCCCAAAGTAAAATTAAATATCTGGAAAGAATGGATCGCATACAAGATCGAAAAGCGGATACATCATCCATGCATGCGACATTTCAATGTGCCAGAAAAGGTGGAAAACAGGTGCTGGAGGTTGAAAATCTAAAAATCGGGTATGATAAACCTCTATCGACTGTTAGCTTCTCATTGATCAAAGGACAAAGAATGGCTATTGTAGGACCTAATGGAATAGGAAAGAGTACTTTGATCAAGACATTGATGCATAAAGTACCGGCGTTATCCGGACAGTTTCATTTTGGATATCAAATTGATGTTGGTTATTTTGATCAGGACAGTGCTCATCGAAAATCGAATAAGACGGTTATCGATACTTTATGGGATGTATCTCCGGATTTGACACAGACACAGATTCGCAATACCCTGGCCAGTTTTCTATTTACACAGGAAGAGGTCTTTAAAGAGATCAATACGCTTTCCGGAGGAGAAAAAGTGCGTCTTGCTTTAGCAGAACTGATGTTGATGGAAGACAATTTGCTTTTGCTGGATGAGCCAACCAACCATTTAGATATCCCTACAAAAGAGGTTTTGGAAAAGGCTTTGGAAAAATATGATGGAACGATTTTATTTGTTTCGCATGATCGTATGTTTTTATCTAAAATGGCCAATCGAGTGCTAGAAATGGGACAAGACTGCAAAGTATATGATTGTACTTATGCTGAGTATATTGAGAAAAAAGAAGCGGGAACTTTGTTGGAAGCACAGCCGCAGATAGAAAAATCGAATGTGTCTGTGCAGTCATTTAAAGATCGAAAAGCTTTGAAAAATCGAGTGGATCGACTGGAGCAGCTCCTTGAAGCGGCACAGGAAGATTTAGAGGCTCTTCGAGAATTACGATATGAACCAGAGTACTATCAAGACTATCAGAAAATGGAAGAGTTGGATCAGCAAATTGATGATAAGCATAATGAAATAGCACACTATACACAAGAATGGGAAGAAAAGATGGAATTGTTGGAGTCTATGTCCTAAAGAATAAGCCCTTATGGTTTGGAGAACACAGGGCTTATTTTTTAGTATTTAATGAATAAAATATACTTTCAAGCTTATATTTCAACCATTGTTCAGGCGATTACTGAACATTTCATTAAGTGATTACAAAAAGGCAACTTGTTAAATAACTGCCTTTAAAAAAATGGTAGAAATGGATTTCAATGCTAGAAAATACACAAATTAATCGAGACAATTAATTAAGATTTAATATTTTTAAAATTTTAGGTTGTAATTCTTTTTTGACATGAAGAATAGAAAAGGCTTGTTGGATATCCGAAATCGTACCACTTTCAAGTAGGAAGGGTTGGGCCTGCGGACAAATTCTTGGACTATTATAATAAATCCAAGCTT